>JAQYVX010000066.1 GCA_030145305.1 Halarcobacter sp. | reverse complement strand
TTAATATATTTCATTTTATTTATAGCCATTAATTTTGTAATCCACTATTTTTTAACTTATATCCTCCAAATTACTTTAAACATTCAATAATAATTCACCATGATTTTTCCTCCAATTTTTATCCATATAATATTTAGCTGAGTTACGCATATCGATATTATTGTGTGTAACTCGTTAAAACCCTTGTCGCCGTCTACATTTCAATACTTTGAGCACTATAGTTATTTCTGAGTTACTCATTGACGCAATATGGGTAACTTAAATTTTTTTCACATAAAAAGCTATCTATCACAATAAAAAAATAACCCACCAAAACTCCAATTTTTTTCCATCTTATATGTATCTGAGTTATGCATATCGATTGTATTGTGTATAACTCGTCAAAACCTTTATCGTCATTTAAATTTCAATCCTTTGAATAACATTCCATTTTCTGAGTTATTCGTGAGCGCAATATGAGTAACTCAAACATTTTTTATATAATAATACACCTAAATTCACAAGATATTTCTTTGTTTTTCTAATTCCTTTTTAGCTGTTATTTTTCTTATGTATATATTTCTCTAAATTCAGAATTTATAGTATAAATTGATTATTTTCCTTTTCATTCAAATTTATCACTTCTTTATGTCCTCGCCATAAGTTAAATTATGTCACACGCACTAACTATTTTTTTTATTCTTCTCAATAATAGATTTTAATTTATCGATAGTCATATTATCACTTCGATGAATTATTGAGTGGCAATTTGGACAAATTGGTCGCAAATCTTTAACTGGGTTTACAATATATTTGTCATTCATCTTAGAAATTGGTGTAATATGATGTACATGTATATAATCCTTGCCTGCTTCTCCGTAACATTTCTTAAAATCAAAATCGCATACTGAACACTTATATCCATAATAATCAATGCATAATTTACGAGCTTTACTATTTCGTTCATATTTATTTACTTCTACTTTAATTTTGCTACCCTCGAATAATTCATTAGAATTATCAAAAACTTCCCCACAGAATACTTCATAAGTGTCTACTTTTAAGAATTCACTAAATTCGTCATGAAGTTTGTGTTGTGAAATTAAATTAACATTTCATTTCTCTTCGTAGTAATTCAAATGTAATTCTACCGACCTCAATGCTAATTTTAATTTTTCGACTCCATACATTTCTAAGATGAATTCATAAATTAACCTTGTGTCACGCAAATTGATAGTTCTAGTAAATTTCTTTCCGCATAGTATTAACTCAAATGATTGAATAAAATCACTTACCGAATTTCTATTAATTTTATAAACTTCTTCAAAGAGATTTATTACTTCACTCCTTGTTATTTGCCCATCATAAATTTTTATTGAGTATTCCATTAATAGCTCAATAGAACTTTCTTCATATTTCATATATTTACTCCTTACATTTCAGATAACGTTTCCACTGTTCTCGACGTAACCCAACGCCGCAACGTAGTGCGGTGGCGCACCTCTTGCACGAATTTCGCAAGAGGTGTGACATTCTCTGGGTTATGTTGAGGATAGTCGTGTTATGGGATGAACTTAAAAGTTTTTTCGATACTTCTCTAAAATATTCTCAAAACCTATTTCTACCCCATGTTAATTTTCCTATGTGTATTTATTCAGTTTGTTTATATTTGACTAACAAACTGAACCAAACACTTTTATA
>JAQYVX010000065.1 GCA_030145305.1 Halarcobacter sp. | reverse complement strand
CTCCAATTTATTCCTTGCCTTGACCCACTAGGAGAAGAACAAGGACAACACAATTTTTCTTTAACTCCAAAAGCTTTTGGTAAATTCTTAATTGATTTATTCGATAATTGGTATTCGGATGCTATGAATAAAGACTTTGTCAGTATCCGATATTTTGATAATCTTCTTGGAATGGTTATGGGATACCCACCAGAATCCTGTGATATGAATGGAGCTTGTTCTTGCCAGATGGTTGTAGAAGCTGATGGTAGTGTTTATCCATGCGACTTCTATGTTATAGACCAATGGAAATTGGGAAATATTAATGAACATAATATTGATGAAATACAAAACAATGATACTGGAAATAGTTTTATGAATATTTCTAAACATGTAGATCCAAAATGTATGCACTGTGAATGGTTAAGGATTTGTAGAGGTGGATGTAGAAGAAATAGGGAGCCTTTTGTAAATGGGAAACCAGGTTTAAGCTATTTTTGTGAAGCCTACGATGCTTTTTTCCAACATTCAATACAAAAACTTGTTGATGTTGCAAAAACCCTAAAATAAGCAAAGCTTAATTTATAATTGAGAATTAAAAATTAAGAATTTAGGATGTTTTTACTTCGTAAAAACTTAAATGGAAGTCTTCTTTCTTTTGCATTAGCAAAAGTACTTTATTCCTGTTAAGGAACCTAGCAATAGCAATCTATTTCAATTATACTTCATATTAAACAAAAGGTATCTCCTTAGGAGATACCTTGATTTTTCTTTTTTAATTCTTAATTCTCAATTCTTAATTAATAAAGCACTTTGCTCAAAAATTCTTGTGTTCTAACATTCTGAGGATTATTAAATATTTGCTCTGGAGTTCCTTCTTCCTGAATTACTCCCTCATCCATCAATATCACTCTATCAGCCACTTCTTTTGCAAAGCCCATTTCATGAGTTACTACAACCATAGTCATACCCTCTGCGGCTAGTTCCTTCATAACTTTTAATACTTCACCAACCATTTCAGGATCAAGCGCTGATGTTGGCTCATCAAACAGCATTACATCTGGTTCCATAGCTAATGCTCTTACTATAGCTATCCTTTGTTTCTGTCCACCAGATAATTGTTTTGGAAAATTACTTGCTTTATCTTGAAGATTTATTCTTTTAAGAAGTTCCATAGCTTTTTTCTTAGAGACTTCCTTAGAAACATTTTTTGTTTTCATTGGAGATAGCATTATATTATCTAAAACATTCATATGTGGGAAAAGGTTAAATTGTTGAAATACCATCCCCATCTTTTGTCTCAATCTATTTATATCTTGTTTTTTATCAGTAATGGATATACCTTCAAAAACTATTTCACCATCAGATGGCTCTTCTAATAAATTTAAACATCTTAAAAAAGTACTTTTTCCCGATCCCGAAGGTCCAATAACAACAACAACCTCACCTTTTGATATATGTGAATCTATACCTTTGAGAACATGAAGGTTACCAAATTTTTTGTGTAGTCCAGAAACTTTAATCATTTGCCTTCAATCTCCTTTCCATAAAACTTACTAATTTAGAAATAATGAATGTGAAAATAAGGTATATTATAGCTGCACCTGTTAAAAATCCAACATAATCATAAAATTTAGCACCTAAAATCTTTGCAGAATTCATTAATTCTCTTCCCCCAATAGCGGAAACCAGTGATGTATCTTTTAATAATACAATAGCTTCATTCC
>JAQYVX010000064.1 GCA_030145305.1 Halarcobacter sp. | reverse complement strand
CAAGTAAAATTTGGCCATTGTGAATATTGATATATATACTTCACCATAATTTTTTTGCAGTAAATATATGACTTATTCTCCTTATATATGCAGCGATTAAGTTTCTTTTTTACCGCACATAGCTGCCCAGCATTGGTTCTAACGTTTTGCGCTATGAATAGTTGCCGGTTTCGGAGTGCTTTACTTTCAAGTTTTATTTCAGTTTATGCGAGCTAAAAACCTTGGAATGATTACAGACTCGGCAATTATTTATGAGCGTGTGTTGTAGTACGTTTGTTATTTCAGCTCATTCAATATTATATATCTCTTCCTTCCAAATGTTATAAAATAAATTGGATAAAGGAATACTACTAGTCCCGCAAAAATTAAAATCACCAAGTCAATTCCGAATACAAATTTTAAAACAAAATGACCTAAAAACATTGCAGCTATTAAAGGGATAATCAGATTTGCATATTTGAATCCAGATAATTCAATTGTTCTTGTTTCGTTTTTTTGAAATTCTAAATTCAATTTTCGACTTTGACACCAATCAATTTTTGCTACTATTTGATGTTTCCCTGTTTCCAAATCAAAAACCTTAGTTTCACCATTTTTAATTACCCCAATTTTATCTCCGTTTACATAAAGTCCAAAATCTCTTGATTTATTATTTAGTTCAGAGGTCCTTTTTATTATTAATTTTGGCATAATTGATATTACTTTTTGTTAAATTGATTGATATGTACTTATACTCGAGTAACTGTTTATTATTCTAAAATATCAAAAGTTTAATTTAACAGAGTACTTCCTTTTAAAATGTGCTACAACGGTCGAGGCTATGAAGCGTGGTGGTTTCGAAGGTGTTCATTCACGAATTGTGATAATGCTGATGTGAGCCATATGCGCTCGAAACACCACATTCCCAGCCATGATTTATGAGCCTTTGTTGTAAGCTGGCATTTTTACTTTCTTTTCAGTTTTAATTTACTATCCATAATGTACTCAGTATCTATTTGTACAGCAAAAATGTCAGTAAGTTTGACTAAATAATTTGCTAACTCTTGCTCATTAAATGCGCAATAATCAGATTTGACTAATAAATCGCAATATATATCCGTAACACTTACTGATTTCCTCTTAGGTCTTAAAAAATCTGTACATAATTTGATCAAGTTGGAATCTAGTTTTAGTATATCTGGTTTATTAATCCAATTAAAATCATTCTCTGTTTTCCCTAATCCATATAAAGCATCAATAATTTCATGCACACCAAATACGATCTCATAATTTGCTTTATATAAAGGTGCAATGAAATCTAAGGTGTCATTATATCTTTTATTTAAATTCAATGCTTCAGCATATCTTTGCTGTGCATATAAATCAGAAGGGTGTTTCTTTGCATTTTTTTCACGAAGATTAAGTAACCCTACCCAATCTTCCATTTCATAGAGTTCGTAATCACCTTCCCAACTCTCAGGATCGTATGTGTCATCTGAATTCATGAAGCAAATTATTATTTCAATATTTATCAAATATACTAATGTATCAATAAGCTTATTGTTTGCAGGATGTTTTTTTTTGCTTGCTTACAACGTTTGGTTGTATGAAATGGCCGGGGATTTTATATCCGAACCAAGTTAAATGTATTGTAAGTATAAAGTTAACATATTTTCGATTACAACGAAGTGAAGACTTCCGGCTTTTTTATACGAGCTGTTGCCAGATGTTACTT
>JAQYVX010000063.1 GCA_030145305.1 Halarcobacter sp. | reverse complement strand
TAAATTTTAAATTTACTCTTTTATTATCATATAAAAAGTAGTAGAATTTAAAAATGGCATGCTATGTTGTAGGACATGCTAAGAAATATAATGGGGGATTTACAGAATGAATGAAACAAAAAAGATTCAAATAGCTGCAGCTGATCCATCAGCACTTGGATTATTCGGCTTAGCTATGGTTACGTTCGTAGCATCATCACAAAAGTTAGGATGGAGTACAGGGGTATCGGGAATAATTCCTTGGGCAATATTCCTAGGAGCAAGTGCACAATTATTTGCATGTATTAATGATTCAAAGCATGAAAATACATTTGGAACTACCGCTTTTGGAGCATTTGCGATGTTTTGGTATTCAGTAGCAGCTACGTGGTTAATTACGACAGGCTTTTTCGGGGAAGCGCTTCAATCATCATTTGACCCAAGACAGCTTGGATTCGCATTTATTGGATATCTGATTTTTAGCGTATTTATGACAATTGGTGCAATGGAAACAAATAAGGTATTGTTCATAATATTTGTTCTTATAGACGGTTTATTCATTGGACTAAGCTTTAGTACATTTGGCATAATGAAGCATGAAATGCATTTGTTTGCAGGAATTTGTGAATTAGGAGTAGCACTTTTTGGATTCTATGGTTCAGCTGCTTCAGTACTAAACAAGCACTTTGGAAAAGTTTTCTTACCAGTTGGTAAGCCTTTTGGAATCTTCAAGTAAGATTAAAGCTAAATTTTATGTTAAAGAACAAAAACCCCTAAACAGAGTGAAATCTATTAGGGGTTTTTTATATTAATCAAGTCGTTAAATTAATCAAAGTAATCATCCATATATGAATGTTTTTTTCCATCTGCAACCCATCCTAAGATGGATTCTAAATTAACATTTTGAGCTGCAGAAAAAATATTCTTTTCAACATTTGCATTATTTTCTTTTAAAGTTTGAATTAAAGCTTTTATTTCGTGACGCTTACCACCAATTTTTTTAGCGGCAACCATGCATGCACAGTTTAGTGGCCAAACACCACTATAATTAGTAAATGCCTCTATATGTTTTTCTCTTATATATAGCATAGGTCTAATTAACTCAAGTCCTTCAAAGTTTGAAGACTTAAGTCTAGGTAGCATTGTCTTAAAGCTACCAGCATATAAAACATTTAGCATTGTAGTTTCTATAATATCATCAAAGTGATGACCAAGTGCAAGTTTGTTACATCCAAGTTCTTTTGCTTTATTATAAAGCGCTCCACGTCTCATTTTTGCACACATATAGCATGGGTAGTCTTTTGCTATTTTATCAACAATCTCAAAGATACCAGAATCAAATAAATGAATTGGAATATCAAGATGACTACAGTTATCTTGTAAAAGTATTTTAATATCAGGATGATAACCAGGATCCATTGCAATAAATTCCATTTCAAATTTTACAGGGCCATGTTTGTGTAGTTCTTGGAAAAGTTTTGCCATGATTATACTGTCTTTTCCACCTGAAATTGCAACTGCAATTTTGTCGCCTTCTTCAACTAGTTTATATTCTTTAATACCTTTCATAAACTTTGACCATATAACTTTTCTGTATTTAGTTATAATACTTCTTTCAATTTCAGCAAGAGTTTTTCTCTCTTCGTCCGGAATTAATATGTCACATCCATTTCCTGCTAAATTACTCATTTTACACCTCGTTATAATTATCTATAGTTACATTCGTTTTTTAATAGTTTAAATATTTTAAAATTTAACAGATTTCATTATA
>JAQYVX010000062.1 GCA_030145305.1 Halarcobacter sp. | reverse complement strand
ATTTAAAAAGCAAATGAATGAATTTTATAATAACAGTGGATATTATAATATCTTTTTACCCAATATGAAGATTTTAAGTAAAGAGTATAAAGAGTATCATGAAAATCTTATGAAGTTAAATGAAAAGCTATCAAAAGAATTAGGTATTAAATATGATGAAAATATGAGAATAGTAAGAGTTTAATTATATATAAATGGGTTAATAATGCTATAATATAGATGTAATCTTTATTTTTAATTAAGAAGGTGAATTTTTAATGATTCAAAAGAATTTAGAGGAAATAAATAAGATGTTCAAGGATAATTTAAAAGAATTTATTCATGATTATGACATAAAATTAATATATATATTTGGTTCTTATGCAAAAGGAAATAACAATGCTAACAGTGATTTAGATATAGCAATTCTTCTTAATAATGGCTATGATCCCATGGATAAATTAAGTTTAATAGGTGATTTAACGTCTATTTTTAAAAGAGACGATATAGATTTAGTTATTTTAAATTCTGCAAACGCAGTGCTAAAGCATCAAGTTATTAAATACGGGAAACTTATTTTTATGAAAAACGAAGATGTTAAGGTTGATTTTGAAGTGAGGGTACTTAAAGAGTATATGGATATGGAACCTTTTAGAAAAACTCAAATGAAATACATAAATGAATGGATTGAAAATTCTGTAGGAGTTGATAAATGAAATGACAAGAAATATATTAGAAACAATTGAAGTTAAGATGAAAGAGCTTCAAAAAAATTTAATATTATTAAAGTCAGTCTCTCTTAATATAAATGAAGAAAATCTAAAAGAAGATATGATAAGATATTGGGGAATTGAAAGAGGAGTTCAAATATCTATTGAATGTGTACTTGATATTTCAAATATAATTATTTCAACTTTAGATATTGAAAAACCTGATACTTATAGGGACTGTATTCTAATTTTGAGTAAAGAAGGTATACTTCCTAAAAAATTTGCAAAGGAAATTGCAAACATGGTTTCTTTTAGAAATATACTTGTACATGATTATATGAGAGTGGAGAAAAAAATAATGGTAGATATTCTAAAAAGCCATCTTGATGATTTTGTTAAATTTATGAAGTATATAAATAATTGGATTGGTAAAAATTATTAGAAATTATATTAAGCTATCCTTAATTGTGCTTTTGAAGAATTTAGTAAGCGAAAATTTGAAAAAGCAGCAAAAAGTATGGGGCTTTATTGAAGTTTGTTGATTCGTGTGATAATATTATTCGTATAACAATTGAATATTGTAAATTCTCCTATATAATCTCGGTAATATGGACCGAGAGTCTCTACTGGATAGCCGTAAATTATCCTTCTATGGTGTGGAAATTTAGTTTTTTTTGTATGTTTTGTATGTTATATATATATATGATAAGAAAATCTAGAAACCTCACATAATGAGGTTTCTAGATTTTTTTTTGAAATGAGGGAATGTTAAGATGAAATCAATTATTGGACAATCTATTCCAAGAGTAGATGGATGGGAAAAAGTAACAGGCAAGACAAAGTACCCTAGTGATTTTTATATGCCGAATATGCTGCATTTAAAAATGGTAAGGGCAACACAAGCTCATGCATTGATAAAATCCATTGATATATCTGCAGTAGAAAATATAGAAGACGTATATGTTTTTACGGCTAAGGATGTAAAAGAAAATACTTTTGGAAATATTATTAAAGACCAGCCCGTATTTTGTGATAAAAAGGTAAGATTTTATGGAGAACCTATTG
>JAQYVX010000061.1 GCA_030145305.1 Halarcobacter sp. | reverse complement strand
TCTTTTGCTTCTTCAGGATGCTCTGATGCTGATGTAATAGCATAAGCTGAATCTTCAGCACTTAAGATAACTGATTCTGTTCCATCAACAATTGCAGGGTATGGCATAAAACCAATGTTAGAAGCCATATCTGGATTCTTTTCAAGAATTCCACCAAGTGCCCACATACCTTGACTTATTACTGCTGCTTGACCATTAGCAAAACTTTCAATTTGATTATCATAAGTTGCAGTTAAAAAGTCCTTATTTAGTAATCCTTTTTCTTTTAAGCTTAAAACACTTGCTGCAAAACTATCTATAGGTCCATTTTTTTCTCCGAACTGAAGTTTAGAATCATCGTTTGATAAAAATGCTTCTTTTGCCCCAGTTACACCATATTTTTGTTTGACTACACCATGTGCCATAAATTCAACTAAATGTCCTAACATCCAAGACTCTTTACCGCCCATAAAGAATGGTGAAATTTGGCTATTACTCTCTTTTATTGCAGTAAGGTTTTTCTCAAATTCTTCCCAAGTCTTAGGTTCTTCTAATCCCAAATCTTTAAATATTTCTTTATTATAAAACAATCCTGCCATAGTCATATTACTAGCAACCTTATACTGATTTCCAGTTTTTACATCAGTACACATATCTTTGATAGAGGGTTGTATACGATCCCACCAAACTTCCTTTGATAAATCTAAGTATTTACCTTGGTCGATATAATCTTGTGCAACTACTGTAGTAATATCAGGAATATCTCCTGATGCAAATTTTACTTTTATAGTGTTGCTCGCATCTTTTTGGAATTCTTGTTCAACAACAATATTTGGATGAGTAGAATTGAATTCATCAATTATTTCATTTAATAAATCTACCGTTTCTACTTTACCAGTGAAAAACTTGATATTTACTACTTCTTCACTTTTTTTACCTTCATCTTTCTTGACATCGCTTTCTACATTGCCAGAACCACAACCTGTTACTAGTGAAACTAACATTGTAGCAGAGACTAGAATAGTTAAAAATTTTTTCATGATTTTATTACCCCTTCCCCTTTTTTAAATTGGCTATGTTTTAAGATGAAGAATATTTATAAATTGCGTCATAACTTCCGCAATTTAATTAAGAATTACTAATTAAAAATTAATAATTATGGTTGATTTTCTTTCAGAAAATCTTTAACTTATAAAAGATTAAATGATTTAAGCTTTTGCGCCAGCAAAAGGTGTCCACAATTCTTAATTATTCATTCTTAATTCTTAATCGTTTTTCATTCTCAGCATTACTTTAAAACATAACCTTAAAATTTAATTCAATTTAATGTGTCTTCACTTATAATTGTATATTTATCCTGATTTTAAATAAATACCTGATATTTTAGATTATGGTATTGTTTTTTTATATAAATGCCACAAAAAAATTAGCTATGTTATAATATTTTTAAAGATAAATGTAGTGTAAACTGGGGGGAAACTATAAAATGACAAAGATTAATTGGCGATTTTCATTTAAATTATTTATTAGTACTGCATTGCTTTCTTTGATAGCCATCATATTTGTATCTATCTCCTCTTATAATAAATATAGTTTGAGTTTAAAAGAAGAATCCTCTGAAAAAGCTCAACAAATTGTAGAATTAACTGCATTAAATATTCAAACCTATTTAGAAGATTTATATCGATTGTCTTTATCTCCTTATTATAATCAAAATGTAATGGATGCATTAGATAAAAGTATTGATGATTCTTATTTAAAATCACTTTATCGTACTAGAACTATAGAAGAT
>JAQYVX010000060.1 GCA_030145305.1 Halarcobacter sp. | reverse complement strand
ACCCCAGGCTACCAACTACAAATTTCCAAATACAATAAAAATCGTCGATAAGAGCATAGAAAATGCAAAACGACACCATCCGGGATGTAGTTCAACATCTACTCCTCGCTGGGTCTTGCAGACCGCTCATAGTTCTATTTATTAGGCTCTGTTTTTTTAAAATTCTATTCTATGCAATCCATATTTATTAGCTAATTCTGTCAATGCTTCAGCTTTTGTCGAATCTCTATAATATAAAATATTAGTCCAATCATAACTTTCTCGATAGATGGCAGAATATTCTGGAATGAGCAAAGTGTACTGTTCTCCTCGATCTTCTGTTAATTTATCAAATTCACACATTTTCATAAGATAAGTTAAATCCGAAGGTTTATAAATATAAGAACCTCTCTTGCTTTTCATCTTAGCTAAGATGAAAATATCTGTCGTGTCAAATAAGGATTTGATAAAACTCTTGAATTTCTTTCTTCGTGATTTTATTTCGTTAATATCTTCTGTGAAAACTAAATGAGCATCTTCATCACTTAACCAACCCTTGAATATGCAAATTGCACATTCCTTATATTTTTCCTCAGGTTTAATATTCTCGTCCTCTTCTTCGAAGAGCTTATTTAAATATGGCAATTGTCTTTTTATTCTTTTCAATTGCTCATGATCTACTTTCTGTCTTGGCATTGATCTTATATTTTGTCGCTAAAATGGAGCCTAACGGTCTTGCTAAGTTGCGTGGGCGATTAAAACAGTTGTCTTATCAAACCGATAAAAAAGCAAGCCGAGCAAATTTGTTTATATTTTTAAGCAAACCAACTTAATTGGCTTGCTGGTGTTTCTTAATTGAACTAAACTTCCAAACTACTCATCGCCGCCCATGAAATTTAGCTTTTGTTGTAGGGCGTATGTTCTACTGATATTTAAAGACCGAATCAAAATTTAAAATGTTTTCCTTGAAACAGATATCTATTAACTCAAACCTCAACTCTGATTTATCAATATTTTTATAAAAAAGGTTCACAAAACCATAATCATTGTTAAAATAACAAGTTAAGCTTGAATCAAAACGTTCGTTGATTGACTTACTTGTAATTTTATAACAATCAATTTCTTTTTCAGAAAATTCAGATTTCACTTTTTCATGACTTTCAATCAAATATATGTACTTCATTATATCATCAGCTCTCACTGATAAAGATTTGTTTTCCCAATATTTTCCTAATGCTAATTCCCAATTCCATTCTCGCCCTACTTGGAGTGGAAATTTCACATAAGGAAAAGGGGAATATTCTAAGATTGAAAATTCGTTATTCCTTGGAGGATGCATCCAAATTTTCAGTTTGTTTTCAATTACACCCGTTCCAGCTGTCTTTTTAAATATATCGTCTAAGCTAGGTGCCCAATTAACTTTTATTTGATTGAGTGTATCCAACCTCCATGGCGTTCCATAGCATACTAAATACAAAATATTAACACTTCTTTTTTTCTCAGAACTGACATGGGTAACTTTATATGAATAAATAATCTCTTTATTATAAACCAGTTTAGACTCCTTGACAACTTGACTGAATAACCCAAGTGAAGCCACTTGAAAAAATATAATTATTAATATTATCCTCATTGAGTTTCGTTATTTTTAATATGCCCTACAACGGTATGCGTGTATGAAATGGCCGGGGATTTTATCTCCGAACCAAGTTGAACGTATTGTAAGCATAAAGTTAACATATTTTTGATTACAACGAAGTGATGACTTCCGGCTTTTTTATACATGCTGTTGCCAGATGTTACTTA
>JAQYVX010000059.1 GCA_030145305.1 Halarcobacter sp. | reverse complement strand
TGCTCCTTCTCGGTCTATCTTAGGTGACTTCATTCTTGCTCCTTGTGATTTTGATTTACAAAAAGCTGGAACACTCATTCCAAAATTGTTCGCCATTTGCTCCAATTTCTTATATTCTTTTTCACTTACTCTAAAATTAATTTGCTTATTTTCTGTTCTGTTAGCACTCAAAAACGCACCCCCTAAAACTTTATATTGAAGTCAGTTTAACATGGTCTTAGGGGGTTTGGCAAGCTTCGTCTTTGCTAGCCACTTCGTGACTATCTTTGACAGCTTGTTGGGGGATTCCCCCAATCGCTTCGCTCCCCCTTTAAGACCTTAACCCCAAAACTTTAAACTTGTATCCGACGGCAGATTCTCCACCTTGATTGCATTAGCTATTTTTTTTAGAAAAATATTTTAAAGCAGATAGAAAAGAAGGAGCAACGTATTTCACGAGTGCCATCAAAGAAGATAAGGAAAATAAATAAACTTAATATATTTTAAAAAAGCCGATATTAGGATCTGGATTCTTTTTATTTAATGCTATGGTCGGCTTTTGCTACCGCCTTTATTAAACAACTAAAAAGAAGTCGTTTAATTCAGTTGGTCTATTTATTTTTAAGCTTAAAGCAAAAAAACTAGATAGGTGGCACCCTATCTAGTTTACTGAATATCTGATAACTTATTAATTCTAGAATATCCCCTCAGTAAAATATTCTTAACTCATTATAACATTTTTTGGAAAGCTTAAAAATAGAGCGGTTTAAAAATGATTAAAGGAATTATTTTGACCGTATATAAAAAAGGGTATACTTTCTCCAAATCACTTCAAGTAATGCTTTACTGAAAGTGTATGATTTATATTTTAAAAATATGACTAAAATATAAAATTAAAGGAATTAAAGACACCTATATCTAACTATATATAGCATGTAGGATATTTGAATGAATCTAGTAATTTCAATGGTATGAAGGTATATACTACTTATGATGTATGCTAAAGTGGAGGGTTGATATGGGAGAGAAAATATATACTATAAAAGATTTATCAAAAATCACTGAAATAAAGATAACAACCATTAGAAAATATGAAGTTGATTTTGACCTTAAAATTCCGAGGAATGAGATGGGACATAGAGTTTATTCAGAAAGTGAAGTTCAGATATATAGAAAGATAAAGGCTATGAAGGAAAGGGGAGCGGGAACAGAGCTGATAAGAGAAATTATAGTGAAGTCGGCTGATGTGATGGAGCAAAAGGAAAAGGCTATGGAACTTATAACCATAGATAGACTTACTGGAGCAGAACTCAAAGAGGTTATGTTGAGTCAAATAGCTGATATTTTGCAAGAACGAGATAAAATGTATTTAGATAGAATTGAAAAGTTAGAGAAGAAAATGGAACATGAACTTGAAAGTCAGAGGGAGAAGATCTGCGACCAAATGAAATCAGAAAATGAAAAATTGATAAAATATATAGCAATAAGCAGAGAAGAAGAATCTAAAAAAGATAGTTTTTGGGAAAGAATATTCGGTAGAAGTAAAAAAGGTTAGTGAGGCCATTCAAAAAAAACGAATGGCAGCACTAATTTTTTTACTTTGTTGAAAAATAAAAATCGTATTTGATAACGTACATTATGCGAGGTAAAAGCCTCCTGGATTAGGAGGCTTTTTTAATAAATCTCTAAATATAAATTGATCTTTAATCAATAAATCATTTGATTTAGTGGCATAAAGTAAAATTGAAAAAGGGATTACTCTAGCATTCAATATTTTTTTGCACCAGAACCCTTTTTGGGGTTATCAAAGTAGTGAGTG
>JAQYVX010000058.1 GCA_030145305.1 Halarcobacter sp. | reverse complement strand
GCAGTAGTTTTTTATTAAATTAATATATGAATAGGACTTTGAGAGGAGGATTTCAAATGAACATTGCTCTTTGGATTGCAATAGGTGCTGCTATTTTATGTTCTTTTGTTGCTATCAATAAAAAAAACAACAAGAAATAAACTCCAATTTATTGCAGATATTGTGAACATGATTTATTACACAATCTTCTTATAAAGCGCAACAACTATAAAACCAAATAATATTTTAAAATACCGTATTATTCAGTAATTTCTGGATTATACGGTATTTTTATTTCGCAATTCAATCAGAGTCGGCTTAAGAATTAGTAGATCTTATTCTTAAACTATCTCTTTCCTCAATTGTGAATAATGCATTATGAATTATGCATTATTAATAGATATAACAAAATCAATCGGTGTACAAGCAAGTACACTAGATATAAACTGGTGGTGTTAAAATGGAAGATTTAATTAGAAAAGCCAAGGAAGGCGATAGTAAAGCTACTGAAACTATTATAAATAAATATATGCCTTTAGTTTTAAGTGAAGCATCAAAATATCATATACCCGGATATGAGTTTGATGATCTAGTTCAACATAGTATATTAAGCATTATAAAAGCTATCAATTTATATAATATAAATTCAAATTCCTTTAGCTCATTTTTAACTACGACAGTTAAACGTAGTAATATAAATTTATTAAAAAGTAAAATAAAACATTATAGAGAAATTCAAAACTCAATAAATATTAACAACTTAGAAGGAAATTATCCTTTTACAGTGGAGGACCAATACATAGCTTATGAAATAGTTGAAAAATTAAGTGATTGTATTAATGAGTTGTCCTATTTAGAAAAGATGTTAATAATTGAATTTTATATCAATAGAAGACCATTGAAAGTAATTGCTAAAGAGAATAACTTAAAATATCAAAAGGCATATGAAATTAAAAAAAGTGCATTAAATAAACTGAAAAGACAGATGAAAAGTGTATATATAGATGAGTTGAAAGTTTAGTTGACAGTTGACAATGTAGAGTTGACGGTATAGGAAACCTTTCGCTGCAGCGAAAGCTTAAATTAAATTTAAAGATTTTCTGTAAAGAAAATCTTCCTAAACTGTCACCTGTCATCTGTCAATTGTAAACTTATAGATAAATCTTCGAAGAAGTTTATCTATAGACATACCACTTCAACTATAAATCTATGCAGGTCCAAAACTCATTGATGCCTGAGATTTTGGACTTGCATAGATTAAGTTTAAGTAAGGTATGTCTTTAAATAGGAGGTTGATATTATGTTTGAAGAATTAACAGCTTTAGTGTCAACTGTGGGATTTCCTATTAGTGTTAGTATATATCTATTGGTTAGGTTCGAGAAGAAAATTGAAGAACTCAATAAATCTATCTCTGAACTAACTAAAGTTATAACTGCAGTAATGAGTAATCAGGGAAAATGAGACTAATCCCCTCATTTTTTTCTAATGGTGTGTTTTAAAATAATGCTGTTTATCTAACAAGTAAAAACTCTTATGATTTATAATTAGAGTTTTATTAATATTGTACTGGTTATACCAAATATCGCAATCAAGATAATCAAAACAAACATAGAGTTTATTGGTTTTAGTAAGTCATTTTCCACTTCTTGAACTAAAGAATTTTCTTTGCTTTTTAGTAGTTTGATTAATTTGAATCCATTAAAGGCAAATAAAATTCCACTTACAATGAAAAAAATCAATAAAATATATCCAGTGATTTTTAATGGCAACATAATAACAACTCCTTAAGTAGGCATTCTCATGGCTATTATATCATGTAATTAGATAAGG
>JAQYVX010000013.1 GCA_030145305.1 Halarcobacter sp. | reverse complement strand
AGGGAATGCAGGAATAACAGTAAATAAAAATACAGTACCAGGTGAAACAAGAAGTCCCTTTGTAACTTCAGGGATAAGAATAGGAAGCCCAGCATTAACAGCTAGAGGAATGAAAGAAAAAGAGTTTGAAATAATAGCAAACAAGATATGTGATGTATTAGATGATATTAATAACACTAAACTACAAGAAAGCATTAAACAAGAACTTACTTCTCTTGCTCGTGATTTTGTTATTTATGATAAATCGACGTATTAATATTTTTTATTGGTAATTTTTATTTTTAAAAATTATTAACAAAATAGAAAGTTTAGGTGGTATAAAATATCATCTAAATTTTTAGAGGATAATTTTATGGCAAATGATTTAAATATAGAAAATCAAAATTACAATAAAATAGAAAAAGTCATAAAATACATAGATGAAAACTTCAAAGAACAGCCTACAATAGATGACATTTCCGAATACATAGGAATGAGTAAATACCACCTTATAAGGGTTTTCAAAGAGTATGTAGGAGTTACCCCAATACAATTTTTACAATCAATTACGTTAAATTATGCAAAAGAACATTTAAAAGAGTCAAAATCTATTTTAGATAGCTCTTTAGATTTAGGATTGTCAAGTGCTAGTAGACTTCATGATTTATTTGTAAATATTATTGGAGTGACTCCTAAAGAGTATAAAGAATTTGGACGCAATGTAAAAATTACTTATGGTTTTGGGGCAACTCCTTTTGGGGAAGCTTTAATTGGTTTTACAAAAAGGGGAGTTTCTTATTTAGGTTTTGTAGATTCAAATAATAAAAATAAAGAACAACTCTTTAATAGATTTCAAGAAATTTGGGCGAAAGCAGATTTAGTTTTAAATGATAAAGAAGCAAAAGAGTATTTAAATAAAATATTTATAGATAAAGAAAAGTTTGATTTATATGTAAAAGGGACAAATTTTCAAATAAATATTTGGAAAGCTTTATTAAATATTCCAAATGGAACAATAGCAACATATCAAGATATTGCAAATAGTATAAATAAGCCAAAAGCTGTGCGTGCAGTTGCTAGTGCGATTGGTTCAAATCATATTGGATATCTAATTCCTTGTCATAGAGTTTTAGCAAAATCAGGGGCCATGAGTGGTTATAGATGGGGAATAGAAAGAAAGAAAATCTTAGTTGCTTATGAAGCTCTCACAAACAATTAAGTTAAAATTAAAGTAAGAATCAAGATACAATTATTTTTATAATATTAGCAAGTAACATTGAAACTAAAACAAAAATCAAGACTTTTTTTATAAATGCTTCTCCACCTTTAATAGCATAATGACTTCCTATATAAGACCCAGCAATATTAGCTAATCCCATAGGAATAGCAACAAGCCATAAAATTTTAGCTGCAAATAAAAAGGCTACTACTGAACCAAAATTTGTAGCAAAGTTTAGTGGTTTTGCAGAAGCGGTTGATGTTAAATAATCTAAATGCAAAAACTTTTTCATAGAAATTGTTAGGTATGTTCCTGTTCCAGGGCCTAATAATCCATCATAAAAACCAATAGGCGCAGTTGCTAAAATAATATTTTTTTTTGTTAATTCACTATCTTCTTCTTTTATTTTTTTACTTTTTTTAAGAAGTGTTAATAAAGCAATTGGAATTGATACTAAAATTGCCCATTGAATTATTTCATCAGATAAATACATTACTAAAAGACTTCCTATATAAGAAGCTAAAAGACAAGGAATTATGGCGATTGAGACTATCTTCCAATTTACTTTTTTATTTATTGTGTACTTTATAGTAGCCATTAAAGCTCCTACTACACTTTGCATTTTGTTTGTTCCTAATACAAAAATAGGAGGGATTCCACTAAAAAGTAACATAGGAATGGTAATCATTCCACCACCCCCTGCAATTGAGTCAATATAGCCTGCAATAAATCCAGTTAATACAAATATTATTATCCACGTTGTCGAAATATCTTCTAAAAATTCCATTTATTTACTTTCTTTTAATTTGGCGCAATTATAGCAATATTTGGATTGTTTGAAGATTATTTTTTAGTTATACTTTAAGAAATTTCAAAAGGTGTATAAATGAATTACTCCACTTATCAAAATAAAGATTTATGTAAAATAAGAACAATAACAACTTTCCTAACTCTAAAAAAAAATAAAACATTTTGGAAAGACGAAATAGAAAAAGCATGTAATTTTTGTAATGAATTAACAAAAAAATTTAATGAAAATAATTATGAAGTCCAATCAATAAGAATAGTAACAAATGCTTTTGCAGAGTATTTAGATATTTCGAGTTTAGAAAGTGCAAAAGCAGACTTAGAGATTCTAAGTAATCATTTAAACACTTTTGCAAATGAGGGCTTACGTATAAGATTTGCAATAGGTGAAGCTAAAACTATAAATGAAATTGAACTTCTGCCTGAACTTATTGCATCTTATGGTGATCTTTGTAATGCTTGTGTTAATGTGCCAATAAATGAATATGATATTTTAGATAATGAACTTATAAGACATTGCTCGAAAGCTGTACAAAAGATTTCCCAATTAACTCCAAGAGGCGAGGGTAATTTTAATTTTACGGTTAATTTTAATTGTAAGACCTTTATTCCATATTTTCCAGCTTCTTATCATGATAGCAAATTAGAAAACTCATATGTAATAGGATTTGAAACTCCTGATTTATTAGTTCATGTTTTAGAAGAGTTTAATAAAAATAAAGAGATTAAAAATCACCAAGAATTATTCTCTCAATATTATAAAATCATGAATCAAGCATTACAATATCATGTTAATAATGTAAAAGATATTTTAGATTTATATGAAAGTGAAGATGAAAACTTTAGCAAAGATTTCAAATTTGTAGGAATAGATAGTTCAGCCGCTCCTTCAAAAAATTGCTCTTCAATGACAAAAGTTTATGAATTATTAGGTGTGCCATATTTTGGAGCAGCAGGAAGTGTTGAAGTATCTTCTTTATTAACAAAAGTATTTAAAGGAGTTGAAAATCTACCTTTAGTAGGATTTTCAGGTTTAATGCTTGCAGTTATCGAAGACTTAGGATTAGCTAAAGGAACAGTA
Organism: Halarcobacter sp.; assembly: GCA_030145305.1. Lineage (GTDB taxonomy): Bacteria > Campylobacterota > Campylobacteria > Campylobacterales > Arcobacteraceae > Halarcobacter. Next base: position 52,458 of record JAQYVX010000013.1, on the reverse strand, counting down.
AAAAATAATTATGATATTAGAACTTTATTAACTAATAGTGCTGTTTGTGGAATAGGACTTGATACTGTTCCAATTCCAGGAAATACTTCAATAGATAAGATTTCAGCTTTAATGCGAGACACTGGAACTATGGCTTTTAGACTAAATAAACCCTTGACTGTAAGACTTTTTCCTTATCCAGAAAAAGAAGCAGGGGAATTAACAGAATATGAAAGTGATGATTTATGTAATTGCGCTATTTTAGAAGTTCCTTAATAAACAAATCTAATCTACATATAGACTACACAGAGGATTAGATAAAATCTTTAGTACTTTACTACGGAGATAGATATGCAAAATAAAAAAGTAGTTTTAATTTCGATTGTTGTATTAATAGCAATCTTCATTGGTGGCGGATATGCCTACAAAAATTCTCAATCTGAGAAATTAACAAAAATGTCAAAAGAACAAGCAGAACTTTTTCAAAGACCTCACTCTTTAGTTGTTGGAAATGCAGATGCAAAAGTTCAATTAGTAGAGTTTTTTGACCCAGCTTGTGGAACTTGTGCTGATTTTCATTTTAGAGTTAAAAAATTAATGGAAGAAAAAAAGGGTGATATAAAATTAGTTTTAAGATATGCTCCTTTTCATCAAAATTCAAATTATGCAGTTAAAATGCTAGAAGGTGCAAGAGAACAAGGCTTATTTCATGAAACTCTTGATCTTGTTTTTTCTACACAAAGACATTGGATAGATGGGCATGTTGTAAACCCTCAAAAACTTTGGAGAATTTTAAATAAAGTTGAAGGCTTGGATATGGAAAAATTAGGTAAATTTATGAATGACCCTAAAGCTGATTTAATTATCAATCAAGATTTAGCTGATGCAGAAACTCTAAAAGCTGATAAAACTCCAGCATTTTTTGTAAATGGAAAACCTTTACAAAACTTTGGATGGGAAAATTTAATTAATTTAATAGAATCTGAATTATAAATATTTTATTAGTAAAGCGAAAGTGTGATTAATCTAAATCACACTTAGCAAATTTACATTTTAAAAACTTAATAAGTAAATAAATAAAATATATTCCAATTCCTATCTCAAATATTTTATATAAAATTGTCATTTTGTCTCAAACTTTATGAAAATAGTAGTTCCTTTATTGATTTGACTTTTAATACTAATTGAACCATTATGTAATTTAGCAATTTTTTTAACCATTGCTAATCCTAATCCATAACCTTTTATTGTTTTATCTTTGATTTTATTAATTTGATAGAATTTATCAAAAATTAGTTCTATTTTATCCTTTTCTATACCTATACCTTCATCTTTAATTGATAAAATAGATTTTTTTAAAGATATTGTAATTGTTCTTTCTTTGGGAGTATATTTTATTGCATTATCAATTAAATTAGTAATTAATATTGAAAGAAGAGTTGCATTTCCTTTTAATTTCAATTCGTCTAAATTTTTTATATCAAGATTTATTTTTTTCTTTTGGGCCATTATAATATTTTCGCCAATTACCTCAAGTAAAATATCATCCAATTGTAATTCTTTGAAACCCTCTTTTATTGTCTTGTCTCTCATTCTTGTTAGCATCAAAAGATTTGATACTAGACTTTGCAAAGAGTTTACTTCTTGATTGATTGAAGTTAATACTTCTTTATATTCTGTATTTGTTCGTTCTTTTTCTAAGGTAACATCAATTTGTACTTTCATTGAAGATAAAGGTGTCTTTAATTGATGTGAAGCATTTGAGTTAAACTCTTTAATTTGTTGAAAGGATTGGTTTAGTTTTTCTGTAAGTTCATTTCTAAAAATTTCTAAGGCTTTTATAGAAGATATAGCAATACCTAAAGCACAAAGAGACCTAAATACTTGTACAGGTAGATGAAATGTTTCCAGAAACCATTGCTCATTTAAATATCTAGCTGGGAAGTGTTCTGCTGAAGGAACAATTAATCCTGCAAAAAATGAATAACATAAAAAAGAAATCCCCGCAATTTTAAAATAAAATTTTAATTCTTTAATATGACTTACTTCTTTTAAGGTATTACTATAAAAATAAAGTCCAATACCTAAGAATAATGAACCCCAAAATCCATAGGTATAACGAATTGCCACTATAGTTTCATTTAATCCTGGAAATAACACAATATGAGTAATAAGTAAGGATGCACTTATAATATAAATAATAGGACCAGAATAAATATGATAAATAAAATGATACCTTGAAGTTTGATTTTCAAAACTCTTTCTTAAAATAAAACGTGAAAATTCAAATAAAAATAAATATGAGAGGAGCAAAATAACAACTTCAAAAGGAATAAGGAAAGACTTGGATGAAGGATAAATATTCTCATAAAGAACAATCCATTCGACAATTGCATGTAATATTGCAAACATTCCTAAGAACCAAATTTTATCAGCAAAGAATAAATCACTATCTTTAGTTCTAACAAATAATACTAAAACTCCAAAAACAAAAAAAGATAAACCATAAATAAAATATACGATATCCATCTTAAGAGTTTGCCTCTATTTTATATCCTGAACCACGAATAGTTTTTATTAGGGGAAGTTCACCTTTTATATCAATTTTTTTTCTTAAATGATGAACAAAAACATTAATTACATTTGAGGAGGTTATCTCACTCATTCCCCAGACTTTATCTTGTAGTTTTGTATGAGTTACTATATTTCCTTTATTATTTAGCATATATACTAATATAGAAAATTCTTTACTTGTAAGTTCTATAATTTTATTTGAACGCTTAACAGTTCTTTTTGAAATATTTACTTCAAGAGTATCTAAAGTGATTAGATCTGAGTGATTATAAGAAGAACGTCTAATCAAAGAATTGATTCTAGCAACTAATTCTCTAAAGACAAAAGGTTTAGTCATATAATCATCCATTCCAGATTCTAAACTTTCTATTTTGTCATCAATATCATTTTTTGCCGTTAACATTAGAATAGGAGTAGTGATTTTTTGCAAACGTAACTCTTTACAAATTTGAAGGCCACTTATACTTGGCAATCCCCAATCTAGTATAATAATATCGTACTCATTTATTTGGGCTAAGTAAAGTCCATCATCACCACTACTTGCAATGTCTACACTAAAGCTTTCTTCTTTTAGCCCCTTAGCAATATAAGTTAATATTTTTTCATCATCTTCTACTATTAATACATTCATTTAAAAATCATAACTGAAAATTAATTGAATTATTATTAATAGGAATATTAAGAAAAATTAATGTTGAATTAATATATACGAAATGTTGATATATGATAATTTGATTATAAAATTTAAGGAGAAGAAAATGAAAACTTTTAACAAGATATTAACAACAGGTATTTCCGTTGCCTTGGCAAGTTCTTTAATAATAGGGACATCATCATTTGCAAAAGGTGAAAAGTATAGTTTAGATAGTGCAAAAATTTCTGAACCAATTACTTTAGATGCAGATAATCCAGCATGGAAAACTGCTCCAATGTTAAATTTAACTTTAAGTGAAACTCCATATAAACCAAAAGGTTTCCCAGGAATCACAACAACAAATGCAACATTAAAATCATTATATGATAATGATAGCATCTATTTATTTATGCAATATGAAGATCCAACTTATAGTGTTGCTAGATATCCTTGGATAAAGCAAGAAGATGGTTCATGGAAACAATTAAAAGATAAAGATCAAACGGGTCATGAAAATACTTATTATGAAGACAAAGCAGGTGTGTATTGGGATATAAAAGCAAAAGGATTTGCTAAAAAAGGTTGTGCAATAGCATGTCACCTTACTAAAGATGGTATGAATGCTGGTTTGTCAGATTCAAGTGCAGGTAGAAAATACACAAGAAAAGCAGGAGAAACTATTGATATGTGGCATTGGAAGTCAGTTAGAACAGGCTTAGCTTTTGATTTGAGTCATGACCAATATGTTGATGATATTAAGGATCCTAAAAAAAATAAAAACTGGGGTAGACATGGTGATGAAAAACTTGGTGGTGGTTATAAAAACAACATGACTAAAGATAAAAAAATGCCAATGTATATGAGCAAAAATACTGATAATAAACTTACATATCTTTTAGATGCTGAAAAAGTTCCTTTTGTAGATAATTTTAAAGCTGGCGATATGATTCCTGCAATTATAGTTTCTAAAATGAGTGGTTCAGCAGCAGATATCCAAACTAGTAGTAAATATGCTGATGGAAAATGGACTTTAGTATTTAAAAGAGCTTTAATAACTAATCATCCTAAATCAAAAGTACAAGATGTTCAGTTTAATGACATGAAAAAAGATTATTACTTTGGTGTAGCAGCATTTGATAATACTCAAATTAATCATATGTTCCATGAGGGAAGTATTAAACTTAATTTCAAATAGTAGAAGAATGAGAAAGGGGGAGATAAAATGAATATTCAACAACTAAATATTCAAGCAAAGACAGCGATTTCGCTGTTTTTGATGTTTATAATAATAGCAACAATTTCTTCAGTTATCCTTCTAGGTTTAGAGTTAACAGGAGAAAAAAAAGGGATAAATATTCCTACGGTATCTCAAATACAGAATAAATATACAACTCCTGAGTTAGTAGCTTCTATGAAAGGAAATATGTATGAGCATGTAGCTGATGATTCTGATATTGATACAGTAGATAGATGGATCAAAAATGGTTCATTGAAAGAAGATGAACTTTATCCTGAGGTAAAAGAGATTATGGCTTTAGATTGTGCTGATTGTCATAGTAAATCATCAGAAATGAGTAAAGCTATTCCTTCTATGCCTTTTGAAACATATGAAGAAATTAAAAGCCATACTCAAGTTGGTTACTCATGGTCTAAAATGTCTAAACAAGCCCATATACATATGTTTGGTATTGCAATGTTTTTAATTACATTGACATTGATTTTTTCATATACAACATATAAAAATAATATAAAAACAACATTAATTTGGACTTCTTATGGAGGGGCATTTTTGGATATATTCTCATGGTGGTTTTCCAAATTCTTTACGGGTTTAGTTTATATGATTTATATAATGGGTGGGCTTATGGTTTCATCTATACTTTTAATGTCATTAATGATTTTGATAAATATTTGGCAAAAAGAGTAATAATAAATAGAGTCTTATAAGTTAATAACTTTTTTGACTCTATTATTTTTTAACCAATCTTCTTGAAGATTTTTCATTTTTTTGTCACTGGATTTTCTTCTATATTTATTTGAACTAGGGGCATGGTTATCATTTTCATTATACTTATAATCTAAGTTTAAAGAGGTTAAACTTATTGCTTTTTTAGCTCTAGTAGCTGCTACATAATAGATATTTAATTCTTCAAGTTCTTGGGTAAATGACATTTTATTTTTTTGATTTGTTATCTCTTTTTTTGTTACAAAGTCATTTGCCATCAAAACTTGTTCATATTCTAAACCTTTTGATTTATGAGTGGTTGTAAAAATAATATCAGCTTCTTCTTTTTTTGTAGTTAATTTTTCTTTTATTTTTTTATTAATCTCAAAAATATTATCGCCATAAGCATTAATAAATTTGATAACATTTAAAAAATCTTGATTTTTTGTATCTTTTGAAAACTGTTCAAGTTCAAATATTGATTCAAACTCTTTTATCTCACTCATTGTAATTTTATCAAATTTCTTTTCTTTTAAATAAAATATAGAATAAACTGTTTGATTCATAAAAGAATAAGAGGAATATCCCCCTTCAAAATATATTTTTTTATCATCATGCATTAAAAAAACAAGTTCTTGAACTAAACCAAAAGTTGTTCTAGCTATTACACAATAGGGTTTATTTGTATCAATAGCATTTTTACCAACTTTTGTTTCACTATCCATTCCAGATATTTTTAAAGTTTTTTTTGTATTTATAGTATAAAGTTCATTTAAAGAGTTTTGTAAAATTTTGGCATAAGTATTAGAAAATCTGAAACTTTTTGATAATGAATATTGGGGTAAATCAATTTTATACAAAGCATTAATAGCATATCTAAATGAGTAAATCTGTTGAAAAGAATCGCCTATATAAATTCGTCTACAATCCTGTGCTTCAACAATACCAATCATAACATCTGAAATATCTTGTGCTTCATCAACTAAGATTAAATCATAATCCAAGCTTTTACAAACAGACTTATTTAAATAAAACATTTTTAAATAAAAATCATGTATTGCATCAATTTTTTTATTTTTCATGGCTGAAAGTATATGTTTTAAGTGATTTAATGCTTTTTGTTCATCTTTATTTAAAAGGTCAATAATCTTTTGTCCTAAATCACACTGCTTTTTATATCTTTCTAGCAGAGTTGAATCTAAAGCAATTAATGATGAGTTACAATAAAAATTCACTAAATCTTTTATTAAAGTTACATACTCAGCTATTGGAAAATAATTTGATCTTTGATTAACTTGGTGTTCATATTCACATAAACAAAACTCTATTACTTGAATTTTTAAATCATTGCATAGATTATACTGGTAGGCTTGTATCTTATTATATGCGAGGGAATGAATAGTGCTTACTTTCATATGAGAAAGCCTATATTCTTTAAGCTTATCTTGTATAGAAGTTTGTAAGGACTTATTATAAGCTAGATATAAAATCTTAAGATGGGGATTTTTCTTTGCATACTCTAGCAGGGTGGTTGTTTTTCCACTTCCTGCAACAGCATTTATTTTAAAAGAATCCTCTTTTGCATTTATTATTTCAATTTGTTCTTGTGTTAAATTCATTGGCGAAATTTTAGCTTAAAAATTTTAAACCAAGGCAAGAAAAAATATTAATTTAAAAGATTTGATTTTTTAATTAGTATTTTAAAAATCTGTAAAAACTGATTTTACTTCCCATTCAAAAAGTTTATTTATATCTTCTTGAGTATTTACAGTATAAACATTAACATAAAATCCCGCAGCATTTAATTTTTTTACTAAGGTTTTATCGGTGATTTCAAAACTAGGATTATAGTTTTGTACATGCAAACTTTTTAAGTATTTTATTAAATTTTTTGGGTGGCGATCTTCTTGTAAGGCTGCTGTTTCAATAAAAGAATTTAATTCATATACTTGCTTTAAATATTTATGATTAAATGATGAAATCATAACGTTATTTTCCATTTGTGTTTCATCAACTATTCTTAGGACTTCTTGAACTGCAATTTCATCAAATTTTGTATTTTCTAAATCTTTTATTTCGATATTTGCAAAGGTATTGTTTTCTCTTAAAAAAATTAAAGTTTCTTCTAGCGTTAATATTCTTTGAATTCCTAGATTTTTTAATTCTTCTACTGAAACCATACCATCTTTTATTGTTCCAAAGGGGTCGTCTTTTATAAACCATGAGCCAAAATCAAGTTGTAAAAGTTGTTTATAAGTATAATCCACAACATTATAAGGTGCTTTGAATTCATTAAAATCTTTTACATTACTGGTTCTTTCTAGGGTATCATCATGTATTATTACAGGAACTCCATCACTAGAAAAAGCTACATCAAACTCTACAATTTTATATTTTAAAATTGCTTGCTCAAATGCAGAGATTGTATTTTCTGCTCTTGTTAATCTAACACCACGATGTGAAATAAGTGTATATATATCTTTTTCAAAATTATTCCAAAAACTCATTTGTTCTGATTCTCTCTTATATTGATTCTTTTTTTGTAAATATTAAATTCATAATAGCTAAAATTGAAGTTGATATTATCAATAAAAACGATATTGAATTTATAATAGGGGTACTACCATCTCGTACTTGAAGATATAAATTAACAGGTAAAGTTGTATCTGAACCCACTAAAAATAAAGTAGTATTAAAGTTTTCAAAGCTCATCAAAAAGGCAACTGCACCTGCCCCAATAAGTGCTGGTTTTAAAAATGGTAAAATAATTAATCTTATGGTATCAAATTTACTTGCACCTAAATTTAATGCAGCTTCTGATAAAGAATTATCAAATTTTTTTAGTCTTGCAGAGACCACTAGTAAAACAAAAGTAGTGATAAATGAAAACTGTCCAAGTACAACCAACCAAAAGCTAGGTCTTAAAATGCTTATATCTAAGCCCCAGACATCTTCAAAGTATGTTCCTGCTGTATTCGTTGCTAAAAGCAAAGAAATACCAAGTATAACCCCTGGAATCACCAAAGGAAGTAGGGCAAGAAAATAAAAAGCTTGTTTAAATCTAAAATTTTCTCTTTCGAATAAAAAGGCTGCCATTGTTCCAACTAGCAAAGAAAAAATAGAAACAAAAAATGCAGTTTGGATACTTATAATTATACTTTGTAAACTATTACTATCATGGAATAGTCCTACTCTATCTTGGGTATTAGACAAGAACCAATCAAGGGAAAATCCTTTCCAAGGTAAGCTTGGAAAATCAGAATTATTAAAGGCTAAAATACAAGTAATAACTAATGGAGCAAACAAAAAAAGATAAAATAAAATTATATAAAATAAAAAAGTAAGATTATATTTTTTACTTCTTGGCAAAGCTCTTATCATGATAATGCCTTTGAAAGATTTTGCTTACTAATTTTTAAGCCAATCCAAATAATTAGTGAAGATAAAATTAAAAGTAAAAATCCAAATGCTGCACCTTGATTCCAATTAAAGCTTGCAATAAATTGATTATAAATTTGTTCAGTAAACCATAAAGAATTCTTTCCACCTAAGAGATTTGGTGTTAAATAATTACCTAAGGTTAGCATGAAAACTACAATAGAACCAGAAACTATTCCTGGTGCTGCATATGGTATTATTATTTTAAAAAATATTACAAATTTTGAAGCACCTAAATCTAAAGCTGCTTCAATATAACTATCATCCATTCCATCTAAAGCAGATATTAATGGAACAATCATAAATAACATAGAAGTATAAACAAGTCCCATTATCATGGAAACATCATTATAAAGCATTTGTATTGGTTTATCAATTAATCCAAATTGCATTAAATAATAGTTTATCACTCCACTTTCTCTTAGTAAAATCATCCAACCATAGACACGTACAAGTTCACTAACCCAAAAAGGCATCAAAAGTAAGATAGTTAAAAAACCTTTATATTTGGGAGAAATGATTTTAGTAATATAAAAGGCAATAGGAAAAGTTACCACAAAAGTTAAAAAGGTCACAAGAATTGAATACAAAGCTGTTCTTAGAAAAGTTAACCAGTATATTTTTTCTTGAAAAAATTCATTATAATTATTAAAACTCCAAACCATATCTCCTACATCATTTTCCACTTTTAAAGACATAAAGAATAGGTCAATTTGAGGTAAAATTATAAGTAAAAAAAGCCACAAAAATACAGGAATAAAAAATATTAAAAATGCTAAAGTTATATGTTTTTTCATGCTTTATAACACTTACAATCTTCTATGTGAACACCGGCTTTCACCACATCATTTTTTTGTATATGAGCAAATTCTCTATTTTGAGGTAATGAAACCATAATTTCATGATTATTCTCTAAAAAAGTTGCTAATATTTTCGTATTTGAACCATCAAAAAGTATTGTTTTTACTTTTAAATCAAAGTAATTCATATCTTTTTCATTATCTTTTGGAAATAAGGCTATTGCTTCAGGTCTTACAAATAAAGTACAATCTTTTTTAATATCTTTATCTATAAATATAGATAAAAACTTAATTCCTTCTTTTGTTATTACTGATTCTTCATTTTCTTTAAAGGCTTGAAATTTATTTGTTTCACCAACAAAACCAGCTACAAAACTAGTTTTTGGATTTGCATAAAGATTTTGAGGCGTATCTATTTGTTCTAATTGTCCTTTATTCATAACCGCAACCTTATCACTCATAACTAAGGCTTCTGATTGATCATGAGTTATATAAATAAATGTTGTTCCAATCTCATTTTGAAGTTTTTTTAATTCTATTTTCATTTCTTCTCTAAGTTTTAAATCTAAGGCCCCTAAAGGCTCATCTAAAAGAAGAATAGAAGGAGATAAAACAAGTGACCTAGCAATTGCAACTCTTTGTTTTTGTCCTCCTGAGAGTTCTTGGACATTGTGATTTAGATAATCTTCAAGATGAACTCTTTCTAACATAGATTTAACTCTTTTTTCTATTTCTTTTTTATCAACATTTTGTCTTTTTAGTCCAAATGCTACATTTTCTTGAACATTCATCATGGGGAAAAGTGCTAAATTTTGAAAAACAAGATTTACAGGTCTTTTGTTAGGTGAAATACCTACCATTTCCTTATTATTTATAAGGATATTTCCTGAACTTGGCTCTAAAAATCCAGCAATCATTCGAAGTAAAGTTGTTTTCCCACAACCTGAGGGGCCTAAAATTGAGAAGAATTTACCTTCTTCTACTTGAAAATTTACACCATTAACTGCTTGGTGATCTCCAAACTTTTTTTTAAGATTTCTAATATCTAAAACATTTTGCATTAATTTTCCTAAAATAGGGGAGTTTTACTTCCCCTTATTGTTTTATTGTGAAGATTTTACTAAATCTAAAATTTTACCTTCAATTTTTTCTAGCTTTGAAGGAACTGGCGGATACCAATTTATATTATCTAAATCTGCTTTTGAAAATGTTCTTTCAAAGTTATCTCTTTTTTCAGGATCTAAAAGTTTAGTTGCTCCATTTGAAGCAGTACCATATCCTTGGTCATTTGTGAAGTAAGCTGCATTTTCTGGTTTTAACATAAAATTAATCCATTTATAAGCACCTTCTACATTTTTAGCTTTTGCAGGAATTGCAAAAGTATCAATCCAACCTAATGCTCCACTTTTTGGTGCAACAAAGTCGATATCTGGGTTTTCTTTATGTAGTTTCCAGCCACCACCGTCCCAACCCATGGCAACAGTTACTTCTCCACTTCTTAACATACTTAAAAGTGTGTCTCCATTTGCCCAATAGTTATGTGCCAATGGTTTAGCCTCAATTAAATCCTTCCCAACAGAATCCATAAGAGTTGAGTAGGCTTTTATATCAGAATATTTCTCAAAAGGATTAGTGCCTTTTGCAAAAGCAAGAGCTATAAGAGTTGGTCTTTTTAATCTATATGAGATTTTACCTGAGTATTTAGGGTTTAATAAATCGCTATAATCTTTTGCATCAGGAGCTAATTTTTTATTAACAATTAAACCAGATGTTCCATAACAAAACGGAACTGCATATGATTTACCTTTAAGCTGTGTATTTTTCTTAACCGCAGCTAACATTGAAGGTACAATATTTAAATTATTTAATTTTGAATAATCTATTGGTTTATAGATTTTGTATTTAGCTTGAACTGAAGAAATTCTATCTTGTGATGGTTGTGCAAGATCAAAACCAGCTCCTCTAGTAGCTCTTAGTTTTGCTATCATTTCTTCATTATTTGAATATGTTAATTTAACATTTATTCCTGTTTCTTTTTCAAATTTTTGAACTAGAGCCTGTGGAGCATAGCCTTTCCACGTAAGGATTTTTAATGTATCTTCTGCAAACAAATTACCGCTTAGTAATACAGATGTAGTAACAAATAGAATGCTTAACTTTTTCATTTTTTCTCCTAAATTTTTAAATATAAACTATTATAGTAGAAAAAAATTGCATTTTAGTAACAATTATATTTATATATTATTTTTGTAAAAATAAAAAAATTAAATTACTCCTATTTGACTTGTATAAGCTAGAATTTTAGGCTAAAAAAATCTTCAAATTCATCAACATCATAATGATAAGCTTTTTCAATAGCTAAAATATGAGTTTTAAACTCTTCCTTTGTAATATTTTCTTCAACTTCTCCACTATCAAACAACTTGATTGAATTTTCTTTAAATTCTATTTGAACAAATTCATTTTCATCTTCATCAATATATTTAAATTTTTCGCCATCAATCTTATTTGCAACAATATCAATTCTATGTTTTCCTACAATTAATTTATAAGTATTTACAATATGACTTTTTATATCATCAACAGAAGTTCTATTTTCAAAATCTGCAACACAATAAATACTATCACATAATTCATCATTATTAATTTTATAAATAATTCCATCTTCATCAACTGCAATTGTATCAGACAGCTCAAATACATCCATATTATCTAGTGTTTCACCAATTTTTTCAAGCATAGATATCCTTTAATTAACTTTTTTTGAATTATACTTAAGTGCAACTTGATGTTTTATACATCTAATATGGTGTATAATCCAAAAAAAGGAAATAAATGAAAAAAACGTTTAAGTTAAATATAGAAAATAAACATCCAGATAGACTTCTTGAAGCTATTAAACATGAAATTAGAAAATATATAAAAAGAGAAAAAAGAAAAAATCTTCCTGAGGGTGTAGATTTTTGGGATTTAAAATGTAAATTTGCAAAAAATGATGAAACACCAAAAGAGGTTGATTTTAATGATATTACTGATTGTATAAATGAAGCAGCAAAAGAAAAATGTGATAGCTTTTATATGGAAATATTATCAACAGAAGGTATTAAAAAAATTGAAGAAGTAGAAATTACAGAGGAATCTGACGAAAACTCAAATTCAAGTGAAGATGAAACAGAAGTTTCATTAGAAAAAGAGTAGGAGATATATGACATTTTCAGATTTAGGTTTATGTAAAGAACTATTAGATGCTATAAAGGATCAAGGTTATACAAAACCTTCACCTATTCAAGAACAAGCAATTCCTATTATATTAGAGAAAAAAGATGTTCTTGCAGGTGCACAAACAGGTACAGGAAAAACAGCAGGATTTACACTTCCAATTTTACAAAGATTACATGATAAAAAAAGAGGGACAGGAAAGCCTCACGTTAGAGCTTTAATTTTAACTCCTACTAGAGAACTAGCAGCGCAAGTTGGAGAGAATGTGAAAACTTATGGGAAATATCTTCCTTTTAAATCAACAATTGTTTTTGGTGGAGTTGGAATAAATCCTCAAAGAGCAGCTATTAGAAAAGGTGTTGATATTGTAATAGCAACTCCTGGACGACTTTTAGATTTAATTTCACAAGATAGTTTAGACTTAGGAAGAGTAGAATTTTTTGTTTTAGATGAAGCAGATAGAATGCTTGATATGGGATTTATACATGATATTAAAAAAGTTTTAGCACTTTTACCTGCTCATAGACAAAACTTACTTTTCTCAGCTACTTTTTCTGATGATATTAAAAAATTAGCAGACAAACTTTTAAATAACCCAGAGTTAATTGAAGTTGCACGAAGAAATACTTCTTCTGAAACAGTTGAACAAGTTGTACATCATGTTGATAGAGAAAGAAAAAGAGATCTTTTAATTCATTTAATTAAAAAAGATAATTGGAAGCAAGTTTTAGTATTTACAAGAACTAAACATGGTGCAAATAGATTAAGTGAACAACTAAACAAATTTGATATAAGTTCTTCTGCAATTCATGGAAATAAAAGCCAAGGTGCAAGAACAAAAGCTTTAGCTGATTTTAAAGCAGGAAATATAAAAGTTTTAGTTGCAACTGATATTGCTGCAAGGGGAATTGATATTGACCAATTGCCTCATGTAGTAAACTTTGAATTACCAAATGTTGCAGAAGATTATGTACATAGAATTGGACGAACAGGTCGTGCTGGACGAGAAGGTGAAGCTGTATCTTTAGTTTGTGTTGATGAACATGATTATTTAAAAGGTATTGAAAAATTAATTAACAAACAAATTAAAAAAGTAATTATTGAAGGCTTTGAAGTAAACCCATCAATAAAAGCAGAACCAATAACAAGAAGTGGGCAAAATAGAGGAAATTCTTCTAATAATACCAATAGTTCTAGAAATAATAGAAATAAAAATGATAGTAGAACTTCAAAAAATAACCCAAGAAATAATCCTCGGGCAAATACTAATAGTTCACGAAGTAATTCAAGAAAAACACAGGGCAAATCGTCAGGAAGAGCTTAATTTATAAGGATTGAACATGGAATATAAAATCTCAAATAACTTTATCTCTGCATCAATAAAAGATTTTGGTGCGGAGCTTTGTAGTCTTAAAAGAAATGGTATAGACATAGAGTATATGTGGCAAGCTGATGAAAAGCATTGGGGCCGGCATTCTCCTATACTTTTTCCTATTGTAGGAAAGTTAATTGATGATGAATATATTTATGAAGATAAAACTTATAAAATGGGACAGCATGGATTTGCAAGAGATAATGTGTTTATTCTTTTTGAAGAAAAAAACAATTATCTTTGCTTTAAATTAAAAGAAGATGAGAACACCTTAGAAAAATATCCTTTTGCTTTTGAATTGTATATTTCCTATGAACTTTTTGAAAATAGCCTAAAAATAAGCTATAAAGTTGTAAATAAAGATGAAAAAACAATGCTTTTTTCTATTGGTGCTCACCCTGGTTTTAATTGGCCTTTAGCTGATGAAAGAAAAGAAGATTCTTATTTTAAATTTTATGATACTTTTGAGATTGAAAGACTTCCTTTAACAAAAGATGGAATATCTTCAAAAAAAGAAAAGCTTTCTCTTTATGATGGGAAATTATATTTAAATGAAGAAATTTTTAAAGATGATGCTTTAATTTTAGAAAATCTAAAAAATAAAACAATACTTTTTGCAAATGATATAAATGATAAATTTATAAGAGTAGAGTTTGAAGAATTTCCATATATAGGACTTTGGTCAGAAGCTAGAGGCACACCTTTTATTTGTATTGAACCTTGGCATGGAATAGCTGACTTTAAAGAACATAATAAGAAATTTGATGAAAAAAAAGCTATAAAATCTTTAGAAAAAAATGAAATTTTTGAAACTAATTATATAATATCGATTTAAGAAAATATGGTTGATTTTGGGATTTTACATAAAAAATTAGCAACTTTTTATGCTCTATAAAAAGAAATAAAACTTAAATTAAAACTTATTCAACAAAGCCCAATCTAAGGACTTTTTTAGCTAAAATTTGCTATCTTCTATTAAATTATAACTTATGGATTTTTAATGATTGTAAATATTAGCTTAGCAAATAACATTTCATATGATGTCACTATTGATAGTTTAAAAAAATTAACTTTTGATAGAAAAGTAGTTCTTGTCACAAATCCTACTGTTAGTGGACTTCATCTTGAATATTTAAAAGAAAAAATTTCAGCAAAAGAATTTTCTGTTGTTACCGTTCCTGATGGAGAAAAGTATAAGAATTTAGAAACACTAAATACTATCTTAGATCACTGTTTTGAAGAAAAATTAAATAGAAGTTCTTTATTGTTGGCCTTTGGTGGCGGTGTAATTGGTGATATGACTGGTTTTGCTGCATCTATTTATCAAAGAGGAATTGATTTCATACAAATTCCAACTACCTTACTTTCTCAAGTTGATGCTAGTGTTGGTGGAAAAACTGGAATAAATAATAAATATGGAAAAAATCTTTTAGGTGCTTTTCATCAGCCAAGAGCTGTTTATATTGATCCATATTTTTTAACTACTTTGCCAAAAAGAGAATTAGGTGCTGGCATTGCAGAGATTGTAAAAATGGCAGTTACTTTTAATGAAGATTTTTTTCTTTGGTTAGAAAACAATGATTTAAATGATAGTGAAAATATAAAAATAGCAATTGCAAAATCTGTTGAAACAAAAGCTTGGGTTGTTTCTCAAGATGAAAAAGAAAAAGGCTTACGAGCTGCTCTTAATTATGGACATACTTTTGGACATGTAATTGAAAAAGAGACAAAATATAAAACTTATTTACATGGTGAAGCTGTTGGTATAGGAATGGTTATGGCAAATGCTTTAGCTGTAAGAGTTGGTAAAATGAGTGAAGAAAATGCTCTAAGAGTTAAAAAACTTCTTGAAAAATATGAAATTCCAACAAGCTATAAAATAGAAAATGTAGAGAATTTTTATGAAGATTTTTTCTTAGATAAAAAATCACTTGATAATAAAATCAAGTTTATTATTTCAAAAGAGATAGGGGATTGTGAAATTACTGATAAGATTTCAAAAGATGATGTTATTAAAACATTAAAAGGTTTTTAATTTGAATAATATAATAAAAAATTCTTTAAAAAGTTTTTTGATTCTCTCTTTATTTTTAACTTTTGCACACGCAATAGAAGAAAAAGCTAATAAAAATAATACGACTTTAGAAAATTTAACTTTAAATAATATTGAAAAAACATTAAAAAATCTTGTAACTGATAATGAAGAAAATATTCAATTTCCTGAAAAAACAAAAGAAGAACAGTTAGCTTTAGAACAAGAGGCCTTAGAAAAAATAGCCTTAGAAAAAGAAGCAATTATTGAAGCTCAAAGACTAAGCCTTGAAAAAGAGGAAAAAGAAGAAAGAGAGTTTAAAATCAATGGCCTTAAAAAGAAAATTGAAGGAATTGATGCTAAGTTAAAAAATAATATTCTAATAAAACGATATAACAATTATGATGCTTATAGAAGAATTTCAGATGAATTAGCTGAATTACAAAAAAGCCTTGCAAATAGTTCTGGTAAAACTGAAGAACAAATTTATCATTTAAAAAATAAAATTAGAATTAAGAAAAATGAGCTTGAACTTATTTCAGAATACAAAGGTTCTCCAATTGGTTCATTAATAAACCCTCCTGAAATAGAAAAATATGAAGATATTACAAATCCATTTGGGATAATCAACGCCTTATCATATATTAAAAAAGTAGAAAATAATAATCATCAGTTTTTATCTGTAGAAAATGATATTAAAAAATTAATTAATCTTTTAGATGAAAAATTATTCGTATATCTTGAACTATATAATTTAGATACAAAGCCTGAATATAAAGATGAAATTAAATTTTTAGATAAAGAGAAAAAAGATTTTAATATGGTTTTGGAAATTGTTGCTACTACTGAAGAGGTTTATACTAGAAAAATTGAACAAGTAGTTTTAGAAACAAAATCACAAATATCTGAGCAAATTGAAAAAATATTTAGTATTGCTTTAATTATAGTTTCTCTTTTTATAATTACATTTTTAATTAAAATGGCTCTTAAAAAGTATTTCTCTCAAAATGAGAGCTATTATATGACAAATAAAATAATCAATTTTTTAGTTGTATTTATGATTTTGATGATTATGTTATTTTCATATATAGATAATGTTTCATATCTTGTAACAATATTAGGATTTGCATCAGCTGGTATTGCTATTGCTTTAAAAGATTGGTTTATGTCGATTTTTGGATGGCTAGTAATTGTAAGTTCAGGTTCTATACATGTTGGAGATAGAATAAAAGTAACAAGAGATGGGCAAGAAGTTGTGGGAGATGTTCTTGATATTTCACTTGTTAAAATGACTATTAGAGAAGATATTACTTATACTTCATATAGAACAAATAGAAGAACAGGGCGAATTTTCTTTATTCCAAATAACTATGTTTTCTCTGAAATGATTGCGAATTATACGCATTCTGGATTACGAACAGTTTGGGATGGTATTGATATTACTATTACTTTTGATTCAAATCACAAAAAAGCACAGCATATAGCAAAAGAGATTTTGAAACATTATTCAAAAGGTTATACAGATATAACAAGAAAGCAACTTTCAAAAATGAGAAGTAAATATCAATTAAGAGCTACAGGTGTAGAACCTAGAGTTTATACCTTTGTAGAACCATATGGAATAGTGATTTCAGCTTGGTATTTAACAAACTCTTATTCAGCTTTAGTATTAAGAAGTACTATGTCTCCTGAGATTTTAGAAGCATTTATGAAAGAACCTGATATTCATATTGCATACCCAACACAACAAATAAATATAAATAAAACTGATGATCATTATGGACCTTCAAATAGAACGGTTCCACAAGATATAGAAGATCAAATTATAAAAAGATAAATGAGGAAAAAGCTTTAATGAATTTTTCAGCAAACAAGCAAAAAGTATTCTTTAAAACTTTTGGGTGTCGAACAAATGTGTTTGATACTCAAGTTATGATGAGTAATTTAAAAGATTTTGAAGTAACACAAGATGAGAAACAAGCTGATATAGTTGTTATAAACTCATGTACAGTTACAAATAGTGCAGATAGTACAGCTCGTGGTTATATAAACTCTTTAAATAGATTTAATAAACCTCCAAGAGTTGTATTTACAGGATGTGGAGTTTGGACAAAAGGTGAAAACCTTTTTAAAGAAGAAAAAGTAGATTCTTTATTTGGACATTCAGAAAAAGAGAAAATCAATGAACTTCTACAAAATGAAGAACGATTTTTCAATGCTGGTGATTTAGAGCATATTGATGATACTATTGTTGAAGAGTTTATAGGTAAAAGTAGAGCTTTTATTAAAATTCAAGAGGGTTGTGATTTCAGATGTTCATATTGCATTATTCCTTATGTAAGAGGAGATGCAAGGTCTTATACTGAAGATAAAATTTTAGAACAAGTTAGAACTTTAGCTTCAAATGGTTTTGGAGAATTTATTTTAACTGGAACTAATGTAGGTTCTTATGGTAAAAAACAGCATACTTCTTTAGCAAAACTTCTTAAAAAAATGTCTCAAATAAAAGGTGTTAGAAGAATTAGAATGGGAAGTATAGAACCTATTCAAATAGATGATGAATTCAAAGAAATCATAAATGAACCTTTTATGGCAAAACATCTTCATATTGCACTTCAACATACTTCAAAAGAGATGTTAAAAATTATGAATAGAAGAAATAAAGTATTAAGTGACCTTGAACTTTTTGAGTTTTTAAAAGAAAATGGCTATGCTTTAGGAACAGACTTTATTGTAGGACATCCTGGTGAAACAGAAGAATTATGGAAAGAAGCTATTGAAAATTTGCATAAGTTCCCACTTACTCATGTTCATGGCTTTACATATTCAAAAAGAGATGGAACACCTAGTGCTACTATGAAAGGCGATATCAAAGGTGATATTGCTAAAAAAAGATATAATGAATTAACAAAAATCATAGAAGAAAAGAATTACCAATTTAGAAAAAATAATACTAAAATTCTTGAAGTTTTAATAGAAACTCAAAAAAATGGTAAATATATTGGTTTTGACCAACACTTTAATCAAATAGAAGTGGAAAGTTCTGTTGATTTAGTTGGTGATTGGATTTTTATAGAGGATTATCAAGCAAAGGTTAATAAAAATGTCGCGAGATTCAAATAAAAATATTTTAGATAAAAACTTTAAACTTATGGGTATGTCAGCAATTATATTGCTGGTACTTTTTTTATATACACTTTATAAAAGTAGTGATCATATAAAGTCAGGCTCTTATTATTTTGGAATTATATTTCTTTTATTATTAATAGTTTTTGCAATTTTTGCAAGATTTAAACAAGAGAAAATTCAAAAGTTTTTAAATAAAGAAAAAGGCGAGGGTTCTACTTTTTCAAAAGAATTAAATAGAGCCCAAGATAATAGTAGAACAAATAGTAAGCATGAAGATTTTTCTTCAAACATAACAGCTGTTACTTCAAATATTACTTTTAAAGATGTTGCTGGAATTTCTCAAACAAAAGGTGAACTTGAAGAAATAGTTGATTTTCTAAATAATCCAAAAAAATACTTAAAGCATGGTGTTAAATTACCAAAAGGTGTACTTTTAGTTGGACCTCCTGGAGTTGGAAAAACACTTATTGCAAGAGCAGTTGCCGGAGAAGCGGATGTTCCTTTTTTCTATCAAAGTGGTGCAAGTTTTGTTCAAATTTATGTAGGAATGGGTGCAAAAAAAGTAAGAGAACTTTTTACCAAAGCAAAAGCTACTGCTCCTGCTATTGTATTTATTGATGAAATAGATGCCATTGGTAAAAAAAGAGGTGGAAAAACAAATGATGAAAGAGAATCAACATTAAATGAACTTCTAACACAAATGGATGGTTTTGAAGGTGATTCTGGAGTTATTGTTATAGCTGCAACAAATAAAATAGAAGTATTAGATGATGCACTTTTAAGAGCTGGAAGATTTGATAGAAGAGTATTTATAAACTTGCCAAATATAGAAGATAGAAAAAAGATTTTAGAGTTATATTTAACTTCAAAACATTATGAATTTGATTTGGATAGATTAGCACTTGAAACATCTGGTTTTAGTTCAGCTGCACTATCAACACTTATAAATGAAGCTTTATTAAATATGATAAAAAGAGAAGCAAAAGTTATTGAATTAGAAGATATAGAAGCTGCAAAAACTAAAGTAGAATTTGGTAAAAAAGATAGCCTAGTTTTATCAATGGAGCAAAAAGATATTTTATGTATTTATCAAGCGAGTAAGGCTTTTGTTTCTAAAAGTAAAGTATCTTTATTTGATGAAAGTACAAAGAAAATAGATAGTATTTATCCTTCATATAATGAACTTTTGGAAAATATTAAAAGATACTTAGCTGGTTCAATAGGTGTTGAAGTAATTAAAAAAGAGAAATATGCAATAAATAGTGAGGATCTAAATAAAGCTTATACTTTAGCTCAAAAAATTGTAGATGATTATAAAATGGCAAAAGATGCTAATGTTTTAATAGAAAATATTAGTAATGATTTAAGATCATACCTTTCACATAATGCTACAGATATTAATAGATTAAAGAATATTATGCTTAAAAATGAGGTAATTACAAACGATGATATCTAAATTTTTTTCTGGCTTTTCCTTACAAAATGAGGAAGAGCTTTTTTCTGAGTATTTAATAGATAATGACTTTACAGTTTCAGGTTTTTCTTATGGGGCAACAAAGGCTTTTGAATATGCTTTAGAATCTAAAAAAAGAATTGATACTTTACAACTTTTTTCTCCAGCTTTTTTTCAAGCCCAAGATAAAAAATTTAAAAGAATGCAACTTATATTTTTTAAAAAAGATAAAAATGCATATTGTAAAAACTTTTTAGAGAATATTATCTATCCTTCTATTTTAAATAAAAATAATAGCTTTAATATAAATAACTATTTTGTAGAAGGAAGTCTTAAAGAGCTTGAAGAACTTTTGAACTACACTTGGGAAGAAGAGAAAATAAATAAAGTTTTAGAAAAAGGCATAAATATCGAGGTATATTTAGGTGAAAAAGATAAAATTATTAATTCAAAAACAGCATTAGAATTTTTTAAAAAATTTGGTACGGTATATTTTATAAAAGAAAAAGGACATATTTTATGAGTAAAGAAATTGCAAAAATTGGAATTATAACAGCATCAGATAGAGCTAGTAAAGGTATATATGAAGACTTATCTGGAAAGGCTATTATTGATACTTTAAATGATTATCTAACATCTCCATGGCAAGAAGTTTATAGATGTATTGAAGATGATCAACAAACTTTAGAAGATACTATGAAAGAACTTGTAGATATTGAAGGATGTAGTTTAGTTGTTACAACAGGTGGAACAGGTCCAGCTGCACGTGATGTTACTCCTGAAGCTACTGAAGCTGTATGTGATAGAATGATGCCTGGTTTTGGTGAACTTATGAGAGCTGAGTCTTTAAAGTTTGTTCCAACTGCTATTTTATCTCGTCAAACAGCAGGTCTTAGAGGAAGTTCTTTAATTGTAAACTTACCAGGAAAACCAAAATCAATAAGAGAATGTTTAGATGCAGTTTTCCCTGCTATTCCATATTGTATTGATTTGATGGAAGGGCCATTTTTAGAGTGTAATGAAGAAGTTATTAAGCCTTTTAGACCAAAGAAAAAATAATTTTTTAATTATTGTCTTTTTTAATTATTAATTCATATAAATGTAAACTTTCTTTCTAAATTTCATTACATACTTATTACTTTTAATATATAATTAAATGAAAAGAAAGTTTATTATGAAAAAAATTGCCTTAGCCTTAATTCTATCTATAATCACATATTTTATAGCTGGACTTACTTTTAATCCACAACATTCAATATTAATATCTCTTATTGTCTTACTTGTTACACTATGGACAAATGAAGCCCTACCGTTAGGTGTTGTTTCTTTATTTCCAATTATCTTGTTTCCGAGTTTTGATATTTTGACTACAAATCAAACTACGCAGAATTATTCTAATTCTATTATATTTTTATTTTTAGGTGGATTTATGATTGCAATAGCTACTCAAAAAACTCAATTGCATGAATATTTGTCTAATAAACTTTTGAGTTTATTTCCACATACTATAAAAGGAATATTATTTTCTCTTGCAATTACGTCAGCTTTTTTAAGTTCACTAATTTCAAACACAACTACAGCCTTGCTTTTAATACCAATTGCAGCTTACTTAACAGAAGATACTAATATAAGAATGAGAATGGTTTTAGCCATTGCTTATGGAGCAAGTATTGGGGGAATTATGACTCCAATTGGAACTCCTCCAAATCTAATATTATTAGGTTTTATGGAACAGCATTCAATGGAAGCAATTCCTTTTATAAAATGGATATTTATTACAGCTCCTCTTTCTTTACTTATGTTAATAATAATTCCTTTTGTTTTATCTCTTGGTGTAAAAGATTCAAAACTAGATGTAAAAATAGAAGAAAAAGGCAACTTAACAGTTGATCAAAAACGCCTTTTATACATATTAGGTTCTTTAATAGTGGTGTTAGTTGTGAATTCAAAAATCGAACCATATTACAGTGGTCTTGGATTAAATGAAAAAGGAATATTACTAAGTTATGGCTTATTAATGTTTATGCCAAAAATTGGTTTTTTAACTTGGGAAGATACAAAGAAAATTCCTTATGAAATAATTTTCTTATTTGGTGCAGGTTTCTCAATCGCAGCAGCTTTCTCTTCTACTGGATTAGCAGGAGAAATTGCAAATTATCTTTTAGTTTTAACAAATTTACCAACTATATTAATTATTATAATAGTGGCTTCCTTAGTTACTTTTACTACTGAGGTAACTTCAAATACAGCCTTGATTTCTATTGTTTTACCAATAATATACTCTCTTAGTCAAGTTACACATATAGATACTACTTTAATATTATTTATTGCAACAATTTGTGCTTCATATGCCTTTATGCTTCCAATAGCAACTCCACCAAATGCAATTGCTTTAAGTAGTGGAGCTGTTAGAGTAAAAGATATGGCTAAGTTTGGTTTTGTATTTAATATTCTTGGTATTATTTTAATTACAATAACTGCCTTAGTTTACTGGCAATTTTATTTGTAAAATCTAATAAAGAAAAATTAAATAATCTCAGATGAAAAAACTCTTTTATTTCCATCTTTTTTTATCTGAGAAAAATTATCTAGATAATCTAAATAGGTAACTAAATATTTTCTACTAAGTGGATATTTTTCTTTGAAATTTGAAATATCTATATAACCTTGATTTTTGATGATATTTTTCATTTCAAGAACAATATTACTAAGACTTTGTGCATGAATAAATAGATTGTGTTGAAGTCTTACCACAGCTTTTTTTGCACATAATGCTTTTAAAATATTATCTCCCATCTTTCTATCTAAATCTAAATCATCATAAATATTATAAGGTGCTGTTGGAGTTAGATTTTCATTTTCTAATCTTTTTAAAACTATATTCTCTAATTTTGTTTTAAAATCTTCAACAATATTCGCACTTTTGAAAAGATTTCCATCTTTTTGTAAGAAATTTTCTTGGCTTAGTTCTTCTAAAACAGTTTGAATAAAACTTTCACTAGCCCATTTCATTCTTAATTGTATTGAAGCAACTGAAAGTAGGGCAAATTGATTTTTATTGTAAATGTTTTTTATGCTATTTTTTATTAGTTCTTTTGTTTGCATAGGATATAAAATTAACGATTTTTCATCTATAAAAGTATCTTTTAGCTTTAGTGCATATTCTAAAGCTTTTTCATGACTAAGAGCAAACCTTTGAGCAGAAGAAATTAATCCAAGACCTTTTTTATGGGCATGAGTTAGTATTTCATATGCTTTTGAAATATCTTCATCTTCCAAGGCTTCAAGTAGTTGTAGCTTTTGGGATTTTTTCATTGGATCCATAATTGGATTTAATACAATTGCTCCTGCAATAGTGTCATTCCCTTGTCTAATAATCAGTTTTTCTTTATAAACTGAAAAAATAGGGCTATCACTTTTAATCATTGCAAATCCACTTTGAAGTGAATCAGTAGAATTAAAAAGTAAGACTTTACCCTCTATTTTTTTTGAACCAATGAAAATAGAGTATTTTTGATTATGTTTTAGTTCTTTTTTCTTTAAACAATTAAAAGAGATATCAATAGTATCAAAACCTCTTAAATATCCTTTTTGTGAAAGTACATAACCTCTTTTTAATAGATTTGAATTTATTCCACTTAAGTTTATTGCTGTTCTATTTGAGATATTTGAAAGCTCACAATCTTCACCATGAACTTGAAGATTTTTAATTTTTGCTTCTTTTTTTATATCACAAATAAATAGTTTGTCATTTACTTTTATAGGGCGTCCTAATACTGTCCCTGTTACAATAGTTCCAGCCCCTGGGCTTGAAAAAACTCTATCAATATAATATCTAAAGAAGTTTTCTTCTATTTTCGTATTTGCATTTAGTGAAAATAATTTATCTCTTAATTCTTCAATCGAAGCTTCATCATAAATTGAAACGGCAGTTGAAAACAGAAGATTAAAACCATATTCTTTAACATACTCTTCAATTTCTTCTTTGATTTTAGGGAGCATATTTTCTTCAACTAAATCTTTTTTTGTAATAGTTAAAATCGCATTTTTAACACCAAGAAGTGATAAAATTTGTAAGTGTTCCGTTGTTTGTGGCATAATTTTTTCAGAAGCACTTACTACAATCATCACGCAATCAAAAGAAAAAGCTCCTGCAATCATGTTTTTTACAAGCTTTTCATGGCCTGGCACATCAATAAATGCAATATTAGAAGAACCATTTGAAATATTAGAAAAACTTAAATCAATAGTAATACCTCTTTGTTTTTCTTCTTTTGTTGTATCTCCTTCAAAACCATTTAAGGCCTTGATTAAAGCTGTTTTTCCATGGTCAATATGTCCACAAGTTCCTACAATATAATTATTCATCACAAATCTCTTTTATAATATTTTCAATTAATTTAATTTCATCTTCTTGGATAGTTCTAAAATCTAATAAAAACTCATCATTTTCAATTCTTCCAATAATATTTTTAGCTCTTAAAAGTTTCTCTATTTTATTTGGTTTATAATTTTTTATTTTTAAAGCTAAGGCCACTGTAGGTATTTTTTTATTAGGAGTTGTTCCTCCTCCAATTACAGTTTGGGTTTCACAAATTCTAGTTTTGCAAACTTCCTTTTGGCAAAGGTTATTCAAAGAATTTTCTAAAATACTTGCATTGTTTTTTAATTCATCTATTGTTTTAAATAACATTTTAAGTGTTGGAATCTCATCTAAGTTTCCTAATAATATAGAAGTTACATTTTCTTCAAGTAACGCTAGTGTTATTTTATCAACTCTTAACATTCTTAGCAATTGATTTTTCTTCAACTGATCAATATATTTTTTCTTTCCAACTATAATCCCTGCTTGTACACTTCCTAATAGCTTGTCACCTGAAAAACTAAGAAGACTTGGCTTATCTTGCATATATTTTAAAACAGAAGGTTCTCCTTGATCTAAGCCATATGGCAAGTCAATTAAATGTCCACTTCCCATATCATAATAGTTTATTAAATCATTTTTATTGGCCACTTCAATAATATCTTGAAAAGAAACTTCTGAGGTAAACCCTTCTATAGAATAATTTGATTTGTGAACTTTCATTAACATAGAGGTGTTTTCACTTATTGCATTTTCATAATCTTTTAAGTGTGTTTTATTAGTAGTTCCAATCTCTTTTAAAATTGCGCCACTACTTGACATTACATCAGGGACTCTAAAACTTCCGCCAATTTCAACTAACTCACCACGGCTTACGACTACTTCTTTATTTTTTGCAAAAGTATTAAGAATTAGAAAAACAGCACTGGCATTGTTATTTACAATTAGAACATCTTCACAGCCCAAAGTTTCACAAATTACCTTTGAAATATGAGAATATCTTTCTCCTCTTTTCCCTTTTTTTAAATCATACTCAAGGTTGTTATATGAAGTTGCTATATCTTTAGCTTTTAGAAAAGCTTTTTCATTTATTAAACTTCTTCCTAGATTTGTATGAACAATCACTCCTGTAGCATTTATAACTTTTTGTAAAGATGGTCTTGTTATCTCTTCATACTCGTTTTTTACTTTTTCAATTAAAATTTTTTCATCAATTTCATTAATTTCATTATTTAAAATAGACTCTCTTAATTCCTGTAAAATTCTTTTAGAAATTGAAGCTACAAGCGAATGAGCCATTGTTTCAAACTCTTTGTTTGAGATGAACTTATCAACTTTAGGAATTGATTTTAGTAAAACCATATTTACCCTTTTATAATTTTTTAATATTGTTATAGTAGAATTACATTCTAGAAAAAATTGGGGGGTATGTGACCCTGGTGGGCACCGCAGGTTTCAACCCTGTTTGGCGGTTTGTGTGTACACGCCGCGGTAGGTTCGATTCCTACACCTTCTCGCCAATTTTGATGCTCTAATTTATTTTTATATCTACAAATTCACAACTAAATACTACAGCTTTTCTAATGAATTAAAAATTGAAATTAATACAAAAAAAAGCAATATGAATGCTTAATACGGGATTATATCTAAATCTAAATCAGTTAAATCTTAATAAAGTAAAATATATTTTACTTTAGTTTTAAGTAAAATTTTTATTAATATTTATTTACCATAAGTAGTTTTTATCATATTAACAGCTGCTTTAATTACTTTTTCGCCTTCTTTTTTGGATAAAATTGGTGCACCATAAAGTTGAGGATAAAAGGCAAATGATTTTATCATTCCAATAAATTGTGTGGATAAAAAAGAACTGCTTTCAAAATCTAATTTATCATCTTTTTTAGCTTCTTCAAACCATTGGGCTGTCATTAACATACAATTTTCAGTCATTTGTGCTAATATTTTTTCTCCAATATTATTTTTTTGAATCATAACAACTGTAACAATTTGTATTAATGTAATATTCTCTTGACAAGATAAAAAGTCTAATTCTTTTCTAGCCATATCAGTAAGCTGTTTATTTATACTTTTGCTTTTATTATAAGAATATTTAAAACTCTCATCAAGTCTACATTTTAGTATATTGGCTATTTCTAAAAATAGTTCTTCTTTATTTTTAAAATGATTATATACTGTTGCTTTGGATACATTTGCTTCTTTTGAAATGGCATCCATACTAGAACCTTCAAATCCATTTTTGTAAAACTCTTGTATTGCAGCTTTTAAAATATCTTTTCTTTTCTCTATATTAAGGGGTCTGTTTCTTTTCATAAGTAATCATATCAAAACTGAGCTAATTTAAAACTAAACTAAGAAGTATAGTTTAATAAAAACACAAGCTTTCTTTGACTAAACTTGTTAGTTCAGTTTAAGAGTTTTAATTTAAGGAAATAATATGTCTATAAAAATAACTATTGATGATAAAAAATATGATTTAAATGTTAATCCAGAAACTCCACTACTTTGGGTTTTGAGAGATAACTTAAATTTAACAGGTACAAAATTTGGCTGTGGGATTGGTCAGTGTGGTGCATGTACAGTGCTAGTAGATGGAGTTGCAACAAGAAGTTGTATTACCCCTCTTAGCATACTTGATAATTCAAAAATCACAACGATTGAAACAAGTAAAGATAAAACTGTTCAAAAACTTCAAAAATTTTGGATTCAAGAAGATGTAGTTCAATGTGGGTATTGCCAATCAGGACAAATTATGAATGCAGCCTCATTAATCAAATTAAATCCAAAACCAAGTGATGAAGAGATTGTATCAGCTATGAATGGAAATATTTGTAGATGTGGAACGTATAACAAAATCAAAACAGCTATTAAAGCTGCAACTGTGGAGGTGTAAGATGGAAAGAAGAGACTTTTTAAAAACGACATCAATAGCGACTTCTGCTTTTGTTATTGGTTTTTATATTCCAAGTAAGTCAAGAGCTTCAAATTCAAAGGCAAGTGAAGAAGCTTTTGAACCAAATGCTTTTATTGAAATTAAATCAGATAATACAATTACTGTTTTCATTGGTCAAGTTGAAATGGGTCAAGGTACACATACAACTTTAGCAATGTGTTTAGCAGAAGAATTAAATTTAAACTGGGATAATATTAATATTAAGCCAGTTCCAAAAGTTGCACCTATTTATAACCATGTTTGGGGATTAATGATTACAGGTGGTTCTTCATCGATTTGGGGAATGCAAGAAAAAATGAGAAAAAATTCAGCAGCTTTAAATATGATGTTAAAAGAAGCAGCCTCTAAAAGATGGAAAATAAGAACTTATGATGTCGAAACAAAAGATTCAAAAGTCATAAATAAAAGAACAAAAGAATCTTTAACATATGGAGATTTAGTAGCTGATTTATCAAGTATAAAAGTTCCTACAAATGTAAAAATAAAAGATTTTAAAGATTGTAAAATTATTGGTAAAGCAATGCCTCGAGACCCAAAAGAAGCTTGGGCAAAAGTTACAGGAAAAGCTGATTTTGGATTAGATATTAGACCTGAGGGCTTAAAATATGCAGCGGTTCTTCATCCTACAGTATTTGGTGCTAAGGTTAAAAGCTTTGATGCAAAAGCAGTTGAGAAAAAAGAAGGTGTAATTAAAGTAAAACAAATTCCATCAGGAATAGCTGTTATTGCTGATGCTTGGTTTGTAGCAAAAGAAGCACTAATTGAAATAAATGTTGAATGGGATTTAGGAGAATTTGCAAAAGTAAGTACTTCTGATATGGATAAAGAATATGCCCTTGCTATGGAAAAGAAGGGTTCATCTATGAGAAAAGATGGCGATAGTGATAAAGCATTTAAAGAAGCTTCAAATGTAATTGAACTAGATTATGAATTCCCATTTTTAGCCCATGGGGCAATGGAACCTTTAAGTTTTGCAGCACATCATAAAGAAGGAGAAGCAATTTTATGGTCTACAGCACAATCCCAAACTTTAGCTTTTGCTTCTGCTCAAAAAGTTTTAGGAGTTAAAGCTGAGGATATTACTTATAATACTCCTTATTTAGGTGGTGCATTTGGTAGAAGAGGGGCTATTAATATGGACTTTGTTTTAGATGGGCTTTATGTAGCAAAAGATGAAGGCTATCCAATTCTTACTTTATGGACAAGAGAAGATGATATTAAACTTGGAAGTTATAGACCAAAATATAAAAATAAAGTTAAATTAGCTTTAGATGAATATGGAGATATTACTGCTTTTAACGCAAAAGTTGTAAGTCAATCTATTTTTAAAGGTTCTCCTTTTGAAGCTGTTGGTTATAAAGATGGAGTTGATGCGGCACAAAAAGAGGGATTAGCTACACATCCTTATGATATAGCTAACAATGATATGCAAGCATATACTATGGAATCACCAATTCCTGTTCTTTGGTGGAGATCAGTAGGACATACACAATCAGCTCAAACAGTTGAATGTAGTATTGATCAAGCAGCAAAAATTGCGAAAAAAGATCCAATTGAATACAGAAAAAGTATGTTAACAAATAAAAGATTTATTACTTTATTGGATGATGTAGCTTTAAAAGCTAATTGGAAAAATAGAAAGAAAGAGAAAAATGTAGGTTATGGTGTAGCTATTGTTGAATCATTTGGAAGTGTATGTGCCCAAATTGCAAAAGTAAGAGTAGGTAAAAATGATTTTAAAGTTGAAAAAGTTTGGTGTTCGGTTGATTGTGGATTTGCTTTTAATCCACAAAATGTTGAAAATCAAATGATTAGTGGTATTAACTTTGGAATTGCAACTTTATTAAGTAGTGAAATTACTATTAAAGATGGTGCTACTGTTCAAAATAACTTTAATGACTATAAAGTAACTAGAATTTCAGATGTTCCTGATATTGAAGTTAGTATTATAAATTCTGGTGAGAAAATAGGGGGTATAGGTGAGCCTGGAACTCCTCCAATTTTAGCAGCAGTTCCAAATGCAATTTTTGATGCAACAGGAAAACTATATACTTCAATGCCAATAAAAATGGGATAACTTGTGTTTGCAAATAAAGATTATTTAAAATTTATAAAAAATAGTAGACAAAGAGGTTTAGATATTGTAGGAACTAGTGTTATTCAAACACTAGGTTCTACTTATGCAAAGCCAGGGAATATGATGCTTGTAAATTCTAATGAAGAATTTGTAGGCGTTTTAGGAAGCCCAGCTTTACAGAATAAGATTTTAGCTTTGTCTAAAGAAGTGTTACAATCTAATAAACCTTTATATTTTGAAAATACTCCAAAAGATAAGAACTCAGGGCATGGGATAAGTAAATACTTAGTACAAGCTTTTTTGTATAATGAAAATTATGCTTCTTTAGGAGTTTGTCTTGATAATATAGGAAAGACTTTAATTAGATCTATTAAAGACTTTAATTTTGAAATTGTTGATGAAATAATTGAAACTAAATTTGAAAATGATAAATTTTATCAAAGAATTGAAAAACCATACTCTTTATTAATTTTTGGTTCAGGTGCTCATGTCACATCTTTAATTTCTATGGCTAATTTGATGGGGTGGGAAACTACTGTTATTGATATGGAAATAAAAAAAGAAGTAGTAAATCAAGCAGATAATTTAATTAAATTAGAAAAACTTCAAGATATTTTAATTATGGATTTGAGTTCATACAATGCTTCTGTTATTTTAAGCCATTCTCCTAAGACTGATGATACTTACTTAGAAGCCTTGCTTAAATCAAATGTTGAATATATTGGAATTTTAGGAAATAAAAAGAATATGCAAAAAAAGAGAGATGAATTTAAACTTCATGATGATAATAGATTTTTCGCTCCCGTTGGTTTTGATATTGGAGGGAATACTCATGAATCCATAGCTTTATCAATATGTGCACAAATAGAAGCGAAGAAAAATGGAAAAATCTAATAATCTTGCAATACTTATTTTAGCAGCAGGTACATCTTCACGTTTAGGAGAGCCAAAACAATTGTTAAAAGTAGGAGAAGAAACATTAGTTCAACTAACTATAAAAAAAGCTTTAGAACTTAGTTCTAATGTTAGAGTTGTTTTAGGACATAAAAGTGATGAAATAAAAAATGAGATAATTGAATATCCTATTTCAATAATAATTAATCCAAAGTATAAAGAAGGAATGGGAAGCTCTTTAGCTTATGGAATGTCTAATTTTTTTGAAGCTAATAAAGTATTAATTATGTTATGTGACCAACCTTTGATTCCTTTAACTCATTATAAAAAATTAATTAAAAAATCTTTAGAAAATGAAAATCTAATTATATGTTCAAAGTATCAAAATAAATTTGCAGTTCCTTCTATCTTTCCTAAAAAATATTTTAATATTTTAAAAGAATTAAAAGGAGATAAAGGTGCTAGAAAATTTCTTGAAGAAAATCCTTTAGATTTTGTATTATTAGAAGATAAATATTCTATGGATATAGATACAAAAAAAGATTATTTAGATTTTTTAAATCATTAAATAATTGTATCTATATTTTCATATTTATTATTTACTTAAAAGCATTCTTGCATATAATCCAGCAGTTGTAGTATATCCCACTTCACTAAATTTTATATTTCTTTCTTTATCATATATAAGTGTGCTTGGAAATGCTTTAATATTAAACTTGCGTGAATAAAAACCATCTTCGTCATTTACAACTTTAAATGATAAATTATTATTTTGTAAATAGTTGTGAATCTCTTTTTTTGTGCCTGATTGAACAGCTATAGTTATTACTTCATAATCTTTTGAAATTTTTTCTATATTTGCTGCTTCTAATTTACAAGTTGGACACCAAGTAGCCCAAAAGTGAAGAAGTAATGGTTTGTCTTTAGGTATGGTATATTCTGTATTATCAAGTAAGCTAAAACTCTCTATTTCTAATTTATCTTTATTTAAATCTAGGGCTTTATAATAACTCATTATATTCATTGCTATTGCTAATATTACAATAAAAACTAGAGCTTCTTTTAAATACTTTTTAAATTTGTCTTGCATCTTTTTCCTTCTTTTATTCACTTTATACTCTAATTATAATTGTAATTTGTTTGTGATTTGTTTAGAAGTTAAGATATTTTAAAAGATTTAAAGTTTTTGTAGTTATATAAATTAGCAATAATATTTTACAAGTTTGTAAAATATTATTCTTTTGCTAATTTTTATTTTTTAATAAATCATTATAGGTGTTATTCCTCTTGGAATTACTTCACCAATAATAGTTGCATATCCATAAGTTAAATCTTCTATTTCTTTTACGTACTCTTTTGCATCTTCTTCTGCCATTGATACTAACAATCCACCTGAAGTTTGGGCATCACAATACATTTCATAACAATCGTTTGATGCACACATAACAGTAGTTTTATCTTGAAGATACTTAATATTTCTTTTTGTACCTCCAGGAACTACACCTTGTGCTGCTAATTCTAAAGCATCTTGCATAATAGGCACTTTTCCACAATGTATTGCAAAAGAATTAAATTCATTTGTAGATTCTAAAGCATGACCTAATAAACCAAAACCAGTTATATCTGTACAAGCACTTACATCATATTTTCTTAATAATTTTGAAGGCAAATAATTTAATGCTTCCATAATCTTAACTGCTTCATTTGTTGTAGACTCACTTAATAAATCTCTTTTAATAGCAGTTGATAAAACTCCCATTCCTAATGGTTTTGTCAAAACTAATACATGGCCAATTTTAGCGGTATTATTTCTTAATATTTTATTAGGATGAACAATTCCAGAAACTGATAAACCATAATACATTTCAGGGCTTTCAATAGTATGTCCACCCATTAAAAGTCCACCACACTCTTGAATTTTTTCATTTCCACCTCTAAGTATTTCTCTTAGAGCATCTGTTCCTTGATTTTTATTATCAAATCCTACAATATTTAGAGCAGTTTTAACATCTGCTCCCATTGCAAAAATATCTGAAAGTGAATTTGCTGCTGCAATTTTCCCATAAACATAAGGGTCATCTACAACAGGCGTTATAAAATCAAGTGTTTGAACTAGAGCTTCTTCATCATTTAATTTATAAACAGAAGCATCATCACTATTTTCAAATCCTACAAGCACTTTGTCATCGCATGGTACTAAGCTAATAATTGTTTGTTTAAGATCCCCCGGACCCATCTTAGCAGCTCAGCCAGCAGCTTGAACGAATTTTGTTAATTTATATTCGTTATTCATTTTTTTCCTTGATTATATATGTAAGAAGTGTAGATAAGTTGAATAAAAGGAGATTAGACATTTATGTACACCTATTCCATAGGTTAATGTAAGATATTTTACTATAAAAAAATTAAGCCTAGATTAAAGATAGGTAAAATTTTCTTTACCTTTTAAGTTTAATTTTATAAAAGAATATATATAATTTAAAAAAATAAGCATAACCTAAGGTTTAGGTTGGACAAAAAGCACTTATTCTTATTGCCTACATATGCTGTTTAATAATTCAAGTTTTAAATAACATGATTTAAAGACAGTAACCTTCACACTAATCTTTTATCATGAAACTAAAAAAATTTAAGGAAAATTAAATGGGTGTTCAAGAACATAAAAAACTTCTTTCAAATATTGGTGTAGATGTAGATAGGCATGCAAAAATGATGAGTATGGGATTAGAATCATATCAAAATCAATTTATGTCTCAAAAAAATAGACCTGAGGGAATGAAGTATTTTGATTGGTTTATGAGTGAGATTCAAGGTGGCAGAATTGCAGAAATAAATGAATTAAGAAAAAATAAAAAACCTACTGTTGGAACTTTTTGTATTTTTGTTCCTGAAGAAATTATTGTAGGTGCTGGTGGTGCATGTTTTGGTTTATGTGGTGGGAGTCCAGCAACAATTGCAGATGGAGAAACAGAACTTCCTCGAAATATTTGTCCTTTAATTAAATCAGCACATGGATTTAAGTTACAAAAGACTTGTGCTTATACACAATCAGCAGATTTTATTTATGGTGAAACTACATGTGAAGCTAAGAAAAAGACTTGGGAAATACTTAATAAACATCATCCTGTTCATGTAATGAATATTCCGCATATGAAAAGAGAAAAAGATTTAAAAATGTGGAAAGAAGAGATTGTTGAATTTAAAGAACATATTGAAGAAGTAATTGGAAAAAAGTTATCTTTAGAAGAGATGGTTAATGGAACAAAAATTATAAATGAAAAAAGAAAAGCTATGCAAAGGCTTGATACTCTTAGAGGATTAAATCCTGATGTTGTGCCAATTAGTGGTAAAGATGCTCTATTTATTAATCAAATGGGATTTTTAGATGATCCTACAAGATATACCAAAAAAGTAAATGAACTTTGTGATGAACTTGAAAAAAGAGTAGAAGAAAAGATTTCAGTATTTGAAAAAGATACACCTAGATTAATGGTTTTAGGAACGCCTATTGCTCCTCCTAATTGGAAACTTCATACCGCAGTTGAAGGTTCAGGTGGGGCAATTATAAATGAAGAATCATGTATTGGACACAGATATTATAAAGATAATGTTGATTTAGAAAATATTGAAACAGAAGATGACTTAATGAGTGAACTTATGAAAAGATATAGTGCAGTTGATTGTGCTTGTTTTACCCCAAATACGCCTAGAATTGATAAAATTTTGCAAATGTATAAAGATAGATGTGCTGATGGGGTTATTTATTACACTCTTTCTTTTTGTCATACATATAATGTTGAATCACATCTTGTAACTACTGCACTTGAAGAAGCTGGAATACCTTGTTTAGTTATAGAATCAGATTATTCTCCTGAAGATGCAGGACAAATAAAAACAAGAGTTGAAGCCTTTTTAGAAAGTATATCTTTTAAAAATAAAGCTTTAAAATTTAAACAAAAAAATTAATATGTATTGGGGCGTAGATGTGGGTTCCACATATACAAAAATATGTGGAATCAATGAAAGTAAAGAGATTATTTACACAAAAATTATACCTACTATTGTAAATCAAGATGAGATAGTAAAAGATTATCTAAAAGATAAAGATGTTCAAATGCTAGTATCCACAGGATATGGTAGACATATGATTGAAGATACTTTTTCTTGTCCTGTAATAAGTGAAATAAAAGCTCATGCAAAAGGTGCGTATTTTTTTCAAAATCAAGCTCAGATGGTAATTGATTTAGGTGGACAAGATAGCAAAGTTATCTTACTTGATAAAACAGGTGGATTTATTGATTTTAAAATGAATGATAAATGTGCAGCAGGAACTGGAAAGTTTTTAGAAATAGCTTCAAGTAGAATGGGCTTAGAATTAGATGAATTTTCAAAAATAGGATTTGAAGCAAATAAAGAGCTTACTATTTCTAGTATGTGTGCTGTTTTTGCAGAATCAGAAGTTATTTCTTTAATTGCTAAAAAAGAGAGTGCTTCAAATATCTGTTTTGCAGTTCATGAATCTATTGCCTCAAGATTAGCTTCAATGGCTAGAAAATTTGCAATAAAAAGTGAGTACATAATTTTTACAGGTGGTGGAGCATTAAATGGTTTTTTAGTATATCTTCTATCTCAAAAATTAGAAAAAAAGGTTATTGCAGCAAAACATCCTCAATTAGTTGGAGCAATTGGTGCTGCTCTTAGTGGATATGAAGTTTGTAATGAAATTTAAACAATAGGCTTAATTTGAGCCTATTGTATTTTAAAGTGTTACAATATCTTTATTTAAAAGTAAGTTTACAGTATCCATAGCATTTCCAGGAACTCCAACTTTTAAATCATCTCTCTTTTTATAATAGTCTAAACAAGTTCCGCATGAATAAATTGAAACTTTTTTATTTTCTAATTCTTTTAGAATCTGAATTAATTCTTCATCCTCACTTGTTGTTAATAAAATGGCACTATTAACACAGATTATGCTTTCAGGTAAGTTTTCTTGTTGACTAATCGCATTTAAAAAACCTTTTATTAACATTGAACCTAGTTCGCCATCACCAACTTTGTCAGATTTTAAAAATAGAGTTTTTTTTGAAGTATTCATCGCATTCCTTTGTATTATAAAATTTGTATGTAAGAAGTGCAGATAATTTGAATAAAAGAAGATTAAACATTTATGTACACCTATTCCATAGGCTAATGTAAGTTATTTTACAATCTATTTAGTTAAAATAAAATTAGCTAAAGTAAATTTTATTTTACCTTTTAAGAGTACTTTTATATATTCTTTATTATAGTACGAACAACAAACAAGCATAACCTAAGGTTTAGGTTGGACATATAGCTATGCATGAACTTATATGACTAAACATGCTTCAAAAAAAATTTTGGAGTAGAAATGAAAAAACTTCTATTGGCACTATTATGTGCTTCGTCTTTGTTTTCACAAACATTTACATTTACGGCAATTCCTGATCAGGATGAAACAAATCTAAAAGAAAGATTTTCTTTATTAGCAACTTATCTTTCAAAAGAGTTAGATGTGGATGTTAAGTTTATCCCTGTTAAGTCTTATTCTGCATCAATCGCAGCGTTTAGAAACAATCAAGTACAATTAGCTTGGTTTGGTGGTTTAAGTGGTGTTCGAGCTAGAATTGTTGTTCCTAATTCTGTAGCAATAGCTCAAGGTGCTGAAGATCCTAAATTCCATTCTTATATAATTGCAAATGCTAGTACAGGTTTAGAAAAAGCTGATTTACTATCTTCTGAAGTTAAAGGTAAAACTTTTACTTTTGGTTCAAAAGGAAGTACAAGTGGTAGATTAATGCCTGAATATTTTATTAGAGAAACTTTTAAAAAAGCTCCAAATGATATATTTAAAAAAGTTGGATTTTCTGGAAATCATTCTAAGACAATTGCCTTAGTTCAAAGCGGGGCTTATGAATTAGGAGCTGTTAACTTTAAAGTATGGGATAGAGAATTAAAAGCTGGTAAAATTGATACTTCAAAAGTAAAAGTTATTTATAAAACTCCTGCTTATCCTGATTATCAGTTTACTGCACGTGGTGATTTAGATGAAGTTTATGGAAAAGGTTTTACAGCAAAATTACAAAAAGCACTTATCAATGTTAAAGATAAAAAAATCTTAGATGCTTTTCCAAGAACTGCTTTTATCAAAGCTGAAAATAAAGATTTTGAACCAATTTTAAATGTTGGTAAAAAAATTGGACTTATTGACTAAGCTTTGAAAAATATAGCTTTTTCTTTTACAAACGAATCTATTTCTTATAATAGTTTATTAGCTATTGATTCTATTACTTTAGAAATAAAAGAGGGCGAAAAAATCGCCCTTTTAGGAAAAAGTGGAAGTGGAAAATCTACACTTTTAAAAAGAATGTATGAACTACAAGAAGAAAAATCTTCATACATTCCTCAAGAATTAGGTTTGGTAAATAATTTATCTGTTTTTCATAATGTATATATTTCCCAACTTGATTCAAACTCATTGTTTTACAATATTAGAAATCTTATAATGCCAGTTAAAAATGAGATAAGTAATATTTCTAATATTTTAAGTAAATTATTACTTGAGGATAAAATATTTATAAAGTCACAAAATCTTTCAGGTGGTCAAAAACAGCGTGTAGCAATTGCTCGTGCTTTGTACTCACAAAAGAAGATTCTGTTAGCTGATGAGCCTGTATCTGCTCTTGATGAGTATTTATCTAAAAAAGTTGTTAATATTTTAAGTACTTCCTATGAAACAGTAATTTGTACTCTTCATAATGTAGATTTAGCTCTTGAAAACTTTGATAGGGTAATAGGTTTGAAAAATGGCAAACTATTACTTGACAAAAGATGTGAGGATTTAACACAAGAAGATAGAGAAAATTTATATCATGCAGTTGAGTAAAAATACGAAAGTCTCTTTTCTTTTTTTATTTGTAGGAATAATCTCTTTTATTTTTGCAGATTTTTCTATTTCTACTTTAGAGCCATTTTTAGAATTAAAGAAATTTTCTTTTGCCATATTTCAAATAGATTTTTCACAAACAACAAAACTTTTTCCTGCACTATTTAATACAATCTCAATAGCTATTCTTGCAATGTTTTTTGCTACAATTTTTGGGTTTTTATTAGCTTTAACCTTTGAAAACTTTTTTGTAAGAATAAGTTTAGCTTTTACAAGAGCAATTCATGAGCTTTTCTGGGCTTTAATATTTTTACAAATATTTGGATTAAACACACTTACAGCACTTTTGGCGATTACTATTCCTTATAGTGCAATTTTAGCAAAAGTATATGCTGAAATATTGCAAGAACATGATAATTTTCCTAAAGAATTAAAAGGAAAATCTAAAGTTTCATACTATTTATATACAAAAATTCCCGATGCCTTGCCACACTTAATTTCATATACTTTTTATAGATTTGAGTGTGCTTTACGTTCAACAGCAATTTTAGGTTTTGTAGGAATTACTACTTTAGGATATTATCTTTCTTCTTCATTTATGCAAGGATATTATAATGAAGTATGGCTTTTATTAATTTTATTTTATATAGTAATAGCCACTATAAGATTTTGGCTTACAAAATATAGTGTAGGCTTTATTATACTTGCTTCTTTTTTTTATTTAGAAGAATTTCCAAGTATTAAAATAGACAATTTTATTAGGTTTATTACAAGTGATATTATTCCACACCCAATAAGAACAAATGCAGGATATGAAAAGACTTTTGAGTGGTTTTCAAATATTTTTACAAATGAAATTTTAATAGGAGTTTTTAATACAATTCTTTTAACCCAAATAGCACTTGTCTTAACTGCAATCTTAGCCTTGATTTCTTTTCCTTTTATTTCTTTAAAATTTACAAATAAATTTGGAAGAGCAATAGCTCATATGTTTTTAGTAGTTTTACGTTCAACTCCTGAATATATCATTGCATATATATTTTTACAAATGTTTGGTCCTTCTATGTTACCTGCTGCTTTAGCTTTAATGCTTCACAATGGAGCAATAATTGCTTTTTTAATGGGACAACAAACAAATATATTAAACTTGCGGCAAGATGTAACAAAAAAGAAAAATGAATTATATTTTTATGAAGTCTTACCAAGAATTTATTCTCAATTTTTAGCTTTTCTTTTTTACAGATGGGAAATAATTATGAGAGAATCTGCAATATTAGGTATTTTAGGAGTTGCTACATTAGGATTTTTTATTGATTCTGCAATAGCAGATTTTAGGCTTGATAAAATGATGTTATTGCTAGTAATAACAGCAATGTTAAATATAATAATTGATAGTATTTCACGAAGAACTAGAAATTATTTGAAAGTAGAGCAAAGTATAACTTCTTGTGGATGTGATTTAAAATAAGAAGATAAGGTATATCTTCTTATTTTATTGCTTTAGAGTTAAATCCTTTCGTAATTAACCATATTGCTAAAATCATTTCTTGTAAAGCTACAGGTAACATTAAAATCATATATGTAGATGTGATAACATTTATAAAATTAAATAATAACAAATAGCTTGCCATTATTGTTAATATATATCCCAAAATCCCCCAAATTGTCAACCATTGAGGGATAAGTTTAGTTTTATAAAATATATAATATAGAATTAAATTGCTTAAACTTAAAGACAATATCATACCCACATGGTTTACTAAATCTCGTCCTAATTTTAAAACTTCCCCCAATGTTTGAAAATATAATAAATCTGGACTTATATCATTTACAAACTTTTGACTTAATAATAAAAATAAGGGAAGAAGAAGAATTCCAATTAAGTGAAACATTCCTGCCATTATTCTAAATCCTACAAACCCAATAGCAAGACTTTTATTATATTGTTCTAAAATCGGATATAGTATAAGTGCAAATCCAATATAGATGGGAATCATAATAGACTGAAAGAATGCTCCTATAAATACTTGATTTTGATTTAAAGAAACTTCCTTAAGATAATCCAAACTTTCAACAGCAGGAATAACGCTTAATATTCCTACAATCATTCCAATTACAATTAATATCCCTGCAATTCTTGAGGGGTTACTATTTTTATTCATTTTTTCCTCATTTAATTATCAAATATTATATGTATAATACTTACCATAAAATTATTTAACAACTTGAACTTTTTATTTTATTTAATCGATACTTAAAAGCTCGAAAATCTCAGTATAAGAAAGAAAATTATTCACTTTCTTTTTCATTAGCTTTTTTTAATAAAACCCATTCTTCATTAATTTGAACATATAATTTTATTACCTGCCATTTATTATCTTTTTTCACAAGAATAGAACTTGCATTTTTATTTCTGTACAAACCAGACTTTATTACAAAATCAAATTGGATCACTTCTTGATATACTCCATTATGAGCATTTGGAAAACTAGTAGAAAACTTAGTGTGTTTATCTAGTCCCTGAAACATCTTGTTTTTTGATGCATTTTCAATGGTTTGTGAATGTTGCTTTATAGAACAAGCAGAGAATATAAATATTAGTGCAGAAGTTAATAATATAGTTTTTTTCATTGTAAATCCTTTTTTAATTTTCTTTATTATCTTTTGTATACTCTAAAATATCAGATGGCTGACAGTCTAAGTGTTTACAAATCTCATTAAGTGTTGATAAACGAATAGCTTTTGCTTTTCCTGTCTTTAATATAGAAAGATTTTGCTCCGTAATACCAATTAATTTAGCCAATTCCATTGATTTCATTTTACGCTTAGCTAACATTACATCTAGGTTAATTATTATTGCCATAGTTAGCTCCTTTATATCGTAAGTGAATTCTCTTCTTTTATTTTTCTACCTTCATCAACTATCAAGGCAAGAACATATATAACAAGAGACATGAAAATTAAAATTGTTTGGTTGGCATCAATTTGAATTTCTAAATACCTATTATTTATATTATTCCATGAAAATATTACACTTTTAATACCTTCATAAATAATTGAAAATATAACCCATAAGGCAAATAGTTTTGCAATTTTTTTAAAAATAAGTACATGTTCATACAAAAATAATTCTCCATTAATGTAATAATGTAATAAATCACGTATTCTTATAAGTAAAATTAGTAATATCAAAAGGGGTAAACAAGAACATATCAAACCCATACTTTGTTGTATCATACTTATATCAGTTTGTAATAAATCTTCTTTTGTAATATTTATTAAAAGCCAATATTGTAAATAATAAAGTGGCAACAAAAAGATTAAAATATTTATGATTATTTTTAATCCTTTACTAATTGAACTTATTTTATTTAAATTATTCATTTAAATCCTTATATTAATATAAAAAGATTATATCATATATTCATTGTAAAACAATTATAAATTATTGTTTTACGATAAAATATTGAAATAAATCATAGTTTTATGCACTAAAAATAAAGAGAATAGTTTTAACTAGAAATTTTGGAGTGATAATTTTTAGAAATAAAAAATACTAAAGGACACACGGATGACGAGAAAAATAGATGTTAAACAATCTTATAAAGGTATAAAATCAGGCAAAATGTCAATAGAAGAGATGAAATGTTGATCTATTAGTAAAAAATTAGGTGTAATTGCTTTTTATAATATCACATGAAATAGAAAAAATACTCTTAATGTATGGCTTAGGATTAAGCTATAGAAATATAATCAAATATATTGAAGAAATTTATCAAATACAATTATCAAGGGCAACAACAAGCGCTATTACGGACAAAATATTGAGAAAGTAGACCTTTAAAATCAATTTATTCATTTATCTGATTAGATGTAATACATTATAAATAGTGATACATATATAATTAAAAATGTATGTACAGTACAGCAAATGGAAATTGATGACAAAAAAGATATATAAGGATTGTATCTTTCTCAAAGTGAAGGAGCAAACTTTGGTTTGGTATTTTAATAATAAAGGGTTAGAAAATATTCTAATTGTTTCAGTTTATGGTCTTAAAGGCTTTGGCAGAGTCATTAAAATAAGATATTCAAATAGTGAAGTACAAACTTTGTGTTGTCCATCATGTAGTGTAACGGAATCTTGAAAAAGTAAATAAAAATTGATTAAAGTATGTAGCCTCTAAAAATCAAAAAAAATTTAGGAAAGATTTAAAACTTGATAAAAAATGGTACAAGAAATATACTATAATACTTCAATTTTCACAAAATAAATGAAAAAATTATCTTATTATTTTAAATATTCAAAAGAGATAAGAAAGATTATGTATACAACAAATATAATAGAATTTGTTCATAGATAACTTAGAAAATTAACTAAAATAAAAGAAGATTTTCCTAATGAAAATTCACTTTTAAAATTGTTATATTATGAGAATACTAAATGCAAAAGAAAATGGGACTCAGCCAGTTCATAATTGGACAATTATTTAGCATTGTAACAAATATAAATTTGTTCTTTTATGTGACTTAATGCAGAGCCTTAAATGGTCTAATTTTGATTCATTTTTAAGAATTACAGATGTCATACATGAATTATTGAACACTCCCCTTTTGGGGTAGCTAAATAATTGTTTCGTTTAAAGCTGTATCTCTTACTTTGTCAATTTGAAAACATGCATTTGCAATTTTTCTGGCAGTTTCATCTTTATATTTTTCTACAACTTTATTAATAGTTTTCATTTCTTCTTTAGAAAAAAGTTCTTCGTCAAACTCTTCATCCATTTTTATAAATTCTAACTCTATAAATTTATCATTTGTGATAATTTCAATATCAAGATATTCTAATAATTCACTTATTAAAAATAACCTTTCATCTTCTTCATCTAAATCTTCTTGATTTGCAATAATATCAAAAAGTTCTGAGATAACAATTGGTTCAGGGTTTCTTTTATCTTTTTTGTACTCTTCTCCAAATATTTTAGTACCACAGTTTTCTAGGTGGTTAAAGTCCATTAAAAAAAGTAAGATAGATAATTTTCTATCATTTAGATGTAAGACTTTTTCATCTAATAAGTATAAAATAACATTGGCAATTTTTGTAATATCAAGTTTCAAGAGATTCCTTTTTGTAATTAAAAAAGAATCATATATAAATATTGATTAAGTATTGATTATAAATTTATATTTAGAACTTATTCAACTCCTGGGAATTAAAATCATAAGTTTTATGTGCTACTTTTACCAAGATATTTTTTTCTGCTAGTTCTTTAAAAAGTTTTATCAATGTTGGCTTTGATATTGAAATATCTGACATAATATCAGTATATGAAGCTATTAGTTGGTTATTATTATTTAAATTTGCAATAATATATTTTATAACTTCTACTTGTTTACTATCTGTAATTGCAGATATTGTTTTAATTACATTTGAATTTTTTTCAATCTCTTGGGCTTGAATTATTGGAAATAAAATATCATGCAAAGAGTTTAATAAATCTTTTATATTTATAGGTTTTACAATATAGTTTTCAACTTTTAATTTTATAGCGTCTAAAAGATAGTTTGTATCTGTATGCGCAGTTGTTAATATTATAGGAATATCTAAATTCTTTTCCTCTTTTAATGTTCTTAAAAAATCTATTCCATTTTCATTTTCCAAAAGAATATCAGAAATAATTACATTAATTTTTTCATTTTCTAAAACTTCAAAAGCCTCTTTTGAAGTGTTTACAGCAAATACTTTTAAAACAAAATCATCTAAGATATCTTTTGTATGCGTTAGAAGAGATTTATCATCTTCTAAATATAAAACAGTAAAGTTTTTTAATATATTTAAGTTTCTATCAATCATTGTTTTCCTTTTGTGTTAGTGGAATATCTATTATAAATAAAGCACCATATTCTAAATTAAATCCATCTACTTTATTAAAAACATTTTTACATTTAATAATACCATTCATATGCTTTTCAATAATTTGTTTGGACATATATAAACCAATACCCGTTCCTGCACTTTTATACTTTGTTGTGTAATAAGGCTCAAAGATAAGAGGGATTATATTTTCTTCAATTCCTCCTGCATTATCATAAATATTAATTCTTATATTTTCATTATGTTTTTTTACGACTATTTTGATTTTTTTTTGATTTTCATTATTCTTTAATGCATCTTTTGCATTTGAAATAATATTTAAAAATACATGTGATAGTTCATTATAAAAGCCATAAATTTCTAAATCATCTACAATTATATGTCTTAGATTTATATTTTCTCTTTCTAGTAAGTATTTAGATAATTGCACAGAATGAGCAACACAATCTTTTACTTTAAAAAGGGCTTTATCTTTATTTGGACTAAAAAAGTTTTGAAAATCATTTAATGTATTTGACATATTTTCACTAAGTAATAAGGCATCTTCAACTTTTTGTTCCACAAACTCATATGAGAGTTTTCCTAAACTCATTTTTGTTTGAAAAGATTGAATAATCATCATTAAAGAACCTAAAGGTTGTCTCCATTGATGAGCTACATTCCCTAGCATTTCACCTAAACTTGCAAGCTTTGATTGCTGAAACATAATCAAATCTTTTTTTCTTGAATTTGCAACTTCTTTTCCAATTTTAATTGCTAAATAATCATTTATTTCTTGTAACTCTTTTGTTTTCGCATTAACAGCATCTTCAAGATTAAAATGTAATTTTCTAAAATGATTAACAACAATGTATGAAAAAATTATTGAAAAAAGAAATACAAATATTATAGAAAGATTCAAAATAAAGGTTAAAAGAGAATATACTTTTTGGGTTTCATTTTTTTCAGTAATTGCTAGATTTAAATCATAATTTGTAAGATTAGTAAGGTAAATATTTACAGAATTTATTTCAAAATATATTAGATTAACCAATTCTAAGGCTTTATCGAAATGCTTTCTTTCAAGTAATTTTACTATTTTATTAATAGTAGTATGAATTTGGTTAATTTTCCTATCAATTATTGGAATAATGTTTTTTTCCAAAATTGAATTACTATAAGATTTTTTTACATTAAAATAATTATTAATCAATCTAGTGACATATGATTTTTCAAACTCTTTTCCAAGTGTAACTTCTTTATAATTTTTCCAACTTTTATTTATAAGTTGTTGACCTAAAGAGATAATCTCTTTTGATTGTTGTA
This sequence comes from Halarcobacter sp., assembly GCA_030145305.1. GTDB lineage: Bacteria > Campylobacterota > Campylobacteria > Campylobacterales > Arcobacteraceae > Halarcobacter. Next base: position 7,491 of record JAQYVX010000013.1, on the reverse strand, counting down.
TATCTATATTTTTTTGTTGAATATCATAAAAAGTATCGTAAATATTGATTTTATAAATATCTTTAATATTTTCAAGTTGGATAATAGGTTTAGTTCTTTTTTCAAATAATATATCAAAATCATTTTTTAAAGTATAAATTGAGATTTGAGATAAAACAATAATTATAAACATACCACCTGTGATTATAAATAAAAGAAATGATGATTTATAAGAAAAAGGCAGACTATTTAAATAAGAGAATACTCTTTTTAATTTATTATCTTTTTTAATCATGAATCTCTACAAAATCTGAATTTTCATGTTTGAATAAATATACTTCATTTAAAAGCTGTGTATTTTTATATTCAATTTCTAGTCCTTTTAACGTATCCTTTGGAATTTGTCTTAATTCATCTAGAAATTTTCTTTGTGTTAAAAATCCTTTTATATTATTAATAGCTTCCACAACAGTTTTTGCAGCAAGAAATGATTCTAAAGAGATAAAGCCAAGAGGTTCTTTGGGATAATATCTTCTCATTAAGTATTTATACTCTTTTATAATGTCAATTTTAGAATTTTCATAATTTGGAACAATTTCTGAAAATATAAGATTTTTTGTATTAAAATCTAAACTTTTAATCATCACATCAGCATTACTAAATGAAATAGTACAAAAGATTGTATCTTTTAGTTTTTCATTTGCTTTTGCTTTTTTTATAAATAAAGCATTAGCATTATAAGCGCCTATCATAATCAAAGCTTCGGGTTGAAATTGAGCTAGCTCACTAAAAGCATGTTTTATAGAAAGAGTATTTCTTTTATAGGTACCTTCTGCTTGTAGTTTTAAGTTCTTTTTTTCTAAAGCTTGAATTAATGAGATATATCCTTCTTCTCCATATTGGTCATTTTGATAAAAAACTGCAAAGTTTCTAATGTTTTTTTTGAAATACAAATAATCAACAATTTTTTCAATTTCTTCTTTATATGAACTTCTAAAGTTTACAAAGTTTTCATTATTGTTATATCTTAAAAAAGATGCTCCTGAAAATGGAGCAATAAAAGGAATATCATTTTTTTCTAAAAGTGGCAATATATATTTTACAGTTGGAGTTCCTACATATCCATATAAAGAGAAAATATCTTTTCTCTCAAGAAATTTTTTTGTATTTTCATGGGTTAATTCAGGTTCATATTTATCATCAAGTGTAATAAGTTTTATTTTTCTTTTATCAGATAATAGACCTTTTTCATTCACATATTTAAAATAAGCATTTGTTCCAATTTCAACACTTCTGCCCCATTCTTTCATTATCCCAGTTTTAGGTAATGATGCTCCAAGAACTATGGTATCTTCTGTGTATATTCTATCTTTTAATAAAAGAAAAAAAAGACTAAGACTTATTAAATAAGCAATAATATATTTAAGCAAATATTCCCCTTAAAAATGAATTATATCATAATTGGTAACTTAAATTTAACCAAAAGATATAAATTAGCTATTTATAGTAAAATTTATTTAACCTTTTAAGAACAATTAAAGTTTAATATAACTAAAATTGGTAAAAGATTTTTTACCAAAAGGTACAAATAATGCAAGAGTTTATATATTACAACGAAGAAGGGATAGATTTCCCACTTTCAGAGAATATTTTAGTTACTGACAAAATTACAGATTACAAAGATTCTGATTTTATTGTTTCAAATACAAATATGTTTAATACGGAGCTTGTTGCCGATGAAATTGATTTTTATATAAAAAATTCAAAAGACTCAATTGCAGCAAAAATTAAGAATATTGAGAAGCTTTATAAAGTAAATGAAACTAGATTTGATTTAGCTCAAGATATGACTTACACAGAAGAAGTTTCAAACAAGGTTTTACTTGTTTGTGAAAAAGAATGGAAAAATGAAATTTTAAAATCAATTGTTGAAGATGAATTTGATTTATTTCATATTAGTGAAGAAATAATCGTAAATGTTGAGGGTCATATAGGTAATTTAACAGTTACTGTTAAAGATGATACTGAAGATATTAAATTAAATGTAGATCAAATAATTTGGTTTGATGAAAAAGAGTTAGGAATGAAACAAAGTGGTTGTTTTGATCCTTTAAAATCTTCAATTAATGAGGTACTAGCAACTGTTAGACAAAATATTTCAAATTTTGAATATAAAAAATTTACAACTTATGATAAAACAATTTGTCAATACCATGAAAGAAGAGAAGAAATTTGTGGAAAATGTGCAGATGTTTGTCCTACAGTTGCTATTGTAAAAAATGATGAAGAAAAACATCTTGAGTTTTCTCAAATAGATTGTCACGGATGTGGTGGATGTGTTTCTGTTTGTCCTTCAGGAGCAATAGAATATACTCCTTCAAATAGAGAATCTATTTCACAAATGAGTAAATTCTATGAAGATCATATTCCTTTAATTATTCCACACAAAATGAATATTCCTTCTATAAAAGTAGAATTAAAAGAAAATGTCCTTCCTTTTAAAATAGAAGGAGAGAAATTTTTACATGAAGCAACACTTTTAACAATCTTACAAGAATCGGGTTCTCAAGTAGTTTTTTATACTGACTTTTTATCAAAAGGAACTAAAGATTGTATTTCAATTTTAAATCAAACATATCAAGCTAAATATCAAAAAGATGCAATTTTATTAGCCATGAATGAAGAAGAGTTAGTAAAAGCTTTAGAAAATGTAGAGTTTATTGAAAATTCAAAATATAAACTAAATGATATGGAAATGAGAAAAAGAGAACTTTTCGCAATTAGATTATCAAAAATTGTAGGAAAAGATGATTTAGGTGTTGTTAAAACAGGTGAAAATGTACATTATGGTCATGTAAAAGTAAATGAATCAAATTGTACTTTATGTTTAGCTTGTGTTGGAGCTTGTAATGTAAATGCACTTATTGCAGATACTAGTGATAATACTTTAAGATTAAACCCTTCTTTATGTACATCTTGTGGATATTGTGAAGTTTCATGTCCTGAAAAAGATTGTTTAACAATCGAGCAAGATGTAATTAAATTAACTCCAACTTGGTTTAAAGAAGAGATTTTAGCAAAAGATGAACTATTTGCTTGTATTGAGTGTGGAAAAGAGTTTGCAACAAAAAAAGCAGTTGAAAAAATAGCTGCTTTAATGGCACCAATATTTAAATCAGATCCAATAAAAGAGAGAACTCTTTACTGTTGTGAATCATGTAAACCAAAAATTATGATGAAAAGTTATATGGAAAATCCAGAAAATTATAATAATAAAGAAGGTGTATCTATATGAGTCAAAATAATATGAACAAAGCAAGAGTAGTCTATTATGGACTATTCTCTGCTGTTTTGTCTTTTTTAGAAACAGACAAAAATTATGAAAATATAAAAAACACAATTGATTTTTTAAATGAAAATCCATTAGAAACACATAGTGAAAGAGCTTTACTTGAAATGAAAAATTTTCTTGAAAAAGAGAGTTTTAAAGGTCTTCAAGCAGAATCAAATCTTGTATTTTTTAGTCCAAGTACAACTTATATTCCTGTTAGTGCTTCATTTTATGATGAAGCAAGAGATGATGGTAAAAAAAAGATTGAAATGTTAAGTTATATTTCTGAATCTACTTTTAGACGTGATGAATCAGTTTATAAAGAGGCCGAAGATAATATTGGTTTTATCTTAACTTTTATTCATAAATTATTAGAAAATTCTCTTGACAATAATGAAAAATCAGAAAATTCAGAAGAGTTAGCAAAAAAAGTATTTGCAAATATATTAAATGAAACAATTGATCCTTTCCTTACAAATTTATATAATCATGAAAATGCAAATTTTTATAAAAATTTAGCACTATTATTAAAAATATTTATGGAATTTGAGAGACATTATTATAGTTTAACGACACCAGTAAAAAAAGAGATTAAAGAAACAATTAGACCAAATACAAAAGTTAAAAAGAAAGATGCAGTTAAAAGAGCAAAAAGAAATCTTAACGAAGTTACTTCATTATAAAATAGTTCTTTTTATTTGTTCTTAAATATGCAAAATTTGCATATTTAACCTAAGGTATATTTAGTATTTTCTTTTAACAAGAATCAAAATATGCAAATTTTGCATATTTTGATTCTTTGAAAAAGATGAGTGAGAAAATAAAGTTTTTTGACTCATCTCTTTAATTAGAGAAAATATTTCAAGGAGAAGAATGATGGAAAATAAACGACGTGAGTTTGTCAAAAAAGCTCTTAGTACTAGTGCTCTTGTTGTAGCCTCAACTGCAACAGCTGCTGTTTACAATAGTAAAAGTAGTAACAAGTCTAGTTCAAATGGCGTTGTTATAGGTAAGTCTAAGAAAAAAGAAATTCTTTATAAAGAAACAAAGAATTGGGACGCTTTTTATAAAGCAAGTTATTAATTAAAAAATATTTAAAAGAGGAAGTTACAAAATGGGTAAAAATATACTTGATAACTTATCTTTAAAAATTGGAAGAAGAAATTTTTTAAAATTAGCTACTGTTGGAGCGGGACTTGGAGTTACAAATGCATTTGCATCTGATGATTCTATTCGACCTGCTACAGAAGAAGAAATAAAAAATCCATTTCCAAAATCGAAGATGGTTAAAACAATATGTAGTATATGTTCCGCTGGCTGTGGAATTGTTGCAGAAGTACAAAATGGTGTTTGGGTAAGACAAGATGTTGCTCAAGATCATCCAATTAGTGAAGGAAGTCATTGCTGTAAAGGTATTGACCAAATTGACTTAGTTAAAAGTAAACAAAGAGTTAAACATCCAATGAAAAAAGTTGCTGGTAAATGGCAAAGAATTTCATGGGAAACAGCAATAAATGAAATTTCAGAAAAAATGTTAAAACTTAGAGCTGAAAATGGTCCTGATGTTTCAATGTTCTTAGGTTCAGCAAAATTTAATTTACAACAAGCTTTTTATTTTAGAAAATTCGCAGCTTTATGGGGAACTAATAATATAGATCACGTAGCAAGAATTTGACATAGTGCAACAGTCGCCGGTGTGGCGAATACATGGGGTTATGGCGCTATGACAAATCACTTTGGTGATGTGGTCGAAAACTCAAAAGCTATTTTTATGATTGGAGCAAACTCAGCAGTTGCAAATCCAATTGGTTTTAAACATTTCTTACAAGCAAAAGATAGAAATAATGCAAAACTAATTGTTATTGATCCAGTTTTTACAAAAAGTGCTGCTAAAGCAGATCATTATTTAAGAATTAGAACAGGTACTGATGTTGCATTTATTTATGGACTTTTACACCTGATTTTTAAAAATGGTTGGGAAGATAAAAGTTTTATAAAAGAAAGAGTTTATGGAATTGAAGATGTGATGGAAGAAGCTAAAAAGTGGACTCCTGAAGAAACTTCAAATGTTACAGGAATTCCAGCAGAACAAATTATTCAAATTGCAAGATTAATGGCAAAAACGAAACCCGCTACAGTAGTATGGGCTTTAGGAATTACACAACATAGTACAGGAACATCAAACACAAGAATCTTACCTATTTTACAATTAGTACTTGGAAATATGGGTCAAAAAGGTGGTGGATGTAATATTATTAGAGGTCATGATAATGTTCAAGGTTCAACTGATATGTGTTGTCTAGCAGATAGTCTACCTGGATACTATGGCTTAAGTGATGCTTCATGGAAGTATTATGCTAAAGGTTGGGGTGTAGATTACGAATGGCTAAAAGGAAGATTCCACGAACCAAAATGGATGAATGAAAAAGGTTTCTCTTTAGCTAAATGGTGGCAAGGTGTATTACAAGAAGAAAAAACATACTCTTCTTCTCCAATTAGAGCATTATGGGTTCAAGGAACTGGTATTACTTCTATGGCACAAACTGTAAAAGTACAAGAAGCCTTAAATAAATTAGATTTATTAGTTATTGCTGAACCTTTTGTAAATGAAGCAGCAATTATTACAAATAAAACTGATGATATTTATATTTTACCTGTAGGAACACAGTTTGAAACAGAAGGTGTTGTAACGGCAACTAATAGAACAGCACAGTGGAGAGATAAAGTTGTTGATCCTTTATATGAATCAAAAACTGACCACGAAGTAATGTTTGAATTTGCTAAAAAATTTGGTTTTTATGATGAATATACAAGAGCTATGAAAATGGATATTGTAGATGGAGAACCAAAAATAGTAAAAGAAGATTTCTATTTTGCAGATGATGCTTTAAATGAAATTGCAAGAATTGTTAAAACAATTGGTCTAGGTGGCTGGACTGCAAAAAGACTAAGAGAACATCAAAAATATTGGCATCTATTTGATCCTTTAACTTTAAAAGGAAGAGGACCTGTAAAAGATCAATATTATGGATTACCTTGGCCTTCATGGGATACTAAACATCCAGGAAGTCCAATTTTATATGACGTGGATACACCTGTAAATGAAGGTGGTATGGGATTTAGAAATAGATTTGGATTAGAACATGAAGGAAATGATTTATTAGCTTCGGATGATGTAACTATAAAAGGTTCAAAAATCAAAGGCGGTTATCCTGAAATTACAAAAGAGAATATTGAAAAAGTTCTTGGCATTACATTAACAGAAGATGAAAAAAATAAAATTGGATCAAACTGGAAAATGGATTTTTCAGGAATTATTCAAGCAAAATGTAGAGAAGCAGGAGTAGCTCCATATGGAAATGCAAGAGCTAGAGCGAAAGTATGGACTTTCCCTGATAAAATACCAATGCACAGAGAACCAATTCATTCTCCAAGACAAGATTTAGTTGTAAAATATCCTACTTATGAGGATCAAACAAATAACTTTAGAGTGGATGTTAGATTTAAATCAGAACAAAATGCACAAGATTGGTCAAAAGATTTCCCTACAATGCTTGTTACAATGAGAGTTGTAAACTTAAGTGGAGCAGGGATGTTAGAGCGTACAAGTAAATATTTATCACAAATTACGCCTGAAATGTTTGCACATATCAATCCAGATTTAGCTGCTGATTATGGCTTAAGAGATGGTGAGGATATGTGGTTACATGCACCTCAAGGAACTAAGATTAAAGTAAAAGCTATTTATTCTCATAGTGTAACTCCTGATAGAATTGCTTTACCTTACAATTTTGCCGGTGTTATGCAAGGTGTAGATTTAAGTATGAATTATCCAGAGGGAACAAAACCTTATATAACAGGTGAGAGTTCAAATACAATTACGAACTATGGTTTTGATATTATTACTCAGATTCCTGAGTTTAATGCTGGTCTATGTCGAATAGAAAAAGCTTAGGAAAGGATGAGTAATGAGTAATAGTGAAAACGCTAGATTAAAATTTTATTGTGATGAAGATCGTTGTATTGAATGTTTTGCTTGTTCAGTAGCTTGTGCAGAAGCGCATGAACTACCAGCAGGAATAAATAGAAGAAAAGTAATAACAATGAATGAAGGTATAGAAGGCCTAGAATATTCGTTGTCAATAGCTTGTATGCATTGTAATGATGCACCTTGTGAACAA
>JAQYVX010000057.1 GCA_030145305.1 Halarcobacter sp. | reverse complement strand
ACTTCTGAAATATCATATATATTCTTAAGCCGTAATTCAGTCATTAGTAAATCAACATTTATAAAGTGTTTTTTTAAGTTCTTTCTTATAATTTTGCCATTGTCAATCAAAATTACTGGCTTCCCATTTAAAAACAAAGAAATTTTTCTATTTTTTTTAGATATGAAATTAAATATATAATTCCAAAAAAACAAAGTGATCAAAGGAATAATTATATATGTAAATGAAATGGTTCCATCTAATAATGGAGCCACTGTAAGAGCTCCCATTATCCAAGCCAAAACAAAATCATACGCGGTTAGTTGATTTTTAGTTCTTTTGGATATAAATCTTCCAACTACAAAAACTAGAATCCCTACAACAAAGGTTCTAATTACATATGCTATTAGTGAAATATCTTCAACAACACCAAAAATTCCTGTCATAAATTATCTCCTATAGGCATACCACTTCAACTATTAATTTACTCAAGTCCATAACTCATAAATACCTGAGATTTTGGACATGAATAAATTAAGTTTACGTATGGTATGGCTTTATTAGTTTATAAACAATTTCTTATCAGAAGTTAAAATTCCTAAGAAAACATCATTTATATTATTTATTTTGTTTAATTTCAACTCTTTATCAACCCAATTTTGGTTTAATCCATTCTCTTTAAGAATTTTTCTATCAACTTTTCCCTCATAAATAAGAATCTGAGGCAGAATATCTTGTTGTGTTTCTATTCCCATATCTAGTTTAGTTATGGGTAAGCTGCTATTATCTACTGCTACACTGTAATCCCCTGTTGCCTCAGCTATTAAATATTCTACTTTGTCAATATTGGGAGAATCCTTTTGTCTTAATATTGAAAACAAATTATCTATTGTAAGTTGAGCTTTGGATAGATTCTCTTTTATTAACTTTCCACCTTTTACAACTATAATAGGTTTTTGAGAAACTATAGAGGGCATTTTAAAATATAGATATGATATAAATAAATTTATTAAAGTATATACCCCAATAATATCTACTGCATCTACTACTCTTGCTTTTGGGTTTATCATTCTTGATGCTGCTATATGACTAATGCCTGCAGCCATTAAAAAATTATAAGATGTTGTTATTCCCGGTTGACGAAATCCCATTAACTTTGCAGATCCATACAATATAAAATATAAAATAGTAGTACGAAAAAATAATTCTATAATTCCAAGTTTTTCAGCGTCAAAAAATATTGCATTTATATCCATAACATCACCTTTACTCAAATTTTTCAAAAGATAAGTTCAATTTTTTTATATTGAACTTATCCTTTTAGATAAAATTTTATTTTACATTATACATTCCATGACTATTCATATAATTGAACAGTTCTTCTCCATGTTTTTGTTCATCTTGTTGAATATGTTGCATTGCCTGCCTAACAACTGGACTAGCAGATTCAAAAACATCAATATCATAAGTACCTGAAACGAATTTTTCTGTAGAAAGTAAATCACTGCAAAGTATTTTATCACTTTGATTATTCATTGCTCCATTCATATTATTTTGAGTTGAAGCTTGCTGAGGTTGGGTCCCGTGAGCCATATTTGGTTCTTTCCCTTGAAGCATTTCATTAATCATGGTGTAGTGATGCTGCTCTTCACCAGCAAGTTTTGTAAATAATTGTTTCAACTCTGGATCTTGCGCTTGCTCTGAAGAATTATTGTATTTTTGAATGCAAACTTCCTCTTGGAGCTTTCCATCTTCTAAAAACATTCTTTCTTTTTGACTAAGTTGTAATTGCATTTAATACACCTCCTAAAAGTATTCTTTGCAAATAAAAAAAAAATATGTTGAAAATGTGCTATAATATAGAATACGAAAAAAACTTTAAATCAA
>JAQYVX010000056.1 GCA_030145305.1 Halarcobacter sp. | reverse complement strand
AAGTAACAAAGTAGCGACAGCGTCGAACGAAGTGAGTTTGTTACTAAAAGGCGGTAGTTTTTTAATAATTGTTTATTGTTCCCCTTACCTTTCAATGCCCTTAGAATGACCTTTACTCATTTCTTTTACTTGGATTTCCTTCTTGATTACCTTAATTAAAATTTCTCTGTCATTCGGGGTTAATTTATCTGCTATCTTTTCAATATATTTAAGAGTTATTTCATCATTTAATCCTTTTGTATTTTTTAAATCTTGTAATCTATTTTTTAATGTTTGTTTTTTGGCTGTCCTATCTTTCTGTCTTTCCTGATCCTTAGATATTTTTTCTTGTATTTGCTCTTTAGTTCCGTATTTATCTATAATTTGTTTTTGTTGTTTCTTGAAATTAGCTATATCTGACTTCACTACTTCTTTTTCATTGCGTGGGACTTCTTTAAATTCCTTTTCTAACCGCTCTATTTTCATTTCTAAGGCCTTTAGTGTATCGATCTTATCTCTTAATACTATGAGGCTATATTCTTTGTCATATAGCTTATTTTCAAGCTGATGTATATTTTCTTTATAGTGATGTTCTTTGAGACCTTTCTCTGTATACGTCATGTTTTTATACTGTTCTATCTTTTTCTGAGCTATGCCCAGTGTATAATCCCTTTCGTATAATTTGCTTATATTATCAACTCTTACAAGACCTTGTTTAAGTTCTTGTAATTTTTCATTATAAATTTTATTATTGCTTTCAATCTCGCTGCTTATTTTATCTAACTCATTCAGATTCTTAATTCCATATTCTCTATCGATAATCTGATATATGTTTTCTTTTCTTTGCTCTAAATTAGCAATTTGCTTTTGTATTTTTTTACGTTTTTTAAACTGAAGCATATTAGTTTTTTTATGCTCTTGCTTTAGATTTCCAATGTTTCTATCATAATTTTGTATTTCTTCTTTAGCTCTGCTAATATCCTTAATCTGTCTTTGATTTTTTCTAATTTCATCATTTAGCTTCACTAGCGAACTATTTAAATCGTTATATATATTCTTTGTTTCAATATATTTTTCTTTAACTTTATCTAAATTTACTTTTCTTTCAGTTTTAGATTTATTACTTTGTTTCTCGTGTACCGTTTTTCTTTCTTCTGATCTTTGCTGATCTTCCTTTGCTCTTTCCTCTAATTTTCTTTGTTCTTCCAGTTTTATAATTTCTTTGTTGTATTCTTCAATCTGCTTTTGAATTTGTTTTAACTGTTCGTTTTGTTTCTTAATCTCTCTATTGATATTTCCTTTTTCACTATTTACACCACGTTTTTCCATAGCGGATGCACTCACTCCTAAATGCTTAGTCGGTAATTTTTCAATGCCCTGGTCTTTATGACTTCTATGGTCTATACGTTCTTTATGTCCTGCCTTTTCTAAATGTTTATTAGCATAGTTAGCCCATTCTTCACGCCATTTTTCCAGTTGATTTTTTTTATCCCATTTACGTTCCTTAGTTGTAAAACCTTCGTTGTCTATATGCCTTGTTGTAAGCATTATATGTGCATGTGGGTTTCCATCTTTTTTGTCATGAATTACAACATCTGCAACCATACCTTTAGATATAAATTCCTTTTTTACATAGTCCCTTACAAGATTTATTTGTTGTTCTTTTATTAGTTCATTTGGTAAAGCTATTTCGATTTCTCTTGCTGTTCTTGCATTTATTCTTTTCTCTGATTTTTCTACTTCATTCCAAAGTTTACTTCTATCCTGTACCCACTTTGGAGAGTGTTCTGGTGCTAATATTTCTTTATGTTCCACGTCTTTTCTCTTGGTGTAATCATGGGTTAATCCATCACGTTCATTATATATTTTTTCTCCTGATCTATATGCTGCTGCTCCAATACTTGAAC
>JAQYVX010000055.1 GCA_030145305.1 Halarcobacter sp. | reverse complement strand
ATCTTAAAATTGTCATATTTATTCCTCCATTTATTTTCTTCTATTAGTATTAACAAAATTCAGGAAAATATAAGGAAAAAGATAATTTAGAATTAAGAATTAAAAATTAAGAATTATGGACACCTTTTGCTGAAGCAAAAGCTTGAAATAAAAAAAATCCCTTTTGTATTTGAGGCCACTGAAAAAGCACACTATTTTCAGTAACATTTTATTAAATTAAAAAGAAGCACAACAAATTTTGGAAATAAACCAAGATATGTTGTGCTTTTCTATACAAATATCTATATTTGATTCTATTCTTTCATCATTAGATTCAATATTCTTTTGACATTTACTGCAAAGACTGTTATTGCTCCTTGTATTTGCATGCCAATTAAGCCTGACGATTTTGCTACATCATAGCCGTGCTGATGTTTTATTTCACTATTTTTAGCCTCGATCATATATCTTTCTTTAGATCGTTCCTTAAAATAATCACTTTTTTGAAATGCAATTTGCTCTTTATGTAAATCTGATTTTATTCTTACAGAATAAGATTTAGTTTTTGCATCTTGTTTATAACAGCCACTGCGTTTAGAACATCTTTTGCACTTTTCAACATCAAAATAATAGGTAATTACTTGGTTTGTGCTAACATTTTTTTTGCCTTGTTTTGCTTTTCTAATTGCTAAATGTCCTGCCGGACAAACATATCTATCTGCATCTTTATTAAATTGAAATTCATCTTCTTTTTTTCTCATACCTTGTGATACTGAAGGATTTAATTTTGATACTAAAAGGATATCATTTTCTTTTGTATATTTAATATTTTCTTTTTCTGAATAAGCTGCATCAGCTATTACTTCATTGACTTCCATACCAGCTTTCTCACTTTTTTGTATAAGTGTTTGCAATTCTTTACCATCATTTTTTTCACCAGTAGTAATAGTCGCCCCAGTAATTATTCTTTCTTCACTCATTGCAATATGAGTCTTATAACCAAAAAATGAAGAATCTGAAGTCTTGTGTCCTATTCGAGCATCTTCATCTTTTGAAAGTTGTAGTTCCTCAAGATCATCCTTTATTGCTTCGTTTAAATAATTTAATCTTTCCTTAATCTTTGCAATTGCAGATAATTCAGTTGCTGTTTCAACGACTTTTACAACACCTTGACAATATTCTATTGTATCTTCAAGCGTTCCATTTGCAACTTTTTTAGGAAATTTCTCTTTATAATTTTCATTAATTGAATATACTTCTTTTCTTAAAAATTTTGCACGTTCTAATAATACTTCGCGAGCCGATTTTTGATTATATCGTGCTTTTGTATGTGTTGCATCAACGATAATTGTTTTACTTTGCATAACACCATTTTCTATCGCTAGATGGACTGTTTTAGCAATTAGCATATCCAATAAATTAATATCTTTTAAGCGTAGCTTTCTAAATTTAGTCAATAAACTAGGATTTATTAAATCTTTTTCTTCAGGTGCTAAGTTCAAAAAATATTTAAAAGACATATCATAAAGTGAACGTTCTACAACGTCTTCGTCAGAAATCTTATATATTATTTTAAGCAATAAATATTTGAACATCATTATTGGATCTTTAGCACCACGACCCTGTCCTAAACTATAATTGCAGAGTGATTCATCATAAATAAACGAAAAATCAACTAAGTCGTTTATTTTTCTTAGTAAATGATCTTTGGGTATAAGAAGATCATAGAGTTCTAAATATTGGCTCATCACTAGTTTTTGTTGTCCTTTAATCATATGTATATTTCCTTCCTATTAATAATAGTCTATATATATAATTATTCGACATCAAGCCTCAAAATCCTTTTTGATATATAAAAAAATCATTATCACGTAAAATGTGATAATGATTTTTTACTTTCATAGTTTTTCAGTGGCCTCTTGTATTTAAAGGGA
>JAQYVX010000054.1 GCA_030145305.1 Halarcobacter sp. | reverse complement strand
ATGCACTTTTAATACCGCAAAAGGTGTCCTCAATTGTGCATCGAATATATAAGGTGGTGATTTTGTGAAAATGGATATTAAAATTGATGAAAACACATACAATGCCATAGAAAAAGCTTTACAAGATAGAGATAATTCAGTTTCTGTAAGAATTTTTATGGCAGGTGTAGGATGTTGTGGACCTACATTTGGATTGTCAATAGACAAAGGTAAAGAAAATGACGCTATAGATAACTCTAGAGCTATTAAATTTATAATGGAAAATGATTTATATGAAAACTATGGTGATTTCCAAATAGAATTAATTGGTGAAGGTTATAAAGTTTCACCAATAAAGCCTATAGAAGGGTCTAATGGTTGTGAATCATGTGGTGGAGGATGCCACTGATTAATTAAGAATTAACAATTAAAAATAAAAAATGGATAAAAAAAATTTAAATATTATTTAAAATATATACCGTTGAGGGGTAAATGTGATATAATCTAAAAAAAGGTGGTGAAAAAATGAACATGAACGTAATTGCTGATGAAAAAGCACTTGAAGCTATAAAAGCTGCTGTTGACAATCGTCAAGCTGATGCACCTGAAAATATTAGAATATTTGTAGCAGGTATTGGCTGATCAGGCCCAAGTTTTGGTCTTGCTCTGGATGAGCAAAAAGAAAATGATCTTATCGATGATTCTAAAGCGGTTAAATTCGTTATGGAAGATGACTTATTTAATAACTTTGGAGACATTAAAATAGAATTTATGGGTACAGGTTTCAAAGTATCTCCTTCTAAGGAAGAAAATAATGGCGGATGCGATAGTTGTGGTGGAAGCTGCAGCTAAGAGTGGTTTAAGAATTAATTCCACTTTTCAGTAAAAAATATGCAATCACTAAGCATTTTTTTACTGAAATATAGTGCAAGTTATTTTTAAACGATTCCTAATTATAAAAGAGTTGTCTCAAGATAGAAATTATTTCTAAATGGAGACAGCTTTTTTTATTGTCTAGGTTAGTATTTAGTTTTTAATTTTAGGAATTTAATTATATTTATAACTAATGAAATTAAAAGGATAAGATTAAAAATATATAGCTAACCTAATAATAAAAATAATAGCTGTCTAATAAGCTTTTAATGTTGTATTTAGCAGAGAGTCGGTAAAGTCTCTCTTTAATTTTGGTATAATCAGTGTCACTTATGGATAATTTATCTAGATTATTTTTATCTCTTGAAGAAGCAATATCATAAAATAAATCTATAACTTCATTTAAAATCTTTTTTATGCTTAGCGAATCAGCAGGAAGTTCTAGTAGGCTATCGACCGTATTATAAAAATCATAGAAGGAAATCCTCTCAGAAACTTTTTCCTTTATATCGTTATACATGTAATAATTCTTCTCTTTAATGATATATTTATATTTTTCTAATTGAGATTTTATTAAATCTAGATTGTTATTAAAGAAAATTGTATTGGAACATTTAATAGCTGAGATATCCTTATCTTTCACCTCTAACATTATATCAATGTCAAAGTCTTCTATAGAATGGTAAAAATCTATAAAGGATTTAAGATTGATATAGGTAGAATGAGCACCTGTCCTCTTAGAAGGATTTTGTTGAGAATAATGTATTTTCACTACTCCATCTTCTTTTCTCCAAGTTTTCTTAACTATATTAATAATATCTTTAACATTCTTATCTTTTAATGAGGGATTGCATTGATGATGTAGATTATCAAAAATCACAGGGATTTTAATTTTACTAGATATGTAAATAACATCTTCTAAAGAAAATAATTTGTCATCATTTTCAATAGTCAATCTTTTTTGAGCACTTGAGGATAATTTACTAAAATTATTTATAAATCGCTTAATTGCTTCTGTTTTGTTTCCATAAATGCCTCCAATGTGCAGAATTATTTTGTGTGAATAATCCAAATGAAGACTATCTAAGAATTTTGTA
>JAQYVX010000053.1 GCA_030145305.1 Halarcobacter sp. | reverse complement strand
AACACTGAGTAATAAAAGAGTAAATAGAGTTAATCTAAGAAAAGAATTTTTTAAAACTACAATTGATGATATGGAAAACTTAGTCTCAAAGCTAGATCCTACGGCTGAATTTAAGAAAACTTTAATCTCACAAGAATATCAAAAAACACTTGAAATTGAATTAAAAGAAGAAGTAAGTTAGATTAAGCAAACTGCCAGCAACTTATTCATATTAGGAACTACGAATTTATATATATAAGTTTATTTGCTTAAGTATAATAACAACTTTAAAAAGGAATTAAAAGACAAAAGAACTTGTGTAATTAGTTAGATTATTATATAAAAAATATTTGAGTTACTCATATTGCGCTCATGAATAACTCATAAAATAGGATATTGCTCAAAGTACTGAAAATTAAGTGTATATTGAGGTTTTGACGAGTTATACACAATAGAATCGATATGCATAACTCAGATACATATAAGATGGAAAAAAAATTGGAGTTTTAGTGGGTTATTTTTTATTGTGATAGATAGATTTTTATATGAAAAAAATTTAAGTTACCCATATTGCGTCAATGAGTAACTCACAAATAATGATAGTGCTCAAAGTATTGAAATGTAAGCGACGACAAGGGTTTTAACGAGTTACACACAATGATAGTGATATGCGTAACTCAGATACATATAAATTGGATAAGGTAAAAGGAAAAGAAATAATGGTGATGCGATTTTTCGTCCCATAATAGAAATATTCCCGAAGTGGTACGTAAACACCTCTAAAATGATGGTATATCTGTACTATGTCGGGAATAAGATAGTTATGCGAAATACAATAATTGAGGTGTTATATGTACTATAAATATATGAATTTTAGAGAATCTTTTTTTAGCAATAGGTTGATAAGATTTACTCAACCCCAATATTTTAATGACCCGTTTGAGGGTACAATTAATAAAAGAGAGTTAATCAATGAATTGCACTTTCAAAATACAAATGGTAATTTGAATCACTTAATTGAATTTTACAAAGTCAATGAAGTTTCATATGGTGATATAGGTATCTTATCACTTTCAAAAACATCGAATAACTTATTAATGTGGGCACATTATGCAAACGAACATAAAGGTATTGTAATCGAAATTAACAATAAACACTATGATTTCAAGAAATTAATAAAGTCAGTAGGGAAAATTAAACCAGTAAAATATATAACTCAAAGGCCCAATTTTTCTGAATTTCTTAAAAATAAGGAGTTTCCACCAACACCGTTGCTTTTTAAAAGCAAAGAATGGAAGTATGAACAAGAAATAAGAATATTTGTGAAAAAACAAAATGTTTCAAGCATAGCGTATAAAACAAAACGAAAGGTTGTATTAAAAAAGCCAAAAAAATCGACATCCATCGAAGAAGAACTATGGTTTGTAGAATTTTCAAAGAGTGTAATAACGAAAGTAATTGTTGGCTATAAAGCGGATAGATTCGAAGTTTTATTAACTTATGTGAAATATGTTTTACTCGGTAAATTAAACAAGGATACAAAATTATCCTTTATGACATTATGTACGCACGAGTTTAAATTAATTGAATTGGATTTTTCAGAGATTAAAAAAGCAGACGAATTTTTCATTTTCCAAGAATTGAGTTTCTTAAGACTGAATTTAGAATTTGATTTAGACATTTCCAAAATAATGGATCCATTTTCAGTTGATGTTGATGGGGACGATGAGAAAACAATTGATAAGATGTTCAATCATGAGAATACTACTCTAGATGAGCTACTTGCAAAAAAGTTAAATCCGTGTTATTTAAGTAAAATTAATGAACTTGGAATTTAAATTAAGGAGGATATAAATATTCGTATCTTTAGTTATATAAAAGTAGCATTTATTTGTGGTGTTTTTTTCATACTAACGATCTCGTTTAATGACATAGTTAGTGGAGCTTTATTTGAAAATGAATTGTTTTTCTTTTTAAAGTTATTA
>JAQYVX010000052.1 GCA_030145305.1 Halarcobacter sp. | reverse complement strand
TGAAATTAAGAAAAATGAATTTGTTTTAAATGCACAAGTTTACTATGTAGTAGGCGATGAAAAAATTGTTTCATTTTTAAAAAAGTATCCTGAAAAGATTATTAAATCTGTTGATGCTATGAACCATATGTTCGACGACATTGAACTTGACTGCGCTTCTTGCAATATTAAAGAAGTATGTGATGAAGTTGAAGGTATGAGAGAAGCTCATGAGCAAAAAGTGAAATCGTTCAAACAATAAAATTATTAACATTCAAACAAGGATTTCGCCTCTATAAAGAATAGTTTTGTTGGTGCTTTAATAAATCGACAAAAGAGCGCGAAATCTTTTTTTGATATATGAAGGATTATTTAATATCTGATCAAGCAAGAAATTTATTAAACAAAATATAAATAGTGAATCAATACCATCAACCGAAGGTGTCCATTTATTTTCCAGAGGTTGATGGTTTATTTATGAAATACTCCATGGAATTTCACTGATTAGCCAATATATCTTAGGAACATCATTAGGCTGAAAATTAGAAATATCCTGTCAAAACATTTTATTGTATAAAACTTAAACTAAACCATATATTGTGGTAAACATTCACCGACATATTTAATATAGACAAAAGAAAGCTTGACGTTTAAAAGGAGTGTGCTTGTATGCCGCCAAGAGAAAGAACATTACAAGAAAAAGAAGAAGAAAGAAAAAAAATATTAGAGTGTGCTTTAGGACTTATTAATTCAGAGGGATATGATTCTCTTTCAATGAGGAAAATTGCTAAAGAACTAAAATTTTCTGCCACAAAAATTTACAATTACTTTCATAATAAAGATGAAATTTATATCGCTATCACAGTGGAGAGTTTTAAACTATTCACTACTATCATTGGCTCAAACTTATCTAAGGCTAGTACTAGTGGTGAAAAATTAGAATGTATGATTGAAACCTTTTTTAGCTTTTCACAAGACTATAAGAATAATTATGAAATTTTATTTGAGCAAAAGGCGCCTAGGTATCTAGATTATGTAGGAACACCACTTGAAAATGTTGCCAAAGAAAAGAAAGAAGTTGGGTTTAATTGGTTCAATTTATTTAAAAGTGTATTGAAAGAGTATATTGATGATAATTCTATGGATACTAAATATGATATGGATACAATTGCACTAAATTTATTTTGCATAATCAATGGAACAATAAATGCACATCATAATAAGATAATTCATGAAATTTTTGATAAACCAGAAGAGTTTATAAAATTATCATCTAAAAGATTCATTAGAGATTTTGAAAATATGTGTTTGTAGTCTCTATTGCAAGGGATAACGCCTTAAAGACCATATAAGTTTGCCATGTATTTAATAGAATTAAAGCTAAAAAGAATTTAAAAGTATACATTGACGGTGTTAACTAAACAGTGTTATAATAATTATGACAATGAGAAAATCAGTAAACAAAAGTTGGAAATGCTGAAGTGTGGAATTAACTGTTAATATATTCATCGGGTATAGGTAGCAGTAGAAAATATGAATAAGAGAGTATAAGAATAGAATATAGATTTATGAAGTTCTCGTGTAAATACGATCTTATTAAAGTACAGATAGAAAGGAAGGATTATATGTCTAGGTTAAAGCATAATTGTTATTCATTAATGAATCCAATGTTTAATTTATCTTATGGATTGCTACAATCAAAAGATGTCAAAGTTCACAAGGGTGAGCATGCTACAAAAGTTTTAGGAAAGGTTGTTAAAGAGTTAGGATGTAAAAAACCTTTATTTATTACTGATAAAATTATCGTTCAATTGAATCTTTTAGATAATGCAACGAAATCATTAAAAAAGGAAAAACTGAGCTATGCTATTTATGATGGTGTAAAGCCTGATCCAACTACAGATGTTGTAGATGAAGCAGTTAAAGTATTTTTAGAAAATAAGTGTGATGCAGTTATCTCATTTGGAGGTGGCTCGTCTATAGATGCAGCGAAAGTTGTAAGTGGATTATCTAAA
>JAQYVX010000051.1 GCA_030145305.1 Halarcobacter sp. | reverse complement strand
GATTTTAAATAAGAATCATCAATACTTTTATCTAATGCATCCATTACATTTTGATTATAATAAGGAGATAAAGACAATCGATATAAATCTTCTAAATAGGTTTGAATATTTAATGCTGTTAACTCTACAATTTGTTGGGCTTTTTCAGAGGATTGTTCTTTTAAACTTAAACTATATTTATTATAAGAGGAGATAGATACGAATATGATGGCTATCAAAGAAAGCAATGCAGTACTAATAAATAATTTGAATGAAAATCGCCAATTAATCTTAGTCATTTTATAGTTCTCCTCCCAGTTTATTCAACAATTATCTTTAAAAATATTATAACATAGCTAATTTTTTTGTGGCATTTATATAAAAAAACAATACCATAATCTAAAATATCAGGTATTTATTTAAAATCAGGATAAATATACAATTATAAGTGAAGAGACAATAAGTTGAATTTAAAAAGGGGAAGGGGTAATAAAATCATGAAAAAATTTTTAACTATTTTAGTTTCTGCTACAATGTTAGTTTCACTAGTAACAGGTTGTGGTTCTGGCAATGTAGAAAACGATGTCAAGAAAGATGAAGGTAAAAAAAGTGAAGAAGTAGTAAATATCAAATTTTTCACTGGTAAAGTTGAAACTGTAGATTTATTAAATGAAATAATTGGTGAATTCAATTCGACTCATCCAAACATTGTTGTCGAACAAGAATTTCAAAAAGATGCAAGCAATGTTATAAAAGTAAAATTTGCATCAGGAGATATTCCTGATATTACTACAGTAGTTGCGCAAGATTACATTGACCAAGGTAAATACTTAGATTTATCAAAGGAAGTTTGGTGGGATCGTATACAACCTTCTATCAAAGATATGTGTACTGATGTAAAAACTGGAAATCAGTATAAGGTTGCTAGTAACATGACTATGGCAGGATTGTTTTATAATAAAGAAATATTCAAAGATTTGGGATTAGAAGAACCTAAGACTTGGGAAGAATTTGAGAAAAATCTTTCTGCAATAAAAGAGAGCAATAGTGAAATCGCACCATTTTTTATGGGTGGTAAAGAGTCTTGGATGTTAGGACATTTAGTTGAATTTATGGCACATGGTGTAGTTAAACAAAAATATGGTGTAACTGGAGCAAAAGAAGCATTTTTATCAAACGATGAGTCAAAACTTCAGTTTGGAGAAAAAAATGGACCTATAGATAGTTTTGCAGCAAGTATTTTAAGTTTAAAAGAAAAAGAATTACTAAATAAGGACTTTTTAACTGCAACTTATGATAATCAAATTGAAAGTTTTGCTAATGGGCAAGCAGCAGTAATAAGTCAAGGTATGTGGGCTCTTGGTGGAATCCTTGAAAAGAATCCAGATATGGCTTCTAACATTGGTTTTATGCCATACCCTACAATTGTTGATGGAACAGAACCAGTTATCTTAAGTGCTGAAGATTCAGCTTATGCTATTACATCAGCATCAGAGAATCCAGAAGAAGCAAAAGAATTCTTAAATTTCTTATTTGAAAAACAGAATTTAAAGAAATATAGTGAGTTTGTCAAATCACCTTGTGCATTTAAAGATGTAGAAGCTGACTGGGGACCTATCAAGGATGAAGTTGCTAAAGCATTAGAAAGTGGAATAAACATAGGATTTACAAATGAAAATCCATCTGGATTTTCAGGGGATGATGCAGGAAGACTTGTACAAGAATTATATGCTGGTCAGTATGCAACTTCTTTAGATTTTGCTAAAGCTTATAAAGAAACTTGGGATAATGCTTGGAATGCATCAAATAATTAATAATTCTTAAATACAATTAATAAAAAATGAAGGGAGTCTATGCTCTAACTTATTAGTAGGGACTGGCTCCTTGAATTTTTATAATAATAGTATGGAGCGGAGTGGATTGAAATGAAGTTTAAAAATAAAATTGTTTCAAACTTACATTATTTTATGATCGTACCTGCATTTTTGGTGTTTTTAGTCTTCTTTATATATCCATTATTAAAAGGAGTAG
>JAQYVX010000050.1 GCA_030145305.1 Halarcobacter sp. | reverse complement strand
ATTTTTTACTTTTGTACCTTTTTTTATAGCAGATGAACTTCCTTTTACTTTAAGATCTTTGATAACTGTTACAGAATCACCATCGTTTAAGACATTTCCATTTGCATCTTTGAAAATCTTTTCATCTTCACTATTTTCGGTTTCTGATTCTAAAGTCCACTCATGTGCACATTCTGGACAAACAAAAAAACTTCCATCTTCGTAAGTATATTCTGAATTACATTTTGGGCAATTTGGCAAATCAACCATAATTTCATTTCCTCCATTCGTTATTTTTTAACGATCCCTTAATTCTAATGTATAAGAATTATATATTATCATAGTCTTCTCGTATTGACAAACTCTACTCCAATCTCTCCTTGAAGTTCCTTTTCCGAGTACATGAAATAGATGAAGTTTCAAAAATAGTTTACTTTCACCTAAATTTAACCTATAATAGTTTTAATATATATCAAATAATAATTTTGATAAACCTAAAAACAAGGAGTGGTTTTATGAATTTATTTTTTAACATAAGCGCAGGAAAAACTATAGATTTTCTTTACAGTATCTACTTTATATTTAATAACAATTATGAAGAATTGTTTGCTAATCTAGATGCTGATTCAAATAAGAACGTTTCTAAGGCTATTGAAAAACTTTCTAAGAACGTTGACATAAATAATCAAAAAGTTCATTTACTATTCGAAAAAAATACTCTGCTAGCTGAAAATTTTATAGATTACGAAAAAATATTGCATATGGAAAGTTCTAAAGATTTTGTTGATTACCTGAAAACATTAGATAAAGACTCTATTATTCAATGCATTGTGAATACTTTACTAGATAATGATAAAGACGATGAGAATCATACTTATGACAAACCCTTAACTAGAGATGAAGTAAATAAATTAATAAATGATAATGAAGCTTTACTAAATTTTATAAACACCTCGAAATTATCCCAAGATTTAAAATGGAATCTTATGATGTTTCTAAATTATACAGATGAGCACATGAAAGAAATTATTAATATATTAGAAAATTACTCAAAGCACTTTGAATCATTTATGGATAAAAATAAAGTTTTCAATAAATTTGTAAAAGAACTTGAAAAAAAGATTAATGAAAAAGGAATAGATTTCTTATACGAAATATCTAACAATGCTGTTAATTTTAAAGATTGTTCTCAATTATACATTTCTCCTATGTTTTTTAATTCCTGTAGCTTAGCCCCTCATAAAATAGAAGATAAAGCCTATGTGCTTTGGGGTATAGATTTTGAAAAAAACATGAAGAAGTTCGCCGGTACTAATGAATTTGAAAAAAAAATAAATATATTCAACTGTCTTTCAGAGAAAACACGTTTTAGGCTTCTAGAACTAATATCAAAAGAAAGACTTTTCAGCAAAGAGTTAGCAGAAAAGGCAGGCATAAGCGTTGGAACGGTTACTTATCATATGAATTTTCTTCTCACTGCAAATCTTGTAACAATACAAAAAGAAGGTCAAAAAACTTACTATACCTTTAACAGAGAAGTATTAAAATCTGCTTGTGATTTCTTAAATCAAAACTTTGAATTATAAGCTATAACTAAGATATAAATCATATATAAAGACATACCTTACGTAAACTTAATCTATACATGTACAAAATCTTAGGCATCAATAAGTTTTGGACTTGCATAGATTAATAGTTGAAGTAGTATGTCTATATATATAATAAATTCAGGAGGTAACCTATAATGAAAAAATATTTTATCAAGCATAAAGGACTTTTAGCTTTAACTATACTTTTTATAATTCTTACTGCAGGCGTACAAATCTCATTAGCGTTTTTAATGAAGGCTATTGTAGACATTGGTGATGGAGGTACTTTCTCTGACTTATATAGAATAATGATTATATCTCTTTTATATGTTTTAGCTGCAACAATAATAGGATTTCTTAATAAATTGTTTCAAAATAGATTTATTAAAACTTCTATGATTGATTTAAAGACTGATATATTTGCTAAAGTGATGGATAAGGATATAAAAGATTTTAATAACGAAAATAGCGCTCAATATATATCCTTGCTTACCAATGATA
>JAQYVX010000049.1 GCA_030145305.1 Halarcobacter sp. | reverse complement strand
TTATTTGAATGGTTAGAGGATTTTATTTCTCTTCCATTCAATAATAAAAATTGGGAACTATTTGAATTAATACATAACAAAATGATTGTCAAATTAAAAGAGAATGTGTTTTAGTATCAAATTAAAAATACGATAGATTAAATGATTTATCAGAATATAATAGATGGAAGGAATGATTAACTATGAGCAAAATAGCAAAAGCACAAAAATTACAAGTAAAAATGAATAGATTAGAATCTCTTACAAAAAGAAAAACTGAATTATTAAAAATATCAGGCGTTATATATATCAATATTAGTGGTACTGACTCTAGTTGTTGCGAGGTGAAAACAGATTTAAATACTACTGCAAGTGGTGAGCTTTTTCAAGTTATTTTAAAATGTATAGATGATGAGATAGAAAAAATCACAAAATATATTAATGAAACATTATAATTCTATCAATGTCTTTAAAAGAGAAATTTTAATCAAATATCAAAGGAGGCTTGATAGTTATGATTCAACCAGCTCAACTGTACACTACAGAATTAAAAGTTAAGTTTTGGGAGATTGCTTATGAAGATAAATATATGTTCGCAAACGATGGGTATATTGATGATTATAAACCAAGTGATTCAACATGGAATGGACATGAATTTGTAAGTGTTGATAAAGAGAACAATCTCTTAGGTTATATAAGATACTATATAAACCAACGCACGAATAATTGTTCTGGACTTTGTGTGACAAACTTTGGTGATAGTATTACTTTTGCTAGGGACTTATTTAAAATTATTGATGATATATTTTGTAAATATAAGTTCAATAAACTCAAATATGGAGTGTTTATTGGTAATCCTATTGAAAAAACATATGATAAGTTAACTAAGAAATATGGTGGAAGAGTAATTGGTATAGCTGAAAAAGATAGTAAATTATTAGATGGAAACTACTATGATTATAAAAGTTATGAAATACATAGGGAAGATTATTTGAAAAATAGAAAAAAGCACATGTAAAATCTAATTAAAATCAAAGTTTTATAGTAAATAAAATTAAAAAATCAAAGGAGTGATGCTGTTGAATATAAAGGAATGGTTTCCAAATACATATTATACAACAAATGATGGAGTATTAATACAAGGAGATTTTATGGGAAAAGTTTTTAGAGAATGTGAGCGTGTTTTAAAAAATAATGGTAGTTTTTATTTCTTTCATAATGATTTTGAACAAATGGCAGAATTGCAGTGTTGGTTAAGAAAAAATACAAAATTTATCTTTAACAGTTTTATAACTTGGGACAAAGGAAATTTTAGAGCTTTGAGTTGGAAGAATCCCAGCGAAAAAAGTAAGTTGCGAACTTGGTTTAGCACTTGTGAATATTGCTTATATTATACATTTCAGGACGAAACTGGATTAAAGGGTATATATGCTAACGGAAATTTATTTAAGTCCATAAAGCAATATTTAAATGAAGAAAAAAGAAAAGCTGGATTGACAAATAAAGACATTAATAACCTGTTGGATTATCCATCTAATGGTGGTGGATATGCTTCTCATTACTTTACAGAAAAAGGAAAACAGTGGGGCTTCATAACAAAAGAACATTATGAAAAACTAAAAGAAAAGACTGATTTTTTTAACAAGGAATATGAAGAACTGAGAAAGGAATATGAAGAACTGAGATATACACATAATTTAGATAGAGAACATAAAAATATATGGACTTCCAAAGAAAGAAATAATGGAAAGTTACATCCTACACAAAAACCATTGGATATATTAAAAAGAATTATACTAACATCATCTAATAAAAATGATATAGTGCTAGATTGCTTTAGTGGTTCAGGTACTCTTGCTGAAGTATGTGAGAAGGAATTAAATCGTAAGTGGATTTGTATTGAAAAAGAAGAAAAATACTGTGATGTTACAGTTGATAGATTAACGAAAATACATATTGATGGAAATTAAAAATATACATATTAAAAACTAAATAAAATACCAGTTTTAATTTGAAATTTAAAGGAGGATCAGATGTTAAGTTATAAAAGAACTCAACAAATAAATAAACTTGCTGATAAATGTTTAGACATATTGTTATTTCCAATTAGGTGTGTATGCACTCCAATATATAAAT
>JAQYVX010000048.1 GCA_030145305.1 Halarcobacter sp. | reverse complement strand
CTTTTCTGTATGGGCGAGTGTTATTCTGGCTTTGTTATACGTTAATAATTGAGAGGTAATAAATACACTTAGAGTAATAATTATTATCGAAGTACATAGTTTTAAGGGATTTGCAACAAAAAAAATGATAGACCTTTTCGCTTTATGTATTCTTTGTTGGTTTTTAAAATTTAACTTGGAACTACAATTTGGGCAGATATGTAAACTATAGTCAGGGAGTTTATACTTGCATTGGGGACATCTCATTTTACCATTCCTTTCTATGTATATATATTATGTATATTTGCTTGAAATAATAATATGAATAAAATTGTTCATTTTAAGCTATGGTTTCAGTGTATATATAGAAAGTTGCACATAGACTAATAACAAGGCATATAGGTATTATGTAAAAAGATTTTAAAATGCCAAAATGATCACTGATAAATCCCATTAAAAAATTTGTTGTTATGCAACAAAGTGAGCCAAAAGAGAATACTAAGCTTGTTACATAAGTATATCTTTCTCTAAAAATATCCTTAATTGTTAGAAGCATGGTAGGATAGTATATCGAAAAAAATAAACCTGACAGAGATATTAAAATGAAACCTGAAAGACCTAAAATATAGCCAACTGTGAATAAAACGGTTGAAATTGTTAGTGCAAACAATGAGGATTTTAAATATCCTGTTTTCTCTACTATGAGACCACCAAAAACTCTTCCAATTGCAATGAAAATAAAGAATAAAGATAAGTATTTTGTACTGAAGTCTTCGTTGTATCCATAGGATCCTTGAATGAAGTTAGTGAACCAATTGGCAGTACTCATTTCAGCAGATAGATATAGGCCTAAAGCGATTAAATAACTCCATAATATTTTTTTGTTTACTGTATCAATTCTATTTTTCGAATTATTAGGAAGAATAGTTCTTTTTTTTGTTTTCTTTTTAAAAGGTATAGAAGGTATATTTATATTAAAAAGTTGAAATAACCAAATCACAAAAATAACACCTAATACTAAATGTACATGGATAAAATTAAAATCATTTTTTATCATAAAGGCTGATTTTTTTTGAATAAAAGCTGCACCTATTCCTTATGAAAAGTGAAGTAAATTCATTACAAGAGCTTTATACTTAATATCTAGCAAAGGGATAATTGTATTTATGCCCACCAAAACTAATGCTTCACCGGCATTAATAATAAAAAGTCCAATTAAAAAATCAGCAAAAGAAAAACTAAGAGATATTTTTACGATGGATAGAATAATAGTTACAAAACCAATACAAATAGAATTCTTATGACCTATTTTTGAGCAAAGAAATCCGCTGAATGTTGCAAAAAGCATATATGATAGTGAACTAACAATATATATCAAGCTTAATTGAGTGTTATTTATTTCAAAATAATTTTTAATTTGAATTGAATATGGACCTCTTAGATTATCACAAACAGAAATTAAAAACATGGCTGTTAAAATAAAAAGAATGATATGTACATTATTAAGAAAGTTCAATCTTTTTTTCATGGTATCACCCAAATCCCTTTTTTACTATACTTATTTGATAGTTGAAAAATTAGAATTAAATATTTTCACAAGGTTAAAATAATATAGAAAACTTGTTATCAACAAAAAGGAGAAAAACATGGATAAATTAAAATTTGATAATGTGACCATGTATTATAAAGGAAGCAAAGATAAACCAGCATTAAAAAATATAAATCTTCAATTGAGTATGGGTAGGTATATAGCTTTTCTGGGTCCCTCTGGATGTGGAAAGTCAACACTTTTAAAAATGATTAATAGATTATATCCACCAACTGAAGGTGGGATTTTTATAGACGATGAAAATATTAAAAAACTGTCTGTTAATAAGTTAAGACAGAAGATGGGATATGCAATTCAACAAACTGGTTTGTTTCCACATATGGATGTTTTTCAAAATATAGCTATTGTTCCCAGATTACTTCATTGGGAAGAAGAAAAAATAAAGAATAGAGTGGGAGAACTGTTGAATTTAGTTGGACTTGAATCAGATGAGTACATAAAAAAATATCCTTCAGAACTATCTGGAGGACAAAAACAGAGAGTAGGGATTGCAAGGGCATTAGCGGGTAATCCCGAAGTTCTTTTAATGGATGAACCTTT
>JAQYVX010000047.1 GCA_030145305.1 Halarcobacter sp. | reverse complement strand
AAACTAGAGGCTATTACACCAACACTTGATAGAGGTGTGAAGTTTAATAAATTCTTTTATGAACTGAGGGCAACGAATGCACCTGCAGTTTTAGCTGAAATAGCATTTCATGATAATAAAGAAGATGCTGAGTGGATAATGCAGAATAATTTTGAAATAGGGAATGCTTTAGCAAAAGGCATTTTGGATTATTTTAATATACCTTTTAATATTGCTCATATAACTGAAAACATAATGAAAACATTGGATAAAATTATTGGAATTCTTGGTAGAATTGAAGACGCTACGGATTAATTATTAAATAAAAAAGAGTGAAATATAAAAAACACATTTTGAACTTATTTTTGTTTGCTTATTTTTATTTAAAGACAGTGTATATTTAAATACTTAAAAACGATATAATGATTGATATAAAAAAAGATAGAAAACATAAAATATTTGGGGAAACATCTGAATTGAGAAGTTGAAAAGATTTTTTAACAGTTGATATAGGAAAAAAATGTGATATCCATCGTTGTATTATGGAAAAATGCTTAACATTGTACAAAAAAGGAGATTATGATATGGAAGAAAAAAACATGTATAAAGAAATCCTTGAGAGTTTATATGAGGGGATTTATTTTATCAATAAAGATAGACGTATCAATTTTTGGAATAAAGCTGCTGAAAAAATAACTGGATTTTCTAGTGAAGAAGTAAAAGGAAAATTTTGCTGTGATAATATACTTAACCATACTAACTATGAGGGAATAGAACTTTGTAAAAATGGTTGTCCACTCCATGCTAGTTTGCAAGATGGCTTAATAAGAGAAAACATAGTATATATCCAACATAAAAAAGGCAAAAAAATAGCTGTTGCAATAAAAACTATTCCAGTTTTTGAAAATGGGAAATTTGTTGGAGCCATAGAAGTTTTTACAGATGATAGAGAAAAAACTAAAATGCTTTATAAAATGGACCAATTAAAAGAACTAGCCTTATATGACCAGTTAACAAAATTACCAAACAGGGTTTACATAGAAAACTATTTATCTGCTAGAGTTGATGATTACAATCAATATCAAATTAAAATTGGCGTAATTTTCATGGATGTTGATTATTTTAAAAATGTTAATGACACATATGGTCATGATATTGGTGATGATGTTTTAAAAATGGTATCAAAAATAATTAAAAGCAGTATTAGGAAAAATGATATGGTTGGTAGATGGGGTGGAGAAGAATTTATCGGTATATTTACAGAGATAAATAAAGAAGAATTAATTAATATATCCGAAAAGATTAGAATACTAGTTGAAAACAGTAAAATTAATAGCGGTATGAATGAGATTTCTGTAACAGTATCTATTGGTGCTATAATATTTAGAGGTGATGAAACGATAGATCAAATAATTAAAAGAGCAGATAATAACATGTACGCTGCAAAGGATACGGGCAGAAATAGAGTAGTTTTCAAATAACGTTAATTAATAATTCAAATCATAAACGGACGTAATCTTACGTAGATTAAATTTTAAAGAACTTGGATAAAATGTAGGAAATATAAATAAATACTGCAAACTATATTCAGAGGGAGAGTTTGTATTTATTGAATTTTTGTGAAATGCCCAAAAGCAGAAAAGGAATGCAAGAATTTACGAATTTTAAAGATAGAGAATATTTTAAGTTGAAGACATTAAATCACTAATTTAAAAAAGATTGCTGAAACTATTGATACCTGAAAAATCTACAAGTTCAAACCCAAAATATTAAAGTAAACAAGTATTATAGATCACGTTATGCGTGGTCTTTTCTTTTTGCATGTATTTATAAAACCATATATAAAGCATATATAAGGAAGGAAAAAGTTATATTTGAAATTATAGAGATGATTATTGAGCATTTTTTAGATTAAACAGTATCTAATTAGCCAATGACCATCTCATTTTTTTTACAAATAATTTGTAGCAGATATGTTCAAACAAGAATCAAGAGATAGATTAAAAAAGAAGGTATGCCTTTGTAAACTTGACTTTATCAAGGTTTAGAGTGATTAATGGTTATACCAATTGAAAGGAGATGGTTTTATGTTTAAAGAATATCCGGATATGTTAGATGTAAATGAGGTTAATCTTATGATAGGTATCTCAAGAGATTTAGT
>JAQYVX010000004.1 GCA_030145305.1 Halarcobacter sp. | reverse complement strand
CGCTGCCAGCTCTTGAGTATTGTTTCTCAAAAAGATATTCATCTTTTTAAGGCACAGTTTTTACATACAAGCTTCATCTAATCCAACCTTCCTGTTGGCTTACATGAAGCTTTTTTTTTGCCTGGGGTTTTACAATCCTTCTTTCCATTACTCTTTTTATTTACTCTCTTTACTCTCTATTCTTTTTTTTTATTGAATTAACTATCTATTAACTATTGATTGTGCTTTAGTTAATCGTAGTCTATTATAATTTCTATACAACTTAAGAAGAAATGCGAATCTTCTTAAAAGTTTAAAAACTGCGAACTTTTAAACTTATATATTTTGTTTCCTTGTGTGAAAAGAGCTTCTTGAAAAAGAAGCTTTTTTTTTGTCCAAAAAAAATACTAATCTTCTTATCTATCTTTTTTTAAACAATCTTAATTTTATCAAAAATATATTTTTATACTTAAAAGTGATTATATTAGTAAAATTAACTATTTTTATTTATAATTTTTTAATAAATATCTTTTTTCCAATTTTTATCATAGTTTTTTTTGTTAGAATTTTTAATCATGAAAGAAGGAGTTAGAATGAGAAAAAGAATTATTGTTTTAATGTTATTTATTTTGCCAACAATTTTCTTTGCTAAAGAATATGTGTCGGAAAATATAGAAATGTTGTCATTGAAAAATGAATCAATAGGCTTACTATATAAAGGTACAGAAGTAAAAAGTACTGAAAATAAATACACTTTATCAGGGTGGGTTATGGATGGTAATGAATATATTATTTTTTACTCAGACAAAGCAAGAATAAAGTTAGCAAGAATTGATGAAAACTTCATAAAAAATATGAAAGTTTATAAAATACAAGAAGATGAATATGGTGTTAAATGGAAGAAAGTTGATATGAATTTTAAACTAAAGAGTCCAAAATCTTTAGTTAATAATGAAAATGAACTATGGAAAAATGAAGCAGAACTTTATCAAAGATGTGGTTCTTGCCATAAAACATTTGATTTCCATGAATATACACCAAATCAATGGCCTTCTATTATAAAAACAATGAAGAATAATGCAGGTTATTCAAAAAAAGAGTCAAAAGAAGTAAGTGTCTATCTACAATATCAATCACTAAAAGGAAAAATAAAATGAAAAATTCTAGAAGAAATTTTATAAAAGCAACAGGGATTTTAGGTTTATCAGCTCCATTATTAGGTGCTAATATGTCATTATTAGAAAAGAGTAAAAAAGTTGTTTCAGCTACGCACTGGGGAACTAGTGTTGTTACTATTAAAAATGGAATTATTACAGATAGTAAACCTTTAGATGTTGATGCTAAACCATCACTTATGGAAAAAGCTTTAAAAAGTAGAACATATAATCAAACAAGAGTTGAATATCCATATATAAGAGAAGGTTTTTTAAAGAATAGACATAATAGTGATAGAACAAAAAGAGGGAAAGAAAAATTTGTAAGAGTTTCTTGGGAAGAAGCAAATCAAATAATATATGAAGAATTAACAAGAGTTCAAAAGAATTATGGTGAGGATTCAATTTATGCAGGTAGTTATGGCTGGTTTGGTGTTGGTAAATTAAATAATCCACAAACACTTCTTAAAAGAATGTTAAATACTTGTGGTGTAAGTTTTGTTGATTCAAAAGGTACTTATTCTACTGGTGCTGTAAATGTAATTGCTCCTTATGTTATTGGTACAAATCATCACCATAGACATACTTCTTTGGATTTAATTGCTAAGCATACTGATAATATCATACTAATTGGTAATGATATGGTAAATACTTGTGCAATAGATTGGAATGCTCCTGCTCATAAAGCTTATGAAAAATATGAAAAAATTAGAGAAGCTTCAAAAAAAAGAAAAATGAATATAATTTCAATTGATCCTCAAATTACTGATACTTCAAAATATTTTGATGCAAAAAATATTCAAATTGTACCTAATACTGATGTTGCATTATTTATAGGAATAGCAAATTATTTATATAAAAATAATCTTCATAATAAAAAATTCTTAAAAAGATATACAGTTGGATTTAAAGAGTTTAGTGATTATCTAATTGGTAAAGACGATAAGATAGATAAAACTCCTAAATGGGCTTCAAAAATTACTGGTATTAAAGAAAGTGAAATTATTGATCTTGCTAAAACAATGGTTTCTGGAAAAACAATGTTAATGATAGGATGGGCCTTACAAAGAGGAGATCATGGAGAACAAACACATTGGATTGTTTATACTTTAGCTGCAATGTTGGGTCAAATTGGTACAAATGGTGGAGGATTTGGTTCTTCTTATCAATATTCTAATAATGGTGCTACTTTATATAATTCACCTGGTTTACCAGGAATTACAGCAGGAAAAGCAAAATCTTTAGGAACAGGTTCATATAATACTTCATTTTCTAATAAAGCAATTCCTGTGGCAAAAGTTTCTGATATGTTATTAAATCCTGGAAAGAAAATTGAATTTAATGGTGAAGAAGTTGAATTTGCTGATATTAAATTAATTTATTGGGCAGGTGGAAATCCTATGCATCAACAACAAGATAGAAATAAAATGGTAAAAGCTTGGGAAAAACCTGAGGTAATAATTAATCAAGATCCTTTCTGGACAGCAAGTTCAAGAATGGCAGATATTATACTTCCTGCAACAACAGAGATTGAAAGAGATGATATTGTTGCTATTGGAAGTAAAAGTGCAGCAGGAATCGTAGCTATAAAAAAAGGTATTGAACCTGTTGCAGAATCAAAAAGTGATTATGACATTTTTAGAGATATTTCAAAGAAATTTGGAAGAGAAAATGAGTTTACTGAAGGTAAAGACCAATTAGGTTGGGTAAAACATTTTTATGAAACTTCAATTAAACAAGCAAAAGCTAAAAATATAAAACTTCCTTCTTTTGAAGAGTTTTGGAAAAAAGGTTATGTAGAGTTTAAAGAAATATCTTCTCAAGGTGATACTTATAATTATATGGAAGATTTTGTTGAAGATCCTTTAGAAAACCCTCTTGGTACACCTTCAGGAAGAATAGAAATTTTCTCAAGAAAAATTGCTTCTTATAAATATGATGATTGTTTAGGACATCCTGCTTGGTATGAACCAGCAGAATACTTAGGGAATAGTACAAAAGAATATCCATTCCATTTAGTATCTCCTCACCCAAAATTTAGACTTCATTCACAACTTAATAATACAATTTTAAGAAATGTTTATGAGGTAAAAGGAAGAGAACCTATTTATATTCACCCAAAAGATGCTAAGAAAAAAGGTGTAAAAGATGGTGATATAGTTCTTGTTTCTAGTAAAAGAGGTAAAATATTAGCTGGTGCAATAGTTACAGATGATATAAGAGAACAAACTGTACTAATTTGCGAAGGTGGTTGGTATGATCCAAAAGAAGTTGAAGGTCATGGTAACATTTGTGTTCATGGAGATGTAAACGTATTAACCTTAGATAAGGGTACATCTAGACTTGCACAAGGAAATATTGCTCATACAACAATTGTAAACTTTGAAAAATTTACAGGAAAAGTTCCTCCTGTAACTGTATTCTCTAAACCAGAGATTGTTTAAAATATAAAAGACTCTAGTTTAACTAGAGTCTTTTATTATATATTTTGATGCCATTGCCTATAATAATTATTTGTTAAAGGAGAGATTATAGAAACATCAGGATTAGAAAAAATAAAAGAATTGTCAGTTCTTTATGTGGAAGATGAGAAGCATATTAGGGAAAGAACGGCTGATACACTTAAGTATTATGTAAAAAATATTTATATAGCAGAAAATGGGAAAGAAGGCTATGATGTATACAAAGAAAAATCACCAGATGTAATTCTTTGTGATATTTTAATGCCCATTGTTAATGGTATTGAAATGATAAAAAAAATTAGAGAAATTGATTTCGATACTCCTATTGTAATGATAACTGCGCATACAGAAAAAAAATATCTTCTTGATGCGGTTAAACTCCACTTAGAAAATTATATTGTAAAACCACTAACTTTAAAAGACTTGTTAAGCACTTTACATAAATGTGTAGATAAAATTCATCAAAAGAATTCTGCAGTGTGTTCACTTGTAAATGGTTACACTTTTGATTTGGATAATAAAGTTCTAACATATAAAGACGAAGATGTAAAACTAAATAAAAAAGAATATATGTTTTTAGAAATCTTGTATAAAAATAAACATAGAATTGTAAATTATGAAGAACTTCAAGAAAATATCTGGGGCGATAGTATTATGACTGATAATGCAATTCGTTCAGTTGTAAGTAGCTTAAGAAAGAAATTACCTACAAGTCTTATTATTAATTTATCAGGAGTTGGCTATAGGTTAAATAATGACTAAAAAAACTCTTTTATTTTTATTTTTATTTACTTCTTTTTTATTTAGTGAAACAAAATATAGAGAAGATGATTCAAATAAAATATCTCTAAGTAAACAAATTAAGGGTTCTCATATAAAAGTCTTTATTCCAACTATGCCTTATTTATATTTATCAAAACTTATAAATGGAACACTTATTCGTTCATCTGATAATAAAAATGGTTGGGAATTTATGCTAGCAATTAAATTAGAAAGAGTAGGTAAATTGGAATATATATTTACATTAAGAAAAAATGTAAAATTCCAAGATGGTACAGATTTTGATGCTGATTCTATTCTTGCAAATTTTGATGAATTTATGAAAGGTTCTCTTCTTTATAAGTCACTCAGGCATAGATTAGAAAAAATTGAAAAACTTTCAAAATATAAAATCAAGTTTATTCTAAATAGACCTTATGAATTATTCTTAGATAGATTAACAAGATTTAATTTCTTTTCCACTAAATATTTAAAAAAATTTGGATGGGGAATAGGTAATATTGATACTGCTGTAAATACTTTAGAACCTGGAAAATATGGACTTGGTCCTTATATTTTAGAAGAAGGATATGCAACAGGTAGAGAGCAAACACCAATAATAAAAATTAGAGCAAATCCTTATTATTATGAAAAAAACAAGCCTTATATTGAAAAAATTACAATTTATACTGAATTATCAAATAAAGAAGTATTAGAAATGGCATTAAAAAAAGAAGGAGGATTGGATATTTCTCCAATACCTTTTAATAAAAAAATTGAGACTATTTTATCTCCTTATGCCAAACTAGTTACTTCAAAATCTAAATATAATATTTCGATATTATTTAATTTATTAAAAAAAGAGACTCCTCTTAAAGACAATAAAATTAGGATTGCTCTAAATGAAGCTATTAATCAAGAAAAACTTTTGAGGTTTGTATATAAAGGAGAAGGGCAAAAATCTCCAACGGCAGCTAATTCAAACTACTATTCAGTGAATCTTGCTACAAAAGATTTGCTAACTCATCATGAAAAAATGTTAAAAGAAAGAAAAGATCCAAAAAAATATTTAAAATCAATACTCAATGGTTTAGAATTGAACGTATATACAATGGATAGATATATGTTTTTATGGAAAGGAATAGAGTTTCAATTATTACAGTATGGAGTGAAATTACATTTTACTATTACTAAAAATGAAAAAGAGTTGTTCTCTCAACTTTTTTCTAATATAAAAAAAGCAAAGAAATGGGATATGATTACTTTAGGAACGGAATCTTGGTCAAGTAATAATCCTTGGACTGTATTTTTTCATTATAGAATAAATAATATTTGGTCAGCTATTGATAAAGATGAATATTTATCTTCTTTAATAGAAGAATATTCAGAAGTGAAGTTCAATAGTGATGAATTTTTAGATGTTGTTGATAAAATAATTCATAGAGTTTATGAAAAAGCATACACTCTTTCTGTCCCTTCTCCAAATATTGTTTTAGCAATAAATAAAGAAGTTGATTATACTCCATCTCAAGTTTTAGTGATGCCTTTGTGGAATACTAAAATTACTCCATATCATTATTCAATTAGAAAAGATGAATATCCAAAAGAGAGAAAACTACCTGTTTTGCAAAGGCTTATGAATGAATAGACAGTTTAAAATTAGAACAAAGTTTATCCTTTTAGGTATTGTTGGTACTATTGCTTTAATTATTAATGTTTTTATGGCGATTGATATTAGTAAATTAGGACTTAAGAGTGTTGATAATGTATTCAAAGATTCAGCAGAAGTTCAAAAAATACAGCAAGAATTAATTGCTCCAATATATCATTTAAGAGAATTGTCCTTATCCTTAGTAATTGCTCCTAATGATAATATTCGGGATGAAATTGATATTAAATTAAAAAATATTTTAAAAACTTTAGATAAAAAATTTGCCAAAGAAGAAAAAAATATTAAGGATGAATGGCTTATTTATAAAAATAAGCACAAGGTGACAAGTGAATATATGAAAAAAGGCTTTGAAGAGGGAGCTTATATTAATGTTAGTAAAGATGAGAAAGAACAGTTTCTCATTCTTGTTAAAGAATTATTAAATAAGCAATCAAGAAAGTTAGAAAAATCATCAAATACTTTTACACAAGCTAGGAAAAATATAACAACAAGCAGGCTTATTATAATTTTAGTCTCTTTAGTCTTAGGAATTTTTATTCTTACTTGGGGATGGGTTGTAATTGTAAAAATTGCAAAATCAATTGAACAATTAAAAATAGGACATATTAAATTTTTCAATTTTTTAAGAGATAAAAATATTGAAGATGAAATAAGAATTGTCTTAGATAGTGGTGATGAACTAGGGGATATGGCAAGAATAATAAATAAAGAGATGGATGAAGCTAAAGAAGCTTTAAATAATGACTTAGAACTAATCGAATCTGCAACTAAAATGTTAGCAGAATTAAAACAAGGTAATTTAGATAAAAGAATTGTTACTAATGCAAAATCTAAAGAGTTAAATTTATTAAAAACAGTAATAAATGAAATGGTTGATGATTTAGAAAATAAAATTCAAGAAGAGATAAATAAAAGAGTAGAACAAGATAAACTTTTAATTCAACAATCAAAACTAGCTTCCATGGGTGAAATGATAGGAAATATTGCTCATCAATGGAGACAACCTTTAAGTGAATTAAATGCAATTTTAATGAATGTTGAAACCCGATATAAGTTTGGCGATTTTGATGATGAGTTTATTGAAAATAGTGTTTTAGAGTGTAATGAAATCACAAGTTATATGTCAAACACTATAAGTGATTTTCAAAGTTTTTTTAAGCCTTCTAAAACTAAAGTAAATTTTGATATTTCAAAAGCATGTAGTAAAGCAATAGGAATTTTGCAATCATCTTTAAAACATAATAATATTAAATATAAAAGTAAGTGTGAAAAAGAGGTTCTAGTTTTTGGTTATCCAAATGAATTTTCACAAGCTATTTTAAATATTTTATCTAATGCAAAAGATGTACTAATTCAAAGAAATATTGAAAATCCATGTATTCAAATTGATACAAAAATAGGTAAAAAATATACGGTAATTCATATTAAAGATAATGCAGGTGGAATAGAAACAAAATACTTAGATAGAATTTTCGAACCATATTTTACTACAAAGCATGCGAAACAAGGAACAGGAATTGGTCTTTATATGTCTAAACAAATAATTGAAAGAAATATGGATGGTTTTTTAAAGGTTAAAAATACTAAAGAGGGAGCTTGTTTTACAATAAAATTAGAAAACAGTAAAGATTCTAAAATAGGTGAATAAAGTAATAATTTAAGTAAGATAATGTAATTAAAAAAATATTTATACTTTAGTTATACTTGGGTGATATTATAAATTAGAAGAATGATAAAAGGCAAAATTATATGAAACGTAACAAAATATTTATCCTTATTTCGCTTGTTTTTTTTGTTTTATATTTTTTTATAATTTACTCTACATATACAGAAAATAAAGCTTATTTTCTTCAAAGTATTAGAAATAATCAAATTAAATTAGTTCATGCATATAAAGAAAAATTTGATGAAAGATTAGCTGGATTAAAAAGAATTGTTGAAACTATGGGTGAAAACCTAGTTAAAAAAGATAGAAAGAAAGACTTCGCTGCTATAAAAGAAGCTTTATCAACTGCAATTAGTTCAGGAGCAGGCTTTAAAAGTGTTTATATTGGGTATCCAGATGATTATCTTATTTCTGGCCTAAAATATTGGTATCATACTAGTGATTATTTTGCAACGAAAAGATCTTGGTATAAAGAAGCTGTAGAAGAGAAAAAAACAATAATTTCAAAGCCTTATTCTGGCTCACCAGGATTTGAAGATAAAATTTATATAAGCATTGCTTCTCCTATTTATAAGAATAATCAACTGCTAGCTGTAATGTCAAGTGATTTAGAACTTGAATTAGTTCAAAAAGAGGTATCAAAGCTTTTTTCTATTGATGAAGGCTTTGCTTTTTTGATGACAAAAAATGCAGAGGTAATTACTCCTTCAAATAATTTAGGAATTGATTTTGAAGATAAAAAGCTAAAAGAGTTTTTATCTACTTTTTCTAATAAAGAAATTGGTGAGAAAAGAATTCTAATAGAAAATAAACTATATATTTTTACTTATGAAACTTTAGATAATAGTGACTGGTTTTTTGTATCTGTACTTGATGAGAATAAAATTTATAAGAGTTTAAATCATCAACTTTTTTTGAATTTACTTGCTGCTTTTGTTCTTTTTATTTTTGGACTGGGAACATTTTTGTATTTATCAATTACACAAAAGAAACTTTATGAAAAACATTTACTTTTAGGACATTTTGCAAAAAGTCCAACTTGGGGTGTTTTATTAACAGATAAAGAAGGGAAAATAATCTTTATAAATAAAGTATTTGAGGAAGTTTTTTCTTTAAAGAGTAAAAGTTTATATAATAAACCTTTAGATTCAATTATAGATATTTTAAAATGTAGTAATTCAAATCAAATCTCTTGTTTTCAAGATATAAAAAATAATCTTCTTAAAATGAAATCTTATCTTTTAGAAAAAGAAGAAAAAATTTATAGAGTTCAAATAACTCCACTACTTAATAACTATCAAGAAGAATTAGAAGGGGCTATTGTTACTATTCATGATGTAACTCATGAACGAGAGCTAGAACAAAAAGAGGTAGAACAAGAACAAATTTTGATCCAAAATAGTAAAATGGCAGCCTTAGGAGAAATGGTTAGTGCCATATCTCATCAATGGAGACAGCCTTTAAGTACCCTTTTAATGTTAATTAGTAATACAGAAGAGATTATAGAAAAACAAAATCTTCCAAAGGTAAATAACTATTTAAATAGGGCAAGAGGGAATATTGAATTGATGGATGAAACAATAAATGCTTTTAGAAATTTCTATAAAGAAGACTTTGGAAAAGATAAATTTGATTTGGTAAAGATTATTAAAGAAATAATCTTAATTACTTCACCTCAAATGCAGATGAATGGAATAGAATTAAAATTTATATATGATGAAAAAAATTCCTATTCTTGTGAAAGTTATCCTTCTTATATAAAACAAGTTTTAATTAACTTAATAGGAAATGCAAAAGATGAATTAGTACGAGTTTTAAAAGATAAATTTCTTTATGAAGCAAAAATAAATATTGCGCTTTCAAAAAAAGATGGCTGTTATCTTATAAGTGTAGAAGATAATGGATCTGGTATTTCTAATGAAAATAAAAATAAAATCTTTGAGCCATTTTTTACTACAAAAGGGGAACAAGGGACAGGAACCGGACTTTATTTATGTAAACTTTTAATTGAAAATAAGATGAATGGAGAATTTAAACTTGAGAATTTGAGTAAGCCAACAAAGTTTACAATTAAAATAGGAAAATCAAATGTATGAGAAAGTAAAAGAACTTTTTAAGAATAAAAATATATTAATAGTAGAAGATGAAATTGGTTTGTTAGATATTTTGGAAGAGTCTATTGAAGAGTACGTAAATAAAGTTTTTGTTGCCAAAAATGGAATTGAAGGTTTAGAAATTTTTCAACAAAAAGAAATAGATTTGATTATTTCAGATATACATATGGCAAAAATGACTGGCTTAAGAATGAGTAGTGAAATACGTAAATTTGATCCTCATATTCCTATTATATTTTTAACAGCTTATGATACAGATGAAAATATGATTGAAGCAATTAATTTAAAAAGTAAAAGTGTATTAAAAAAACCATTTGATAAAAAACAACTAATTGTATCAATGATGCTAGCAATGAATACGTTTAAAGAGGAATTTACATTATTAAATTTATTAAATGGTTATAAGTATAATTTTGATACAAAAGAATTGACTTTAAAAGAGGAAATAATTTCTTTAACAAAAAAGGAACAACGTTTATTAGAACTTCTTTTAAAACATCAAGAACATCCTGTTCCTTTTTCTTTAATTGAAAACTATGTTTGGATGGAAAATGGTGCAACTCCTGATGCCATAAGAATGTTTATTAATAAACTTCGTAAAAAAATTTATCCAGAACTTATTGAAAATATTCAAGGTATAGGATATAAACTCACAATAAAATAAAAAAACTCTATATTTTTAAAAGATTATACTTTAATTATACTTCTGTCATAAACTTCTTATAGTAAAAAAATAAGGAATAAATATGAAAAAAAATAAAATTATTTTGAGTAGTATACTCTTTTCAACTTCATTACTTTTTGCAGGACAAAATGGCTTTATAAGTCACGATTCAAAAGTCTTTTTAAATGCAGATGGGAAAAAAGAAATTGGGAAAATCGATACCGCTACACCTGTAGAAATATTATCTTCAAAAGGAAACTTTAAAGAAATAAAAGTTGTTGGTTGGGGAGGATATGGTTTTGAAAATGTTCTTTTTAAAGATGTAGGAGAGCGAGTTTTTTATTTAGTATTAAATGATAATAAAACGAAAAAACCTAAAGAACTTGCAGAAAAAACAGATTCTTTTGAAACTCAATGGAAAAAAGTTTCTTATACTCTTTGGGTAAATGAAAAATCATTAACAACAAACATAGATGAGGTATATAAAGAAGGTCAAGAATTATTTGTAACTAGATGTGGTTCGTGTCATGTCTCTCCTGAAATAAAACATTATACAACTAATCAGTGGCCAAATATAATTGAAGGTATGAAGTCAAGAGCAGGCTTAACAAAACAAGATGTGAAATATATAACTAAATATATACAAGCAGAAACTACAAAAGGAAAAAGTCATGAGTAATATAAAAAGAAGAGATTTTTTAAAAGGAAGTGGGGTAGCTGCAAGTGCGCTATTAGTTAGTAATTTACCGGCAGATAGTTTAATTAGTGGCCCAATAGCTAATACTTCAAATAAAATTAGTGCTTCGCATTTTGGAGCTTTTAGAGCACATGTAAAGGGTGGTCAATTTACGGGAGTTACTGCATTTGAAGATGACCCTTTCCCTTCTCCAATGATAAATGCTTTACCTGCTAGAACATATTCAAAAACAAGAGTTGAATATCCAATGGTAAGAGAAGGATTTTTAAAAGATGGACATAAAAGTGATTCATCAAAAAGAGGATCTGAAAAATTCGTAAGAGTATCTTGGGAAAAGGCGCTTGATTTAGTTACGTCAGAAATAAAAAGAGTACAAAAAACTTATGGTTATAAAAGTATTTATGCCGGAAGTTATGGCTGGTATTGTACTGGTAAACTTCATAATCCTCAAACTTTAATGAATAGAATGATGAAAATTTCAGGTGGATATGTAGGGAGAATTGGTGATTATTCTACCGCTGCTGCACAAGTAATTTTGCCACATGTTTTAGGAAGTATTGAAGTATATGAGCAACAAACATCATGGCCTTTAGTTTTAAAACATGCTAAAAATGTTGTATTTTGGGGAGCGAATCCTTTAGTAACTTGTCAGATTGAGTGGGATGTAGCAGGACATGGAGCTTTCCCATACTTAGAACAATTAAAAAAAGCGCATAAAGATGGACAAGTTGATGTTTATTCTGTTGACCCTATAAAAAATGATACAGCAATGTATTTTGATTCAACACAGATTAAACCAAAACCAAATACTGATGTTGCAATGATGCTAGGTATGATGTATCATTTACATACAACAAATCAATATGATAAAGAATTTATAAAAAAATATACAGTTGGATTTAAAGATTTTGAGGATTATTTATTAGGGAAAACTGATAAAACTCCAAAAACACTTAAGTGGGCTTCTAATATTTGTGGGGTTGAAGAAAAAGTAATTAAACAATTTGCACAAAAATTAAGAGATGAAAAAAGTATGTTAATGGCAGGCTGGGGTGTTCAAAGAGCAGACCATGGAGAACAATTCCATTGGACACTAGTTACTTTAGCTTGTATGTTAGGACAAGTGGGTGTTCCTGGTTGTGGGTTTGGATTTAGTTACCACTATTCAAATGGGGGAACTCCAAGTGCAGATGCTCCAGGATTAGGTGGAATATCTACAAATATTAATAGTAAAAAAGATGGTCCATGGAAAAATTATAAACCTTTTAATATTCCTTGTGCAAGAATGGTTGATATGATAGCCAACCCAGGAAAAACAATTGACTTCAATGGTAGAAAAATTGAATATCCAGATATTAAAATGGTTTATTGGACAAGTGGAAATCCCTTCCATCACCATCAAGATAGAAATACTATGATTGAAGCTTGGAAAAAATTAGAAACATTTATTGTTCATGAACCTTATTGGACTCCAACTGCAAGAATGGCAGATATTGTACTTCCTGCTACTACTGAAATTGAAAGAAATGATATTGAAGTAATAGGTGATTATGATAGTAGTCATATTATTGCAATGAAAAAAGCAATTGAACCTGTACAAGAGTCTAAAGATGATTATGAAATATGTAGACTTATCTCGAAAAAATTAGGTTATGAAGAAGAGTTTACCGATGGTAAAGAAACTCAACTAGATTGGATAAAAGAATTTTATGCAAATTCAAAAGTACAAGCAGAAGAAAAAGGTATTAAAATGCCATCTTTTGACGAGTTTTGGGAAAAAGGTTTTGTGAAATTTGAGGTAAAAGAAATAGATAAAAACTTTACAAGATATGAAAAATATGTACAAAATCCAATGTTAAATCCATTAGGAACACCATCAGGTAAAATTGAAATTAGTTCAAGAGTTATTAAAAAATTTAATTATGATGATTGTTTACATTATCCAAGTTGGATAGAACCAGCAGAGTGGTTAGGTTCAAAAGAATCAGAAGATTATCCATTACATATCTTATCTCCACACCCTAAGTATAGACTACACTCTCAATTGTCAAATACATGGTTAAGAGATTTATATGAAGTAAAAGGAAGAGAACCTATTTGGATAAATCCTAAAGATGCTAAAAAAAGAGGCATAAAAAATGGGGATATCGTAAAAGTATATAATAAAAGAGGTTCAACATTAGCAGGAGCAATTGTTACAGATAATGTACTTCCAGGAGTTCTAAAAATGGATGAAGGTGGATGGTATGATCCTAGTGATGCAAGTGAAGAAAAAACAATGTGTAAACATGGAGACGTGAATCAATTAACAATTGATAAAGGTTCTTCAAAATTAGCACAAGGAAATATTGCAAACACTGCACTAGTTGAAATTGAAAAATATAATAAAGAAATACCAGCAATTACAGTTTTTGAAAAACCAGAAATTATCTAATTAGGTTTTTAATGTGTCAAAGCTTAGAAAACTTTGACACATTATATTAGAATCTTTATATAAGAATTAAATTAAAACTTATATACTAAAGTAGTATTTAATTGAGTTAAGTCTGTAGTTCCAGCATCTTTATCATCTGTATTAGTTACTGTAAAACCAGCATTTAGAGTTAAGTTTTTACTTATATTATATCCTGCCCATAAATCAAACTCTTTTTCTTTATAATTATTTTTTGTGTATTCCATTTCACCATAAAGAGCTGTTATATTAATTGGACCAACTTGTTTATTTACTGAAAAATAAATTGTTTCAGCATCAGCATAATACATACCATCACCTTCTTCAAATTGAACGATTTGTTCTCCTGCTGTATTTGCACTTCCCCAACCATTTTCTTCTCCAGTTTTAACATATCCCAATGTTGCTGAGTATCCTGCATAATTGGCATAAAGTTTAACTTCTAACATCTTACCATCAGCCACATCTGAAATTTTTT
This sequence comes from Halarcobacter sp., assembly GCA_030145305.1. Classification (GTDB taxonomy): domain Bacteria; phylum Campylobacterota; class Campylobacteria; order Campylobacterales; family Arcobacteraceae; genus Halarcobacter. The sequence continues at coordinate 236,381 of JAQYVX010000004.1, read as the reverse complement.
CATTTGTTTCAATAACATGAATTAAACTTCCTATTTTAGCATCACCTAATGTTCCATCTAAATTAATTCTTCCACCAACTAAGTTGTATTTGTCAGGTGAAGTCATATAATATGTTTTTGTTTTAACATGTTCATTAAATTTATATTCAAAACCTGCTTTATAAACACCTTTATTTTCATTCAAGTCATTGAAGTCTCTAAATTCTCTACTATACACTCTTCCCATTTTTTTAGACCAAATCATTTCTAATTTACTATTTTCAATTGGAGAGGTATATAAAGATACTGCATCTTGAATTTTACCCATCCATTCAGTAGAAAGTGATTGTCTCCCTACTTTAAAATGAGTATCATTTTTGTCATAAGCAATAAATGCTTTTGAAAGCATAATTTTTCTAGCTTTGTCATAAAACCTTTCAGAAGAATCACCAATTCCTCTTGCTGTTACAGAATTAGAATCTTCTTCCCAGATGTTTGCATAAGCTCTTAATCCTATTTCTGTACTTAGATTATTATAAGATCCTGATTTATAATCTAATCCAATAGAACCAACACTATAAGCAGTATCTTGATAATACTTGCTAATTTCTTTATCAACGTTTCTTTGTTCATATGTAATAGATATATCACCTGTTACTTTTCCTTCAATTAATGCTTCACTTAAACTTGTTGCACTTAATGAAGATGAGATAGCGATTATAGCTATAGTAATGACACTAAATTTAATAAATTTCATTTTTTACCTTTCCTTTGTTCAATTTAAAATTGGCAATACTTGATTCTTGTATTTCCTACAATATTCTTTTTTTAAGAGATGTTGTTTGAAGAACATCTCTTAATCGATTTTATAAGTTATAAGTTTTTAAGAATTTAGCAGCATTTCTAAAGTCATTTGTAAGAGGTCTATCAATTTCTAAAAAGTCTACTACTTTTCTAAAATCAGTAAACAATTTTTCTGTTTTAATAGAAAGTTTTAAATTAGGATTTTTTTGTTTTCTTAAATCAATCGCTTGTGCCGCATGGATTAATTCCATCCCAAGAATATGATATAGATTTTCAATTTGTGTTCTAGTTTTAGTAATTACACCTGGAGCATTTGTAGCAATATCTTCAATATTACCAGCAGCTGGAGCAGAAATTAATGATAATGGACTTGCTAAGTTAATATTTTCTGCTGTTAATGCAGTAAATGGTTTTTGCATTGCACCAAATGCGTGTACAGTTTTTGCTGTTCCTAAAAATCTAGAAAGTTTAGTAAACTTTGGATCATCTAATTTATTTATTCTTTGTGTAGATGCAATTGAGTTATGAGCTAATACAATTGCATTTGCTTCAAATTCAACTACCCATGGCATTGGCTCAAAGTTTGCTGTTGGAACAACTGCACCTTTGATTCCATCAGCATTAACATATACTTTTTTCTCTTGGAATCTATTTGTAGTGCTTTCAACACCGATTGCAACACCAGGATTGTCATCAGATGAATTCCATTGGATATTCATAAGTTTATCAAGTTTAGAAATAGAAGTATCTAATGTTCCTAAAATATAAGCAGCATCTCTATAGCTTAATGGATCTTGTAAAGCTCTTGAACTATCTTTTTCCCAAAGGTAACTTCCCTCTAAGATTTTAGTAATTTTTGTTGCAGCTCCTACAAAACCTGGGAATGGTCTTAATTTTCTAGTAACCTCATGCATTGGAGCAATATTTCCATTAACTGCTTCTAAACTTAAGGCATATACATATTTAGAAATTTTTGTAAGTTGTTTCATTTCAGCTAATGCAAGTCCAGCTAAAGCTCCAGAATAAGCATTTGAACTTATGATTGACAATGCATCTTTACCAAATAAAGAGATTTTTTTAACTCCAGCATCTGCCATAGCAACTTTAGCTGACATTTTTTTACCTTTATAGTAAACATCTCCTTCTCCTAACATTGCTAGCCCAATATGTCCTAAAATAGTAATGTCAGCTTCTCCCATAGAGCCTTTTGAAGGAATAGCAGGAATAATATTGTTATTTAAGAATTGTTTGTACATATTAATAACTTTTTCTTGAACACCTGTTCCACCAAAAAGCATATTATTTAATCTTGTTGCCATAACAGCTCTTGCTTCTTTGATTGGTAAATCAGCACCAACTCCACCACAATGTGCATGAATAAGACCTTTGTTAAATTCAGTAGATGCTTTAACTACTTCTTTAGTTAATGTTCCTTTTGTATTTACCATTTTTTGATCTTTATTTAATCCAACACCAACAGTTAATCCGTAAATTTTGTGTCCAGTTGTTGCTGCTTTAATTAATACATTATGTGAATTTCTTACTCGCTCCATCGCTAAATTGGTGATTTTTATATCTTCGCCATTTGCAATTTGCATAATCTTATCACTAGTCATGTCTTGTCCATCTAATACTACAGGTGCTGCGAATGCATTTATCATTGCAAATGCAATTAAACTTGTTGTAACAATTATTGATTTTTTCATCTTCTATCCTTTTAAATATAGCTTGTTATTATTTGTCGTCTTCCCATTCACCAACTGGCTCATGAGTTCTGTCATATATAATTTTACTTAAATTCTTGTGACCTACATTTTTGTGGCAACTAACACAGCTTAAAGGTTCTTTTTTTGCATCTTTATATTGTGTATATTTTTTGTGCATTCCTTTTGCAGCTTCGCTTTGGCTATCAGTAGTTTCAATATTTACATGACAGCTCATACATCCACTATCGTAAACAAAAGATTCTCTTTTTTCTCTGTGTTTTTGCCAATCCATATCTTCAGCATTATTTACCAAAACTGATGTAACTTCGACTATTCCATTAACTCCTTTTGTGACAAGATATTTTACTAAACTATCTTGTGGTAAGTGACAAGAGACACAAGTAGCCTTAATTCCTTTGTCATTTTTCCCACCATGTGGGTCAGTATGATAGGCTTCAACCATTGGATCCATCCATGCATGACATGAGGTACAAAACTTATCATCACTTGTTGCTTTGATCACTGCGTGACCACCAAACGTAAATACTAAGCCAATAAATAGACCAATACCTAGAACTAGTAATAATAGTGCTTTATTTTTAAATAAATTTTTCATTTTGGTCTCCTTATGGCACAATTAGTTTTTGCATACTGTCTTGTGAGTGACACATTACACAATAATTTTGTGGTTTTTGGTGGGATGAATGACACAAATTACAATCCATTTCTGGATAATGTGGTGATGCATGAATATTATCATCATATCCCAAGAATTCAGTTCTTTTTGCCAATGTTTTATAATCTTTATGACAAGATAAACAATCTTTTGTACTTAATTCAGTATAAGAACTTTTAGGTCCTTCTCCATGACAACTAACACAATCCATTCTAAGCTTACCATGATGAACTTTGATTGGATAATTTTCTTTTGTATACTCTTTTTTAACTGCCATACTTGTATCTGAATTATTTGCTGCAAACATACTTACAGCAACACAAGCAAACAATGTAAAAATAGCAATAAATACTGACTTTTTCATCATTCTCTCCTACGCCTTTTTATTTAATAATTTATTCGCACTTTGAGCGGCGATTCTTCCAAATACTAAACAGTCTGGAACAGCACAACTTCCTAATCTACTCGCACCATGTGCTCCTCCAGTAGCTTCCCCAGCTGCAAATAGTCCTTCAATAACTTCTTCATTTTGGTTTAATACTCTTGCACTTGTATCAATAGCAACTCCACCCATAGTATGGTGAACTTTTGGCATTGCTCTAAAAGCAAAGAAAGGAGGTTTTGTAATATTTGGAACAAATTTATTTCTTAATTTGAAGAAAGGTTTGTCCATTTCTAAATCTTTTCCATCAATAACATATTGATTATAATCATCAACAGTCTTTTGTAATCCTTCATAAGGGATTTTATAAAATTCTGCTAATTCTTTTAAAGTATCAAACTTGTGAATAACTTTTTTATGGATGCCTCTATAAACATTCTCTTTTCTAGTACCTGTTGCTCCCATGCTATCACATAACACAACTGGATGAGAGATAGAACCATCAGGATTTTTATGAATTTTTAAAATAGCATCAGCTCTAACTTTTCTATCTGCAAGTTCATTTACAAATCTTTTTCCTGTTCTTGAATCAACCATTACTCCATAAGCAAATGCAGGAATTGCGAATACAGGGGCAATTCCAAAACCTTTTTCATCAGGTGACCCCCAAGGGCCTAGTTGAATCCATCCAAGATCTCTTGTTTTAATTTTGTGTTTCATCATCATTCTAAGAGCATAACCTGTTGCTCCATAGTGATTTGTACAGTCTAAATCAGGAGTAAGTTTTGGATCAAGTTTTTGTCTGAAGTTTACATCATATGCAAATCCTCCAGTTGCCATAATGATGCCACCTTTAATTTTGTAATATTTAACAACGCCAGTTTTATTATCTTCTTCATTACTTTGAGGATCAAATTTAAATTTATAGTTTTCTCTTACTTTTATACCAAGTATTTTTTTACCATCTTCGTCAAAAATTAAATCATCAAGAATTACTCTTGTTCTAATAGTTGCACCTTTTTTTTGTGCATATGTTTGTAGTGGAATAGTAATTTTCCCACCTGAGTTAATTTCTGGCCAGATTGTTCTAGGAACAGAGTGTCCTCCAAAATGACCTAAATTATTTCTATAAACAACACCTTTTTCTTTTGTAAACTTATAAGCGGCAAGTCCATTTTTTGCAATAGTCTCTACTAGTTCTTTAATATTTAGACCTAAGCCAGCTTTATAAATATCTTTTACATATAATTCAGTTGAGTCTTCAATTCCTCTTTCTTTTTGTTGAGGGGAACCTACAATTGAGAAAGCTCCTCCATTAATTGCTGAATTTCCACCTAGAACTGGCATTTTATCAATCATTAAAGTTTTTGCACCAAGATCAATAGATTGGCATAGGGCTGATGAACCTGCAAAACCAGAACCTGCAATAATCACGTCCCATTCTTCATCCCATTTTATTTGTTCATCATTAGCAAATAGGTTGATTTTCATCCCTAAAAGAGATGCTCCACTTATTACTGTACTGCTTTTAATAAACTCTCTTCTATTTAGTTTCAAAATAAACTCCTTTTCAAGTTTTATATTGAAATTATAAGTTATCTAATAGGTCTAAAGTGTAACTTTTCTATTCAGTTTCATATAAAATTTAAATTTGTATAATACTTTTAAGATAATTTTAAAATTAAGGAAAACATAAGAATGAGTTTTATAAATATAAAAAATCTGAAAACTATAATAAGTTTTAGTGTGATATTCTTCTTATTAATTCTTTCCAATTATTTAATAAACCGCCAATTATTACACGATACAATTTCTACTCAACAAAAAGATGCAGTAAAAGGTGTTTCTACAAGAATAGGAACATGGTTTCAACAAAAAATTGATAGCACTGAAGCAATAAGAGATTTCCTAATTAAAATGGATCATACTAATGAATTAAAAATAAAGAATTTTATTCTAAGAAGTACCAATGTTGCGAATTTTGAAAATATTTATGTAGGATATGATGATGATACTATTATTTCAGGAGTAGAGTGGAAAAAACCTAAGAATTATATTACAACAAATAGACCATGGTATAAGAGCACTATTAATAAAGATGAGGTAATTGTCACTTCTCCATATGTAGATATGGGATTAAAGAAACTTGTAGTATCTATTTGTACTCCTTTTAAAGAGAATATAAGTGATAGAAGTGGTGTTGTCTGTGGCATTTTGCCATTAGATAAGATTAAAGAAGAAATCTTAGATATATCTTTACCTTATGATGGATTTGCTTTTATTGTTAATTATCTGGGTAAAATTATTCTTCACCCTGACTCAAATAAAGATTTAACTATTTCTGGGTTTAAAACATTAAGTGCTAATAAATATTTTTTTATTGATAAAAAAGAGGAACTTTATCTTTTTTATCAAGAGAAAATAAAATTTTCCAATTGGCACATAGTGGCACAACTTAAAAAAAGTAGTGTTTATGAGAAAATTAATTTTCAACTTTTTGTAAATTTAGCAATTTATGGAATTAGTCTTCTTGTTTTTTTACTTTTAAATTTTTTTTATTATAGAAATCAAAGAGATAGTGATGAAAGTCTTAAAAAGACAAAGTCTATTTTAAATCATTATATACAACATGGTGATAGTGGGGTCTTGATTATTGATGATAAAGATAAGATAATATTTAAAAATAAATTATTCAAGGATATCCTTCAACTAGAGGAAATTAAAGAGAAAGTTTTAGATAAAAAAACACAAATATTTAGTCTTTTATCTTTTGAAATGAAAAAAGAAATAATCAATAGTATTAAAGATGCGAAAATAAATTATGAATCAAAAGAGATACTTATTGCATTAAATGAAGAAGAAAATCCAAAATATTTTCTTTTTGAAGTGTTTCCTGTTTTAAGTAAAGAAGAAGTTTACCAAGGTGTAATTATTTTAATAAAAGATGTATCAAAAAAAATGAAAGCAAGTATTGAAAAAAAAGAGTATGAAGATATATTATTTCAACAATCAAAAATGGCTGATTTAGGAGAAATGATAGCTGCAGTTTCTCATCAATGGCGACAACCTTTGAATTCTTTATCAATAATGATTGGAAACCTTTTACAGTTTAAAAGACTAAATAAATTGACGGATAAAGTTTTTGAAGAGAATCTTAATTATTCTCTTTCAAATATTCATTATTTAGCAGATACAATTGATACTTTTAGAAATTTTTATAAACCAAATAAAAAGTGGCAAACTTTTACTGTAGATAAAGCAATTGAAGAAGTTTCTGAAATTTTAGAACCTCAATTTAAAAGTTCAGGAATAAAGCTTCTTATTGAAAAAATAGATTATAAAGTTTGTTCTTGTTTAAATTATAAAAATGAATTTCAGCAAATTATTGCAAATCTTCTTCAAAATGCAAATGATGCAATTTTAGAAGATAAAAATAGTTTAAAAGAAATAAAGATACGAATAAGATATGAAAAATACAATTATTATATAGAAGTTAGTGATTATGGAATTGGAATTCCTTCTGAAATGGAAAGTAAAATGTTTCAATCTTTCCAAACAACTAAAAAAGATAAAGGAACAGGGACGGGACTATATCTTTCAAGATTAATAGTTAGAAAGAAATTAAATGGGGATTTGACTGTTGTAAGTTTAGTTAAGCCTACAACTTTTTTAATTACCCTACCTTGTAATACAAAGGATTAGTAATGTTAGATAGTAAAATATTAAATAAATTATCAAATATAAAAATTTTGATAGTTGAAGATAATGAAATGACAGCTTTTAGTATAAAACAATCATTAAGTTTATATTGCAAAAGAGTAGATATCGCAAAAAATGGAATAGAAGGTTATGAAAAATTCGAAGTTGATAAGCCTGATGTTGTAATTGCAGATATTAATATGCCAGAAATGAATGGTCTAGAGATGGTTAAACTAATGCATGATATCTCACCTCACCTTATTGTAATAATAATGACTTCATATGATAGTTCAGAAAATATATTAGGGAGTATTAATCAAAGAGTTTATAGCTATTTAAGAAAGCCAATACAAATAGAAGAATTACAAACACAGATTCTTATGGCTACTAAAGATATTTATAATTCAAAAGTTCTTTTATTAAAAGGTTTTATTTATGAAAAAAATAATAAATCCTTAAGGGATGAAGAAAATAAGATAATAAATTTTACAAAAACAGAGAAAAAACTTTTCGATTTATTAATTTCAAATATAAATAATGTCGTTTCTTTTTCAACTATAGAAAACTATGTCTGGGAAAATAAAAGTATGAGTTCAGAAGCTTTAAGAATGTGCATAAAAAAAATTAGAGCAAAAACATATAATAATATTATAATAAACGTCCAAGGGTGTGGCTATTGTATAAATTCATTAGATTGATATCCTTAACAAAGATTGTTTAAAATTCTCTTCTAATAAAATATTCTAAATAGACTTATCCCTAAAAATTTAGCTCGCGATTAAAATGCGATTTCATTTAATTATATTTGTAATTAATAATACTAAATAGTTTTCTTTTTTATATTTAAAAAAAGAAATTATTTGGAAAATAGATATAAAGGAATCAAATGAAAAAAATTGTAAAGTTAAGTTTAGCTACTTCGTTAGTTCTAGTGGGTTCATTACATGCAGAAAATTTATCAGAAGCTTTTGCAAACTCGAAAGTAAAAGGTGAAATAAAAGCAGAATATTCAGATTCGAACTTTTTAGGAAAAGCAAAATCAGATGATATTATTGGAATAGGTGGGAGTTTAGGTCTAAAAACTGCCTCTTATTATGGATTTACAGCAGGTGTTACTTTTCAAGCTTCTTCTATAATAAATGATGACAATAATAGTGACGTTTTTGTAAATGATTTAGATGCATCAGGTGCAGTTTTATCAGAATCTTATATTGATTATACAATTTCAAATACAAACTTAAAAGTTGGTAGGCAATTTATGTCTACACCTCTTGTAAGTACAGCAATTGAAGGTAAGTCTTCAGAGTCAATTTTAAAAGATTCTTTTGAAGCATATGTTTTAACGAATACAGATATCCCTAATACAATTTTAAGTGCCGCTTATATAAATAAATATCAGGGGAAAACTGATGGCTTAGGAGATACCTCTGATTTTGATAAATTTCAAGATGGAGCATATTCTATTTATGCTAAAAATACTTCTTTAGAAAATTTAACATTACAAGCACAATACTTAAATGAAGATGGTGAAACTAAAACTTCTGATAAAGATGTTTTATATTTTCAAGCAGATTATACAATTGCCGGGCATAATCTTTCTTTTCAAGCCTTATCTTCGACTGACAAGACTCAAGCTTCAAATGCTCAAGATGGAGAATTGTTCGGTTTAAGAGCAATGGGACCGTTAGGGATCTGGAAACTAGGATATATACTTGCATACAACTCAAGTACTGATAAAAATGCTCCTGTATATACAGGAGTAGGAACAGGTACTTCTGATACTCCTTTTACAGCTATGCCAGTTCATGGAGGTGGAGTACCAACAAGAGCTGACACGGATACTATTGTTGGGGGGATTATTGCTCCAATTGCAGATGCAACAGTTATTTCTTATGCAGGAAAATCTTCTTCAAAATCCCATGCTTTAGGAGATGTTGATGCTATAGGTGCAATGGTGATTTATCCAATAAGTAAAAACTTCTTATTAAAAATAAATTATGAGCATGTAGAAACAGAAAATATTATTAATCCAGCTGGGATTGTAGATGAAGATACTGATACAACAAGAATTTATTTATCTTACAAATTCTAAGATAGAAGAGCTTTTTAGCTCTTCTATTATTTTTTATTCTATTAAAAAATCTTTAACTATTTTGTTAAATCTATTTCCATGTTCAATTTGACTCCAATGTCCACATTCTCCAAAAGCATGGAGTTGAGATTTTGTAATTAATTTATGTAATCTTATTGAATTTTCAAAAGGAATTACTTTATCTTCTCTTCCATGAATAATTAAAACATCATTTTTAATTGCTTTTATTTTTTCTTCATCTGAAGTCATATCTTTAACACTATTTTGACGTGGAAAAGGGAACATTGAAGCAAATGATTCTTGAAATCCAGGTCTTATACTTGCTTGATATCTTAATTTTGCAAGCTCATCCGTTACTAAAGCTCTACTATATGCAAAAGTATCAAGTAAGGATTTCATATTTTCTAAGCTTGGAGTGTATCCCCATGCTTGATCAAGTCCTGCTGTTATTTCAAATTCAATTCCCATTGCACCCATTAATACTATTTTATTAAATCTTTTAGGATATTTTATCGCTAAAGATATAGCAAGTGCTCCGCCAAAAGAGTTTCCAACTAAGTTGGTTTTCTCAATATTTAAAGCATCCATTAAATCAATAATTTGTTTAACCCAAATATCCATATTATAAGTAATAGCTTCTGGTCTATCAGAATATCCAAATCCTGCCATATCAGGAGCAATTACTCTAAAGTTCTCTGCCATATATGGCATACACAAACGCCAATTTGCATATGCTGAAACTCCTGGACCAGAGCCGTGAATAAATATAACTGTTTCGCCTTTTCCTAAATCATGATAATTTGTATTAAAATTTCCCGTTTTTATACTTTTTGCTATTTCTGGATTTGACATTTTCTTATTCTTCTCCTTTTTTAGATTATTTATATTTTTAAATTGAATTCATTTGCTAAAAGTTCGTATGATTTTTTTCTTTGTTCAAAAGAATAAGTAACATTTACTATCATTACTTCTTGAACCCCATACTCTTTTGCTAATGCTTCAATTTGTTCTTTACATTGAGTGGGTGTTCCTAAAACCATTGAGTCTAAAGTCTCATGATAATATGCTTTATCTTCTAAACTTAATTTTTCATATAATTCTTTTACTTTCATAGGACTATGAAAGCCATCTCTTGAAGAGTGCCTAAATGCCTGAACTTTCCAATAGGTGTGAGAACTTGCAATTTCAATGGCTTCTTCTTTTGTATTTGCACAAATACAAGCAAGAGCTATCATGGCTTTTGGTTTTTCAAAATTTTTTGAAGGAATAAAATTATCTCTATATGCGTCCATAATTTCTATTGGTCTGTTATGTGTTCCAATAAAAAGTGCTAAACAAAAGCCAGCACCTAATTTTCCAGCTAATAAACTACTTCCGTCACTTGAACCTAATAAATAAACAGGTGTTGCATCAACATTCTTTGGAGATAAATTAATCCCATGAAAATAATCATCATTAGGAACTTTATCTTCTAAATAGTTTATAAGTTCATATGCTTTTTGTGTATAATCTCCATTATTAAAATTATGTAAAGCTCTTGCTGCTAAAAAATTTGCTCCGCTAGCTCGTCCTATTCCTAAATCAATTCTATTATTATGTAAGGCATTTAAAGTATTAAAAGTTTCAGCAACTTTAAAAGAGCTATAATGATTTAACATTACTCCACCACTTCCAACTCTTATGGTTGAAGTTTTATTAGCCACTGAACTAATCATAATCTCAGGACAGGCACTTGCATATCCAGGAGTATCATGATGTTCAGCACACCAATATCTATAATAACCCCATTTTTCACAATCTATTGCAAGAGTTATAGTATCCAAAAGACCTTCTTTTGCATCTTTGTCATCATGTATTGGTGATTGATCAAGAACGCTTAATTTTAATGAAGACATAATCTTTTTTATCTTCTCATCTTCTTGACACTTTGCCCTGCTATTCCAAAATGTTGCTTAGGCATTTCATTTAAAATAACTCTTACATTTGCAATTGGAGCATCTATTGCTTCGTGAATAGCAAGGGTAACTTTTTCTATAAGTTTTTCTTTTTGCTCATCACTTCTTCCTTCTATTATATTAATAGTAGCTATTGGCATATTGAGTCCTTAAAAATTGGTCCCATTTTTTAAGGGACCTTTATATTATTTGTCTACTTCTTCATATTCTTTATATACAATTATTCAAAGTATCAAAACCTAAAGTGCTTTAAGAATAAAGCCTAAATAAACTTCATAGATAAGGTACCTAAGTCTTGAAACTTAACTGTTACATTATCACCTTTTTTTACACTCATTGCTGCTGTTATTGCGCCTGAAAGGATATATGAGCCAGCTTTTAAAGTTTCTCCTCTTTCTTCCATCATATTTGCAAGCATTGCAATTGAAGTTGCAGGATGTCCTAAAACAGCAGCTCCAGCACCAAGTTGTACAATTTCTCCATTTATTTCCATTACAACACCAAGTGTTTTAAGATCAAGATCTTTAATATCTTTCATTCTTCCACCTGTAACATATCTTGAAGAGGAAGAGTTATCTGCAATTACTGATTTTAAATCAAATTTAAAATCTTTATATCTTGAATCAATAATTTCAACAGCAGGCATTACAAAATCAGTGGCAGCTAAGACATCACCAATATGACAACCAGGTCCAGATAAATCATCTTTTAAAACAAAAGCGATTTCAGCTTCAACTTTTGGATGAATCAACTCATCAATTTTAATTTCTGCTCCATCGCCGTATGCAAAGTAATCTGCTAGATAACCATAACAAGGATTATCCACCCCCATTTGCTTCATTTTAGCTTGGCTTGTTAGTCCCATTTTCATACCAACAATTTTTGTACCTCTTGCTTCTTTAGCTTTTCTAACTGTCCATTGAATATCATATGCATCTTCATATGTCATTTCAGGATAATCATCTGTTATTTTTGTGATCTCTTTTGCATTTAATTCTGCATCTTCACAATGCTTTGCTAATTTTTCTATTATTACTTTATCTAATGCCATTATATCAATCCTCTTTGTTTAGCCATTTCAAGTGCTAAATCTTCAATCATATCTTCTTGACCACCAATCATACCTCTTCGCCCTAATTCAACTAAAAGTGTTCTTGCATCTATCCCATATTTTGCTTCCGCCCGACGTGCAAATAAAAGAAAAGATGAATATACCCCTGCATAACCTAAAGTTAGAGAATCTCTTGAAATTCTTGTTGGTTTTCCCATAATAGGAATTGCAATATCTTCAGCCGCATCTTCAATCATGTCTAAGTCAACTCCTGTTTCAACCCCCATTCTATTACAAACAGCTACTAAAACTTCAGTTGCAGTATTTCCCGAACCTGCTCCAAAACCAGCTAAGCTTGCATCTATTCGTGTAGCTCCTGCTTCTATTGCAGCCAAAGAATTAGCAACACCCATAGACATATTATTGTGACCGTGAAATCCAATTTCAATTTCATCTCCAAACTCTTTTTTAAGTGCGCCTATTCGTGAACTTACCATATCAGGAAGTAAATAACCAGCTGAATCAGTTGCATAAATACAATTTGCTCCATAAGAAACCATTTTTCTAGCTTCTTCCACTATTCTTTTTTCATCTACCATATGAGCCATCATCAAAAATCCAACAGTATCTAGTTTCATTGCTACGGCTGCTTTTATATGTTGAGCGGAGCAATCAGCTTCTGTACAGTGAGTTGCAACTCTAACTGTAGAAATCCCATGTTCAACTGCTCTTTCTAAATCTTTAACTATTCCAATTCCTGGAAGTAAAAGTGCAGATATTTTTGCATTTTTCATATTTGGAACAACAGAATCTAACCATTCTTCATCTGTATGTAAACCATATCCATAATTTAAAGATGAACCACCCAGTCCATCACCATGTGTTACTTCAATCATTGGAACACCAGCTTTATCCATAGCAGTTGACATTGCAGTCATTTGATCAAGTGTAAATTGATGTCTGATTGAATGCATTCCATCTCTTAAAGACATATCGTGTATTGTGATTTTTTTACCTTTTAAATCCATCTTTAAACTCCTGCTTTGATTTTTTCAGCCATTTGTTCTGCAATATTAGTTGCTGCTGCTGTTATAATGTCAAGGTTTCCTGCAAATTTAGGTAAATAATCACCTAATCCTTCAACCTCTAACCAAACTGAAATTTTATTTCCATCAAAAACTGGACCATTTTTAAGTGTATATCCTGGAACAAATTTTTGTACTTCTTTAACCATCTCATGTACAGATTTTGTTATAGCTTCTTCATTTGGAGTTTCACTTGTTTGACAATGAATTGTATCTCTCATCATAAGAGGCGGTTCAGCAGGATTTAGAATAATAATTGCTTTACCTTTTTTAGCCCCACCAACTACTTCAATTCCAAGTTTTGTAGTTTCTGTAAACTCATCAATATTTGCTCTTGTTCCTGGACCTGCTGATTTTGAAGCTGCTGTTGCAATTATTTCTGCATATTCAACTTCTTGAACACTTGAAACAGCGGCAATCATTGGAATAGTAGCTTGCCCTCCACAAGTAACCATATTTACATTTTGAGCATCTTTTTTTAAAAGCTCTTTCATATTAACAGAAGGGACACAAAATGGACCAATTGCAGCAGGGGTTAAGTCAATAACTTTAACCCCTAATTCTGCAAGTTTTCTATTATTTTCTCCGTGAACATAAGCAGATGTTGCATCAAAGGCAATCATTACTTCATCTTCTTTTATAAAAGGTAATAATCCATCAACACCTTCATGTGTAATTTTCATTCCAGCTTCTTTGGCTTTTTTTAAACCATCAGATTCAGGATCAATTCCTACCATCCATAAAGGATTTAAGATTTCACTTCTTTGCAATTTAAACATTAAGTCTGTTCCAATATTCCCAGACCCAATTAATGCACAATTAATTTTTTTCATTCTCATTCCTTAAAAATTGTCCCAATTTTAAAGGGACCTTTTCTTTAATAACTTCTTTTAATGTAGGAAATAGTTTTCTACTAAAGAAGCAAACTCTAAAGTAAGCAAAGTATTAGCTCTATACAAATCTACAAGAAGCTGAACCTATTCCACCAATATTTATAGTCATATTATCACCTGGCTTAATAGTAACCATTGCACATAATGCCCCAGAGAGTATGACTTCTCCAGCTTTTAATCCCACACCAAACTCACCTAATTTATTTGCAAGCCAAACAACTGCATTTACAGGGCTTCCAAGTGCTGCTGCACCTGCACCTGTGTGTAGTAATTCGCCATTACATTCTAAAGTGATTCCACAAGTTGTTAAATCTACATCTCTTGGATCAACTGCATTTCCACCAAATACTATATATCCACAAGAAGCATTATCCGCAACTGTATCTTGAATTTTAATTTTCCAATCATTAATTCTTGAATCAACAATCTCAAAACAAGGCATTACAAACTTTGTAGCTTTTAAAACATCCGCAGCTGTAACTCCTGGACCTTGTAACTCTTCTTTTAAAACAAAAGCTATTTCACCTTCAGCTTTTGGCTGAATCATCTTATCACTTACGTTAATTTCATCCCCATCAGAATAAATCATATCAGATAAGAGGTATCCAAAATCTGGCTGATGAACACCTAACATATCCATCACCACTTTTGACGTTACACCTATTTTTTTACCAATAATTTTTGATTTGTCATCATCCCTTCTTCTTTTTAAAAAATGATGTTGAATTGCATAAGCATCTTCTATTGTAGAATCCTTTTCTCTTGATGAGATTGGTTCAATTGAATAATTACCTTTTAAAGCTTCATATAATTCATTTCCATATTTTTCTATTTTTTCATTTGTCATTGCCATAAAATTATCCTTCAATTTCTACATTTTTATACAAATATTTTTAAGTTCTGTGTAAAATTCAAGTGAATGATGTCCACCTTCTCTTCCAATACCTGAACCTTTCATTCCCCCAAATGGTGTTCTTAAATCTCTTAAGAACCATGAATTAATCCATACAATTCCTGCATCAATTTGTGAGGCTACTCTATGAGCTCTATCTAGATTTTGAGTAAATACAGTAGCGGCTAATCCATATTTTGTATCATTTGCCATTTTAATAACTTCTTCTTCTGTATCAAAAGGTGCAATATGACAACAAGGCCCAAATACTTCTTCTTTTACAACAGTTGCCGTTTCAGGAAGTCCTGTCCAAATAGTAGGTTCTACAAAAAATCCATTCTTTAAATTCCCTTCCATTTTAGGAGCTCCTCCACCTAAGATAACATTTGCACCTTCTTTTTTTGCATTTTCATAAAATTCTAAAACTTTATCTCTATGTGCAGCACTTACAACAGGACCCATATCAACAGATTCATCGTTTTGAACCCCAACTTTTAGTCTTGAACCAGCTTCTTTTAGTTTATTTACAAATTCATCAAAAATTGCTCTTTGAACATAAACTCTTTCTGTTCCTAAACAAACTTGCCCTGAGTTTGCAAATACTGATCTTGCTGTTTCCGAAATTGCTTTTTCTATGTCACAGTCTGCAAAAATTACAGCTGGGTTTTTACCACCAAGTTCTAAGGATACATCCCTTACCCCTTTTGAACAAGCATCCATAATCATTTCACCTGTTTTTGTTTCACCTGTAAAAGTAATAGCATCAATATCTTTATGAGAAGTAATTAAATTTCCAGTAATTGAGCCTTTCCCTTGAACAACATTGTATGCTCCATTTGGAACTCCAACTTTACTCATAACTTCACCTAAAAGTGAAGTAGTTGTAGGTGTTACTTGTGAAGGTTTCACAACAACTGTATTTCCACAAGCCATAGCAGGACCAACTTTCCAAGTCATAAGTAGTAATGGTAAATTCCAAGGAGAAATAACTCCAATTACACCTTTTGGTTTTCTCATTGAGTAATTAAGCATTTTTTTGCCATCAGGAGTATCTGCTCTATATGCTTCATCAGCAACACTTTTCATAGTATCAGCGAATACTTTGAAGTTTGCAGCTCCTCTTGGAATATCTATATGTCTTGCAATTGAGTATGGTTTTCCCGTATCTAAACATTCTGCTTCTAGAAAATCATCAAATCGTCTATCAATTTCATTAGCAATTTCATACATCATGGCTATTCTATCATTTAGTTTCATTTGCCCCCATTCTCCTGTAAGAGCGGCCTTTGCGGCAGCTATTGCAGCATTTACTTCAGGCTCTCTTCCTAATGCTACTTTAGAGATAAGCTCAGCAGTTGCAGGGTTATAATTATCAAAAAACTCACCACACTGTGAGTCCATAAATTTTCCATTAATATAGTGTTGTACTTTTTTCATTATTTTAATCCTATTTTTTTAATTGCATGTTTTGCACATATAATATCTTCTTCTTCTGTTCCACCTGAAACACCAATAGCTCCAACTTTTATTCCATCTTCATCAAATATAGGTAATCCTCCACCAAAAGGAATCAATCTATGTCTATTAGAAAAACCTTGCTCTAAATGAGGCATTTCTTTGAAAATTTCTGTCCATTTATCTGTTGGAAATCCAAAACTAGCACTTGTGTACGCTTTGTCTTTTGCAATATCAATAGAAATGATAAAAGAATTTTCCATTCTTAAAAATGCCATTTCTAAACCTTTATTGTCCACAACACTTACATTTATATCAATTTCTAATTCTTCTGCTTTTTTTATTGCAAAAAGACAAGCATCAATAGATGCTTTTCTTGATATAGATTTTTCTGTAATAATTGTAGTCATTATTTATAAGCGTTTAAAGTATACGCTGTAGTAAATGCACCATTTTCTATTCCTGTATGATAGAAAATACCTCTCCATAATTCATCTTCTGTCCAAGTAATAACTGGCATATCAGGTTGAGCTAAATATCCAAGTCCTGCAAATGTTTCAAGTCTATGTCCTGATGGATCAAAGAAATAGATTGTTTCACCTCTTGTAATACCATGTCTTTGTGGCGTTACATCAATTTTTACATTATGCATTCCCATAACATCTGCTGCTCTTAAAATATCATTCCATCCATCTAAGAAAAAGGCGAAATGATGCATCCCTGCTTCTGCTCCTGCTACAAAGGCAATATCATGAGGAGTTGAAGAACAAGTTAACCAAGTTGCCGCTTGAAGTGAACCTTCTGGTCCCACGCAAACTTGTTCTGTCAATGTAAAATCAAAAATATCAATGAAGAATTTTGTTACTTCCATTACAGACTCAGGACCTTGACACATTAATAAAGCATGATCAATCCAATGTGCTTTTATCCCTTTTCCTTTAAAAGGCCAAGGTGCTGGATTTGTATCTCCTGTTTCTTTTCCTATAAACTCTTTATGTGCATATAATTGCATCTCATGACCACTTGGTAAGATAAAAGTTAATATTCGACCACAGTCTGTAACTGTGCCAGCTTCTAAAAATTTAGTTTCAATACCATAGTTTTCAATTTTTATTTTTAAATCATCTAAATCAGAATCGCTTTGGACTTTATAAGCAACTCTATTAAATGTAGCCTCATCAGAAGGTCTTAAAACTAAACTATATTTATCCCATTCATCCCAACATTTAAGATATAAAGTACCATCTTCATCTTCTCTTGTAACACTCAGTCCCATTATTTCTTCATAGTAAGTTCTTGATTCTTCTATGTTTAATACATTTATATCAACATGACCTATTCTCATAATTCCCATTTTTATCTCCTTAATATAATTTAATTTCCAAGCGTATAAATCTCTGCTTTAGGCTTTCCTAAAAATTCAATTTCCATATCACTTTTTGGAAGACTTCTACATGCTAGAACTATATTGTTTAGTTCTTCTTCTTGTGAAATATGTTTTCTATTCATTTTCAGTTTTTTAAATTCACCTTTACTGACTTTGATTTTACAAACTCCACAAGCACCGTTATGGCAACCTTTTGGAACTATATCTGCACAAACCGATAAGGAATCCATAAGATTTTTATCTTCGCTACAAGAACGATTTTTGTCTTTATTTTTTACTAAGATATTATGTTTCAAAAATATCCTTATGTTTAAAATTAACAACAAAGATTGAAACTTTCAATAATGTTATTTAAAGTAAAAGTGACCTTTTAACTAATTGAACTATACTTTAAATAATTCGCATAAAAATCGCATTTTCTTGTTTTTTTGTATGAAATTTTTTAATCTAATATATTTGTAAATCTTATTTTAAAATAGGGAGGTATATTTGATTTGATATAAATACAAGCTTTGTTAATGGGGATTAAGTAATAAGATTTTTTTTAAATGTTAGTAGATAAAAAAGATACAATCTAAAAGATTGTATCTTTTTATATGGATTTGAAAAGAGGGCTTTTTACTTCTTCTTTATATAAATCAGCTCTTGAAAAAAACTTTTCTGTATGTATGTCTTTTTCAAATAATCTTCCTTGCATTAAAGAGGTAATACAAGCATCACTCATCATAGGAGGACCACAAAGATAAGCTTTATTTCCTGCAAATTGATTATCATATATTTTTTTAGCTATATCATTTGTAAAACCTATTTCACCTGTCCAGTTTTCATCTTTATTATCTGATAAAACAGGAATATATTTAAAGTTTTCATATTTTGTTTCTAAATCTCTAAATAAATCTGCATAATATAATTCTTCTTCATTTCTTGCCCCATGAAATAAAGTGATTGGCAAAGTACAGCCTTTTTCTAATTCATCTAAAATCATAGATTTTGGACTAGAAAGTCCTGAACCACCAGCAAAAAAGATCATAGGTTTTTGTGCACTTCTTTTTACAAAGAATCGTCCAAAAGGTCCTGTTATTTTTCTTTTATCTCCAACTTTTACATTATTGTGAATCCATGGAGTTGCTTCTCCATCTGGAATAATTCCGATATTTAATTCAATAATTTTTCCTGTACTTGGTTGATTTGCTAAAGAAAATGCTCTTGGTTCATCAAATCCAGGAACATGATAATTTATATATTGTCCCGCTTGAAAATCTAACTCTTCTTCTAGTTCTATCCAAAGACCTAAAATTCTAGGAGTTAACATTTCTCTTTTAATAATTGTTCCCATAATATCTTTTACAGGAATACTTCTTGCATCAACATCAACATCAATATCAGCTTCAATAACTACATCTTCTGCTGCTGTTGCAGTGCACGCTAAGCAGTATCCATCATCTCGTTCACTTTCCATCAAGGCAAAAGGTGAAGCATCACCTAAATCAACTTCTCCTTCTAAAACTTCAACTTTACAAGTTCCACAGAGTCCATGATTACAAGCATGGGGAAGATAAACTCCTTGTCTTAAAGCAGCATCAAGAAGGGTTTGACCTTCTTGAACTTCTACCGCATCACCAGTTGGTTCTATTTCTAATCTACAAGACATCTTATACTCCTACTTTACCTGTTAAAGAAGGTGTAATAAATTTAATAATAGATTTATGACCAACACCATTTTCTTTTAGACTTTTTGAAAAATCTGGATTAATTACTTCTCCATCAACTTCCCAAATAACTTCTGTTTTATCAAAATCCAAATCTTCAAAATCTGGTTCAATTTTGTAGCATATTGGAATAATATCTGTTAATAATGCTGCAAAAGGCATTTCAGGAGGTAGTGGGAAAGCTCTAGGAGAGCTAACCACTCTATGTGCATGCCAATTTATAAAAACTAATTGATTCCCATTAAAATTTTCTATTTTATCTTTCATTATGATTGGATATTCCCCAATTGATTGAACTGCCATTTTGTCTCCTTTTATTTATTTTTTAGTTTATTCCACATAGCTTCATCTGGTGAACCTACATAATCTAGATTGTCAACACCATGATCTATTTGGTACCATTTTAAAACTTCTGGAATTGTAGCTCCTCCACAGTTTCCTTGGAAAATTTGATTTGGTGGTAACCAAGCTTGTATATATTTTTCAGGTTGAGCTTCAAATATATGCTTACAACCTTTTGAACAAGTATGGAATTTTTCACCATTAAATTCTGATGTTTCTACTGTATAAACTTCTGGATTTCCACCTTCTATGTCTGTAAATCCCATTGGAATTTGACAAACTTGACAGATTTGAGGTAATACTTCAGAGTAAAATCTCTCTCCTTTTTTCTCTAATTCGATATATCTTTCAAACATTGGTCTATAATATTTATCAAAAGTATCAGGATATTTTTCACTTAACCAATTCATCTTATCTTCTTTTGGCATCCAAGTATGGAATGCTGCTGCGTTTGTATGATTATAAAAAATATTCCAAACTTGATGAGATAAATGTCCTTTTTCTGCAACAATTGTGTTAATTAAATCAGTTGGTGCTTTAATTCCATATTTTTCTAAATCTTTGTATAAAGCCATACAATTTTGTTCAATATATAATTCAACAGATTCTCCCCATGAAGTTGGAGAATTTGGTAACATATAATCCATCATCATAGATACTAGACCTAATAATCTATATCCTCTCCATAGCCATTTATCCATCCATTTTTGAACAATTGGTACATTATCAGCATCTTGCTCAAGCATAAATTTAATAGCTGAAAGACCAAGTGTCATATGTCTTGATTCATCACTTTGCGCTGAAAATCCAAAGGTTACTGTTGCCATATCTCCATTATAAGCAGCTCCACTCATAAATGGTACAAATAATAAACTAGTTAAGACAAACTCAAAGGAGAATGAAATGGCTGCTAAGTATTCAAAAGGTCCAGCTGTACTTGCATCATCACCAAATGATTTAGGAACTGATAAATACCATACTCTATCATGCATAGTAGTATGTTCACTAAAACCATCAAAATATTTATTATAATGGCTCATTGTATGAACTTGAGTTTGGAAATGTCTTAACTCATCAATAGCTTGCATTTGGCAGGCAATTGAAGCTCCTTCCCCTTTGAAAGCACGTGCAGCATGAGAAAAACCTTGAACAACTTTATATTCTAAAGGTGTTATTCCTGTTATAAATAATTTTAATGCATTAACATATCTTCCATCAGAAATATTTTTTTGCCCATTATTTTGTGCAAATGCGTCAATAATAGAATAAAGTTTTTTATCTTTTTCAGCTTGTAATTTCCAATAAGAATCCATAGTCATTCTAAATGGATCTTCCCATGCTTCCCAATCATGAATTTTTAAACCTTCCATTTCTAAATATGGAAAAACATCTTCTTCTTTTTGGTAAGTTGTATCCCAACCAAGTCTAGTCATATATTTATATGCATCTTTTTTATTCAATCTTTTTTTTCGTTGGTTTGCACTCATAATATCTCCCTTATTTTTATCTTGATATATTAATTATTCCAATAAACGATAAACTCGTCATCTGTCTCTTCAATTTGACCACCTAAAGAAATTAATACTAATTGTAATTCCTCTGGATCCCAATCTCTTCCTAAAGATTCTGATACCGTTGAAGCTTTTATAGTAATTCTCTCGGCTCTCTCAATTTGAATCATTGCTGGTTTATTTGTTATTATCACACCTTCATTATCTTCTCTAATTGCTTCTGCAATTGCTCTACCATCTTCTGTAGCTTGAAGACATAATAACGCTATACTTGCTGACATTTATTTTCCTTTTATTATGTTAATTTTTATAAATTCAATCCACATTTATTTAATCTTTCAATTAATTCAGCTTTTGTTAAATCTATTAATTCTTTTGGATTATTAGAAAATGATACTAATGATTCCATCGCTTTTTCCATAATTTCTATATCTTCTTTTACCCATTTGCTTAATAATTCTTTATTTTCATCAGATTCAAGAGCCATAACTTTAATTACACTATTTAACCATTTAGCTGTTTCTTCATACCAAGAAGTAATAAATTCACTTAACATTGGAAGTACCATTTCTTCATGATTTGCCATATATTTTGAGAATTCATTAATCATTAATGGAATAATAAATCCATCAAAAACAATATTTTGTTTTACAAACAGTCTAATTGGATCTTTTTCAACTAAAGAATCTTCAACAGCTTTTCTTAAACCTTGCCATTTAGAATCATCTAGCCAAGCTTCCTTTCCCTCATCTAATTTTGTCACATCATTATTACTAAGTAGTAAAATAATTTTTGTTATATGTTGAGCCATTCCTAATCTATCTTCAGCATGAAACATAGAAGCTGACATCATAGCTGTTCCATAAACTCTATCTACAATTGTCAAATTATTCATATTTGCGCCATATTCATAATGTCTTAGAGGTGTTAGAAAATCAAATACTTTTTGTAAATTTTCTTTTTTTATAAAATCAACTAAGCCTCTTTTATCAATAAAATCAAAACTTTGTTCATTTGCAGCATTTTGGTTAGCTCTTGTTGAAACATATGACATATAATGAAATTTTCTTGGATCTAATAAATCATACCAATCGTTCATTTTAATTTTTGTTCTTTTTTTATCATAAATTTCAAATTCAGGTTCCCATTGAGGTCTGTAATGAAAATTTTCAGTTGGCTGTGCATCATACATAGCTTCTTCATATCTTGAAGCTGGTCTATCTTCACCTAATCTTCTAGCAACATTTCCAAAAGTATGTCTTTTTGGCTCTATTTCAACACTTGCAATATTTAATTCCATATCTTCTCCTTAATTTTTATTTAATCCGTATTTCCAATTTTCATTGTCAATTAATATTTCATCTTCTTGTTCTTGGCTAAAAAAAGATACTCTATTGTTATGACAAAACTCAATAAAAGCTTTGTATGGCAAAAGTAATTCAACATTCATCACAGCTTCACTTATAGCAAAATTAAATTCTACAAATCCATCGTCTCTTATTTCTATAATTTGTACAAATTTATTTTCATTTGGCATTAGTTCATACATAAAAACTCCTAATTAAATCACTTATAGTTTTTAAACTTGAGAAATTCTATGAAAATAAAATCGCGAATTGTTCGCATATAAAATAAAACAAAACAAAATTTGATAAAATACAAAAAATAAAGGTTAAATAAATGAATTCAATAAAAAAATATTTTTTTAATAGTAATAATATCCCAGTAAAATTTTCAATATTTTTTATACTAAGTGGTGTTTTAGGAATAATATCTTTAGATAAATTTATAAAAGTTTTCTTTCAATTTAATAGTATTTCAAATCAAGGACCTTTAACTTTTGGTATATTGTTTTTGATTTTAACAGGTGTAATCCTTTTTATAATATTAAATCATATGCAAAGAGTTATTCAAAGAATAGATATGTCATATAAAGATTTAAAAGAGAAAGATAAACAAAGACTTCTTCCTTATGAGTTTGCTTTAAATAACTCAGTTGATGCAATTTATTGGTTTACTCTTGATGCTAAAGTTATATATGTTAATGCTGCTGCTTGTAAAATGTTAGGTTATTTTCAAGAAGAGTTTTTAGAAATGAAACTTGAAGATATGGATCCTCAATTTGATAGAAAAAAAGCTGTAAAATGTATGCATGATATAAGAGATACTAAAGATTGGAGATTAGAAACTACACAAAAGAAAAAAGATAATTCAATATTTGCTGTTGAGGTTTCAGGACATGCTTTTAAGCATAATGGAATAGATTATATTTGTGCCTTTGGAAGAGATATGACTCAAAGACTGGAATATAGAAATAATATTACTTCAATGAATAAACAATTACAAAAATCAAATGATGAAAAAGAAATATTATTAAAAGAAATTCACCATAGAGTTAAAAATAATATGGAAATTATTTCTTCTTTATTAAATATGCAAGCAAGACGAAGTTCTGATAATGAGCTAAAAGATGCAATGAAACAAAGTAGAAGTAGAATTCATACAATGGCTTTAGTTCATGAGTTTTTATATTTAGGCAAAAACTTAGCGTATATAAATTTACCTGATTATATTACTAGACTTGTTGAAGATATAAAAGATTTATATATTTCTCAAAATACAAAACTTGATGTTGATTTACATATAGAGAAACTAATTTTATCAACAAATAGATGTATTCAAATTGGTATGGTACTTCATGAATTATGTGTAAATGCATTTAAGTATGCTTTCAGTGAAGATAGGGATAATCTCCTGTGCGTACATATGAAAATAATTGATGAATCTATATTATTAAAAATAAGAGATAATGGAGCAGGGATGAAAGATATTGATTCCTTATATAAAAGTGAATCAATTGGAATGCAATTAATTCATTCAATTGTAGAAGACCAACTTGATGGTGAAATTGAATTTTATAATAATAAAGGTTTAGAGTGTCGTATAAAGTTTCCTCAAAAGGAGAATACTTATGAATAAAGTAAAAATATTGATTGTAGAAGATGAGTCAATTATTGCATTAAATTTAAAAGAGACCTTAATTGAATTAGGTTATGAACCTTGTGGAATTGCTCCTAATAGATGTAAAACAATTAAATTATTAGAAAAAGGTGTAGTTCCTGATTTAATTTTAATGGATATTTATTTAAAAGGACCAACTACAGGTATCGTTTTAGCAAAAGAGTTAAAAACAATAATTCCTAATACTCCTATAATATTTTTAACAGCAAATTCAGAACTTGCAACAATTAAAAAAGCTTCAGAGACTTTTGCCTATGGCTATATTTTAAAACCTTATAAGAAAAATATCTTGCAAGCAACTATTGAAATAGCTTTAAAAAAAGCAGAAGAAGATAAAGGTATTAATCAAGAATTAAATGCAGTTCAAGTTATCAATAAAACATTAGAACATAAGTTATCTATAAATACAGAAGAAAAATCACGAACAATAAAATTAAAATTTGGTTATCTTTTTGATAAAGAAAAGAATATTCTTTATTATGGAAATGAACCTGTAAAATTAACAAATAAAGAGATTCAAATTATAAAACTTTTATGTGTTTCACCTGGACATAATGTTTCCCAAGAACAACTAGAATATGCAATTTGGCAGGATGAACCTGCTGGTTATGCTGCTTTTAGATCTTTATTATTTAGATTAAGAGGGAAAATACATAAAGATTTAATTGTTAATCAAAATAATACAGGTTATAAGATTGAACTTTTATAGTTCAATCTTGGCTATTTATAAACTCACCGCGATTTAATTACGATTCTTTTTTATTAATATATTTCTTTAAAAGGAGTATAAATGGATTTAAAAATAAAAAATAAAATTGCACTAATTACAGGCTCTACTCAAGGAATTGGATTAGCAAGTGCCAAAAAACTTTGTGAAGAAGGGGCTGAGGTTATAATTAATGGTAGAAATAAAGAAAAATTAGAAAAAGCAGTTTTAAGTATAAGAGAAGAGTTTCCAGAAGCAAAAATCAATGGAATAGTAGCTGATCTTAAAACTGTAGAAGCTTGTAATTATCTTATTTCTAAAATTCCACATATTGATATACTTATAAATAATCTTGGCATATTTGAACCAAAAGAGTTTGAAGATATAACAGAAAAAGAATGGATTGATATGTTTAATATAAATGTAATGAGTGGAGTAAGACTTTCTCAACATTATTTATCTAAAATGATAAATCAAGATTGGGGAAGAATTATCTTTATTTCAAGTGAGTCTGCTTTTCAAATTCCAAAAGAGATGATTCATTATGGCATGACTAAAACAGCACAAATTTCAATTGCCCGTGGTATTGCTGAACTTACAAAGGGTACAAATGTTACTTCTAACTCTATTATTGTAGGCCCATCTAATTCAGAAGGCGTTTCAGAATTTATAAAAGAGCTTGCAAGTTCACAAAATAAAACTTTTAAAGAAGTTGAAAAAGATTTTTTTGAAAATGTAAGACCTAGCTCTTTACTTCAAAGATTTACTGATGTTGAAGAAATATCAAATATGATTGTATATACAGCAAGCTCTTTATCTTCTGCTACGAATGGAGCTGCTTTAAGAGCTGATGGAGGTGTTATTCAATCGGCAATTTAATAAAAAAGAATTAAACTTGCAAAAGAGATTTTATTAAAAAAAAAAGTTATAATACGTCTACAAAAGGAATATGATGTCAACAATGAGTATTAAAAATTACTTTTTTTATTTTGCAAGTTTAGTAATTATAATTGCAGGGGTGAAAGCTGCAAGTGAAATTGTAATAATTTTATTTTTATCAATATTTATAGCCTCAATAGTATCTACAATAATAAAAATTTTAGAAAAAAAATTTATACCTAAGTTTATTGCTTATTTATTTGTAATAGGGATTTTTATATTAATTTCATTGCTTCTTTCTTATATTATAAATATATCATTAAAAGATTTTTTGACAAATATTCCTATTTATGAGAAAAAATTACATCTAGTTATTATTGATAGTGTCGCTTTTCTAGAAAACTATGGTTTTGCAGTTGATAAACAGACTATTTTAGAAGCTCTTAGTTTTAGCTCTTTTTTCTCTTTTACTACAAATATTATAGGGAGTATTGGTTCTTTTTTATCTAAATTCTTACTTCTTGTTATTGGAATTGCTTTTATCTTGGCTGAATCAAAATCTTTTGAGAAAAAACTTAAAATAATTTTTTCTAAAAACAGTAAAAAATTAGAGCACTTTAATTTATTTTCTCAGAATATACAAAAATATTTTTTAGTAAAAACAACAACAAGTTTTTTAACAGGGTTTTTAATAAGTATAAGTTTAATATTTTTTGAAGTAGATTATCCAATTCTTTGGGGTGTTATAGCAATGCTTTTTAATTTTATTCCAGTAGTTGGTTCCATAATTGCAGCAATTCCAGCTGTACTTTTATCTTTTGTAACGGCTGATTTAAATACAACAATTATTTTAATAATAGTGTATGTTTTTATAAATATTTTTATTAGTAATATTCTTGAACCTAAATTTATGGGAAAAGAACTTGGATTATCTCCTTTAATAATTTTCTTTTCTCTAATCTTTTGGGGTTGGGTTTTAGGAATTGTTGGAATGTTTTTAGCTGTGCCTTTAACTATGACACTAAAAATTGCCTTTAATTCAAATACAAATACAAGATGGATATCTATATTTATGTCTAACATTGGAAGTAAAAAAAGCATAAGCACTTTTTTTAAATAAAGAAAAAGGAAGAAAGATAAAAAATGAATATATTAAAAAATTTATTTACAGATTTAGAAAACTTATTAAACTTATTAAGTAATTTTGATTATAGTAAGCTGATATTATTAGCAATAAGCTTATTGGTAATTTATATAATTCATCTGGTTTTCTTAAATAAATACCATAAAAGTAAAATAAATAAAACTAAAATAGAATTAAAAAAGATAAATTTAGAAGCAACTTTAAATAGTAAAAAAGAGTATTTATTGAAAATATACGTAATAGTATTTTTAATCATCTCTTTTTTTATTATTTCCAAAAATAATTTATCTATAATAATTCCTATATTATCAGCCTTAATATTAATCTCTCTTTTTTCTATAAAAGAGCAATTAAATAATATATTTTTAGGTCTAGCTTACAAATCATCAGTTTTAACAACTATTTATGAAGGAATGGAGTTTTATTTTAAAGAAAAACCCAATGAAATTTGTAAAATAACAAAAGTTAATTTATTTAAAACAATTTATAAAAATGAAATGAACGGGCAATTATATTCACTTGAAAATAAAGTATTAAATGAAACAGAAATAATACATAAAGTGATTAAGGATTTGGATTATGTGGAATTTAAATATATAGTTAAAAATGACTATCCTTTAGAGGAATATATAAAAGAAACGGAACTTTTTTTAAATGAATATGTTAATACAGTTGAAGTAGATTTTAAAACACTAAGAGAGACTATTTTATCTTTAAAATCAAAATATAATACAACACCATTTTTAAAACCATTTTATAGAATAGATATAGAATTTGATGTGACAGAAAATGTAATAATAAAATTAAAATTAACTACATATAAATATAATTATGAAAACTACTTGGATGATTTATTAAAATTCAGACCCAAAGCCATAAAATAATTTAAATAAAACTAGCTCCTAATAATCAAATCATAATCAAATCATTAGGAGCAATAAATTAAGCTAAGAAGGTACTTTTATACTCTTCTTCATTAAATCCAATAACAAATTTGTCATGAGTATTTAACCCATGTTCTATTATTGGTCGTTTTAAAACTGAATTCTCTTTTGCGATTATTGAAACAGCTTTTTCTTCACTTATATTTTTGCCTTTTAATTTTAAATCTCTATATGCTTTACTTCGTGGATTTAACATAGAAGTAGCAGGAGTAAATGCTTGCCATTTTTCAATTTTTTGTTCATTTACTGGCTCTTTAGTTAAATCAATAAAATCATAAGATATATTGTTTTTATCAAAAAAAGCTTTTGCTTTTTTAACACTTGCGCAAGTTTTTATTCCGTACATTTTCATATTATTATCCTTTTCTTTAGATTCCCAATTTAAAGGGAATTTTTATTATATTAACTTCTTTTAGTAATATGCTAAAGTCATATTTAAAGAAGCAAACGCCAACTAGCTTGTTCTTAACTATTTTATTGTAATACTATATTTCAAATCTAATTGAGAGCTAAATTCTTTAGCAAAACCTAAACATATACCTTGAGTCGTATAATCAACTCCTGCTTCACTTTGACTTACACTTTTAACTGGATATACATAAATATCAACACATTGATCAAATTGAAAAGTTATAGTTTTATTTAATGATTGGTCTAAAATAGTAAGTTGAGAATTTTCAAGATATAAAGTATCTTTAATGTTATGTCCATTTACTGTTAATATTTCATAATCTTGAAAATGCAAATTCCATTCAAGAAGATATTTCAAAATATCTGTTTCTTCACTTTTTAAACTAACTATGGAGTCTATTTTACTATTTTTAAAAGTGAAATATTTCTCTAAAGTTGTATCTTTTTTATCATTTTTGTAAATTCCACCCTCTCTTTTTATTTCAATACTTCCTTGAGTATTTTTAACTACGTCAAAAGGTTGATTCGCAAAATCGCCATACTCTTTAAAAGTACAAGCTTTGAAAGTGTTTTTATCCAAATCATTTGAACAAATATGGTCAATTGCAGATTTTTTTAAATACCAATCTTCATAAAGTTCTATGTCTTCACTTGTTAATAATACTGAATCATGAATTGTCGCAATTTCATCTTCATTTTTACTATCTTTTTTATCTTCTATTCCATTTTCTTCTACTTCAACTATTTTTTGAATCTTATCATGATACGTTTCATGGTATCTTGTAAGTGTATTTTGAAGATTGAATAGCTTATCTCTTAAATCAAGTTCTAAAATCTGACCACCTAATTTTGGATCAATTATAGTGATTAAATTAGGAGTATAAAATTTGTACTCTTTTATTGAATCCATATTTATGTCATATGTTTTACAAGAAGCTTTCATTGATAAAAGATTTTCACAATTAATTATATATTTATAAGCATTATCCCTTAAATTTGGAAGATAAATTCCTCCAAAAACTCCATGCCATAATACATCATTACATTGGGTTTTAAATAAAGAATCTTTAAACTCATTACTTTGTTCTAGAGTTCTAGAAAGCTCTAAACTTCTTTTATGAATCCAATTGCTTTCATTATATTTTATAAAAAAGTTTTTCCATATTCCTCCTCTTATTAAATGCTCTTTATCCATGTGTTGATGAACTAAATCTAAATAATCTCTTGATATATTTGGTAGTGTTGACCACTCTCCCATTTCGTGATAAGAGACGGTTGGTAAGTATGAAAGTGAAATTGCATTATTTTTATCATAAAAATCCGCAAAAGTTGTAGGATTAATACTTTCATCTTCAATACATTTTTCAAAAAAGTTTTTTAACCACTCTTGTTCATAAACTTTTTCATAGGTTTTAGGCCATACCCCAAATTTTTCTCCATCATCAAAAATTATTGCGGCATTTTCTCCTTCATGTGAAGCATAAGAGTTTAATGTTTTCATTGTATTTTCAATAGAAGCAAAAGGAATTATGTATCTTAAGTCCTTATTTATAGGAAATAAAGAGATTTGATTATTTGAGTTTTCAGTGATAAAGTAACCTTTTAACTCATCTTTATCAAAGCCTGAAGCAATTAAATGATAATCATCAACAATTACATAATCAACATCACATTGTTTTAAATCATCAATAATAGAATCATCCCATATTCTTTCAGTAAGCCAAAGTCCTCTTGGTTTTTGATTGAAATGTTTTTGAATAAATAAAGAAAGCATATTTATTTGTTTCACTCTATCTACACTTGGAATTGAAGCTAAAATAGGTTCATAATATCCACCTGTAAAAAATTCGATTTGAGGGGATAACTCTTTTATTAAATTGAAAAGTTTAGGATCATTTTTTAAAATAAATTCAAAAAGCCAACCACTAAAATGTACTGAGCATTTAAAATCTGGATAAAGTTTTAATATTTCGAAAAAAGGTCTATACGATTTTTCAATAATTTCATAAATTACTTTATCAAAATTATCAACAGGTTGATGACAATGTATTCCGAATAAAAGATTAGTTTTCATATATTTCCTTCAAATTTGCTATTTTTTAGCCTTATTTATGTTTACATTTTATTTTACTTAAATATAATAATACAATATATTTACAAAATGCTTACAATAAGAACTATATTGTAATTTATTTTGTGTATTATAATATTAAATTATTAAAGGAAGGTACAAATGGCTTTAAAAGTAGCAATTAACGGAACAGGAAGAATAGGACTTATAGCAGCAAAAATAGTTGCACAAAGAGGAGATTTAGAATTAGTGGCATTAAACACTACTTGTGAGCTAGAAATGCTAATATATCTTTTAAAATATGATTCAGTTCAACAAGGTGTAGCAGCAGAAATTATTGATAATGAACACATCTCTATAAATGGAACTAAAGTAAGAGTATTCCAAGATAGAAATTTAGAAAATATTGATTTTGGTGGTTGTGGCGCGAAAGTTGTACTTGAATGTACAGGTGCATTTTTAACAACTGAAAAATGTCAAGGATATTTAAAAAATGGTGTAGAAAAAGTAGTAATGTCAGCACCTGCAAAAGATAATACTCCAACTTATGTTTTAAATATTAATACAGATGAATATAAAGGTGAGGCAATTATTTCAAATGCTTCTTGTACAACTAACTGTTTAGCTCCAATTTGTAAAGTATTAGATGATAAC
Source organism: Halarcobacter sp. (assembly GCA_030145305.1). GTDB lineage: Bacteria > Campylobacterota > Campylobacteria > Campylobacterales > Arcobacteraceae > Halarcobacter. The sequence goes on along the minus strand of JAQYVX010000004.1, from coordinate 204,933 downwards.
TTTGGAATTGAAAATGGTTTAATGACAACAATTCACTCATATACAAATGATCAAAATATTTTAGATGGTAAACATGCAAAAGATACTAGAAGAGCAAGAGCTGCTGCTGTTAATATGATTCCTACAACTACAGGTGCTGCAAAAGCTATTGCTTTAGTAATGCCAAGTTTAAAAGGAAAATTAAACGGTTATGCAATGAGAGTTCCAACAGCAGATGTTTCAGTTGTAGATTTAACAGTTAATCTTAAAAAAGAAACAACTAAAGAAGAAATAAATGAAGCTATGCAAATTGCAAGTAAAGTAGCATTTGAAGGTTTACTTGAAGTTGATTATGACAAAAGAGTTTCAAGTGATTTTATAGGTAGTTCATACTCTGCAACTTTTGTTCCTGATATGACTTCTGTAATTGAGGGAAAAACTGTAAAAGTTTTAGCTTGGTATGACAATGAATGGGGATATACAAGTAGATTAATTGATATGGCACTATTTGTTGGTAAAAAATAAAAAAGGTAATTAATTTATGGCAATAGCGATAATGACATCAGGTGGGGATTGTGCAGGGATGAACCCTGCTATTAAGCAATTTGTTGATTATTGTTTTAGCAAAGATATTAAACCTTATCTAATCTATGATGGATTAGAAGGTTTAATTGATGGGGATATAAAACTTGCTACTTATGAAGATGTTGCTGGAATTATGCATGAAGGTGGAACTAAAATACGATCTTCACGATCAAAAAGATTTTTTGAATATAAATTTAGAGAACAAGCTTTTAACTATCTTCAACAATATAATATTGATAAAATAATTATTTTAGGTGGAGATGGTTCATTTAGAGCCTTAAATCAATTTCACAAAGACTTTGGAGTAAATTTTGTAGGAATTCCTGCAACAATTGATAACGATATCTTTGGAACAGATTATTGCTTAGGAGTTGATACAGCTTTAAATGTAATTAGACAAGCTACTGATGCTGTTAGAGATACATCAGCCTCTTTTAAAAGAGCCTGCGTGATTGAAACAATGGGACGTGATTGTGGATATTTAGCCTTAGTTTCTGCTATTACTTGTGGAGCTGAGATTTGTATTATTCCAGAACTTGATTATAATTTAGATGCTATTGGAAAAAGGCTAAAAAAAGAGTTAGCTGAAGGTAGAAAATATATTGTATGTATAGTTGCAGAGGGATGTTCAAGTGATAAATGTACAAGCACAAATGAGCTTGTATCTTGGCTTGAACATGATATAGGAATAGAAACAAGAGCGACAATTCTAGGACATGTTCAAAGAGGTGGAAATCCAACAGTTTTTGACAGACTAATGGCTTCAGAATTTGTTACATATGCTATTGAAAGATTAATGGATAATAAAAACGAAGATGGTGGGAGCGTAATAATTTATAAAAAAAGCGAATTTGAATTTGTATCTATAGATTATGTAAACTCACAAAAATACGAGATTAGAAAAGATTTATTAGAATTAGCAAAAAGAATAGTTAATTAAAAAGTGAAAAAATATTTAATAAGAAAGGTTATGAGATGAAAGCAATCGTACTAGCTGGGGGATTTGGAACAAGAATACAACCATTAACAAACTCACTCCCAAAGCCAATGTTACCTATTTTAAACAGACCAATGATGGAACATATTATTCTAAAACTTAGAGATGAATTAGGAATAACAGAAATTGGTATTTTATTATATTTTAAACCAGAAGTTATTAAAGAGCATTTTAAAGATGGCTCAGATTTAGGGATTAATATTACATATTTTCAACCTGATGATGATTATGGAACAGCTGGAGCCGTAGCAATTGCAAGAGAGTTTTTAGATGAAACTTTTATTATTGTAAGTGGTGATTTAGTTACAAATTTTGACCTTAAAAAAATTAAAAAATTTCACGAAAAGAAAAAATCACAATTAACAATTACTTTAACTCCTGTTGAGGATCCTTTACAATTTGGTGTTGTAATTGCAAATGAGAAAGACAGAATTGAAAAATTCTTAGAAAAACCTAGTTGGGGAGAAGTATTTAGTGATACTATTAATACAGGTATTTATGTAATAGAACCTGAAATATTAGATCATATTCCATACAAAGAAAACTTTGATTTTGCAAAAGATTTATTTCCAAGCTTAATGAAACAAGATATTCCTTTATGGGGATGTCCTATTAAAGGTTATTGGCGAGATGTTGGAAATCCTGAAAGTTATAGAGATGTATACAAAGACATTTTTAATGGTGAAATTATATTACCTTATAAAGGTGAGAAAAAAGAGCTTGACAAAGGTACTGTATATTTAGAAGAGGGTGTATTTTTAGATCCAAAGATTAGAGTTGAAGGTACAGTAGTTCTAGGAAAAAATGTAAGTATTTCTGAAGGAGTTACTTTAAAAGATTGTGTACTTGGAGATAATACAAAGATTAAAAAACATTCTGAAATTTTAAATTCTGTATTATGGAATGATATTTCAGTTAGTACTAAAGTAAAACTAAATAATTCAGTTATTTGTAATAATAATATTATTAAAGATGAAGTAAAAGCTTCATTTGGTGTAATTATGGCAGAGAAATGTTTAGTAAATAAAAAAGTTTCATTTGAAAAAGATATTATTATGTGGCCAGATAAAGTTGTAGAAGCTGCTTCTGTAGTTAGTACAAATATTATTTGGGGAAATAAATATAAATCATCAATTTTTGAAGAAGGTTCAGTAATTGGTAGAACTAATATTGAATTATCTTGTCAAATGGCAACAAAATTAGCCGAAGCCTTTGGTTCAATACTACCCGAAGGTTCTAATGTATATATTTCAAGAGATTATCATAATGCAACCTTTATGTTAAAAAGAGCCTTTGTAGCAGGGATGTTATCAACAGGAGTTAATGTAGTAGATCCTTATAATGTTCCTTCAAATGTAATGAGACATGCCTTAAGCCAAAAAGAAGAGATGGCAGCTGGTATTCATATTAGACAATCAGTATACGATCCTTCAGAAACTGAAATAATTTTTTATACAAGTGAAGGTTTAGTAGTTGATACAAAAGTTTCACAACAAATTGAGAGAATCTTCTTTAGAGAAAATTTCAGACGTGTACATTATCGAGAAATAGGAACAATTTCAGAAGATAAAGGTCTGAGTGAAGAGTATATTGAAGCTATTGAAAGTTCTTTTCCTAAAGAATTATTTAAAAATTCTGAGTTAAAAGTTGCTGCTGATATTATGAATGGTTCAACTTCTAATATTTATCCAAGAATTATAAATGAACTTGGAATTGAAAATATTATTTTAAATGCCCATAAAAGCGATAAAATTCAATCAAATGATGTGGTGAAAAATCAAGAAAATATGAAAAATATAGTAAGAGCAATGAATCTTGATTGTGGTTTTCTAATTTATCCAAATGGACATAAACTTCAAATAGTAGATAATAAAGGTGAATTAATTTATGATTATATTCTTCTTTTAGCTATTCTAAGTTTACTTGATAATGTATCTGAAAAGAAGGATTTAAAAGTATTACTTCCTGCTTGGGCTCCTGATTTTATCACATATAAAAACATTGAAATAACAAGAGCAAAATTAGCTAATTTTAAAGCTGATGAATTAAGAGAATATGATTTAATTGCAGATAGTGATGGTCATTTTGCTTTTAATTCTTTTGGATTAAATAGAGACTCTATTTTTACAAGTTTTAAAATACTAGAATTACTTGAGAAATCAGGTAAGAAATTATCTAAAGTAATTAGTGAAATCCCAAAATTTTGTTACAAAGGTGAAAATATACCTTGTCCTTCTTCTTCAAAAGGAAAGATGATGAGAAAATTCCTTGAAGATGGGAAAAATAAAAAAACTACATCTGTTGATGGCGTAAAAATTTGGATGAATGAAGAAGAATGGGTATTAATGGTTCCTGATCAATATAATGAATTTTTAAATCTTTATGTTCAGGCAGAAGATGAAAAATCTGCAGGAAAGATTTTTTATAAATATCAAGATAAAATAGAAAAGTGGATAAGTGAGTAAAAAATTATATTTGTCATTTTTATGGCATATGCACCAACCTTATTATAAAGATGATTGTACAAATACAACTTTAATGCCTTGGGTATTTTTACATGCAATCAAAGATTATTATGATATCCCTTGGTATTTGGAAAAGTTTCCAAATATTAAGGCTACTTTTAATCTTGTGCCATCTTTATTAACACAAATTGAAGGTTACTTAAACGGCAGTGCAAATGATAAGTTTTTAGAAATGTTAAAAAAAGATGTGAACTCTTTAAGGCTTGATGAAAAGAGTTTTTTAAGTGAATATCTATTTTTAGCAAATGAACAACATATGGTTAACCCACTACCAAGATATTATGAGCTTTTACTTAAGTATAAAGCCCCAGATTCTTCATTTGAAATATTTTCAAATGAAGAAATATTAGAATTAGAAGTTTTATTTCTATTAGCTTGGTGTGGTAATTTTTTAAGAGAGAGTAATGAACTTGTTAAAGCTCTTTTAAAACAAGAAAAGAACTATTCAGAAAAACAAAAAAATGATTTAATAAATGAATTATATTCATTTTTAAGTGAATTAATTCCATATTATAAAAAGCTTCAAGATAATAAACAAATTGATATTTCAACTACACCTTTTTACCATCCCATTTTGCCTTTACTAATTGATAGACAAAGTGCAAAAGAAGCAAGATCTGATGTAGTTTTACCAACTTCAAGTGCTAAATATGAAGACTTCGCAAGTTTACAAGTAACAAGTGCTGTTGATTATTTTGAAAAACTTTTTGATAAAAAACCAAAAGGATTTTGGCCAAGTGAAGGAAGTGTAAGTAATAAAACAATTTCTTTATTATCTTCACATGGTGTGCAATGGGCTTGTACAGATGAAGAGATATTATCAAAAACCTTAAATAACTCAAATAAAGAGCTTTTGTATAAACCTTATAGTTTAAAAACTGAAAATGGAAAAGTAAATTTATTTTTTAGAGATAAATATTTAAGTGATTTAATTGGTTTTGATTATAGTAAGAAAAGTGCAAAAGAAGCAGCTTCAGATTTTGTTTCACATTTGAAAAATATTTATTTAAATGCTAGCTCTTCTCCTCTTGTTCCTGTTATTCTTGATGGGGAAAATGCTTGGGAATTTTATCCAAACAATGCCCAAGATTTTTTTGAAGAGTTATATAAACTTTTAGATGAACAAGCTTGGTGTGAAACAGTATTATTTGATGAAGTACCACAAATAGAAGATTTAAAATTTACTGAACTATCCTCTCTTAATAGTGGTAGTTGGATAAATGGCAATTTTGATATTTGGATAGGAAGTCCTGAGAAAAACAAAGCTTGGGAGCTTTTAGACTTGACAAAAAATAGTTTTGATGAGGTAAAAAATTCTTTAGATGAGCAAACTTTGCAAAAAGTAGAAAAAGAGTTTATGATTGCCCTTGGAAGTGATTGGTTTTGGTGGTATGGTGATGACCACTATACAGAATTAAATCATCAATTTGATGAACAATTTAGAGCCCACTTAAAGAATGTATTTGAGTTAATGAATAAAGAAGTACCAAGAGAGATTTTTGTTCCTATTGTAAAAAAAGATGCTGCAAATCAAGTAAATATCTTACAAAAAGATTTTATTTCTCCTGTTGTTGATGGGAATATGAGTAACTATTTTGAATGGTTGAATTGTGGAAGAATGGATATTAAAAAAGAGTTTAGTACTATGGATTCCTCTTCTTCTGTTATAGAATATCTATATTATGGAGTTGATAGACAAAACAATTTATATTTATATTTAGAAGGTAATAAAGTTCAAAGTTTAGGTGAATTTGAACTAAGAGTTACTTTAGAAGATAAAATATTTATTTTTGATTTTAAAAAGAAGCTTCAAACAATTTCTCAAAATGGAACTTATTTTGATTTGGCTTTTTCAAAGGGAATAGAGATAAAAGTATATGACTTTAAATTAAAAAAAGTAGGTTTTTCTTTTGAACTTTTTAAAAAGAAAAAGAAAATACAACGGTATCCGCTTTATGACGAAACAGTTTTAGATTTTGAAAATCTATTCTTAAAAAGTTGGTATATATGATTAGGAGAAATTTTGTCAGAGTTTAGGTACTGTAAATTAAAAAAAGAATGGATACTTTTTGCCCCAGAAAGATTAAGAAGACCAGCTGATTTAAATAATAAAAAAGATATTCATCCAAGTGTATTAATTCATCATAGCTGTCCTTTTGATGCAGGTAAAGAAGAGTTTACACCAAATGAGATAGCAAGAGTATCTCAAAATGGTAAATGGAAATGTAGAGTAGTTCCTAATTTATATAATGCACTTTCAATTGATGTACAAGCTGGATCATCAAGAGATAGTTTTTTTGAAAAATGTAGTGGTTTTGGTGCTCACGAAGTTGTTATTGAGACACCTAGCCATAAAAGACAAATTTGGGATTATGATTATAATAATTTTGCAAACTATTTTGCCATTATTCAAGAAAGAGTGATTAATTTACAAAAAGACAATAGATTTGCATATCTTTCTGTTTTTAAAAATCAAGGTGAAAATGCAGGTGCTTCGATGGAACATTCTCATTCTCAAATCCTTGCTCTACCTTTTATTCCAAAAAAAATAAAAGAAGAAATTGAATATAAAAAAGAGTATTATAAAGAACATAAAAGAGCTTTATTAGATGATTTAGTTTATGAAGAGATTCAATATAATAAAAATATAGTTGCTCAAAATAGTGAGTTTATTATTTATTGTCCTTATGCCTCAGAATTTGCTTTTGAAGTAAAGATTGTTTCAAAGAAAAAGCTTTCATCATTGAAAGAGTTTAATAAAAGTGATTTAAGTGCTTTATGTGATATTGTAGATGATTTTTTCAAGTTATATCATAAGGCTTTAGGTGAAGTACCTTTTAATATGATAATTAAAAATGCACCATATGAAAATTATAATGATAAAACAAAAGAGTATTATAGATTTAATATTGAAATTAAACCAAGAATTTATAAGCAAGCAGGTTTTGAACTTGATACTGATATTTCTATTAATGTAGTATTACCTGAAAATGCTAGTAAAATTTATAAGGAGAGTAAATGAGTATTTTATTTGCAGCAAGTGAAATTTATCCATACGCAAAAAGTGGAGGCTTAGCAGATGTTGCACAAGCCTTACCTGAAAGCTTAAGAGAACAAGGTGAAACTGTTTACTCTCTCATGCCCTTATATAATCAAGTAGATAGAAAAAAATATAATATTGAATTTTCAGGTCTTAGTTTTGATTACTGGTTAGCAGGAGTTAGACACCAATTTGATATTTTTCATAAAGCCGATAGTTTAGATGAGTTATTTATTTATAATCCTATTTTATGTGATAGATTAGGGCTTTATGATGATGAATTTGGAGATTTTGGGGACAATGCTTTAAGATTTGGTCTTTTTTCATATGCTATTTTAGAAGTGATGATTAGAAAAAAATTAGATGTTAAAACTATTCATATAAATGATTGGCAAACTTCATTAGTAGCCTTGTTAGCAAAAACGAGATATAACTTACCTCAAAAAGTAGTTTTAACTATTCATAACTTAGCATATCAAGGTATATTTTCCAAAAAAGTTATGGATATTCTTGAATTAGATTGGGATACTTGTTTCAAATTTAGTGGAATAGAATATTTTGACAATGTAAACTTCTTAAAAGCAGGAATTAATTATTCAGATGCGATTACAACAGTTAGTAAAACTTATGCCCAAGAGATTCAAACACCTGCTTTTGGAAATAGTTTAGATGAAACTTTAAGAATCAACTCTTTTAAATTACAAGGAATTGTAAATGGAATTAGCACAGAAGTATTTAATCCACAAAAAGATGAATTTATAGAAAAGAAATTTTCACTTAAAACATATAAAAACAAACAAAAAAATAAAGAAATACTTTTAAAGGAATTAGCTTTAGAAGGTAATGAAAAACCATTATTTATTTTTATTGGCAGATTCACTTCTCAAAAAGGTGTAGATTTATTAATAGATTCAATGGATTTATTTAAAGATTATGAAGCAAATTTTGTAATTTTAGGAAGTGGTGAAGAGTTTTATAATAAAATATTCACAGAAATAACTAATAAATATAAAAATATTCATATAAAAATTGGTTATGACGAAGCATTTTCAAGAAAATTATATGCAAGTGCTGATTTTCTACTTATGCCATCAGTATTTGAACCCTGTGGATTAAATCAAATGATTTCAATGCAATATGGAGTCTTGCCAATTGTCGCAAAAACTGGTGGACTTAAAGATACTGTTGTTGATTTTACTGATATAGAAGATTTAAAAAGCTTAAAACTAGGTGTTGGAATTACACTTGGTGAGTTAAATCTATTTTGGTTTAATCATGCAATTGCAAAAGCTTTATCTTTGTATGGAAACAGACCTAAGTTTATAGAAATATCAAAACATAATATGTCTGTTGATAATTCTTGGAATAACTCTGCACAAGAGTATATAAATTTATATAAATAATAAAAAGGAAAAATTATATGAGTCATTTACATTCTTATGAAATTGATAAAAAATATTCAAAAAGTGTTGCTTATTTCTCAATGGAGTTTGCAATTCATCAAGCATTAAAAATTTATTCAGGGGGATTAGGTTTTTTAGCTGGTTCTCATATGAGAAGTGCTTACGATTTAAAACAAAATGTTGTAGGTATTGGAATGCTATGGAGTTATGGTTATTATGACCAAGGAAGAGATGAAGATAGATATTTAAAAGCAGAATTTAGAAGAAAAAGATACTATTTTTTAGAAGATTTAAATGTATCTGTAAAAGTTGATATAAATGGAAAACCAGTTGTTGTAAAAGCATACTTAGTTCCAAGTGAACTTTTTGGAGCGGCTCCTTTGATTTTATTATCAACAGATAATGATGAAAACGATTATTTAGCAAGAACAATTACACATAAACTTTATGATGCAAACAATGAAACAAGAATTGCTCAAGAAGTTGTACTTGGAATTGGAGGTGCAAAAATTCTTGAAGCACTTAATATGGAGCCTGAAATTTATCATATGAATGAAGGTCACTCTTTACCAATGGCTTTTGAACTTTATAATAGACATAAAAATATAAATGAAGTAAAAGAAAAACTTGTATTTACAACGCATACTCCTGAAACTGCTGGAAATGAAGAACATAATATTCATGTCTTAAATAAAATGGGATTCTTTGCTGGGGCAAACTTAGATGAAGTTAGAGAAATCACAGGAATAACTGATGATAAATTTTCATTAACAGTTGGTGCTTTAAAAATGGCAAAAATTTCAAATGGAGTTTCAAAAATCCATGGTGAAGTTGCAAATGATATGTGGAAAGATGTTGAAGGAAGATGTGAAATCATTTCTATAACAAATGCTCAAAATAAAAACTATTGGAAAGATAAAGGAATAACAAAAGCCTTAGCTGATGAAAATGATGCAGCTTTAGAAGATAGAAAAAAACATCTTAAAAAAATGCTATTTGTAGAAGTTGCTAATCAAACAGGGAAAATGTTTGATCCAAATATTTTAACTATTGTTTGGGCAAGAAGATTTGCCGAGTATAAAAGACCAGGATTATTAAAATATGATTTAGAAAGATTCGAAAGAATGATTAAAAATCAAAAACATCCAATCCAAATAATCTGGGCAGGAAAACCTTATCCTTTTGACACACAAGCTATTAATATCTTTAATGACTTAAATTATATGGCAAGAGCATATAAAAATATTGCTATATTAGTAGGTTATGAATTAGATTTATCAATGCTTATTAAAAAAGGTTCTGATGTATGGTTAAATACTCCAAGAGTAACAAGAGAAGCTAGTGGGACTAGTGGAATGAGTGCTGCTATGAATGGTTCTGTTAACTTATCAATTGCAGATGGTTGGCATCCTGAGTTTTGTAAAGAAGGGGTTAATGCCTTTACAATTCCAACTCTTGGTAGAGGATTACCTCTTAATGAGCAAGATAGTTTAGATAATAAAAATCTTATGGATATTTTAGAAGAAAGAATTATTCCATTATATTATGATAAGCATGAAGAATGGATTGAAGTTATGAAAAGGTCAATTAAAGATGTAACTCCAGAGTTTGACTCTGCTAGGATGGCTGATGAATATTACACAAGAATGTATACAATTTAAAACAAAATAAATAAGGAGAGATATATGAGTTTACATGAATATGCAGGGAAAAAGGCGCCAAAATCAATTTTAGAAAATATACCATTACTAGTTAGTGATTATTATACTAAAGTTGCTGATGTGGAAAATCCAGCACATCAAGTTTCTTTTGGAACATCGGGGCATAGAGGATGTTCTTCAAAAAACTCTTTTAATGAAGGTCATATCTTAGCAATGGCACAAGCTGTTTCTGAGTTTCATTTAGAAAAAGAGCATAGTAAACTTTTTATTGGAATGGATACTCATGCCCTTTCAACTCCTGCTCATAAAACTACTTTAGAAGTTTTGTGTGCAAATGGAATTAAAACTTATTATGCAGAAGGATTCTCTTACACTCCAACACCTGTGATCTCACATGCAATTTTAACACATGAAAACTCAGATGGTATTGTAATAACTCCTTCTCATAATCCTCCAAGTGATGGGGGATTTAAATATAACTATTCAGACGGGGGACCTGCTGATGAGTCTATTACCAAACTTATTGAAAAAAGAGCAAATGAAATTCTAAGAAATGATTTAGAAGATGTAAAAGTTATAGGATTAGAAGAAGCTTCTGAAAGAGGACTTTTAGTTGCTTATGATTTTGTAACACCATATGTTGATGATTTAGTAAATGTAATTGATATGGAAGCTATAAAAAATTCAGGACTAAAAATTGGCGCAGATGCTATGGGTGGTTCGGGATTAGCTTATTATAAAGCGATAAAAGAAAAATATGATTTAAATATGGAAATATTTCATGATACTCCTGATTTTACATTTTCATTTATGCATTGTGATAAAGATGGTAAGATTAGAATGGATTGTTCTTCACCTTACGCAATGGCAGGATTAATTGAGTTAAAAGATAATTTTGATATTGCTTTTGGAAATGATACAGATTTTGATAGACATGGAATTGTTACAAAAAGCAAGGGGCTTTTAAATCCAAATCATTATTTAGCAGTAGCTATTGATTATTTAGCAAAAAATAGGGACTTTGCTGGTTTAGGTATTGGAAAAACATTAGTAAGTTCTTCAATGATTGATAGAGTTGTAAAAGATAATGGGAAAAAAATATTTGAAACACCAGTTGGTTTTAAATGGTTTGTAAAACCAATTATAAATAAAGAAATATATTTTGGTGGAGAAGAGAGTGCGGGAGCTTCATTTTTAAGAAAAAATGCAGAACCTTGGAGTACTGATAAAGATGGAATTATCTTAAATTTATTAGCTGTGGAAATTTTAGCAAAAACTAAAAAAGACCCAGGAATTTATTACGATACTTTAATTGAAAAATTTGGGGAACCTGTTTATGGAAGATTAGATGCTCCTGCAAATTTAGAACAAAAAACAGCTTTAAAAAACTTAAAACCTGAAGATATAAAACAAAATACCCTAGCAGGAGAAGAAATAGAAAGCATTATTACAAAAGCTGATAATGGAGCTTCTATTGGAGGATTAAAAGTTGTTACTGAAAATGCATGGTTTGCAATTAGACCCTCAGGAACTGAAGATATATATAAAATCTATGCTGAGAGTTTTAAAGGTAGTGAACATTTAAAGTTAATTCAAAAGGAAGCGCAAGAAATTGTAAATACTATATTTAGTAATAAATAATTTACTTATATATATAATGGTAAAATTAAATATACTAAAAAAGATATAAAGATTAGGAAAAACAATGAATCCCAATACAAATGAGTTAGTTAAAAGTAGTATGGAACTTGAGAATAGTTTTTCAAGTTCTTCGCATGTAATTGATACCTTAGTAAGTGAGGGGGAACCTCCTGCTACTATTTATAGTATTCCTGATAGATATAATAAAGACACCTTAAGAGTTTTGCTTGTTAACACAAAAAAGTATTATGTATACTGGGAAATAAGTGATAAAACTTTAGAAGAACAAGGACTTGATTTAAATAAAGATAAGTTGTATTTTAAAGTAAGTAGTAAAGATGGAGCAGAATTATTTGAATTTACTTCTTCTTTTGCTTTAGGTGAATATTTTATAAAACTACAATTTGAAAATATGAAAATTGTAGTAAGTGTTGGAAAGAAAGTAGATGATAAATTTGAAGAGTTATTTAACTCGAATAAAGTTCATACTTTCTCTTCAAAAATGAATCTTCCATCAAAAGAAGATGAACTTTGGGCTAAAAGAAATCTATCTTGGACAGAAATTGTACGTTCAACTATGAAAGAAGCTGTATTAGGAACTTCATCTGCTGAACAAGTAAAAGAGTTAGAAAGATTAAGACATTTTACACAAATGGAAGAAGAGAAGTTAAGTTCTTCAACGATTCATAAAGGAATAAAAAATGATTAAAGGTTATTGGGTACCGGTTTTACATTCTCATTTACCTTTTGTAAAACATCCAAAATATGAAAATTTTTTAGAAGAGCATTGGTTATTTGAAGCAATTACAGAGTGTTATATCCCTCTTTTAAAAAGATTAAAAGGTTTAGAAGATGAAGGTGTTGATTTTAGATTAACAATTTCAATGACTCCACCATTAGCAGAAATGTTAGATGATGACCATTTAATGGATAAATATCAAAAATACTTAGATAAACAAATTGAGCTTGGAAACAAAGAAGTAGAAAGAACAAAAGGTGATGAGCATTTTCATCCTTTGGCAGTTTTTTATAGAGATATATTTATCGAATCAAAAGAGTTTTTCAATGGCTTTTTAGAAGGAAATGTTTTAACTGGATATAAATATTTTTATAATAAAGGAAGTATGGAAGTTATAACTTGTGGTGCAACTCATGGATTCTTACCAATTTTAAGTGTAAATGTACAAGCTGTAAGAACACAAATTGAAATAGCAGTTCAAGCTCACACAAGACACTTTGGACGAGCTCCTAAGGGAATTTGGCTTCCAGAATGTGCTTATTATGACGGCTTAGACGAAATTTTAAATGAAAAAGGAATTAAATTCTTTATTGTAGATTCTCATGCTTTAACTTATGGAAGACCAACTTCATTAAATGGAGTTTATACTCCAACCTATACTCCTTCAAATGTGGCAGCTTTTGGTAGAGATGCTTTATCTTCAAAACAAGTTTGGAGTTCAAAAGAGGGATATCCAGGAGATATAAACTATAGAGACTTTTATAGAGATATAGGATATGACTTAGATTTTGATTATATAAAACCTTATATTAATCCAGATGGAGTAAGAGTATTTACAGGATATAAATATCATAAAATCACAGGCGAAACTGATTATAAAGAAGCTTATAATCCTGGAATTGCTAAAGAAATCACAAAAGGTCATGCGGCTGATTTCCATTTTCATAGAGAAAAACAAATGGAACATTTAAGTTCTTTAATGGATAGAACTCCAATGGTAGTATCTCCTTATGATGCTGAATTATTTGGACATTGGTGGTTTGAAGGGCCAGAATTTTTATGTAATATGTTTAGAGAAATTCATAAAAATGGAACTTTAAAAGTGATTACACCAATTGAATATCTAAATATGTATCCAAAAAATCAAGTAGTAAACCCAAATCCTTCTTCATGGGGAGATAAAGGTTATTATGATGTATGGTTAAATGAAGGGAATGCTTGGATTTATAGACATTTACATGAGATGGCTGATATTATGCAAGAGTATGCACAAAAACATTTTCATACAAATGATTCTAATCTATCAAGAGTTTTAACTCAAATGTTAAGAGAGCTTCTTTTAGGTCAAAGTAGTGATTGGGCATTCTTAATGACAACGGCTACAGCCACTGAATATAGTGTAAGTAGAACAAAAGAGCATATATCGAATTTTAATGAATTAAAAGGTATGATTGATTATAACAATATTGATTTTGCAAAACTAAAAGAGTTTGAAGAAAAGAACTCAATTTTTGCATTTATTAATTTCAAAATATTTATAACAAGTTAAGGTGAAGTAGATGATAGCAGTGTTTAATGCAATTACTAATATTGCAGAAGATATTGAGAAAAATGTATTTGTAGATTGTGATAGATTTATCTCAAGAGGATTAAGTGATAAAGATATGAATGAGAAAGTTCGTTCATATTGTTCAAGTGTTATACAAAGAGAATTTAGAAGAGTAAGATCAATAAATTCATTTATTGGAAAACAGCATAAAAATGAAAAAATTCATAATAAGAATGGTAAATATAAAATATCTTATGTTGCTGTAGATAATATTGATTTATTAGATGTAAATTTTTCTTTAGGTTCGATTTTTGGAATTTATGAAAATCAAATGGATGCTTTTCATTTAAAAGCTGCTGTTTATGTTACATATGGACCAACATTTCAACTAGTATTTGCTTCAAAATCAGAAGGTGTTATTTATTTTGCTTTTGAAGATGGAGAGTTTATTGAAAGAGATCCTTTAACTTTAGAAAATGAAGGAAAAATTAATTCAACTGGTGGATTAGCGTCTGAGTGGAGTGATGAACATAGAGCTTTACTTGATGGATTTTTTAATAAAGGATATAGATTAAGATTCTCAGATTCTTTATCTTTAGATACTCACCAAATCTTATTTAAAAGAGGTGGAATTTATTCTTCACCTGAAACACCTTCTTTCCCTAATGGAAAATTGGATGTTCTTTTTGAAGCTTTCCCAATTTCTTATATTATTGAGCAAGCAGGTGGACGAGCTATTAGTAATAAAGGTCGTATTTTAGATATGACAAATGTAGAAATTGACCAAAAAACACCAATTTATTTTGGTTCTAAAAATGAAATTCAAATCGTAGAAGACTACTTAAATAATTAATATGCAGCTTTTTAGCTGCATAATTAAACAAATTCACAAATTCAATATATATTAAGGTATACAACGATAAACTTTTTTGGCATGAAGTTTTTTTCTTTATGTTATACGTTATATACTTTAGTATATAAAGAAAAAAGGAACTAGCTTGGAAATTTCGTCAAATTTAACCTTGGAACTTTTAGATAAACCTTTTTTACTAGAAAAAAGAATTGAATTACTTTTTGCAATACAAAGATGTGGTTCAATAAATAAAGCGGCAAAAGAAGTACCAATGAGTTATAAAAAGGCATGGGAAGCAGTTGATATTATGAATAATTTATCATCACATGCTCTAGTAACAAGAGAAAAAGGTGGAAAAGGAGGAGGGGGAACTTCCTTAACTAAATATGGTGAAAATTTATTAAAGACATATTTATTTTTAAAACAAGAGCAAAAAAGTTTTTTAAATAGATTAAAAGAAATGACAGATATAGATACAGGAACACTAAAAACAATAGGAAGATTAGCAATGCAAATAAGTGCAAGAAATCAAATTCAAGGAATAGTGGACTCAATAATATTTTCAGAAGTTAGTTCACAAATAAATGTAAAACTAAAAAGTGGAAACACTTTAGTATCTAATATTACAAAAACAGCAGCAAAAGATTTAGGGATTAAAAAAGGCGAAGAAGTAACAGCTTTTTTTAAATCAAGCAATGTCTTAATAAGTGTAGATTTAAATATTGCATTAAGTGCAAGAAATAAATTTGAGGGAAAAGTTATAAGCATTACAGAAGATAAAATTAATTCTGAACTTATAATTGATATAGGAAATGCAGACTCAATAGTGTCAGTTATTACTACAAGTTCAATTAAAAGTTTAGGTTTAAAAGAAGGTATGGTCGTTTGTGCCATAATCAAATCAAGTGATATAATGATAGGAAAATAAAATGAAAAAATTTCTTTTAGTAGTATTAATATTAAGTTCAACCTTAGTTGCAAGCACTATAAATATAGCAGTTGCAGCAAATGTAAGTTATGCAATAAAGGATTTAATTAAAGAATTCAATAAAGAAAATCCAGATACAAAAATCCAAGTAACCTTAGGAAGTAGTGGTAAATTAACTGCTCAAATTAAAAATGGTGCGCCTTATGATTTATTTATGGCTGCAAATATGAAATACCCAATTAATTTAGATAAAGATGGTTTGAGTTTAACTAAGCCTTTAATTTATGCACAAGGTAGTTTGGCAATATTAAGTTCAAAAAAACAAGATTTTTCACAAGGAGTTTTTATTGTTACAAATGAAAATATTAATAAAATAGCAATAGCAAATCCTAAAACTGCTCCCTATGGTAAAGCAACAATTGAAGCTTTAAAAAATGCAAAACTTCTTGAAAAAGCAGAAAAAAAGTTTGTATATGCTGAGTCTATTTCCCAAACTGTTTCATATGTAATAACAGCAACTGAACTAGGTTTTATAGCTAAATCTTCATTGTTTAGTGAAAAAATGAAGCAATACAAAAAAGGCATAAACTGGATAGATGTAGATTCAAAACTTTATACTCCAATTAATCAAGGAATAATTATTTTAAAAAGTACAAAAAAAGAGAAAGAAGTAAGAGCTTTTTATGATTTTATATTAGGAGAAAAAGCAAAAGAGATATTTAAAGCCTTTGGATATTTAGTACCATGAATAAACTAGAAGCAATAGTTTCAAAAGTAAAAAGTAAAGATAGCTTAAATCTGGTCTCTTTTTCATTTAAATCTCTTATGCTTTCTATGATAAGTTTGGATTTAAGTGAAAAAATAAAAGAAGGCACAAAAGTAATAGTCTCTGTAAAACCTACAAATATTACTATAGCAAAAGATTTTGAAGGATTATTAAGTTCATCAAATAAATTAAAAGGGAAAATCATTTTTATAGAAGAAGGTGAATTACTTAGTTCTGTAACGTGCGATATTTTAGGACTTAGCATACAAAGTATGATTACTACAAATTCATTAAAACAAATGAATTTATCTTTAGATGAAGAGATAACTTTATTATTTAAAGCAAGTGATTTATCTATTAGGGAAATTGTAAATGATTGAAATACTAAGTAATTTAGAGTATGGACCTCTTTTATTATCTTTTAAATTAGCGTTTATAACGACAATGATACTTTTTATATTAGCCTTGCCTTTAGCTTGGTATTTATCTCAAACTAAGTCAAGAATTAAACCTATACTTGAAGCAATTACAGCCTTGCCTATTGTTTTACCTCCTTCTGTTATTGGTTTTTATTTACTTTGGGCTTTATCAATAAATTCTCCAATAGGAGTGTTTTTTGAAGAGACTTTTGGAATAAAACTTGTATTTAATTTTACAGGAGTTGTAATTGCTAGTTGTTTTTATAGTTTGCCTTTTATGGTTCAACCTTTGCAAAGTGGTTTTCAAAGTATAAATAAAAATATGCTAGAGGCTAGTTATATAGCAGGAAAAAGTAAGACGGAAACTTTATTAAAAGTTGCACTTCCTAATATAAAACCTGCACTAATAACAGCTATTATTGTAACTTTTGCACATACAGTTGGAGAGTTTGGGGTTGTTTTAATGGTAGGTGGAAGTATTCCAGGTGAAACAAAAGTAGCAGCAGTCGCAATTTATGAGTTTGTTGAGATTATTGATTATCAATCAGCTCATGTATATAGCGCGATTATGTTAATAATAAGTTTTATAGTTTTACTTTCAGTTTATATTTTCAATCAAAAATACAATAAAAAATTCGCTGGATTTCAAAGATGATAGAAATAAATATAAAAAAAGAGCTTCATGGTTCAATAGGAATTATGAATTTAGATGTAGATTTAAAAATAAAAACAAAAGATTTTGTTGCCTTAACAGGACTTAGTGGAAGTGGAAAAACAACACTTTTAAGAAGCTTAGCAGGACTTGAAAAAGCAGAAGGTATAGTAAAAGTTGATAATGAAATTTGGCAAGATGAGAAAACTTTTTTACCTGTTCAAAAAAGAAAAATAGGCTTTGTTTTCCAAGATTATGCACTTTTTCCTAATATGACAATATTAGAAAACTTGCTTTTTGTAAATAAAAATAAAAAATTATCACAAAAACTTTTGGAGATGACAGATTTATCTGAATTAAAAGATAGATTGCCAAATAGTTTAAGTGGAGGGCAAAAACAAAGAGTAAGCCTTTGTCGAGCTATGATGAATAAACCAAAATTACTTCTAATGGATGAACCCTTATCAGCCCTTGATCCTGCTATGAGATTAAAATTGCAAAATGAAATCTTGCAATTACATGAAGAGTTTGAAACAACAACTATTATGGTAAGTCATGACCCTAGTGAAATATATAAACTAAGTAATAGAGTTATTGTTTTAAAAGATGGGAAAGTTAAAGATGATGGAATTGCAAAAAATATTTTATTAAAAACAAATGGAAGTGCGAAATTCTCTTTTGATGGAAAAATATTAGACATTATAAAAGTTGATGTGATTTATGTGGCAATTATTGCTATTGGACAACAATTAGTTGAAGTAACAATTAGTTCAAGTGAAGCAAAAGATTTAAAAGTAGGGCAAGAAGTAGTAGTAAGTACAAAAGCTTTTGCCCCTTCAATTAAGTAAGGAAAAAAATGTTAAAAAAAATATTATTAGTGCTTGTATTTTTTGTAATTTCTTTAAATGCAAGTAATTTAAAAGTAGCAGCAGGAGCAGGGTATAAAAAACCTTTACTTGAAGTTATTAAAGAGTATGAAAAAAGTGGCAATAAAATTGACGCTTTTTTTGGAAATATGAAACAAGTAACAACACAAGCTAAGCAAACAGATATCTCTTTAATAATAGGAGATAAAAATTTCTTATCAAAAAAAAGCAAATTAGATTTTAAAGAGTTTATTATTTTAGGGAAAGGAAAAGTAGTTATTGCTTATCCTAAGAATAAAGTTATTAAGACTATAGAAGATTTAAAACAAGAAGATATTAAAAGAATATCGATGCCTCAAAGTAAAAAAGCAATTTATGGAATAGCAGGCTTAGAATTTTTACAAAATGCAAATTTATATGAAAATGTAAAAGAAAAACTTTTTATAGTTTCAACTGTTCCTCATGCTTTGATGTATGTTATTACAAATGAAGTAGATGCAGGAATTGTAAATCTAAGTGCTGCTTTAGCTAATAAAAATAAAATAGGTGGATTTTTAGAAGTTCCTTCAAAATATTATTCTCCTATACAAATAGTTGTAGGAAAATTAGAAGCTTGTAAAACAAAGCAGTGTGAAGAGTTTTTAAACTTTCTTTCAAATGAAAAATCAAAAAGTATATTTAAAAAATACGGCTTATAATGGAATTTGAACTTGCTAACATTACAGGCCCACTTTTTTTAAGCCTTAAAACAATTAGTGTTAGCGCCATTTTATTCTTGATTTTAGGTACTCCCTTGGCATATTTGCTTTCAAAGAAGAACCTAAGATTTAAATATATACTTGATACTTTAGTAACCATGCCTTTGATTTTCCCTCCTATTGCAGTTGGGTTTTTTCTTCTTTTATTATTAGGAAGAGATAGTTTCTTAGGTTTTTATTTACAAAAATTTGATATTTCTTTAATATTTAGTTTTACAGGAATTGTAATTGCTAGCTTCATAGCTGGTCTTCCTTTGATGGTGAAGCCTCTTCAATCAACAATAGAGCAATTTCCTAAGCAAATAATAGAAGCTTCTTCTGTAAGCGGAAAGAGTGAAATAAAAACATTTTTATGGATTGTTTTGCCCACAATCAAAAATTCTTTAATGGTATCTTTACTTATAGCAACAGCTAGGGCTTTGGGTGAAGTTGGGATTACACTTATGATAGGTGGAAATATTGTGGGAAAAACTGACACAGTTTCACTTGCAATTTATAATGCTGTTTTTGATGGGGAATATGATTTAGCCATGGCTTTGAGTGGAATTTTAGTGATAACATCATTGATTTTTTTCATCTCCTTGAATATACTTCAAAAAAAAGAAAAATTAATATAAAAAACATAAATTAACTAATAGGAAAAAAAATGAATACCATAGCAGATAATGAACTTCTTGAATATATAAAAGAAGATTTACCTTATTTTGATTTAACAACACACTTACAAAATAGTAATAATCAAAAAGCAAAACTTGAAATTTTTACAAGAGAAGATATTGTTGTTTCTTGTACTGAAGAAGCGGCACGAATAGCGCAACTTTTATCTTGTGAAGTGAATTTTTTTGTTGCAAGTAAAAAAAGTATAAAAAAAGATGAGGTTCTTATAGAAATTCAAGGTGATTATAATAATATTCATCAAGCTTACAAATTATTGCAAGTTCTTTTAGAATACTCTTGTAAAATTGCTACAACTACATATAATATGAGTAAGCTTATAAAAAATGTAAATCCTACTTGTGAACTTTTAACTACAAGAAAAAGTTTTCCTTTTGCAAAGAAATTTTGTATAAATTCTATTTTAAATGGGGGAGGAATGCCTCATCGTCTAGGACTTAGTGAAAGTATTCTTTTTTTCAAACAACATAGAAAACTATATAGTTCTAATAAAGATTTTTATGAGCAAATTTCTAAATTTAAAAATATGGCAGTTGAGAAAAAAGTAGTTGTTGAATCTTCTGATATAGAAGATATAAAACAGTTAATGGAGTATGGAGTTGATGTTATTCAAATTGATAAAGGAAGTGTTGATTTAATAAATCAAGCTCTTGAACTAAGAAAAAAATGCCTTTATGAAAATATTAGAATAATAGCAGCAGGTGGAATAAATATAAAAAATGCAGAAGCTTTTGCTAAAACAGGAGTGGACGCAATTGTTACAAGCTCCTTATATAATTGTGGCATGGCAGATTTAGGAACGAGATTAGAACTTATAAAATAAGTTCTAAGAAAAAATTAATATAACAAGGAGTATTATCCAAAATTAAGCTTGAAGAGAGATATTCTAACTCTTTTATTCTACTTTTCAAATTACTTTAAAATAATACTCAAGGAAAATTTTATCAAGACAAAAAACTTTACTTTATTACAAAAATACCAAGAATACTTTTTTATTTTACTTGGGGGAATTTTACTATCAATTGGGGTGACACTATTTTTAGTTCCTAATCAAATAGTAGCCGGAGGAACCTTTGGTATTGGGATTTTAATAAACTATTTTACTGGGTATCAATTAGGTTTAATAATGTTTTGTATAAATCTTCCTATGGTTTTATTAAGCATGAAGTACATAAATAAGAGTTATGCTTTTAAGACTATTTTCTCCATTTGTGTTACTTCTTTTACAGTCGATTTTATACATATTGTACTTAAGTTAGATGGTTTTATAATAAATCCAATACTTGCAAGTATCTTTGGAGGAGTTTTTGTAGGATTAGGTCTTGGTTTTATTATTGAGAGTAATGCTTCAGCTGGCGGTCCAGCTGTTGTTGCTAAACTTCTATCTTTAAAGATTAAAATAAAAGAATCAAAAATTCTTATGGGAATAGATACCATAATAGTTATTTCTGCTGGAATTGTTTTTGAGAATATTGAGAGTACTTTATTAAGTTTACTAACTGTATTTGTTTGTTTAAAAAGTCTTGATATTATTATTTCAGGTGGGCCTGTTTATAAAATGGTGCATATTTCAACAAAAAATCCAGAAATCATAAGTCAATATATTATTGAAAAATTAGGAATAAAAGGAACACTTTTATCAGGTATGGAGTTAGATTTAAAAGATGATAAGAGAATAATTATGCTTGCAATTGAAAGTCAAAGAATAGTAGATTTGAAACACCTAGTTCAAGAACATGATGAAGATAGTTTTATTGTTATTAGCGATGCTTCTGAGATAATGGGCAGAGGTCACTAATCTAAGAGAAAGAGGGATTATCTTTTATAAAACTTGCTACTTTTTTAACGCAGTTTTTATACTCTTTATTTTTATCATTTTTTTCAAATTCTTCAAAGTTACAAGTTGTCATAGAAAATATTTCATAAGTAAAAGAGCAATTATATAAATCTTTTAACATAGAGATTATAATTTTAGGTGAGATATGATGACTTAAATTTGTTCCTTTAATATCTTGTTTTATATCACAAGCAAGGGTATATTTTAAATCAAGAGAATACAAAGCATCAATAAATATTATCTCTTTTGCCTCCAAAAGTTCTAAACATAACTCAGGCGTTAACTGAAAAACACTAATTAGTTTTGTATTTTCTGAAGCTTTTTCTTTAAAGTATTTTTGGAGTTGATTTATTACATCAACTCCAAAGGCATCTTCACCTCTTAAAGTATTTCCAAAGCCAATTATTACTCTCATATATTTTAGTTTCTATTTAAAACTTGTATAATATTTTTTTTAGAATCTCTAATCTCTATTTTTGAAGAAACAGTACCTAATGCATGAGTAGAACAGCTTAAACATGGATCAAAACATCTAATAACAGCTTCAACTCTATTTAAAGCTCCATCTTTTATATCATTTCCATCTACAAAAGCTTGAGCTACTTGTTTAACTCCTGCATTCATAGCTAAATTATTGTTTCCTGTAGCAATAATTAGATTTACTCCTGTAATAATCCCAGTATTTGACACTTCATAATCATGAAATAAGGTTCCTCTTGGAGCTTCAGAACAACCAACTCCTCTATTTCTATTTATTGTAGCATGCGCTCTTACTTGTGAGTCTAAAGTTTCTGGTTCATTTAGAAGTTGTTCAATTCTTTCTATTCCATAAATAATTTCAATTAGTCTTGCATAGTGATAATAAAAGGAGTTTAATACAGGTTTCCCATTATTTAAATTTTTAAATTTCTCAAATTCAATATCTGCTAATGGTGTTCCACAAGCATTTGCAATATTTAAACGTGCTAATGGTCCAACTCTATACATTCCTTGTGGATATCCAAGAGGTTTATAGTAAGGAGATTTTAAATAAGAATCTTCTTCTACTGCTTCGCCTATGTACTCTTTATAAAATCTAGGATCAATTCCTTCTTCTAAAACTTTTCCTTCACTATCGATAAATTTTAAAAATCCATCATAATGCTCTAAGTTCCCTTTTTTATTTACAAGACTCATAAATAGTGAAGGAAAGTTTGCGAAAGAATTAATCTCTTTTTGAAATTTATGTAAATTATCAGTGTAATATTTTAAAGCTTTTTGGGCTATTTCTAAAGCTTCTGGTATTTGAGCTAAAATTGTTTGTTTTGTCTCTTCTGTAATTTCATGACTAACTCCACCTGGGACTATCCAAGTAGGATGAATTCTTTTTCCACCTAGAGTTTCAATAACTTTTTGTCCAAAAGCTCTAAGTCTTATACCTTCTTTTGCCATTTGAGGATGAGTTTGCATCATTTTAAAAATATTTCTATCTTCAGCTTGTGCATCAAATCCATATATAAAATCAGGAGCACTTAAGTGATAAAAATTTAGGGCGTGAGATTGTATAATTTGTCCTAAGTTTATAATTCTTCTTAAATTTCTACCAGCCTTTGGAGGACGTACTGCTAATAAATTATCACAA
Organism: Halarcobacter sp.; assembly: GCA_030145305.1. GTDB lineage: Bacteria > Campylobacterota > Campylobacteria > Campylobacterales > Arcobacteraceae > Halarcobacter. Next base: position 181,439 of record JAQYVX010000004.1, on the reverse strand, counting down.
GCTTTAGTAGAAGATATTGCATGACTTACAGGACAGATTCCACAAGTTCTTGCTGTTAGTGCAGGCATTTCTGTGTAAGGACGTCCTTCACATATTTTTTCAAAGCCCCTATATTGAGTTACATGGATTCTTGCATCTTCTACATTTTTATTTTCATCTAAGTCTATAGTGATTTTCGCATGTCCTTCTATTCTTGTTACGGGACTAATTACTATTTTTTCTTTTTTTGCCATACTATTTCCTTATAAACCAAATCTTGTATATTTACTAACATCAACTTCAACTCCATCAACTAAACCTTTTAAAACTGCATAAATTGCATCTGCTGGAGTTGGACAACCAGGAACAAAATAGTCAATCTCTATTGCCTCATTTAACGGAATCACTTTATCTAAAAGTTTTGGAATAATTTTGTCTGGATATTTTCCTTTATTAAAATCTGCTAAATCAAAATATCCTCTTTCTAAAACTGCTTCTGTTCCTGCTAGATTTTTTAAAGATGAAACATTTCCAGTAATTGCACAATCTCCTAAAGCTAGAATCTTTTTAGAGTTTTTTCTAATAGTTTGAATAATTTTTAAATCATGATCTGTACTTAATGCACCCTCAACAATAAATAAATCTATATCTTCAGGAATTTCTTTTGCATCAACATAAGGACTATAAACTATATCCATATGTTGAGCCAATTCAATAATTCTCTCATCCATATCAAGAAAAGACATATGGCAGCCTGAACATCCATCTAGCCATACAGTTGCTACTTTGAGCTTTTTAATATTTTCTGTACTCATCTGTTTTTCCTTATTTGAATTAGATTTGTTACAATATTTTTCTTTTTAATCATTTCCGTTGCACTCACACCTTTTTCAAAAAGTGCACCTGTTGGACAAACTTGTACACACTTTCCACAAGAAGTACAGCTTTCACTATCTGCCCAAGGTTCACCCATATCATGAACAATCCTAGCATCTATTCCTCTGCCAGCTACATCTAAAACATGAGCTCCTTCAACTTCATCACAAACCCTAACACATCTTGTGCATAAAATACATCTATTTGGGTCATAAACATAATCTTTGTGTGAAGCATCAATATCAAAATGCTTATGTATATAAGGGACATGAGAATGTTCTAATTTTAATTCCACTGCTTGATTTTGAAGCTCACAATGTCCATTTGAAACACAAACACTACAAGTATGTGTTCTTTCTGCAAAAATCATAGATAAAATCATTTTCCTATGTGCTTCTAGTTTTGGTGAATCTGTAATAACTTCCATACCATCTTTTATTTTTGAAGTACAAGCAGGAATTAATTTATTATTACCTTTAACTTCAACTAAACACATTCTACAAGCACCTACACAGGATAAACCTTCTAAATAACATAAAGTTGGAATTTCTATATCATGTTCCCGCGCAACTTCTAAAATAGAAGAATCTGATTTAGCTGTTACATCTATATCATTAATTTTAAAGGTTTTAACTCTTACTTTTTCTTTAAGCATTTTTTATTCCTTCTAGGTATTCATTTTCAAAATATTTTATAGTACTTAGTACAGGATTAGGTGCGGTTTGTCCTAAACCACAAAGTGAAGAATCTTGCACAACTTCACATAAGTTTTTTAGTAATTCAAAATCACTTTTAGTAGCTATTTTATTTATAAATTTATCAAGTAAATCAGTTAATTCAACTGTTCCTACCCGACAAGGAACACATTTCCCACAAGATTCACTTTGACAAAATTCCATAAAGAAACGTGCTACTTCAACCATATTAGAAGTGTCATCCATTACAATTAATCCTCCACTTCCCATAATTGAGCCAATCTCTTTTAACGATTCATAATCAACTGAAACATCAAGAAGATTTTCAGGAATACAACCACCACTAGGTCCTCCTGTTTGAATAGCTTTTAGTTTTCTTCCTTTGGGCAAACCTCCACCTACTTCAAAAATAAGTTCTCTTAAGCTCATACCCATTGGAACTTCTACTAATCCTGTATTTTTAATATGTCCTGTTAAAGCAAAGACTTTTGTCCCTGGTGATTTAGGTGTTCCAATTTTGTTATACCATTCTCCCCCATTTCTAATAATAGGAGCAATATTTGCAAATGTTTCAACATTATTTAAAACTGTAGGTGATTTCCATAAACCATAATCACTTAAATGAGGAGGCTTTTGTCTAGGATTTCCTCTATTCCCTTCAATTGAAGTTACTAAAGCAGTCGCTTCTCCACATACAAAAGCACCACCACCAAGTCTTACTTCTAAATCAAAAGAAAATCCACTATCAGAAATTTGATTTCCTAAAATTCCTTTTTTTCTAGCTTGTTTAATTGCTTTATTTAGTTTTTGTACTGCAATTGGATATTCTGCTCTAACATAAATAAAGCCTTTAGTTGCTCCACAAGAATATCCTGCAAGTGCCATTCCTTCTATAATTTTATGAGGATCAGCTTCCATGATAGCTCTATCCATAAAAGCGCCTGGATCCCCTTCATCTCCATTACATACAATATATTTTTGTTCTGTTTCAACTTTTGAAACAGCTTCCCATTTTAATCCTGTAGGATAACCACCTCCACCACGACCTCTTAGTCCTGAAGTTTTTATTTCATTTATTACTTCTTGTGGAGTCATTTCATCTAATGCTTTATAAAGTGCAAGGTAACCATCATATGCGATATAATCATCAATATCATCAGGGTCAACTATTCCTGCGTTTTCTAATACAATTTTTTTCTGTTTTGTGAAAAAAGGAACAGAGGTATCACACTTTTTTTGTGCAATATTTGTTTGAGAATTAAGCATATCTATAAAATCTTTAGTATTTGAAGTATCAATTTTACTATAAATTGATTCCTTGTCTCCTTCTTTATGATAATGCGCTACCATAATAGCTTCAGAACAAAGGCCATTACATCCAACACCTTTTACTTTACATCTTTCATCCAAGCCATTATTTTTGACTTCTTTTTTTAAATCTTTAAGTAAAGTATCTGCATTTAAAGCAGCACAAGAACTTCCAATACAAACTCTAAGTTCTTCATGAGAGTTTCTTTTTAAATCTCTTTTTTGGGCAGCTAATTCTTGTAATTCTTCTAATGAATTTAACATTTTACTAATTCCTCCGCTTCTTTTACAGATTGTTCAATTTCTAAATGACCAATTGCTTTATTATCATAGATTGCTATTGGAGCAAGAGAACAAGAGCCAACACATCTTGCACTTACTAAAGATAAAAGTTCATCTTTAGTAGTTTCTCCTGCTTTAATATTAAATCTTTCTTCAAGTTTTTTTAAAATATTACTTGCATCCTTAATATAACAGGCCGTCCCCATACAAACAACAACTGTATGTTTACCTTTTGGTTTTAATCTAAAGAAGTGATAAAATGTTGCAACCCCATAAACTTTTGAATAGGGAAGTTTAAGTCGTCTTGCAATAAATTTTAAAGTCTCATTTTCTAAATATCCAAATGTTTCTTGGGCGGTATGTAAAGTCTCAATAAGAGCACTTTTATCATAATTTAATTTTTTCATTGTTTTTTCGACCATTTTATATCGGTCATCTTTTAAAACTGTAGAAATCACAAATCTATCCTTTTTAAGTATTAATTCTCATACTCTAATTATACTAGGAAAAAGTTACAAATAGATTCGAAATATGTATAAAAATTATAATATTTACTAATCTCTATTCTAAATTTATTTAGAATAAAAAAGAACTACTTAATAGAAGTTAATTTATATTAAAAACTCTTTATTAATAAAAGTTTCGTATAATATTTTTTTAAATAAAAGGCATTTTAAATGAAGACAGACGAATTAAACTCTGCATTAGAAAAATATTATAAATTAGTAGATAAAATTATTTTAACAAGACAAGATCCAATAACAGGATTACTCCCTGCTAGTACTGCAATTACAGCCCATGGAGATTATACTGATGCTTGGGTTAGAGATAATGTTTATAGCATACTTTGTGTTTGGGGTTTAGCTTTATCTTATAAAAAATACAATCCAGATAATGCAAAAACTTATTTGCTTTCTCAAAGTGTAGTAAAACTAATGAGAGGTCTTTTATCTTCAATGATGAGACAATCTAATAAAGTAGAAAAATTCAAAAATAGCTTAGAGCCAATTGATTCTTTACATGCAAAGTATGGAACAAATACGGGACTTCCAGTTGTAGAAGATGATGAATGGGGACATTTACAATTAGATGCAACTTCTCTTTTTCTTTTAATGATTGCACAAATGACTGCTTCAGGTTTGAGATTAATTTATACAATTGATGAGGTTAATTTTGTACAAAATTTAGTTCATTATATTTCAAAAACTTATTGTACTCCTGATTTTGGGATTTGGGAAAGAGGGCATAAAATTAATACAGGTTCAACTGAAGTAAACTGTTCTTCTGTTGGAATGGCAAAAGCAGCACTTGAAGTCTTAGATGGTTTTAACCTCTTTGGAAATGTTTTAAGCAAAGAAGCAGTTATTCATGTAGTGCCAAGTGATATAGCAAGATCAAGATTTACTTTACATGGATTACTTCCTAGAGAATCAAGTTCTAAAGAGACAGATGCAGCACTTTTAAGTATTATTGGTTACCCAGCATATGCGATTGAGAATAATGAGATAGTAAATAAAACTAGAAAAAAAATCATAAAAAAACTTCAAGGAAACTATGGTTGTAAAAGGTTCTTGCGTGATGGTCACCAAAGTATGATAGAAGATAGTTCAAGGCTTCATTATGAGTCTAGTGAACTAAAAGAGTTTGAGCATATTGAATCTGAGTGGCCACTATTTTTTACTTATTTTTTACTTGATTCTTTAATGAGAGAGAAAAAAGATGAGATAGAATATTGGAAGAAAAAGTTAGAACCACTTTTTATAGAAGAAGATGGAATAAAACTTTTGCCTGAATTATATTATGTTCCAGAAGAACTAATAAAAGCTGAAAAAGAGAATCCTGGAAGCCAAAAAAGAGTTCCTAATGAAAATGTACCTTTAGTTTGGGCTCAAAGTTTGCATATGCTTTCAGATATGATATTAGAAGGAATTTTAAGGCCAGGAGATATAGATCCTTTAAATAGAAGACAAAGAATAGGTCATAAAAGAAGTACAACTCCAATGGTTGCTTTTTTAAGTGAAAATGAAATTGTAAAACAAAAAATACTAAATCTAGGGTTTAATAGTGAAACTTTAGAAGAATTAAATAGTGTTAAAATTATGCAAGCTACACAATTATCAAAGGTACATGAACAACTTGGTAAAAATGATAAATTACTTTTAAGTGGACGACCTTCTTGGATGCCTCGTTCAATTACAACTGCAAGATTACATATTTTAGCAGGTGAGCATATTATATTTTTGCCATATTATTTTAATCCAAAAGGTTTTTATTTTTCTTATGATAATAAACTTTTAGTTGAACAGTTTAAATCTTCAATAAAATTTTTATCCGAACATTGGGATCAAGCTGGACAACCCATTTTACCGCTTTTAATTAGAGAAGATATGCTTAATGATAAGAATAAAAATGAAGTTGTAGAACTTCTTCATGATTTACAAGCAGGACAAAGCGATGATATAGGTGTTAAAGTAGGACCTTTAGAGCAATTATTAAAAACAGCAGGTGTTGAAACTATTGACAATTTGCATGGATATAAATTAGAAAGTTATACTTCAAAACTAAAAAATGAAACTTTTTATAGTTCTTCATTTTTAGGTAATAGTGATGAAAAATTTAATTTTGAAAATCTTTATAATTTGGAATTTAAAAATGACCATGACTTGATACAACTTTTGCAAAATGAAGTAGATTTTAAAACAAAAACACATGTTCTAAAAATTTTATGGAATCGTTTAAGTAAAGATTATGAGATTTTTTATGATGGACAAAATTTAAGTTTATCACAAATTGCACAACACTATTATGAGTATGCAACTTCAACTCATGATTGGGCATTAGTGCGGAAAATTGCAGATATAACAGGAATAAATGATGAGCGTTTAGAAGATGCTTTATTAGAAGTTGTAATTAGACAAAAACGTTTAGCTGTTGGAAGAGCATATAGTGAAAAAGCAACTTTTTCAAAACCTCAGGAAAGTTCAATAATAATAAAAACAATAAAAGAATATTGTGGCAAAAATGATGCTGAAAATGTATTAACTCAAGAAATTATGTTGCATTTAGGACATCTTTTAAGAACACAAGCACATCTTTTTGAAAATATAATTACAATTAGAACTTGGTATTTTGTTCAGCTATTAGTTTCTAAAATAAGTAAAGAACAAAACCTTCAAATAGCAGATTCTTATGAAGTTTTATTAAGTCTTGCTCCCCATGATATTTATGAAGCTTTAAAAGTAGTTTTAAGCTCTTATACAAAAAAATCAATGCAGATGATAAGTCATGAAAACCTTTATGCTTCAGGAGTTTTAAATAAAGATGAAATAAGCAAAGAAGAATTTGATGAAAAAGAAGTAGCTGATTGGTCTGTTTGGAGAAAAGAGACAGGGATGATAGCTAGGTTATCTTCAGTCTTTTGTAAAAATATTTGGTATTTATTGCAACAGTGTAATGGTTTAGTAATTGGAGATAAATATAATTTAAGCTCTAGAATTGGTTCAGAATTTACTTTAGAAACGACAGCTGGAGAAAGAACTTTTGAGCTTAGAGTGGATTCTTTAATTCAAAGTATCGAAGCTCCTGATTATAAAAAATTAAATATAGAAGCCTTAGAAAGTCTTTCTAAATTCTTTAAAAATAATCCTGATATAAAAGTTGATGATGATTTAATTCTTGATGTAATAATTGGGCATGCAGTTAGAATTTCATGGAAAGAAAATCATAATATGGATAACTATGATGAACAAAAAGGACAAGCTTGGAGTGCTTTTTATAAACTTGCACCAAATAAAACTGAAGAATTTTTTATCAAAGCATTAATGAATTTGATAAAAATTGAAGAATAAAAATAGAAAAAGGTAATAAAATGATTTTAGCTGGTGATATTGGTGGAACAAAAGTAAATTTGGCACTTTATGAACTTGAAGAAAATGAATTAAAAATCATAGCTCAAGAACAGTTCGCAAGTAAAGATTATGCTAAGTTTTCAGATTTAATAGAAGCTTTTAAAAAATCAACTTCAATCACAAAAGTAGAAGCTCTTTGCCTAGGAATTGCAGGTCCTATTATAAATGAAAGATGTAGAACTACGAACTTACCTTGGGATATAAAAGCCTCTGATTTAAAAGAACAATTAAATACAAACAAGGTAAAACTTTTAAATGATTTAGAAGCAACAGCTTATGGGATGTTGTATTTAAAAGATGATGAATTTATTTCTTTAAATCCAACAGGAAGAGAAACAAAAGGAAATATTGCAGTAATTGCAGCAGGCACTGGCTTGGGTGAAGCAATTCTATTTTTTGATGGAAAAGATTATCACCCAATAGGAACAGAAGGAGGGCATACAGATTTTGCCCCAATCTCTTCTACACAAGATGAATTATTAACTTGGCTTAGAAGAAGATACCCCGGCCATGTTTCTTATGAAAGAATAGTATCAGGCGCTGGAATTTATACAATATATGAATTTTTATTAGAAAGCGGATTTGCAAAAGAACCTCAAGCTATGTTAAATATAAAAGAAGATGAAGATAAAAGTGCCATGGTAAGCCAATGTGCTTTAAATAATAAAGATCCTTTATGTTTAGAAGCTTTACGTCTTTTTGCGGAAATTTATGCAGCAGAAGCTGGAAATTTAGCCTTAAAATGTATGTCTTTAGGTGGGGTTTATATTGGTGGTGGAATAGCTCCAAAGATTTTGCCTATACTTAAAAGTGATTATTTTTTAAACTCTTTTTTTAGTAAAGGAAGATTTGAAGAGATGTTAAGAGGTATTAAATTAAAAGTATCTTTAAATCAAGAAACGGCTTTATTAGGTGCTGCTAGATTTGCTTTTGATAAATTAGTTTACTTAAATAAGATAGACTAAAAAAGAGTTTTTATTTGAATAAACTAATTACAAATGGTGCTGTTTCAAACTTTTATAATGAGTTTATTTTACTTTTAAGTGAATGTAAATCTTTTACTTTTAATGTAGCATTTATAAACTTTTCAGGGCTTCAACTTTTATTAGATTCTTTTGCCTTAGCTGAAGAAAAAAATATAAAAGGGAAGATACTTACTTCTACTTATTTAAATTTTACCGAAGCAAAAGCTTTGGAAAAGATTCTTGAATTTAAAAACATAGAACTTAAAATTTATGATTGTTCTATAAAAAATATTGGCTTCCATCCCAAAGCATATATTTTTGAATTTGAAGAAGATTACAAAATTTTATTAGGTTCTTCAAATATAACAGCAAGTGCTTTTAAAACTAATATTGAATGGAATATAAAAACAATTTCTAAAAAAGAAGATGAGTTTTTAAACTCTTTGTTAAACGAATTTGATTTACTTTGGAAAGATTCTTTTTTTGTAGATAAGCCTTTTTTAGAAAGCTATAAAAGCTTTTTAAAACAGATAAAACCCGAACAATTTATTTACAAAAAAGAGTTTAAAATAAACTCTATGCAAGAAAAAGCCTTAGAAAATTTAGAATTCTTGCGATTAAAAGGCGAAAAAAAAGCACTAGTAATAGCTGCAACAGGTTCAGGAAAAACTTTTTTAGCAGCTTTTGATGTAAAAAAGTATAAAGCAAAAAGACTTCTTTTTATAGTTCATAGAGAAAATATTTTACTAAAAGCAAAACAAAGTTTTGAAGATATTATAAATGGAGTTTCTTGTGGCTTGTACACAGGGAATAAAAAAGAAGAAGAGAAAGTTTATATTTTTGCAACTATTCAAACATTAAGTTCAAATTATTCAAACTTTACGAAAGAGCAGTTTGATTATATTATTGTTGATGAAGCCCATCATATAACAAGTCCATCTTACAAAAAAGTATTAGAATATTTTAATCCAAAATTTTTATTAGGATTAACAGCTACTCCAAATAGAAGTGATGATAATTCTATTTATGAAGTTTTTGATGACAATATTGCTTGTGATATTAGATTAAATGAAGCCTTAGAAAATAATCTTGTATCTCCTTTTCATTATTATGGAATTAGTGATATAAAACAAATTGATTTTGAAAATATTGATTTATCAAAAATTAGTGAAGTAGCAAAACTTTTGATGGTGAATAGAAGAGTTGATTATATAATTGAAAAGATGAAATTTTACTCCTTTTCAGGGAATAAAAGAAAAGTATTAGGTTTTTGTGCTTCAAAAGAACATGCTTTATATATGAGTGAGGAGTTTAACAAAAGAGGAATAATCTCATGCTCTTTATTAAGTGAGGATTCTATTTTTAAAAGAGAAGAGATAATAGAAAAACTGGAAAATGAAAATGATAAATTAGAAGTGATTTTCACAGTTGATATTTTCAACGAAGGAGTTGATATTCCTTCAATTAACACAGTTTTAATGCTAAGACCAACTTCTTCTTCAATTGTCTTTATACAGCAATTAGGAAGGGGTTTACGAAAGCATAAAAACAAAGAGTTTTTGACTTTACTTGATTTTATAGGAAATCATAATAAGGCTTATTTAATAGCTCTTGCCCTAATAGGAAATAAAGCAATTGATAAAGAGAGTTTAAAAATATCACTTTTAAATAATTTTGCAAATATAAATAATGCTTTTATCTCAATGGATGAAATTTCAAAACAAAGAATTTTAGAACAAATAGATAATGAAAACTTTAATTCTATGAAATATTTGAAAGAAGAGTATTATGAGTTTAAAACAATTTTAGGAAATAAAATTCCTAGACTAATAGATTTTATAAATTATGATGAGCTTATAAGTCCACTTCCTTTTATAAGCGAATCAAAATCATATATAGAGTTTTTATCAAAAGTTGAAAAGAAAAAAGAAATAAAAACTCTTCTAGAAAATCAAGATTTTATAAAAGCACTAAGATTTATTCAGTCTTTATTACCTATAAAAAGAGTGTATGAATTTGTAATTTTAAAGTATCTTCTTAGTAATAATTTTTGTGATAAGAAAATAGCTTTAATGATTTTAAATAAGTATTTACAAAAGGTAAATGAAGAGACTATTTTACATAGTTTTTTATATTTAAATCAAAATTATTTTGATAGTGGACAAATAAGTAGATCTCTAAAACTTGTAGAATTTAAAGAAAATAAATTAAAAAAAACAAAAGAGTTTGAAACACTTTTAGAAAATGAAAAGTATAAAGAAATTTTTGAAGATAGTTTAAATTATGGAATATTAACTTATGAAAAATCTTTTGGAAATAAAGATTTTGGCTTACCATTTTTTAAACTTTATGAAAAATACAATATGCTTAATATTGCGCAATTATGTAATTTTAATAAAATACATTCTTCTTTTAGGGGAAGTGGATTTTTAAAATATAATGATGACTTTTTTCTATTTATAACAATTGAAAAAGAGAAGTTTTCAAAAGCTTCAAATTATCACAATGCTTTTCTTTCAAAAGAACTTTTTACTTATTCAAGCAAACCTAGCCATACCCAAGAAAAAGGTGATGGTAAGAGATTATGTGAAAATATAAATGAAAAAGTAAAACTTCATATTTTTGTTAGAAAATCTTCCCATGTGGATAAAAAAGTTCAAGGTTTTATATATTTGGGAAAAGCAAATAGTTCTAAGTATGAAGGAAATAAACCAATAAATTTAGAACTAAGATTAGAAAACCCTCTAAGTGATAAGCTTTTTGAAGAGTTTACAAGAGTTATTTAGCCCTTATGATATAATTATACATGAAGTATTTAATTTTTGTAACTTTTATTTGGGCATTTTCTTTTAGTTTTATAGGTGAAGTATTAGCAGGAGAAGTTGATAGTTATTTTGCAGTGCTTATTCGTGTTATCTTATCTTCCTTAATTTTTTTACCATTTACAAAGTTTAGAGGTATTCAAACGAAATTAAAGTTAAAAATAATGCTTATTGGAAGTATACAAATTGGTATGATGTATATATTCCTTTATAAATCATTTCTATTTTTGAGTGTTCCAGAAGTTGTACTTTTTACTGTATTTACTCCTATTTATGTAACCCTATTTTATGATGGACTAAAAGGACAATTTAAGCCACTATACTTAATTAGTACAGGTTTAGCTGTCTTAGGCGCATATATAATCCGATATCATAATATAAGTGAAGATTTTATCGCAGGTTTTTTAATGGTACAAGCAGCAAATGTTTGTTTTGCTTTAGGACAAAGTTCTTATAAAAAAGTGATGGAATCACATAAAGATATTAGACAAAAAGATGTTTTTGGATATTTTCATTTTGGAGCCTTGACTGTAAGTGTTATATCTTTTGTATTATTTGCAAATCCAGAAAAATTGTCACCATCATTAACCCAATGGAGCGTTTTAATTTGGTTGGGTATTATTGCATCAGGATTAGGATACTTCTTATGGAATAAAGGAGCTTGTTTAGTAGATGCAGGAGTACTCGCAATTATGAATAATGCTTTAGTTCCAGTAGGCTTACTTGTCAATTTTATTATCTGGGAAAAAATGAGCAATTATTCTTTACTTTTTTTAGGAAGTTTAGTTCTTGGATTATCTTTATATTTACATTATTATTTTATGAAACTCTATGATAAAGAAAAGATAAAGAATAATTAAAAAAATATAAAAAAGTACAGTAAAAAATCAAAATTGCTTGGAAAATATTTCAAATCACAATATTTTTTGATAAAAAGTTTTATATTTGCCTTATTTAAGGTATTTGTTTCTATTTCAACAAATAACATTTCCATGTATGTTCTTTGTTGATTTTCAGGCTATCTTGTATATAATGTATAAATAATAAATAGTTATGTTTCATATAAAATACGGACTGCCTTTGTAAAATATTGCAAAATGACATATTTTACTGTGTATATAGATTTCCTTGATAGAATCTTTCTTATACATATTTAATCAATTTGATTAATATGTTTAGATAAAATTGCTAAATTATAAATATGGGATTTACTTTTAATGAATATTAAAGACTTAATTAAAAAATACAATGAAAATAAAAGTTATTATCAAACATCTAAATACAATGAAACTCAATTAAGAACAGATTTTTTAGATCCTTTTTTTGAATTACTTGGATGGGATATTAGAAATACTAAAGGTAAACCTACTAATGAACGAGAAGTTTTATTAGAAGAGGGACTAAAAGAAGACACTTATTCTACTACAAAAAAACCTGATTATACATTTAGACTTTTTTCTGAAAGAAAATTTTTTCTAGAAGCTAAAAAACCTAGTGTAAAGATTGACTCTGATGAAAAATCAGCTAAGCAAGTTAGGAGATATGGCTTTACTGCGAAACTAAAAATTTCAGTTTTATCAAACTTTGAATATTTAGCAATTTATGATTGTTCACAAAAAGTTGAAGACACGGATTTAGCTAATAACTCAAGAATTAAATTATATCATTACTCTGAATATGAAGAAAATTTTGAAGAGATAAAACAACAATTAAGTTATGAAATTGTTTACAATGGTGGATTTGATGAAATATGGAAAGATATTGAAGCACAATTAGAACGATTCAGCGTCGATAAATTATTTTTAAAACAGATTAATGATTGGAGAATATTATTAGGCAAAGAAATATACTCACATAAACAAGATCTAACTATTAAAGAACTGAATGATATTGTTCAATCCTACATTAATAGTATAGTTTTTTTAAGAGTTTGTGAAGATAGAGATTTAGAAACTTATAAAACTCTTTTAAACTATGCAGATAAAAATGATTTTAATTCATTAATAAATAAATTCAAAGAATCAGATAAAAAATATAATGCAGGTTTCTTTAATCTTGATTTTGTAGATGAAATTATTTCTAATAATAGCTCATCTTTTTGGACAATAATAAAACAGCTTTATTTTCCTGAAAGTACTTATTCTTTTTCTGTATTTGCTTCTGATATACTAGGAAGCATTTATGAAATATTTTTAGCAGAGCAGTTAAGTATTATTGACAATGAAGTATTACTAATAAAAAAAGCAGAACATATAGATAGAGATATTGTAACTACTCCAACATTTATTATTCAAGATATTCTTCGTAAAACTGTTGTTAAACACTGTGAAGATAAATCAGATAAGGAAATATTAAATTCTACTTTTGCTGATATTGCATGTGGTTCGGGGGCATTTCTATTGGAGGTTTATCAGTTACTACATGATATTTTAGTTGACTATTATATAAAAAATGATGTAGATAAACTAATACAAATATCTATAAATACATATAAATTACCTTTTGACATAAAAAAACAAATATTAAAAAACTGTATTTTTGGAGTAGATAAAGATTTCAATGCCGTTGAAGCTGCTAAATTTGGATTACTTCTTAAGCTTTTAGAAAATGAAGATAACTCTTCTATAACAATACCCGCTTTGCCAAGTTTAGATGAAAACATACACTTTGGAAATAGCTTAATTAGTTCAAATGCAACTGACAATGCAAATATTGATGCAATAAACCCATTTGATTTTGTTGATACTAAATTTGATGTAATTGTGGGAAATCCTCCTTATATGTCAACAGAAGACATTAAAGAGTTTACACCATTAGAAAAACCAATTTTTGAAGAAATTTATCAATCTGCATATAATCAGTATGATAAATATTTTCTTTTTATAGAACAAGGGATAAACCTTTTAAAAGAAAATGGATACTTTGGTTATATTGTTCCTAGTAAATTTATCAAAGTTACATCTGGAAAAAAATTACGAAAATTTATAAGTAATAATAACCTATTAGATTCATTAATCTCTTTTGGTTCAAATCAAGTTTTTAATAATAAAACAACATACACAAATATTTTAATTTTAAGTAAAAAAAAGAATGAAAAATTTAATTATGTAAGTGTTAATAAACTAAATGAATGGAAAGCACAAAAAAATATTACCTCTAATCTAGTTTCAAATGAAGTGATTAAAGATGATAATTGGGTATTGATTCCACCTCACTTAAAAAATGTATACGATAAGATTATAAGTAATAGCATTTTATTAAAAGATTTAGTATTAGAAGAAAATATTATTAATGGCATACAAACTAGTTCAAATTCTTTATACATTCACCTATATTCAAAGTTAAAAAAAGAAGACTCGACTTACTATTATATAGAAAAAGATAAAAAAATATGGAAGATAGAGAAAGAACTTACTAAGCCATATTATCAAACAAATGGAAAAGCAGATTCAAAATTTTATTCATACAGGGATGTACAAGCAAATTCTTTTGTTATATATCCATATAAACTTGATTCTACAGGTAAACTTAAACTAGTACCTTTAAATGAATTAAAAACAAATTATAGTGGTATTTATAAGTATTTTACAAAGTATAAAAAAGAGTTGTTAAAAAGAAAAATACATCCTAAAGTAAATAAAAATGATTGGTATAAATTTGGTAGAAGTCAACATTTAACATCTCCAATTTGCGAATCTAAAATAGTTGTAGGCGTATTATCAAATGGTTACAAATATTCTATTGATTATAATAGTACTTTTGTATCATCAGGAGGTACCGCAGGATATGCAATGATAAAGATTCCAAGTGATTCTGATTATTCAATATACTATATTCAAGCACTATTATCTTCAAAATACTTAGAATGGTTTGCATATTGGTATGGTGAAATTTTTAGAGGTAGTTTTGTAGCAAGAGGTACAAAAGTATTAAATGAATTTCCAATTATAAAAATTGATTTTAAAAATACTATTTTAAAAAATCTACATGACAATATATCAAATACTCAAAAAGATTTAAATAATTTGCAAACTAGAATAGATAAAAATAATGGTGATAAAAGAAAACAAACACCACTACAAAGGCAATTTAGAACTAAAAAACAAGAACTAGAAAATTTATTAAAAGAGTTATATGATTTAAAAGACAAAGATAACTTAATACCAAATGTATCGGATATTTATGCGATTGATTAATGATGCATCAGAAGAAAAATTAAGAGGTGGTTTTTATACTCCTTCTCCTATAGCATCGTTTATTTTAAAATGGGCATTTAATGGAAATAAAAAATTAGATATTCTTGAACCAAGCTGTGGTGATGGAGTATTTTTAGAAGAGATTCAAAAAGGTGCTTACGAGTATAATTCAGTAACTGCAATAGAATTTGATGAGATTGAAGCCAATAAGTCTAAAAGTATTAAATTAGATAAATCAATTATTATAAATACAGATTTTCATAAATATTGCATTAATACAAATAAAAGGTTTGATTTAGTTATAGGTAACCCTCCTTATATAAGATATCAATATTTTGATAAGGAACAACAACAATATGCTTCTGATATATTTAATAAAGCAGATATAAAATACTCAAAATTAACAAATGCTTGGGTTTCGTTTGTAATAGGTTCTTCATTACTTTTAAAAGAAACTGGAAAAATTGGCTTTGTTCTTCCTGCCGAAATACTTCAAGTTGGATATGCAAAACCCTTAAGAGAGTTTTTGGCGCACTATTACAATAAAGTAAATATAGTATCTTTTGAAAAATTAGTCTTTCCCAAAATTCAGCAAGAAGTTGTTTTACTACTTTGCGAAAAAAATAATTCAGATACACATTTGATAGAGCATTTAGAGTTAAAAGATGCTGAAGAGCTAAAAAAACTTGATGTATCTAAACTAAAAAGTCCTAAAAAGAAAATAGATTTTAAATCTAATAAATGGACATTCTATTTCTTAGACCAAGAAGAGATAGATTTTTTAGAAAGACTTCAAGAAAACAAAATTATTCCTAAATTAGACAACTATGCAAAAGTAGAAGTTGGTATAACAACTGGTTCAAATCCATTTTTTACAGTTCCTTTATCCACTGTAAGAAAATATAGTTTAGAAAAATATTCAAAACCGTTAGTTGGTAGAAGTGTGCAAGTATCTAGTGCTATTTTTACAGCAGATGATTGGAAGGAAAATAGAGAACTAGAAGCTAGAACTCATTTATTAACCTTTCCTGAAAAATCTAAACTGAAAAATGAAAAAGGTGTACAAGAGTATATTAAATTTGGAGAAAGCGAAAATATTCATAAAGGATATAAATGTAGAATTAGAAATGAATGGCAAATAGTACCATCATTAAGAATTTCTGATGCTTTATTTATTAGAAGAAATAATCTATATCCCAAATTTATAATTAATGAAGCGAATGCATATACAACGGATACGATGCATAGAGTTACTATAAAAGAAAATATTAATATAAAAGCACTCACTGCAAGTTATTATAATTCTATCTCTTTAGCATTTTCAGAAATTTGTGGAAGAAGTCATGGTGGAGGAGTTTTAGAACTTATGCCAAATGAAGTTGAAGAAATTCTTTTACCTTATAATGAAAATAATGCTGAACTACTTCCTTTTATTGATGAAATGATTAGAAATAAAAAAGATATATCTGAAATATTACAAATTACAAATCAAAAAATACTAAAGGAAAACTTTGGTTTTTCAGATAGTGAAATAAAATTAGCTGATCAAATTTGGAAAAAACTATCAAGTCGTAGATTAAATCGTGGAAAGAAACATAACAAAACCCAGCAGTGAACACATAGCGTCACTGAAGTCAAACATCATATCAAAAATAACATCACATAGTTAATATAATTTAACTTAAGATTCTTACAAAACTAGATAAAGAGAAATCAATAAACTCAAAAGAATTATTGAATATATTGATTCTCTTACAGAAAAATTTAATATATTATCTTATCTATTTAGTATCAAATCTATCAGCATTCATAACTTTATTCCAAGCATTAATAAAGTCATTGATAAATTTCTCTTTTGAAGTCTCTTCCGCATAAACTTCTGAAATAGCTCTTAATTGCGAATTCGAAATAAAGGGGACAGTTGCCATCTTAAAAAAACTTGAAATTTAAGAATTCACACTAATCCTTTTATTTAAACAAAGAGCAGTAAATCTACTCTTGAATTCCACAAGCTTTTGCATAAAATTCTTTATCATATTCTGCATCAAATAATATACATAGAATTATCCATTTACAATATCAACCAATACCCTTAATCTTCCCAGATTATGCTAATCTTGGAGTAAATGACAAATGGATAGCAATACAAGATTATAATAACTATAATTGGAATGATTTAATACAATTAATGAAATATGCAAATATTCATATTACAAATGTAATTAAAAATATTGATACTTCAAAATTACAAAATAAATGGATAAGTGCTTTAAAAGACCAATACACATTAGAAGAGATGATTGTAGATTATCCGTTACATTTTAAAATACATCTCGACCAAATAAAAGAATTGATTGCCAAGTAAATTGTATAATAATTTAGTATGAAACTTAAAGAAAGTTTCATAATCTACAGCTTATTTTTAAAAATAACAATTAATATGTAACTATTTATTAATGCGTAAGCATTTATTAATGTTATTTAAATTATAGTTCTAATTCTAATTAACAAAAGGAGAACAAATGTCATTAAAAATAACGACAATAGAAACACAAAAAATCAATTCTCAAGAACTTACATCAATTAAGTCTACTCTTTCTCTATATTCATATTATTATTAAAACTTACTCTATTAACTAATCATAACTAATTAAAACTTATTGTTAAAAATATTATACGGAAATTATATTCTGAGATTAAATATTATCATCATGTAATGCTGAAGATAATTAACTATTTTTCATAATATGATTGAAAATCATGTGAGAATTAAAGCTTACTTTAAATCTCAACAAAAACTAGATATTTCTTTAATATAAAAGAAATTCAGGTGAAAACTAATCTTATTAGTAAAGAGGAATTATGAACAAAGAAAAAATCAAAACTATTCTTGATAGAGGAATAATAACAAATATTTTACCTACAGAGGAAGAATTTATAGAAATCTTATTAAAAAATAAATTAAGGTTTTATATAGGTGCAGATGCAACAAGTGACAGTTTACATTTAAGTCATGCAAAAAATTATCAGCTTTTAGAAGAATTTAGACAGTTAGGACATGAAGTTATAGTTTTATTTGGAGACTTTACTGCAAGAATTGGAGACCCTACAGATAAAAGTAGTACTCGTGCTAAACTTACTAAAGAAGAGGTTAAAAAAAATGTATCTTGCTGGTTAGAGCAAATTCAACCTTTGCTAGATTTTAATGACCCAGTAAATCCTGCTAAAGTGGAATATAACTCTGAATGGTTAAGTCTATTGAATTTTGAGGATATTTTAGAATTAGCGAGTAATTTTACAGTGGGACAATTATTAGAAAGGGATATGTTTACAAAAAGAATGAATGAAGAAAAACCTATTTTTATGCATGAGTTCATGTACCCCATGATGCAAGGTTATGATAGTGTATCAATGAATGTTGATGTTGAATTATGTGGAACAGATCAAACATTTAATGCACTAGTAGGAAGAAAACTTCAAAAAATTATTAATAATAAAGATAAGTTTGTAGTAACTGTAAATCTTATGGAGAACCCCAAAACTGGTGAACTTATGTCCAAAAGTAGAGGAACTGGTATATTTTTAAAATTTGATAGTTTTAATATGTTTGGAGCATTAATGGCACAACCTGATGAAATGATAAAGGTTTTCCTAATAAACAATACTAGAATTAAGCATACCGAGATAGATAAAATTTTAACTTTACACCCTAGAGATGCAAAACTTAAAATGGCGTTTGAAGTAACCAAAATAATGAAAGGCGAGGACGAAGCCCTAAAAGCAAAAGAACGTTTTATAAATCAATTTCAAAAAAAAGTAATATCCGAAAATGATATGGCAATAATTAGTTTAGAAGAAAAAGAAATGAGCTTATTTGAACTATTAAAGAGCCTTGTTGGAGTAGATACAAGTAGTAGTGAAATATTAAGGTTAATAAAACAAAATTCAATAAGTATAGATAATATTAAGAAATCTAATAAAGATGAAATCATTCATATCAATGATTTAGTTGTTAAAGTTGGTAAAAGAAAATATTTTAAAGTAAATTAATTTTATTACTATGATTTAGCTAAATTAAACAGGATATAGAAAATTAAAAAAAGATCACATTTTAAAGTGGTCTTTTCAAATGAAAATTCATTATTAAAATTCTTATATATGGGAATACGAAGTGCAAAATAAAAATAAACTCAAGCAACGAATATCTAGAGTTTAACAATCTCCCAACTTACAATATTTTTTGAAGGGAGATTGGATGATTATTTACAGTTGTAACAAATATATAATCCTATTTATTTCGTATCAAATCTATCAGCATTCATAACTTTATTCCAAGCATTAATAAAGTCATTGATAAACTTCTCTTTTGAAGTCTCTTCTGCATAAACTTCTGAAATAGCTCTTAATTGCGAATTCGAACCAAATACTAAATCAACTCTACTTGCAGTGTATTTAACTTCACTTGATTGTCTAGTCCTTCCTTCAAACTCTCTTTCTTCTTCATTTACACTTGACCAAATATTATTCATATCTAAAAGGTTTACAAAGAAATCATTTGTAAAAATACCTTTCCTATAGGTAAAAATACCTTTTGTAGAATCATCATAATTCGCACCTAAAACTCTCATTCCTCCAACTAAAACTGTCATTTCAGGAGCAGTCAAATCTAATAATTGTGCTTTATCTATAAGTAATTCTTCTGCACTTACAGAGTATTTTACTTTTTCATAGTTTCTAAATCCATCTGCAATTGGCTCTAGGTAATAAAAAGATTCTATATGTGTTTGTTCTTGTGTTGCATCTGTTCTTCCTATTGTAAATGGAACCAGAATCTTAACGCCAGCATCAAATGCTGCTTTTTCGATAGCAGCAGCTCCCCCAAGTACAATTAAATCTGCTATTGATACTTTTTTTGCTCCACGTCTATCAAATTCTTCTTTTAGTTCCTCAAGTTTCGCTATAACTTTTTCGCAGCCTTGATTTACTTCCCAATCTTTTTGGGGAGCAAGTCTTATTCTTGCACCATTTGCTCCACCTCTTTTATCTGAGTTTCTATAAGTTGAAGCAGAAGCCCAAGCTGTTTTTACTAAATCAGAGACGCTTAACCCACTAAGTAAGATTTTATCTTTTAACTCTTGAACATCAAAATCTTCAATCATTTCATAATCAGAAGAAGGAATCACATCTTGCCAAATTAAATCTTCTTTTGGAGCATCATGACCTAAATATTTAGATTTTGGTCCTAAATCTCTATGAGTTAATTTAAACCAAGCTCTAGCAAATGCATCAGCAAATTGATCTGGATTTTCATGGAATCTTTTTGAAATAGGTCCATAAATTGGATCCAATTTTAAAGCTAGGTCAGTTGTAAACATAACAGTTTTTACTTTTTTAGATGAATCATGAGCTGCTGGAGCCAAATGTTCTTCTTTTGGATTTATTGGAGCCCATTGCCAAGCTCCTGCTGGAGATTTTTCTAAATTCCATTCATATTCAAATAGTAAATCAAAATAACCATTATCCCATTGAGTAGGATTTGCAGTCCAAGAACCCTCTAGTCCACTTGTAATAGTATCATCACCTTTACCACTTAAGTATTTACTAAACCAACCAAGACCTTGTGCTAGAATTCCTTCTGATTCTGGTTCTGGTCCAACATTTGAAGCATCTCCTGCTCCATGTGTTTTACCAAATGTATGTCCACCTGCTATAAGTGCTACAGTTTCTTCATCACCCATTGCCATTCTTGCAAAAGTTTCTCTAATATCTTTTGCTGATTCTAATACGTTAGGTTCCCCTTTTGGTCCTTCTGGGTTTACATAAATAAGTCCCATTTGAACTGCTGCTAATGGATTTTCTAAGCCTTCACGATTATCTTTTTCTTCATATCTTTTATCACCTAGCCATTCATCCTCAGCACCCCAGTAGATGTCCTCTTCTGGTTCCCATACATCTTCTCTTCCTCCTGCAAAACCAAATGTTTTGAATCCCATAGATTCTAAAGCAACATTTCCTGAAAGAATCATAAGGTCTGCCCAAGAGATTTTATTTCCATATTTTTGTTTGATTGGCCAAAGAAGCCTTCTAGCTTTATCTAGGTTTCCATTATCTGGCCAGCTATTTAGTGGTGCTAATCTTTGATTACCAGTAGAAGCTCCACCTCTACCATCAGCTGTTCTATATGTACCTGCACTATGCCAAGCCATTCTAATAAATAGAGGACCATAGTGTCCATAGTCAGCAGGCCACCACTCTTGTGAATCTGTCATTAAAAAAGTTAAATCTTTTTTTAGTGCTTCTAAATCTAGTTTTTCAAACTCTTTTCTATAATCAAAATCTTCACCCATTGGGTTAACTTTATTTGAGTGTTGAGAAAGAATCTTAAGATTTAGCTGATTAGGCCACCAGTCTTTATTATATGTACCTTTGTTTTTTACACTTGGGTTTACAACTGCATCATCACTTCCTAAACCGGTAATTGGACACTTTGCCATGTTCTCTCCTTTTTTATTTTAATTTTTTATTTTATTTTATTTTATTGACATTTTTACTTATGTAATAAAAATGATCATTAAAAGATTGTAATAAGAGTAAGCTTAAAGCTATATTAATATATTTTATCCTTGGATAAAAATTATCCTTTATAATTAAATTGCTACTGTTATGATTGATGACATACTTTAGAAGGTTAAATTTTTTTTAAAGTTTCTTCAAAATCACCTACAATAATTTTTTCTACAGAACAAGCAATCATAAGATTAACAGCATAATCAAAATCCTCTATATATTTCCCTTCTAAATCTGTAAAGCCATTTTCTTTTATAAGTATTTCATTTTCTTTAAATTGTTGTAAATAAGTTGTATCTCTATTTATATATCCATAAACTTTTTTTCCAAGAGCTATTGCATATCCACATTCCCAAATAGTTCCACTATCACTTTCTTTTCCTCTAAAAGAGTTTAGATTAGCAATTACAATATCACATTCATCAATTAAGTTCTTATTTGCTTTATAAATATCTTGGGCAATTTTTTGCTTATTTTGCTCAAAATTAATTACGTTATCTAAAGGATATAATCCTTCAAAACCGTAATCTTTGCAAAGCTTCACATACTTTTGTCCAATTTCTATTGAATCTTTCTCAAAGACATCTGGCCCTGCAATATAAATTTTCTTTATTTTATTTTTTTGCATATTAGTTCTTTTTACCATATTCTACTTTATTTCCATTTTCATCTAAAAGTGGATATTTCTTTTCATTTAATTTCATTTTTTGAATAATTGCTTCTTCTAAATTTATATCAAAACTCATACACATTCGTATTAAATAAACTGCAATATCAGCTATTTCTTGTTTTGCATGCTCTTTTTTGTCAGGTGATAAATTTTCTGACTGTTCTAAATCTAGCCATTGAAATATTTCAACTAACTCTGATGCTTCAACGCTTAAAGCCATTGATAAGTTTTTTGGATTATGAAACTTTTCCCAGTCTCTTTTTTTAGAAAACTCTTTTATAAGAGTCTCAATTCTCTGCATATTCATATTAAACCTCTTTGAATGAAAAATTATTATATAATAGCCAAAATTTAAATAAAGAATAATAATGATAAAAAGAGAATTTCTACAAAAACATAAGCCAATAAATTTCAAATTTTACCAAAATGTTGATGATTTTATAGTTGAAGAGTTACCACTAAAGTTTGCAGGACGTGGCAATTTTATAATTGCTAAAATAAAAAAAAGACAATTAGGAACTTGGGATTTAATAGAGAGTTTAGGAAGAGGTTTACAAATTTATGAAAATGAAATAGGATATGCAGGATTAAAAGATAAAAATGCAACAACTACACAATATATTTCAATTCCAAAAAAATACTCAAAAGATTTAAAAAACTTTAGACATAATAAAATAGAAATTCTTGAAACAACACTTCATGGTTCAAAACTAAATATTGGAGATTTAAAAGGTAATAGCTTTGAAATAAATCTTCATGAAGTAAAAATAGAAGATGTGGGAAAAATTGAAAAACTTTTAAAACAAATTTCAGAAATTGGAATGCCAAATTATTTTGGTTTTCAACGATTTGGATTTGAAGGTGCAGCAAACTTAGAAAAAGCAAGAAAATATATTTATGAAGATTTGATTATAAAAGATAGAAAAATTTCAAAAATGTTAGTTTCTGCTTATCAAAGTGATTTTTTCAATAAGTGGTTAGTAGAAAGATTAAAAGATTCAAGTGAAAGTTTTAAAGTCTTAAGAGGAGATGTATTTAAAGAATATTCAACAGAAAAACTTTTTACACCAAAAAATTTAAATGAGATTATTCTAAATGATTTTGAAAATAAAAAAATAATTCCAACAGGATTACTTCCTGGACGTCAAGCTTTTAGATCTATGCATGATGCTAGAATAATTGAAGAGAAGTACGATGATACCTATATTCAAGAAAAAGGATATAGACGAGATGCTCTTGTATATCCTAAAGATATAAGTGTAAATTACAACAAACAAACAAGTAAATGTAAAGTAAAATTCTCACTTCCTAAAGGTTCTTATGCAACAGTTTTAATTGAAAATATTGCAAATAGAAATTTAAAGTCTTAGTAATCATTTATTATAAAATATATGTGAAATATATTTAAAGTATATTTAAAATTAAATTTATATTAATTAGATTATAATATTTCAAATATACTTTTAATGGATTGAAATGAAAAATAAATTAAAAAAATCAAAAAATAAAACAATGACAGAACAAGTTTTTGAAAAACTTGAAGATCTTATTGTTTTTTGTGAAATTGAACCAGGCACAGTTTTAACAGAAGCAGAAATATCTGAGATGGTTGGAGCAGGACGAACTCCTGTTAGAGAAGCCTTGCGTATGTTAGCAAATGAGTCTTTGGTAAATGTTTCAAGAATTGGTATTTTAATTCCTGAAATGAGCGGAAGTACCCAATTACAATTGTTAGAAGTAAGACGTTCTATATTAAAACTTTGTGTTGAAAAAGCAATTATTAGATTAACTGAATTAGATAAGAAAGCTATTCAAGAATTATTAGATGTAGTTGATGAACAAGATGATGTAGAATTTTTACATTGGTTAAAACAAAGACATAAAGTATTATCAAAGTGTTCAAAAAATCAATTCATATATGAAGAGCTTAGAAATGTACAAGGTCTATCTCATAGATTTTGGTATTTTTATGCAAAAAAAGAAGACCATCAAGAGGGAAAAGATTTACATAAACATATCTTAAAAGCTGTTTTAGAACAAGATAAAGAGAAAGCAATAATTGCAGTTGATGCTCTTTTAGACTACCTTGAAGAATTTACAAGATTACATTCTATCTAATAAAAAAAGCTCTAATAAACCTTTATTAGGGCATTAGTAAAATAAAAATCCATACATTAAATAAATAAATTTATATAATCATTATTAAATAAAAATCCATTTCAATATTTGATATATACATAGAATATATCTTAAGTATATTTTAAGATTAATATATATATACTTTCAATATATAACTTAAAAAAGGATTAGATATGTTGAGAAATAAATTACTAAGTACTGCTTGTGCATTACTTTTAAGTGCAATTAGTTTAAGTGCTGAGACATGGAAGTTTGCAAGTGAAGAGGCTAAAAAAGATGTTCAAGACATTTATGCTCAAGAGTTTGCAAAAGTAGTAAAAGAAGAATCTAATGGAAAAATAAAAGTTAGAATCTATTATTATGGACAACTTGGCGGAGAAAATGATATTGTTGAATTAACATCAAATGGTTCAATTAACTTTGTGTCAGTTGGAACTGGACATTTAGGTTCATATGTTCCTGAAGTTCAAGCAATTTCAATTCCATATGTATTAACAAACAACGAAGACGCAGCTTATGAAGTTTTAACTACAAGCAAAACTATTTATAATGACTTAGCTCCAAAATTTGATAAAGCAAATCTTAAATTATTATCAATGATAAGTGAAGGTGAAATGGCTTGGGGTGCAAATAAACCAATTAGATCGCCTGAAGATTTTGCAGGTTTTAAAATTAGAACATTTACTTCTACAATTCCAGTTGAAACATACAAAGCCTTTGGTGCAGTTCCTACTCCATTGTCATGGGGAGAAGTTTATTCTTCATTACAATTAGGAACAGTTGATGGTATGGTAAATCCAATGTATTTTATTTATAATGCAAAATGGCATATGGTACAAAAATACATCATGTTTCCAGGTCAACAGCCATATATTGGAACAATTTCAACAAATGCAAAATGGTATGCAAAACAAAGTCCTGAAAAACAAGCAATCATCAAAAAAGCTATTGAATCAGCAAATAAAGCAGCTTTTATTTACCAAAAGAGAATTAACAAAGAAAATACTGCAAAAATGTTAGAAGAAAATAAAGAACTAAAAATTATTAAACTAACAGATTCTGAAAAAGCTAGATTTAAAGAATTAAGTAAATCTTTACATGGAACTTTCTTAGATGTAGTAGCTAACACATATCCAGATGCTAAAAAAGAACAAGCCAAAAAAGAAGCTAAAAATATATTAGACAATCTAATTACTGAAGTAAAAGACGCTGAAAGCAGACACTAATTAAAAAAGCTCTTTTTGAGCTTTTTTAAAGGATAAAAAATGGAAATAAAAGTTTTAGAAAGTGAGTTGAAAAATGAAATCTCTCACAATGGAAAAATAGGTTTAATACTTCTTTCAACAGATCAAGTTACCTTATATGAATTTGATGCAATTTTGAGAGATACAGGAGTTTTATTTTTTCCTTCAAGAGTAATGTTAGATTCTTTTGAGCTTACTCCAAAAGTTTTAATGGCTATTAAAAACCAATTAGCAAGTGCAACAAACACGATTCTTCCAGGTCTTAACTTGGATGTTGTTGCTTTATCATGTACTTCTGCTTCTATGACAATTGGAGAAGATGAAGTTGAAAGAATTATTAAACAAAGTGATCCAAAAAGAGAGATAAAAGAAGTTACAAATCCTTATTCTGCAATTAAAAATGTATGTAAGTTTTTAGATATTAAAGAATTAGGAGTAATTACTCCATATAGTAAAGAAGTAACCCAAGGAATATTAGATGGAATGAAAGCAGATATAAAAACTATTTTGGCTGCTACATTTAATAATCCAAATGATAATTTAGTTCCAAGTATTACCCCTTTGTCCATAAAAAATGCAGTTATTGAAATGGCAAAAGATGAAAAAATTAAAACTATTTTTGTCTCTTGTACAAATTTAAATATTTGTAGATATATAGCTGAGTTAGAAGAAATTACGGGAAAAACAATTTTAACAAGTAATCAGGTTATGGCTTGGGATATTCTAAGATTAGCAAACTACAAAGAACCTATTAAAGGCTTTGGTAAACTATTAGAGAAATCGAGATAATTATGAAAAATATATTAACAAGAGTAAACTCAATTACCGCCAAAATAGAAAAGATAATTTTATCAATGTCTATTTTATTGATGATGATTAATACAACAGCAAACGCTTTAGGAAGGTATATTTTTAATCAAAGTATATATTTTTCAGAAGAATTAAATCAATTTTTAATGGTTTCAGTAACTTTCATAGGACTTACTTATGCTGTTAGAAATGGAAGAAATATTCGTATGACTGCAATTTATGATGCACTTTCTCATAAAAAGAAAAAAGTCTTAATGATTTTTATTGCAATAACTACCTCAATGTTAATGTTTTTATTAGCATATGAAGCATGGGTTTATGTGATGCAATTAAAAGAAATAAATAGACAAAGTCCCGCTTTACAAATACAAGTTTACATAGTTTATATGATTGTACCTTTTGGATTTTTTATGGCAGGTATTCAATTTTTCATCAGATTTGTACAAAATCTTTTACACGATGAAATTTATCTTTCTTATGATGTTATTGAAGAGAAAGATTGTGACTTAAAGGATCAAGCATGTTAGATTTCTTTCAAAATGTAATAAACGGTGAACTTGATGTTTATGTGATTACTTTTACTCTTTTATCTGTAATGGTAATCCTTTTATTTTTGAGTTTTCCAATGGTTGTGCCTTTGACTGTAGCAACAATAGTTGGATTCTTACACTTTTCAGATTTACCTTTACAAAATATTATTCAACAAATGATTACAGGTATTACACCAAATGCTTTAATAGCAATTCCAATGTTTATTTTTGCAGCTGATATTATGACTCGTGGTCATACAGCAAAAAGATTGTTAGATTTAATTGAAGTATTTATTGGTCATTATAGAGGTGGATTACCAATTACAACTTGTATTTCATGTACATTATTTGGTTCAGTTTCAGGTTCTACTCAAGCAACAGTTGTTTCAGTTGGAACAATAATGAGACCAAAACTATTAAAAGCAGGATATAAAGACTCTTTTATTTTAGGACTTATAATAAATGCAAGTGATATTGCCTGGCTAATCCCACCTAGTATTGGACTTATTTTATATGGAGTTTTGGCAAACGCAAATATTGCTGAACTGTTTATTGCTGGAATTGGACCAGGTCTTATTTTAACGGCTTTATTTTCTTTATATTGTTATGTATATTCTGTATTTCATCAATCTGAAATTACTTTAGCTGTAAAAGCAGATTGGCCAAAAAGAATAAGTGCAATAAAAAAATCTATATTGCCATTAGGTTTTCCTATTTTAATTGTAGGTGGAATTTATTCAGGAGCCTTTACTCCAACAGAAGCAGCTGCCTTTTCCGTGCTATATGCAATTATTTTAGAAGTAATAATTTACAAAAAATTAGGTTTCCAAGATTTAATTGATTCTTCATTAAGTACAGGTCTTATAACTGCTGTTGTATTTATTCTTGTTGGTGCTGGGCAAGCTTTCTCTTGGTATATATCTTTTGAGATGATTCCTCAAGAGTTATTGGGAAATTTAAATTTAGAAAATGCAAGCCCTGAGTTTATACTTTTTGTTATCTCTGTTGCTTTTGTAATTGGGTGTATGTTTGTCGATTCAATTGTCGTATTACTTGTATTAACACCAGTATTTATGCCAATTATTGATTCTTCTGGTTTAGATCCAGTATTAGTGGGAGTTGTAATTACTTTACAAATGGCAATAGGTTCTGCTACGCCACCATTTGGCTGTGATATTTTTACTGCAATTGCAGTATTTAAAAAATCGTATATGCAAGTAATTAGTGGAATATTTCCATTTTTCTTAATCTTAATGTTGATGTCAGCGATTTTAATATTCTTCCCTGATTCAGCTCTGTTTTTAAGAGATATAGCATTTGATAAGTAAATAAAAATTAGTAATAAAATTAGTAAAAATTAAACATAAAGGAATTTAAAATGATAGAAAATTATGAAAAATATTTAGACAATACAAACTTTTTTGACAATACAAAAAATTGTGTAAAAGGGAAATATGAGCATCAAGACATTTTGAGTTTAGAAGCATTTGAAAAAGCAAAAAAAGAGATCACATCTTGGAACGAGTATAAGGTTACTCCTTTAGTAGAGCTAGATGAATTAGCCAAAGAAGCAGGTGTTGCAAAATTATATTACAAAAATGAGCATTATAGATTTTCTCTAAAAAGTTTTAAAGCTTTAGGTGGAGCATATGCTGTTGCAAATTTATTAATTGAAAAATTAAAAGAAGCAGGGATTGATGCAAATTCAAATGATTTATTAGCAGGAATATATAGTGAAATTACAAATAAAATCACAGTTTCTTGTGCAACAGATGGAAATCATGGGAAATCAGTAGCTTGGGGAGCATCTATTTTTGGATGTAAATGTGAGATATTTATTCATAATCATGTGAGTGTAAGTAGAGAAAAAGAGATTGCAAAATACGGTGCAAATGTAAATAGAGTTAATGGAAATTATGATGACTCTGTACATGTTGCAGCAGTTACTGCTGAAAAAAATGGATATTTTACAGTTTCAGATACTTCTTATGAGGGATATACTTCTGTGCCAAAAGATGTGATGCAAGGTTATACAATCATGGTTGATGAAGCTTTAACACAAATGGGCGAAAAACCTACACATGTATTTTTACAAGGTGGAGTTGGTGGAATGGCAGCAGCTGTTGCTTCATTTATTTTAGAAACATATGGAGCTGATTCTCCAATTTTTGTAATGATTGAACCAAATAATGCAGATTGTTTATTACAAAGTGCAAAAAATGGAAAACCAACAGTTGTTCATGGTGATTTAGAGACTGTGATGGCTGGTTTGTCTTGTGGGGAAGTATCATTATTAGCTTGGAAAATTTTAGAAGATAAAACTCAAGGTTTCTTTTCAATTCCTGATGAACCAATTGCAGAAGTTATGAAATATTTAGCAAGTTTAGGTGTTGTTGCTGGAGAATCAGCAGTTGCTGGATTGGCTGGGTTTAATATAATTCAACATTCAAAAAGATATAGAGATGTTTTAAATATTGATGAGAAGTCTAAAATTCTTTTTTTAGGAACTGAAGGTGATACTGATTCTGTAGTATATGAAAAAATGGTGGGTAAATCTTCTATTGAGGTTTTAAAAAAGGCTTAAAGGTTAAATGATGGAAAAAATATTTGAAGGTATTCCTTTTGAGGAAATTAAACAAAGAGCAGATTTTTATAAAGAAGATATTTATAGATTTACAAGAGATTTAGTTAGATGTCCAGGTGGTTCAGGAGATGAATCAAAAGCAGCAAAATGTACTATTGACGAGATGAAAAAACTAGGTTTTAATAAAATAGATATTGACCCAATGGGGAATATTTTAGCTTATATAGGCTCAGGTAAACATCTAATAGCAATGGATGGACATTTAGATGTAGTAGGAGCTGGTAATCTTAGCAACTGGGATTATGATCCATATGAAGGTTTTGAAGATGAAAATAGAATCATAGGTCGAGGGACTACTGATATGAAAGGAGCTATTGCTTCTATTGTATATGCTGCAAAAATTATTACGGATTTAGATATTAAAGATGATTTTACACTTTTAGTTTCTGCTTCAGTTGCTGAAGAAGATTGTGATGGCTTATCTTGGAAATATATGATTGAAGAACAAAATATCAAACCTGAGTTTGTATTACTTGCGGAACCAAGTGACGGAAAAATTTGTAGAGCTCAAAAAGGGCGAATGGAAATTTCTGTTTCTACTTATGGAACTTCCGCACATGGTTCAATTCCACATACAGGGGATAATGCAATTTATAAAATGTCAGGAATTTTACAAGAACTTCGAGCTTTAAATGAAAACTTATTAGTTGATGATTTACTTGGAAAAGGTTGTTTAACAGTTTCAGAAATACAATCAACTTCTCCTTCAAGATGTGCTGTATCTGATTCGTGTACTATTTCTATAGATAGAAGATTAACTTGGGGGGAAAAACCAGAAGATGCTTTACAAGAAATTAGAAATTTGCCAGCTGTTAAAACAGCAGATGCTGAAGTTTCTATTTATAACTATGATGAACCTTCATATACAGGTTTAGAGTATGGACAAGAGTGTTCTTTTAAACCTTGGAAAATGGAAGAAACTCATGATGTTACACAAAGTGTAGCAAAAGCTTATAAGAATTTATTTGGAAAAGAAGCAGTAATTGATATTTGGCCATTTTCAACAAATGGTGTTTCAATTATGGGTGAGCATAATATTCCAGTAATTGGATATGGACCTGGAGAGTTAAAATTTGCACATGCTGCAAATGAAGAAGTTAAAAAAGCAGATCTCATTTTATGTGCGGCATTATATGCAGCTATTCCCTCTGTGTACGTTAGAATGTTAGAAGGTAAATAAATATGTTAATAGCACCAAAAAGAGGCTTTTTAGAAGCAGAATATGAAAATAGATTAGCAAAAATTCAAAAGCTAATGTTTGATGAAAGAATGGATGCTATTTTATTAACAACGCAAGTTGATATAGAGTATTACACAGGATTTAAAACACAATTCTTTGAAAGTCCAACAAGACCTTGGTTTATTTTAATTCCTTTAAATGATAAACCAAAAGCAATTATTCCAGTAATTGGACAAAGTGGTATGCAAGGCACTTGGATTGACGATATTCAAACATGGGTGTCTCCAAATCCTGAAGATGAAGGTATTTCTTTATTAACAAATACAATTAAGTCTTTGATGCAAAAATACAAAACTTTGGGAATTCCACAAGGACATGAAAGTTCTTTACGAATGCCTATATCAGATTATAATAAATTATTATCAAATTTAGATGGCATAGAAATCAAAGATGCAACGAATATTTTAAGATATGTAAGATATGTAAAATCTCCAGCTGAGATTGAAAAGATTTTGTATATTTGCCAAGTTGTATCTCAAGGTTTTGAAGATTTACCATCTCTTTTAAAAATAGGGCAGAGTGAAAGAAAAAATTGCCAAAGATTTAAAGAACATCTTTTAAATCTCGGAGTAGATGATTTTCCATATCTTATTTCTGGTTCAGGACAAGGTGGTTATGGCTCTATTATTATGGGGCCTAGTGAAAGGATAATTGAAAATGGTGATATTTTTATCATTGATACAGGTTGTGTGTATGATAGCTACTTCTGTGATTTTGACAGAAATTATGCTTTTGGCTACGCAAGCGACGAATCAAAAAGAGCTTATGAAGTAGTATATAATGCTACAGACGCTGGCTTTGAAGCTTGTAAAGTAGGAAATACTACAACTGATATATTTAAAGCTATGAATGAAGTAATGCAAGAAGGTGGAGCTTTAGGAAATAGTGTTGGAAGATTAGGTCATGGCTTAGGTATGCAACTTACTGAATGGCCTTCAAATACAATAAATGATAATACCGTTTTAGAAGAAGGTGTTATAATAACATTAGAACCTGGAATGGAATATCTTCCAGGAAAAGAGATGGTACATGAAGAAAATGTACTTATTACAAAAGAAGGCCCGGTTTGGTTGTCTAGACGTGCTTCAAAAGAACTTCCAATAATTTTATAAAACAAGTGATTTTTCACTTGTTTTACACAAGGATATAAGTGAAATCAAGTCCCATTTTTTTGCTTCTTTTAGGAGCACTTTCTTCGTTGTTTTTTTCAGCAACTTTTTTAATCAATAAAGTTATTTCAAATGATGGAGGACATTGGTTTTATTCTGCAAGTCTTAGGTATTTTTACACTATCTTTTTTTTAGCACTACTAATTACAGGAATAAAAGGATGGAAATATTTTAAAAGTGTAATAGCTGAATATTTAATAAATATTAAATTTTGGACAATATCTGGAACAATTGGTTTTGGAATATTTTATGCCATGATATGTTTTGCAGCAGATTATTCTCCTGCTTGGATATTAGTTACAACATGGCAGTTAACAATTTTCGCATCGATTTTTGTTTTAATGTTATTTGGTAAAAAACCTTCAAAAAGTACTGTCTTTTGTACCTTTTTAGTTGTACTTGGAATTAGTGCTGTAAATTTGTCACATTTTGAGTTATCAAACCCTAGTTCTCTTTTATACTCAGTCTTGCCAGTTTTAATAGCAGCCTTTGCTTTTCCATTTGGTAATCAACTAGTTTGGGAAGAAAAGAAAAAAAGAGACTCTGCTATTTTAAATAATGCCTTTGCAAAAGTTTTTTTATTAACTTTAGGTAGTTCACCTTTATGGCTACTATTATTTATATTTATAGATGTAGGAACTCCTAGTAAAAGTCAACTTATAAATGTAGCAATGATTTCTATACTTTCAGGAATCATTGCAACTTCATTATTTTTATATGTAAGAAATAAAGCAGATACTATTTCAAAAATTATGATAGTAGATGCAACAATTTCTGCTGAAGTAATATTTACTTTATTATTTGAAATATTGTTTTTAAATGCAGTTTTCCCAAATATGATAGGACTTTTTGGAATTATTCTTACAATTGTAGCTTTAATACTTATGGTTTATTTGGATAAAAGCGTAATAAAAAATTAATATATAATGCAGAAATTAAATTTTTACTTGCCACTCTTCTAAATTTTTTGGTGCTTCAAGATTTGTTGCTTTATCCCATTCTTCAAAACCAGAAGTTCTTTCAAATACTTGTTGTGCAAGTTCTTCTGCTGAATTAGACCAGTTAATGGTATCTTCTTCTAAGTTTAAGTTGTATCCACCATATGGCGCTGAGGAGATAAAGAAAATTCCAAAGGGTGTTTTTAAATAGTATTTCATTTGTTTGTTCCTTTTGTGCTAAAGGAGTTTATCAAAAAGGGACTTTATCAATATTTATAGACATAAAAAAAGGGAAGAATTAATGTTCTTCCCTTTTTTATTGTTAATTAAAATTTTTCTATTTTAAAATAATAGATTCATCTTTATAATAAATTGTATCACCAAGTGCTATCACTTTCTTTTCATTGTCAAAAGAAAAATCGTAGATTGTATCTGATTTAAAATCATTTGCAATATTGATTAAGTATCCTTGTGATTCTAAAGCATAAAGTGAAGTTCCATAAGCTAAAGCATAAAATTTAGCGTATTTATATTTTCTTCTATCAATTATATTTAAAGAAATATCAGTTTTAATAATTTGACCATCTACAGTTGCAATATAAATTATTTTATCTTTTGTGATAATATCTCTAATATTGTAATCTTTAAGATTTAAAACTCCATCTCCAACTGAAATAACTTTATTTCCTGTTGCTGCAACTAATGTATCATTAATTACATCTAAGAAAATGATGTTGTTAAATTGACCATCTGCATCAACAACAATATTTCTAATTACTTGATTAGAAGCTTCTGAGATTACAACAATTTTTCCATCTAAAGTTGGGAAAAGAATAATGTTACTCATAAAATATGGATTTGCTATTCTCGTATCATTTACAAAAGAGTGAGTGAAATACTCTTTTAATGTTACTTTTTCACTATCTGTGTCATATAATTGAATTGAGTTATTTGAAAAAAGTAGTGCAAGTTTATTTCCTTTTAAAGTAGCAGCAACAACAACTCCTCCAACTTCAATCTCTTTTTTATCAAGTAATACTTTATCTTTGTAGTTTGAAGAAATTACAACATCATCACTAATATTTAAAAAAGTATATCCTTCTGGAATCTTAAATTTTGAAACACCTCTTTTTGTAATGATTTCGCCACTATCAAGAGTTGCTCCATCTTTATTTATAGAAACGATATCTCCATTTAAAGAGGCTTTTGTATTATCATAATCCCCAACTGTGTCTTCAGCTTCATAAAACTCTTTTCCTGCACAACCTGCAAGAACAAAAATAAGTGCAGATAAAAATAGTAAATTTTTCATAAGATTCCTTCTTTATTTTGTTACTAAAAAGTGTTTTAATGTATTTGCTAAATCATTTACTTTTGAGTCAGCTGAGATTAGCTGTAAAGCTGATCTTGCATCTTCATATTTGCCTTGATTTGTAAGAATAAGAGCTTTGTTAAAAATAGCAAATTCTTTTAGTAAAAAATCATTTTGCATTGAAATAGTATTTAGTTTTAAAACATCTTTTGCTTCTAAAGCCTTTTGGTACTCAACTAATTCTTTTAAATATTTTACTTGAGCATCTGAAAACTTTCCTTCTTTATTAGCTTGAATATATTGAGCTACTTGAAATAATTGAGCACTTTTTTCTTTTAAAATATTCATAGCTTCAGTATCTTTAGGGTTTTCAATTACCTTGTTAAAGGCAATATTTGCTTCTAACTTATTTGCATCTTGAATGCTTCTTGTCGTATATAAAGCAACAATGACAGCTATAATTATTACAATAGCAACTATGATAATTAATTTATATTTTTTATAAAATCTTTCTACTTTTACAAAGCTTTCTAAAAACTTCTCTTCAGTGTTTAATTCATCTTTAACATAGTTCACATTTTCTTTTAAACTCATTTAAAACCTTCTTTAAAAATTTAAGAGTAAATAATACTAAAATAATCATAAAATCTTACTTTTATATAAACTTTTATACAATACTACAACTTATAATATATAAAAGGTAAATAATGAACAAGATTTTATGGATTACAACTATTATATTATGTTTGTCTCAATCAATAATTGCTAAAGAAGAAGCTTCTGAGTCAAATCAAACTAGATTTGAGTCTCTATCTAAGTTAACACAAGTTATTGGAACTGTTGAAAAATATTATGTAGATGATGTAAAACTTGAAGAAATTGTAAACAAAGCGTTAAAAGGTCTTATGCAAGAATTAGACGCACACTCAACATATATGGATAAAAAATCTTCAAAAGAGATGAATATTCAAACAAAAGGTGAGTTTGGTGGATTAGGAATAACCGTTGGTTTAAGAGATGGTGCTTTAACTGTAATCTCGCCAATTGATGATACTCCTGCATATAAAGCTGGTGTAGAATCAGGAGATATTATTTTAAAGATTGACGATACTTCTACTTTAAATATGACTTTGGATGAAGCTGTTTCTTTAATGAGAGGAAAACCTAAAACTAAAATTGTAATTACAGTTGTTAGAAAAGGTGAAAATAAACCTATTAAAATAGATATTATTAGAGATATAATTAAAATAGAATCTGTTTTTGCTAAAACAATTGAAGATGAAGATTTATTATATTTAAGAATTTCTAGTTTTGATAGAAAAGTTACAAATGAACTAAGAAAAGCTATTAAAAATAAACCATCATCAAAAGGAATTATTTTAGATTTAAGAAATAATCCAGGTGGACTTTTAACTCAAGCTATTGGAGTAGTTGACCTTTTTGTAGATGAAGGTGTAATTGTTTCTCAAAAAGGTAGAGACGAAAATGATGAAGAAAAATTTATCGCAAAAAGAGTAAATACAGTAGCAAAAGTGCCTCTTGTAGTTCTTGTAAACGGTGGTTCGGCTTCAGCATCTGAAATTGTAGCTGGGGCACTTCAAGATCATAAAAAAGCTATTATTATTGGAGAAAAAACATTTGGAAAAGGTTCTGTTCAAGCTGTTTTACCAATTACTCAAGATAGAAGTGAAAATATAAAATTAACTATTGCAAAATATTATTTACCAAGTGGTAGAACAATTCAAGCAACTGGAATCACTCCTGATGTAATTGCATATTCAGGGGCAGCTACTAGTGAAAAAGATTCAGAATTTCAAATTAAAGAAGCTGATTTAAAAAAACATTTAGAAGTTGAATTAGAAAAAGATAATGGTATTAAAAAAGAAAAAATAGAGTCTCAAAGTAAAAAAGTTATTACAAAAGAAGATATTTTAAAAGACAACCAATTAAACACAGGTATTGGGATATTAAAGTCATTAATAATTATTAACAAATAATAGAAGGAATATAGATGAAAATAAGTGATATTGTTGCACTTGGTCTTTGGCCTAAATCAAAGAAAACTACAACATTAAAAGGGATTAGTGAACTTGAAGAGTTAGGGTACAATTTATTTTATATTGGTAAAAATGCAGACCTTTATACTTGTCCTGGTGAGGAGCAAAAAGTACTCTTAGTAAGAAGTGATAGATGTTCAGTATTTGATATTCCATTAAATCTTGAGATTGAAGGAAAAGGTATTTCTCAAACTACAATTTCAAATAGTGGGGCTGCATATGCTAGAGAAGCTGGGATTAGAACTGCTATTTTACCAGAAACTATAGACCAAGATTTGAGTATTGCACCAAGATGTCAGTTTATGGAATTGTGTAAGCCTTTAGAAGCAAATATTGATGGGGAAGTAGTTCAATTTGAATTTATTTTTAGAAATTACTTAACAGGTTCTTTATTTGATGCTTGTCAAAATGGAAATGATCCATATGGTTTAGACTTGGCAAAAGATTTAAAACAATGGCATAAATTTGATACGCCAATTTTTACTCCTACAACAAAAGGGGTTAAAGATATACCTCTTAATTCTGCAAAAGTAAAAGAA
Source organism: Halarcobacter sp. (assembly GCA_030145305.1). Taxonomy (GTDB): domain Bacteria; phylum Campylobacterota; class Campylobacteria; order Campylobacterales; family Arcobacteraceae; genus Halarcobacter. Next base: position 144,549 of record JAQYVX010000004.1, on the reverse strand, counting down.
ATTTTTCCTGAGATTGTTTCAAGTATGGAAAGATTATTTAAAGAGTTTACAGTATATGCCGAAGGTAATGGCATTATTGTAGTAGATACAAAATTTGAAATCTTCATTAATTCAAAAGGTGATTGGGTTTTAGGTGATGAAGTTTTAACTCCTGAGAGTTCAAGATTTATTTCAAAAGAGGATTTTGAAGCACAAAATTATATTTCAATGGATAAGCAAATTCTTCGTGATTTTGGTAAAAAAGAAAACTGGAAAGAGAAAGCAAAAGAGTTAAAAGCAGGTGAAAAATTAAATGTAGAAGTTCCAGATTCTATTAAAAATAAGATTTTAGATGGATATAGTACTATTAATAAAAGATTAAGCAAATAGTTTAAAAAATGATATAAGTCAGTTTTAGATATAATCGCAAAAATATAATATAGAAGGTAATAAATGAAAGCAATTGTAAACGTAGCATTAAAACAAGGTGTATTAGACGATCAAGGTAAAGCAACTCATCATGCTTTAGATACTTTAGGTTTTAAAGAAGTTGTTAAAGATGTTAGAATTGGTAAGCAGATTATTATAGAATTAAACTCTACAAATAAAGAAGAGGCTAATGAAGAAGTTGTAAAAATGTGTAAAAAACTTCTTGCAAATACAGTAATTGAAGATTACGATATTGAAATTATAGGTTAAGATTATGAATGTAACTGTATTACAATTTCCAGGGACTAACTGCGAATATGATACCAAATATGCCTTTGAAAAACTTGGATGTGAAGTAACAATTGTATGGCATAAAGATTCAAATCTTCCTTTGGATACTGATTTATTAGTTATTCCTGGAGGATTCTCTTATGGGGATTATTTACGTTCAGGAGCAATTGCAAGATTTGCCAATATTATGGATTCTGTTCAAGAATATGCAGCTAAAGGTGGGAAAGTTCTAGGAATTTGTAATGGTTTCCAAATCTTATTAGAAGCTGGCTTATTACCAGGAGCTATGAAAAGAAATGATTCATTACATTTTATCTCTAAATTTAATCATTTAAAAGTTCTAAATAACGATAATATCTTTTTATCAAAATTAAAAAAAGATGAAGTTGTAGATATTCCTGTAGCTCACCATGATGGTAACTATTTTATTGATGCCCAAGGTTTAAAAGAGTTAGAAGAAAATGGACAAATTTTATTAAAGTATTGTGATAAAGATGGAAAAGAAGAGAACTTAAATGGTTCAATTTCTCAAATTGCAGGTATTTGTAATAAAGAAAAAAACATATTTGGGCTAATGCCTCATCCTGAAAGAGCTATGGAAAAATTACTTGGTGGAGATGATGGTGTTATGATGTTAAAAGGATTTTTAAAATAGTGAAAAAAATATTAGTAATATTTTTATTATTTACAACTTTTCTTTTTGCTGCTGAGTTTACAAGCGAAGAAAACTCTGCTTTTGGAACGCCAATCCAAAAGCAGATTAATAAATCTGCAACTACTTATGTAGGATCTAAGAATTTATACCTATCTTATTTAAATTATCCAAAACATATTTACAAAAATCAAAGATTTGAAGTTGAAGTAAAGGCTTTAATTACTAGAAGTAATTATGATTACATTCAAACAAGATTTTTAGATGGCAAAAATATGACACCTTTAAATCCTGAAGAATCATGGAAAAAAACAAATAGCTCTAATACTTATGCAAATAAATACTATTTTAAAGCTTACGATAGTGATTTTAAAATGCCTGATATAGAAGTTAGACTTTATAAAGGGAAGACTTTAATTGAAGAAAGAACAATTCAAGGACTTGATGTTTCTTTCTCTGAAATTGCAAAAAGTGATGAAAGATTTACTAGCGTAATTGCAAAAGATTTCAAAATAATTAATTCAAAAACAAAACAATATACAAATACTGAAGCTCTTACTATTCTAGATATAGAAGCATATGATTCAAACTTAGAAGATTTTTATATAAAAGGTATTGAAGAACAAGGAATAACTTTAATTGAAGATAAATATCCTTCTCAGCATATAATCTATTATTTAGTAATCCCTATTCATAATAAATCAATAGTTTTCAATTATTATAATGCAAGTTTAAATAAGTTTGAAAAAATTGTGGTTCCAGTTGTTTTGGAAGATGAACTTGTAAGTACACAAACAGATCTTAATCCAAATAATTCAAGTTTTGAATTTTATAAAAAAATTGGAGTGGGAATTCTTTCTTTACTAGCTTTAATACTTTTTATTTGGAAAAGAAAATATGTATTTTTAATACTGTTTTTAATTCTAGCAATTGTATTTATGCTTTTTGCTATGCCAAATAAAACTATAAAATTAAAACCTAAGACAGTAATTTATATTTTACCAACAAAAAATTCTACTATTTTCCAGAAAGTCGAAAATGGTGCAATAGTTGAAGATATGAAAAGAAAAAATGGTTTTGTAAAAATAATGTTTGCAAGTGGAAGTAATAATTTCATTGGATGGGTGAAAGAGGAAGATGTTATCAAGAATTAGAGGCATTATTGTATTAATACAGTTTACAATTACAGTTGCTATTGTTGTTGTAGGTATGTATACCTTTAGAAAACACACTCACAAGATAATCAAGTGTTGGATGAAAATTCAAATGTACTTATTAGGTATTAAACTTGAAATAGAAGGAACCCTTGATGAATCTTGTGATTTGATTTTAATGAATCATCAAAGCCTTCTTGATATTGTTGTAATGGAATATATCCATAAAAAAAATTTAGCTTGGGTTGCAAAAAAAGAGATTTCAAACCTTTTCTTTTTTGGTCATATTATAAAAGCTCCTAGAATGATCTCTATTGATAGAGAAAATAAAGCTGGAATTATTCATCTTTTAAAAGAAGTAAAAGATAGATTAAGTTTAGGTAGACCCATTGCTATGTTCCCTGAAGGAACAAGAAGTACAGGAGATAATCTACTAAGTTTTAAATCTGGTGCAGCTATGGTGGCAAATAAATATAATCTAAAAGTTCAGCCTGCAATTATTATAAATACAAGAAATATACTAGATTCAAAAAAATTAACTGCAAAACCAGGAACAGTAAAAGTAATATTTTTAGACCCAGTTCAAGCTGATAAAAAAACCGACTGGTTTAAAACTGTTGAAAAAGATATGAACGAAGTCTTTAACAAAGAAAAAAAATAGTTATGATTTTCTCTTGGCAAACTATCCTTGCAATTGGAACAGGTGGTTTTTTAGGTGCAGTTGCAAGAGCTTATAGTATTCATTTTAGTAATAAATATATTCCTTTAGAGTTTCCTGTTGGTGTTTTATTAGTAAACATAATTGGTAGTTTTATAATTGGAAGTTTATTTGCTATTTTTGCACATTATACTGTGGGAGATTCTACAAAAGCTTTTTTAACTACAGGTTTTTTAGGAGCCTTAACAACATATTCAACTTTTGCAATTGAGAGTTTTTTCTTGCTTCAAACTTCATTATTATTAGGTATCTCAAATATGTTATTAAATGTACTTGGAACTGTACTAGCAGCAGCTAGTGGATATAAAATATTACACTTTTTTTTTAAATAGATTTTTTAAATATATAAACAAACTTTTAATTTAACTCAAATCAATTTTTTTAAGCTTCAAAAAGATATAATAAACCCTAAATTTAAACAATAAGGATTTAATATGGGTATGCCAGGTGGTATGGAATGGGTATTAATCGCTTTAGTAGTATTACTATTATTTGGTGGTAAGAAAATACCAGAATTAGCTAAAGGTTTAGGAAGCGGAATTAAAAATTTCAAAAATGCAGTTAAAGAAGATAAAGAAGAAGAAATAGCTTCAACTGACAAAAAAGATGAAATTGAAAAAAAAGCTGAAACAAAAACAGAAGAACCTAACGAAACAAAAACTGTATAATAAGAGAATATATTGCAAAAAGTAGTAAAAGATTATATAGAAAAAATTTTGGAAGCAGATGTAGTTTTAGAAAAGCCTAAAGATATTACTCTTGGGCATTTTGCAACTCCATTTGCTTTTTCATTAGCTAAAGAGCTTAGAAAATCTCCAATGATTATTGCAGATGAATTAGCTAAAAAATTTGATAATGAAGAAATGTTTGAAAAAATAGAAGCTGTAAAAGGTTTTATAAATTTCAAATTATCAAATAAATTTTTAGAGCAACTGTCAAAAGATGCTTTATTAAAAGGTGCAAATCTTGCTAAAGAAGAATCTAAAAATGAAAAGATTCTTTTGGAATACGTAAGTGCAAATCCTACAGGACCATTACATATTGGCCATGCAAGAGGTGCAGTTTTAGGTGATTCTATTGCAAGAGTTGGAAGACATTTAGGTTATGATATCACAACTGAGTATTATGTAAATGATGCTGGTGCTCAAATGGATATGCTAGGACTTTCAGTATCTTTAGCAGGACGTGAATTTATTTTAAATGAAGAAGTTGAATATCCTGAGACTTATTATCGAGGTGATTATTTAATAGATATTGCAAAAAAAATTCATGAACTTCATGGTGCAGATATTTTCCATGATGAGTCTAGATTTAGAGAAATGGCTTTTTTTGCAAAAGATATTGTAATTAATATTATTACATCTGATTTAAAAGACATCGGAATAGAGTTTGATAATTTTGTTTCTGAAGCATCTTTATACGATGCTTGGCCAGAAACGAAAGCTGTTTTATTAGAAAATGGTTCTTTATATGAAAAAGATGAAAAATTATATTTAAAATCAACACTTCATGGCGATGATTCGGATAGGGTTGTTGTAAGAGAAAATGGAATTCCTACTTATTTAGCTGGAGATATTATTTATCATAAAGATAAGTTTGATAGAGGCTATGATCATTATATAAATATTTGGGGTGCAGATCACCATGGATATATAAAAAGAGTTAACGCCGCAATTGAATTTTTGGGAAACTCTTCAGAGAAATTAGAAGTTTTACTTTCTCAAATGGTTCAATTACTTAAAGGTGGAGAACCTTATAAAATGAGTAAAAGAGCAGGAAATGTAATTTTAATGAGTGATGTTGCCCAAGAAGTTGGTGCAGATGCTCTTAGATTTATCTTTTTAACAAAGAAAAGTGATACTCATTTAGAGTTTGATTTAGATATGTTAAAAAATAAAGATAGTTCAAATCCTATATTTTATATTAATTATGCATTTGCTAGAATAAACCAAGTATTCAAAAAAGCAGAAAAATCTTTTGATGATGTAATTGATATTTCATATGAAAACTTGAATCAAGATGCTTTAAATTTAGTATATGAGTCATTATTATTGCCTTCAATATTAAATGAAGCATTTATTAAACGAGATATGCAAAAGATAACAGATTATTTGTATTCTTTAGCTTCATCAATTCATAGATTTTATAATGAACATAAAATTGTAGGAGTAGAAGATGAAGATAAATACTTAAAAGTATTAAGTCTTTGTGCTCTTACATTAAAAACTAGTTTAAGTGTTTTAGGAATTAAGGCTAAGGAGACTATGTAATGAAGTGGTTTATTCTATTATTAGTAATTGCTATAGGTATCGCTATCTCAACGGGATATATGGGTGGTGCAAGAGATGCAGCTAGTAACTATAATAAACTATTTACAGGAAAATAGCAATTAAAAAAGTGATAAAGCAAATAGCTTTTATCACTTTTTTTTACTCTAATATTTAGATATTAGTATTTGTATCTAATTCACTAAGAAATTCTTCAAGAGAGTATTTCTTTCTTGATTTCTCACTAATTAAGTGAATAAAAATATCACCTAAATCAGCAACTGTCCATTCGTCATCGTCATCAACTCTTAAAAACTCTTCTCCATCAGGCTTAAGTTCATTTTTTAAGTAATTAAGTAATGCAAATGCATGTTTTGCATTTAATGTTGTTGCAATTACAACATAATCAACAATGTAGTTTTTTGAAGTTAAATCAATTACTTCAATATCTTCTGCTTTTTTTTCAATTAAAACATTTTTAATTTTTTCTAGTCTTGCGTTCAATTTTTACCTTTTTTATGCCAAATTTTTTGGACATCTTTTCTTATTTTTTTTGGAATATAATTTAGATTAAAAGTATTTCTAAGTTCTGTTGAGCTAATTTCTATATTTACCTTTAACTGTTTTATATCTTCTATCTTTTCATAGCTAAAACCATTTCTAGTAACTACAACTAAAGTAACTAGTTTTTTTATCTCTTCATGCTTATCCCATAAATGGAATGATTTATAATTGTCAGCTCCAACTACTAAATAAACTTTAGTAGGTTTATACTTTTCAATCATATATTTTATAGTTTCCAAGGAATAAACCGCTCTTTCTTGGTTTATTTCGTACTTTGAAACCTTTATCTTATCTTTTTTTAAAAACAGTTTTTTAAGAAGAGAAAAACGTGTTTTGGCATCTAAAAATGATTTAATTTTTAAAGGATTTAAGTAAGCTGGAACAACTACTAATAAATCGATATCTAACTTTTTAAGAATTTTTTTTGCAATAGCCTGATGACCTATATGAGGTGGATCAAAACTACCCCCAAAAATAGCAATCTGCACTTAATTAATACCTTCGTTTTATGATTAAATTACATTATAGCAATTTTTGGATAAAATATCTACCAATTTATTATAAACAAAAGGGCAAAGCTGCCTGTAAAGGTTTCAATTAATTGTTTTTAAAGGATTAGTAGCTGCATAGTAAGAAGAATTGAAGAAAGAAAAGATATTCAATTACTTGCTATAAAGAATACTATCAAGCCTAATATACTAAAGTAACTTACAAAATTTAATATTGTAAAATGCGAAACTTTTTTCAATAAGAGATGTAAAAGAGTAATGAGTGAGAGTATTGAAATAAACAAGAATAGGGAGAAGAAATGAGACTACAAGAGATTAAAAATATTGATATAGATGGTAAAAAAGTATTTATAAGATGTGATTTTAATGTACCAATGGATGAGTATAATAATATTGCAGATGATAGAAGAATTAGATCTGCATTAAATACAATTAGATACTGTATTGATAGAGATTGTTCAATTATTCTAGCTTCACATTTTGGAAGACCAAGTGAACCTGGAGAAGAAAAATATTCTTTAAAACCAGTTGCAAAAAGACTTCATACTCTTTTAAAACAAGAAATAAAAATGGCAAATAATGTTGTTGGTGATGATACTTTAGAAACTGCAAAAAATTTACAAGCAGGAGAAATTTTACTTCTTGAGAATTTAAGATATAACCCTGCTGAAAAAGCAAATGATGAAACATTTGCAAAAAAATTAGCATCAATGGCTAATATTTATATTAATGATGCTTTTGGAGTTTCCCACAGAGCTCATGCTTCTATTGAAGCTATCACAAAATATTTTGATATAGAACATAAAGCTGCTGGATTTTTATTAGCAAAAGAGATTAAATTTTTTCATGGAATTATAGAAAATCCAAAAAGACCTTTTGTTTCAATTATTGGGGGATCTAAAGTTTCAGGAAAACTTGAAGTTCTTCTAAATCTAATCACAAGAGTAGATAAAATTTTAATTGGTGGAGGGATGGCCTTTACTTTCTTAAAAGCCCAAGGTTATGAAGTTGGAAAATCTTTAGTTGAAGATGATTTAGTTCCAGATGCTTTAGAGATTATGAAAAAAGCAAAAGAGCTTGGAGTAAAGATTTATCTTCCTGTTGATGTTGTAGTAGCTGAAGCTTTTGATGCTGATGCAATTGCAAAACATGTAACAACACAAGAGATTCCATCAGAGTGGATGGGACTAGATATAGGACCTGCAACGGCTCAATTATTTAGATTAGCATTATCAGATGCTAATACTATTTTATGGAATGGTCCAATGGGTGTTTATGAAATGGAAAAATTCTCAAAAGGAAGTACTCGAATTTCTAATACTGTAGCACAATCATTTGCAACAACAGTTGTTGGTGGTGGGGATACGGCTGACTTAGTTAGAATTACAGGAGATGAAGAAGATATGACCTTTATCTCAACAGGTGGTGGAGCTTCATTAGAATTAATTGAAGGAAAAGTTTTACCAGGTGTTAAAGCACTTGTACTAGAGGATTAAAATATGTCAATAATTGCTTCAAATTTTAAAACAAACCATACACGAAAGTCAACGGCGTCATTTATAAATGAAATAAATAGTTTTTTAAAATCAAATGAAATCACAAGTGAAGTTATTGTTTTTCCAACAGCAACTTCTCTTGATTCTTTTTCAACTCTTCCAAATCTAACAATAGGTGCACAAAATGCATATCCTGTTGAAAAGGGTTCTTTTACAGGGGAGTTAGGAACAGTTCAATTGGATGAATTTTCTATTAAAACAATTTTAATAGGACATAGTGAAAGAAGACATGTTTTAGGTGAGTCACAAGATGAAATTGCTAAAAAATATGATTTTTATAAGAGCAAAGGCTATAAAATTGTTTATTGTATAGGTGAGCCTTTAGAGGTTAAAGAGGCTGGCCTTGACAAAACATTAGAATATGTTTATGAACAATTTGATGGAATTGATGTTAACTATGAAAATCTTATTTTAGCATATGAACCTGTATGGGCAATTGGGACAGGTGTGACTGCAACAAATGAAGATATTACTTCTGTTCATTCTGCAATAAAAGCAAAAATTCCTAAACCATTACTTTATGGAGGCTCTGTTAAAGTAGGAAATGTAAAAGAAATTTGTGCCTTAGAAGGTGTTGATGGAGCTTTAATTGGAACTGCATCTTGGGATGTAGAAGATTTTAAACAAATAATAGAAAATACAAAGGATTTATAAGATGATAATGAAGGGTAAAAAAGGTGTAATTTTAGGAGTTGCAAATAATAAGTCTATTGCTTATGGTATTGCAAAACAGTGTGCTGCACAAGGCGCTCAAATTGCATTTACATATTTAAATGATTCTTTAAAGAAAAGAGTTGAGCCAATAGCAGCTGAATTCGGAAGTTCTGATTTAGTATATGCTTGTGATGTGTCAAACCCTGAAGAAATTAAAGCTTTAAAAGTATCTTTAGAAAAAGATTTGGGTGAAATTGATTTTATTGTACACTCAATTGCTTTTGCACCAAAAGAGGGATTATCGGGAAGATTTTATGATATTTCTAAAAATGCCTTTGATATTGCAATGGATGTATCTGTTTATTCTTTAATTGAAATTACAAGAGAATTAAAACCATTATTAAGTAAAAATTCATCAATCCTAACTCTTACTTATTATGGTGGCGCTAAATATATTCCAAATTATAATTTAATGGGTGTTGCTAAAGCTGCTTTAGAAATGACCACTAAATATATGGCTGAAGATTTAGGAAAAGATGGAATTAGAGTTAATGCAATAAGTGCAGGTCCTATTAAAACTTTAGCAGCTGCTGGTATTGGTGAGTTTAGATTTATGCTTAAATGGAATGAAGCACATTCTCCTTTAAAGAAAAATGTAACAACTGATGAAGTAGGGAACTCTGGAATGTATTTATTATCTGATTTAAGTTCAGCAGTAACTGGTGAAATTCATTATGTTGATTGTGGATTTAATATTATGGGTATGCCAGCAACTACATTTGATGAAAATGGGAAACAGACAATTGCATGGAATGGTGAAAAATAGTCAATAAGCGTAAGCTTTTGGCGAATTTCTGCGTTGGAAAGAAAATTTTAGATACTCACTTACTACAGTAAGATCCAATCTAAAATTTACTTTCCGCCTTGAACTTCACTCAAAATCTAACACTTCTTGACTATTTTTTTAGTGTGTAGATTTATAAATAAGTTTTAATTTAGAATTTATAGAAATTTTAATTTAAAATTTTAAAACAATATAGGAAAAAAATGAATATTAATTTTAAAGAATTAGCAAATAAATATCAAACTCCGTATTATGTATACGATTTTGATCATATTACAGAACAATATACACAGCTAAAAGAGGCTTTTAAAGCTAGAAAATCATTAGTTGCTTATGCTGTTAAAGCAAACTCTAATTTGTCAGTTATTAAACATCTTGCAAATCTTGGTGCGGGAGCTGATTGTGTTTCTATTGGTGAGGTTAAACGTGCTTTAAAAGTTGGAATTGCTCCTTATAAGATTATCTTTTCTGGGGTTGGAAAATTAGATTCTGAGATTAGAACTGCTTTAGAACTTGATATTTTAATGATAAATGTTGAAAGTGATGCAGAACTTAATAGAGTTGAATCAATAGCTTGTGAATTAGATAAAAAAGCAAGGATTTCAATTAGAGTAAATCCAAATATTGACCCAAAAACACATCCATATATTTCAACAGGATTACATGAGAATAAATTTGGAGTGGATATTGATACTGCAAAAAGAATGTTTATTCAATGTAAAAATTCTGAAAATCTTGAACCTGTTGGAATTCATTGTCATATTGGTTCACAACTTACCCAATTAGAACCTATAAAAGAATCAGTAAAAATTGTAGCAGATTTAATTAGAAATTTAAAAGCTATTAATATAGAGCTATCTTTTATGGATATTGGTGGTGGTTTAGCTATTGTTTACGAAGATGAAAAATTAATTGATACAAATGAATATGCTCAATCAGTTTTAGACACAATGTTTGGACTTGATATAACAGTAGTTTGTGAGCCAGGAAGATTTTTAGTTGGAAACAGTGGAGTTTTCATTACAAAAGTTTTATATGAAAAAATAAATGGTGATAAAAGATTTGTTATTATTGATGGAGCTATGAATGATTTAATCAGACCAGCTTTATATAATGCTTATCACAAAGTTGTAGTATTAAATGATAATAAAGAGTTTAGTGATTGTAATTTAGTAGGTCCTGTTTGTGAAAGTGGTGATTTTTTTGCAAAAAATATAGAACTTCCTAAAACTAAACATAATGATTTAGTAGCTATTTATAGTGCTGGCGCTTATTGTTTTACAATGGCAAGTAATTATAACAGTAGAGGAAAAGTTGCAGAAATTGCTGTTCTTAATGGTGAAGATAGATTAATTAGAAGAAGAGAAACTTTTGAAGATTTAATTGCATTAGAGGAAGAGTATTTATAAAATATGAGTGAAGTTTTAGAACTTTTTAAAAAGGTAAAATATGAATGAAACTGGACTAATCAAATTAAGAGACAAATTAGATTCAATAGATAATGATGTCTTAAAACTTATTAATGAGAGAATGGAAGTTGTACATCAAGTAGGAGAATTAAAAGCTCAAAGTGGTGGAGCAATTTATAGACCTGAAAGAGAAAAAGCTATTATTGATAGATTAGAAGAATTAAATAGTGGAAAATTAAATAGACCTGCAATCGAAGCACTTTTTTTAGAGATATTTGCAATTTCTAGAAATCTTGAACTACCAGAAAATATAGCATATCTAGGACCTGAGGGAAGTTTTACACATCAAGCTGCTGAGGGTAGATTTGGCGCTATGAGTTCTTATTTATCTATTGGTTCAATAAAAGGAATTTTTAGAGAAGTAAGTACAAAAAAAGCAAAGTTTGGAGTTATACCAATTGAGAACTCTTCAAATGGAATTGTAAGTGATACTATTTCATGCCTTAGTACTTATAATTTAAAAATTATTGCAGAAGTGGTTTTAGATATTCATCATACTCTTGCAACTACATGTGATAAAATAGTTGATATTAAAAGAATATATTCAAAAGATATAGCCTTTGAACAATGTCATAGATTTTTAGAAAATGTTGGACTTGATGAGGTTGAGCATATTCCTGTTGAATCAACAACAAAGGCTGCTAAAATTGCATTAACTGAAGAAGGTGCTGCTGCAATTTGTCCTCATGTTGGTGCAAAATTAAACAATCTACCAATTTTATTTGAAAATATTGAAGACAAAGATAATAATAAAACAAGATTTTTTATAATAAGTGATTTTGATAATGGACAAAGTAGAAGAGATAAAACTTCAATTTTAGTGAAGCTTCCAAACTCTCCTGGAGCATTAGTTGAGTTTTTAACTGATTTTGATAATGCAGGAATAAATTTAACAAAAATTAAATCACATATTGTAGAAGGAGTTTCTATTTTCTTTATTGATTTTAATGGACATAGAAATGATGAAAATGTAAAAGGTATTTTTGATAAGCATGGGGAATCTATAAAATTTTTAGGTTCATATGTAAAAGAAGTAGAAGATATTTAAAAGCAACTAGTTGCTTTCTTTAGGATTTGCTTCTTTAACCTTATCTTTGCTATCTTGTTAAAAGAAGTCGTAAATGAAAAAGTTCCCTTGAAAATGGGAATTATTTTTAAGGAATAAAATGAAATTTAATAAAATATTAGATGAGTGTAAAATTTATGAAGCGGGAAAACCAATTGAGCTTGTAGTAAGAGAATATGGAGTAGAACCAAAAGATATTATTAAGTTAGCTTCAAATGAAAACCCTTATGGTACATCACCAAAAGTTATCAAAAAAATTCAAGAGTTATCAAAAAATATGTTTGTATATCCTGATGATTCTATGTATGAATTAAAAGAGGCTTTAGCAAATAAATTTTTAGTTAAAAGTGATAATATAATCGTAGGTGCAGGAAGTGACCAAGTTATTGATTTTGTTGTAAAAGCAAAATGTGATGAAAATTCTAAAATTCTAATGAGTAAAACTACTTTTGCTATGTATGAAATATATGGAAAACAAACGGGTGCTACAATTTTAAAAACAAAAGATGATGAGCATAATTTAGCACAATTTGAAGATATGTATAAAGAAAATGGTGCAGATATTATTTTCTTATGTTTGCCAAATAATCCTTTGGGTGAAGGTTTAGATAGCGAAGATGTTTATAAGTTTTTAGAAAAAGTTGATAAAGATACTTTAGTTGTTGTTGATGGCGCTTATCAAGAATATGCTGCAATTAAAGATCCAAAAAAGAAAATAAATCCAAATGATTTAATAAGTAAATTCCCTAATACAATATATTTAGGAACTTTTTCAAAAGCCTATGCCTTAGGTGGTATGAGAGTTGGTTATGGAATTGCAGATGAAAGTATTATTAAAACTTTATACAAAATAAGACCTCCTTTTAATATTACAACTTTATCACTAGCAGCAGGAATTGAAGCTTTAAAAGATGAAGAATTTGTAAGCTCATGTATCTTAAAAAACTTTGAAGAGATGAAACGATATGAAGAATATGCAGTAAAAAAAGGTTTCTCTTATATTGATTCTTATACAAACTTTATTACATTGAAACTTGAAAATAAATTTATATCAAAAGATGTAGCGCAAGAGCTTCTTAAAAAAGGAGTAATTGTAAGAGATTTAACTGGATATGGAGTAAATGCTATACGAATTACAATTGGAACACATGAGCAAAATACGAAAGTTTTTGAAGTATTAAATTTTGTATTGGAAAACTTGAAAAAAGAAGAGAACTAAAAAATAATATGGAAATAAAAAGCAAAAATTTAAAAGAATTAGAAGAAGTCTGTTCTGATATTAGAGCTAGAATTATTGATGTAGTTTCAAAAAAGGGAGGACATTTTTCCTCAACACTTGGTGCTGTTGAACTAACAGTTGCTATGCACAAAGTATTTGATGTGGAAAAAGACCCTTTTATTTATGATGTATCTCATCAATGTTATCCCCATAAACTAATAAATGGAAGATGGGATGAATTTGAAACCATACGACAATTTAATGGATTAAGTGGCTTTACTAAACCAAAAGAATCAGATGCAGATTATTTTGTAGCAGGCCATAGCTCAACATCTATTTCCTTAGCTGTAGGAGCTGCAAAAAGCATTAAACTAAAAAAAGAGGATAGAATCCCTGTTGTAATGATTGGTGATGGTTCTATGTCTGCTGGAATGGTTTATGAAGCATTAAATGAATTAGGTGATTTAAAACTTCCTGTTGTAATAGTTTTAAATGATAATGAAATGTCTATTGCAAAACCAATTGGAGCTATTTCAAAATATTTATCAAAAATCCTTGCAGGGAAATTTTACCAAAATTTTAGAGATAGAGTTGACAGAAATATAATTCAAAAACTTCCAGAAGGTGCAATTTATATTGCAAAAAAAATGGAAGAGAGTATGAAGTTAATTACTCCAGGAATTTTATTTGAAGAGATGGGAATTGATTATATAGGACCTATTGATGGACATGATTTAGAAGAAATAATAGAAACTTTAAATCTTGCAAAGAATATTAAAAAACCTGTAATTGTACATGCTCATACTACAAAAGGAAAGGGTTATCCTATTGCTGAAGGTCAACATGAACATTGGCATGGAGTAGGACCTTTTGATGTGGATAGCGGCAAATTTGTAAAAAAAGCAACAGCTAAGTCTGCTACTGTAGTTTTTGCTGATGCTTTATGCGAATTAGCTAGAAAACATGAAAATATTGTAGGTGTAACTGCTGCGATGCCAAGTGGAACAGGAATTGATAAATTAATAAAAGAATTCCCAACAAGGTTTTGGGATGTAGCAATTGCAGAACAACATGCTGTAACTTCAATGGCAGCAATGGCAAAAGAGGGTTTCAAACCTTTTATTACTATTTATTCAACATTTTTGCAAAGAGGATTTGATCAAATTATTCATGATGTATGTTTAATGAATCTTCCTGTTGTTTTTGCAATCGATAGAGCAGGAATTGTTGGAAATGATGGTGAAACACATCAAGGAGCTTTTGATATCTCTTATTTAAGATTTATTCCAAATATGATTTTATGTGCTCCACGGGATGATAAATCTCTTGCCTATGTTTTAGATTTTGCCTATGAAGCAACAAGTCCTTGTGCTATTAGATATCCAAGAGGAGCTTTTAGCGAAAGTGAACTTGAATCGAGTGAATTTGAGGTAAATAAATTTGAATTAGGTAAAGCTCAATTATTAAAAGAAGGTACTTCAAAAAAACTACTTATTGGATATGGAGCTGGAGTTAATAGGGCAATACAAACAGAAAAACTCCATAAAGATGATATGGCAATTTTAGATTTAAGATTTGTAAAACCACTTGATGAAAAACTTTTAAGTGAATTATCAAAGAAATATGATGAATGGTATGTATTCTCTGATTCACAAAAACAAGGTGGAGTAGGAAGTGCAATATTGGAATTTTTAAATAAAGAGAAAATTCATATAAATCTTAACTCTTTTGAATATGAGGATGATTTTATTCAACATGGAGATACAAAAAAAGTAGAAGAAAATCTTGGAATTTTGCCTTTTCAACTAGTTGAAAAAATCAACTAGTTATTAAGTAGGCGTTAATATTAGTCTAGGCTAATATTAATACCCTAGTATTTCTTTTACTCTTTGCTGATGTTTTTGTTTATTTGTTAACTTTTTTTCTTTTTTATCTGATTTAAATTTATTTCCAAAAATTTCTGATTCTTTTTCTTCTTCTTCAGCAGTATCTTTATATTTATCATCATATACTGAGAAATTGTCTTTGTATTTTGAAGTATCTAAAATTCTCTTTTTCATTCTAGAAAAAGGTTCACTTTGATTGTTTGTTGCTGGGTCAACTACTTCAGGAGTAAGAAAGAAAACTAATTCACTTTTCCCTTCTTTAAAGGCTTCACTACTAAAAAGTTTACCAAGAATTGGAATATCACCTAAAAATGGTATTTTTTCAACATCATATGAATTCTTATCACTTAATAATCCTCCTAATACAATAGTTGAACCATTTCTAGCTAAGACATTTGTTGTAACTTCATTTTCAAGAAAACTTGGTATATCATCAACGGTGTTAAGAAAATCAATTTTTGTATTACTTGTAGTGATTTCTAAATCTACATAATTATTTCTCATGACATTTTTTGCTTTTATATTTAATTGTAAACCATATTTTATTTTCTCCACATCTGTAGAAGGAACTCCTTCTGCTGTTGTAGTTTGTGTTTTTAGTCTAATTGTTCCTCCTGCGTGAAAACTTGCATCTTTGTTTTCTAAGGTAATTAATGTTGTTTCGTCTAAAACATTTGCAACTCCTTCAGAAGCTAAATATTTTAACACTAATGCAGTATTAAAATATTTTCCTAAGTAATTTGCTGCACCACTAAGGCCACCTGTTAGACTTACAGCACTTGTCATAATTGCATCTACAGCATCATCGAGTTCAATAATTCTTTGGTTATTTACTGAACCAAATTTATCATTAGATAGAGCACTATTATAAAACAAGCCATCATCAGTAACTGATTGATAATAATTTTTGCTTGAAAGCGTCCAATTATTTTTAATATCTATTCCATCATCATTAGATATTTCAACTACATATAGCTTCACTCGAATCATTTTTGAAGGAGTAGAAGTTTCAATAATATCAACTAATTTTTCATCAATTTCAATACCAGATTTTTTAAAAATATCAATAACTAATTCTTTCTCTTTATAATCTTTTACAAAGCCTTTTAAAATAATTGTATCGTTTGCTTGTTCAATAATTAAATCTGGATATGTGGATTTTACAATATTAATTATCGTATCAAGGTTTTGCATAATACTAAAGTTAATTTGAATTGATTTGCCACTTTCTAAAGTAACAATAGCACTTTCGCTTCCAATATTTTTACCAAGAACTTTAAGTAACATCAATGGTTTAAGTTCATTTTCAATGAACTCAGCACGAATATTCTCACTATTAGTTAATTGAATGTTTTTTATTCTTTCATTAAAATGTAGGGTACGGTAGTTATTTAGAGGAAGGTATATAGTCTTATTTTCAAAATCTTTTTGATAGATTACTTTATCATTTATTTCATATGCAGAACCTATTGTATATGATAATAAGAAAATAAAAAATATGTTTAAAATTTTTGGCATCTTTTTCTCCTAGTTAGATAAAGTTACAGTTAATTTACATGAAACAGTTTCTGAATTTACTTCATTGAAAACTACTCTTTTACTTGTGATTTTACCAGTATAGAATTTTATTGAATTATTGCTTGTCTCTGTTATAAATATCACTTGAAATGTTGGTGGAGTATCTGCTGTTGAATTACAAACGAGATTACTTGATTTTATATTTCCAATTGTACCTATTCTTATATCATTTAACTCTGTTATCATGTCTGTTCCTGTACCTTGTATTGCAATTCTACTTGCCCCATAATCACTTAATGCATCCATATTATCTTTAACTCGAATAATGGTTGCGTAATCAATAACAAAAAAGAGTAAAGTAACAAAACCAATAAACATAACCATCCATAATAGTATATTTTCTATGTAAGCAGGTCTCATTTTTTTATTTTTACTGTTGTTCATTAGTTTTCACTTTATTTTAATTTTTTATATTCATCATAACTAATTTGCATCACATCTTCACTATTAACATAGCTTCCATCACAGATAACATACCAATTTGTATTTATTTTTGATGCGCTTATATATGACAAGACATAGTTTTTGTATACTGTTTTATGAATTTTTGCTCTTTTTGAAGGATTTTTCCTTAATAATGTTCTATTTGAAACTACGATTAGTAAATTTTTTGTATTAGAACACTCTTTATTAAAGCTTGATGTAATTTTTGCTTTCTTTATCTCATTTAATTTTTTATCATTTGCATAAGAAATTGTTGCAGTTTTTGTGCTAACAGAAGTTTCAGGTCTATACCATTTTACAGGATAAGATCTTGGTTTATATACTTTTTTCACTAGTTTTTTCGGCTTTGAATCTTTAAATAATTCTTTAATTTTTTTCTTTTCTTGTTTTTCATTTTCTTTTGTATCTTCTTCAATTTTAGATTTAACCATCCAAAGTTGTTTACCTTTATTATAATTATTAATTAAAGATAGAAGTACCTCTTGTTTTACATCTAATACAATTTCATCTGCTTTAAAATCTATTATTTCTTCTACTTGCTTTTTATTAACAAGCCTATTGATTTTTTTCTTTTCAATACTTTTACTTGTCTCATATCCATCTCTTAAAAATCCTACTACTCTGATATTTTTTGCAATATATTGAACAACGAAATTATTTTTATCCTCATTTTTTGGATAAACGGAAATTATTTTTATAATATCATCAGGTTTTAATGAAAAATTTGGATTTTGGAAAAGGTCTAGAGCCATATTATAGCTGTTGTATTTATATTCCAAAGTTTTTTCTACAATTTTTTCTACAATTTTAGGAGCTAATTTTTCTTTTAAAAAAACTTCATTTTTATATATAGCTTCTTTTGCATATTTATTTAGGATTTCATTTTTTAAAAGAGGGTTTGTTAATACATATTGTCTTGCAATAGTTGTTTGTTTGATATGCTCTTTTGTAATTTTAGTATCTTTTTTAATATCTTTATTAGCAATAAAAATCGTAACTAATTGACTTTTCTTTGCAAGTACCTCTTGGTTTTGATTATAAAAATAGACAGAAACAGCTACTGCTGATAATAACATTGAGAGGAGTATCAATATCATTGCTAATTGTTTATTAAATTTCATTGTTTTCCTTTATTTTTACATTCCAAATTCTAAACTCCCTGACATCATTGGGAATACTATAAAAGCTCCTAATGCAGGCAATACAAAAATAAAAATTATCAGCATTAAATACATATTTAATGTATTAACTTTACCTTTTATCTTATAAAACTTTTCTTGTCTCATTTCATCAGATTGTGTTGAAAAAATATTTTTAACTCCAATACCTGCTTCTTCACTAAGTATTAAAAAATCTACAATTTTTCCAACATCATCAGAGTCAACTCTTTTCTTCAAATTTTCGTATGCTTTTTTAGTAGAGTAATTTGTCATTTCATATTCTAAAATAGCAATTTCTTTTAGTAATTCTTCATTTAAAATTCCATTTGCTCTGGTTGAAACGGTAAAAAAGGCATTTTTCAAGCCTCCTCCTGCTTCTAGTATTACATTAATTAAATCTAAAAAAGTACCTAAATCAGCATTTATTTTTTCAACACGTTCTGTTTTTGAAATATATATGTATAATTTGCCACCAAAGATTATCAATAAAATACCAACTACTATTCCAATAATTCCTATATTAGGGCTAAATAAAGCTGGGAAGGCAACAGCAACTATTATTCCAATTAAGGCAACAACTAATTTACCTTCATTGTATTCTTTTTTAGTAAGTCCTGCTTGAATTAATTTAAAATAAAGATCGTTTGAATTATCTTCATCATTCTTTTTCATTTCTTTTTGTTGGTCTATAATTGCAAGGGGATCCAATTTTGAAAGCATAACAATTTGTTTTTTTTGATTTTTAGAATCATAAAAATACCATACAATGATTACAATAATTACAATAAAAATTGGAGAGAAATATAATAAGTTCATTGTTATGCTTTTACTTTTGTTAATAAATTATTTATAAAAAGTCCAAAAGATACCCATGCAGCTATAAAAAACATTTGAATTTGACCTTCACTGGTTCCAAAAAAATGTTCATCAAGTACTCCATTAAGTGAGCTATCCATCATTTTATAAATGAATAGCACTAAGGCTATAATCATATAACTTCCTACTTGTACTTCTTTTGTAGAAGCTGTTATTTCTTGTTTAATTTCACCTTGGTCATGAAGTGTTTTTCTAAGTTTATCTAGAGTATTTGAAAATTTTCCACCTGATTGTCTACCTATTGAGATTGTTAAGTAAAAAATTCTAAGCTCTTTTGATTCAACTAATTTGAACATTTTTTGAAAGGCTTTATCTTCACCTATAATATCTTTTTCAATCAAATAAATATTAAAAGTATCTTTAGTAAATTTTGACTTTGAGGTAATAACAGATTTTTGTAAGGCTTGTTCAAAACCTACACCACTTTTCATCATACTTGTAACTTTATCAATGATAACTTTTAGAGCAAAATTAAACTCTTCTTGTCTATTATCAATAAGTTTTTTTAATACAAGTAAGGGGAAGAATGAAAATATCATCCAACTTATGATAAATACCATAGGATTAGGAATCGCAAAGTTAATAAATGAGGCACTTATAAAACCAAAAGCTATTGAAATTAATATAAAAGCTATTTCTGAATATGCTGTTTGGTATCCTGCATAAGACAATTTTTTACCTAACCAATTTCTTTCTTTTTTTGAAAAACTACTTCTTTTTTTATTTTCATCTAAAATTTCATTTTTATCTTTTGATAATTCATTAATAATTCTATGTTGGCGATTATAATTTAGAGAAAAGTTATATAACATTACAGCTAAGAGTATGAATAAAATAGGTATTATAATAACTAAAACTATGAAATAATTATTCATTCTTATTAATCTCTTTCTATTTTTTGAAAATGTGGCCATTTATGAAATATTTGTGGGTCTTGATGTAAAAATATATCAATAAATTCATCTTGCCAGCCACACATTTTATTAGGTAAATCTTTTTCCAATTCATCAATTAACATTGATTTTGGCATTTCAAATTCTTTATTAAAGATAGTAGTATCTATATCTACTCCAAACATATTCATTTGAGTGATAGTTCTACTCGGAGTTGAAATTACTTCAAACTTTCCTTTTGTTTTTGTCATATCACTAGTATCTCTTTTAAATTCAAAAATATTATTTAAAGAGATTACTGAGTTATCTTCAATTCTTCTTTCAACTTCTGAAATAGTGATTAATTTTCTACTACCATCAGGAAAACGCACAAGTTGAATGATAATATCAACAGCAGAAACAATTTGTGCTCTAATAAAGTTGATATTTGCACTAGGACGTGCTTCTAGATACATATTCTCAATTCTTACTAAAGCCTCTTTTGTATTATCAGCATGCACTGTTGTCATAGAACCAGGATGTCCTGTATTCATGGCATTTAGCATTACTACAATCTCTTGTCCTCTACACTCCCCAACAATTATTCTTCTTGGGCTAGATCGTAGTGCTGATCTTAGTAAATATTCTAAAGGAATAGCTCCTTTTCCTTCTTCATTTGCCATTCTAGCTTCATAAGATCTAATTGAATGACAAGGCATTTGAGGTTGCATTTCTTTTGTATCTTCAATAACCATAAGTTGTTCATTATCATCAATAAATCTGGTCATTGCATTTAAAAATGTTGTTTTACCACTTGATGTACCACCTGAGACAATAAGATTACATTTTCCTTTGGCCACTTTTAATAAGAAATAGGCCATTTTATAATCCATTTGTCCTGAATCAATCAAAAATTCAAGTAAAAGAGGTAAATCATTAAATTTTCTTATTGTAATACAACTACCTTCATTTGCAGCAATAGGAGGTATTTGCACTTCAACTCTAGAACCATCTTTTAATTTACTTGATATAATTGGATGAGCTTCATCAATTTTTCTATTATTTTCAGCAAGCATTTTATCAATTACTTTTCGTAATTCATCTTCGCTTCTAAAAGTAAAAGGAGTTTGTACTGTTTTTCCATTATAAATAATATCCACATAATCTTTTGTATTTACAATAACATCATTTAACCCATCTTTTGCAATATCAAATAATGCAGTAATAGGGCCATATCCTATTACATTATTAATAATGAATTCTTTTATATCCTCTAAAATATCTTTTGATAAGAGGGCAGCTTGCTTAAAAGAGAGAATGAATTCAGGTAAAACTTCTTCTAGTGATTCTCTAGTTATTTTTTTGTCAGATTTAAGATTTAGCATAAAAGAATCATTTATATCATAAGCTATTTCAAGTAATTTTTGATCTAAATATATTTTAGGAAATTCTAATCCTGTTTCTTTAGATTTTCTTTTTACTTTTTCAATTTTTTCTTTTGTTATCTTTTCTATAAGAATATTTTTATTTTCTTCTTCTTCATTATAATCAAAAGATTGTTTTTTTATCTCTTTTTTTTGTTCTTCTTCAGAAATTAGAGTTCTTAAACTTTTCAATTTTCTTCCTTATTTAAAAAAGAAAACATACTTTTTTTCTTAACTTTTGATTTTGATTTTTCTCTTTCTATAAACTCTTTTTCTAATAATATTTCTCGAATCGTTTTTACAAATATTGAATCTTTTGAAACATCTGATGCAAGTTCGCAGTAATTCCAACATTTGCCAAGAGTATGATAATCATTTGGAATTTTTAAATATTTTAGTTTGTCTTCTTTTGAACTTGTATTCATAATTGAATCTAAATCAGAAGATGAAATTTCATTTAAAGAGTTCACTCTATTTACTATAAAAGTAACCTTATCTTTTAATCCAGCTCTTTTCATTAAAGAGTAAAAAGTCTTTAGCTTTGAGACATGAGGAAGAGTCATTTCTGTTAATACCCAGATTTCATTTACTAAATCATAAATAGTACTTTTCATACTTGAAGCGTCTGCTTTCCCTGTGTCTATAATAATATAATTGAAGCTTTCACTTGCTTTTAATAAGTAATCTAATAATTTTTCAATAAAATTATCTTTTTCAATTAAATCTTTATCAATATGTTTTTGAATACCATTTATAGAATAAAAATTTTCTCTAACTTTTACTAAGCCTATTTCGAGATTCTTTTCAATATTAAAATCTCCAAAGTTTACTAAATCAATTATTGTATAATTTGGAATAGGATTTTGTGATAAAAAAAGATTACTAATAGCTTTAGTTGTGGATAAGTCAACATAAAGAACATTTTTATTAGGATTATTTTTTGCAATTAAATCTGCTGTATTCAAAGAAATAGTAGTAACTCCAATCCCACCTGAAACTCCTGTGATTGATATTATTTTATTATCAAATTTGTTTTTATTAATTAATTTATGTTTTGTTTCTAAAATAATATTTTTTATATTTTCAGGAGAAAATTCATCTATTGATACATAATTTTCAATATTTAATTTTCCACAGGTAAGTGAAAGGTTGTGGTCATTTGGTCCAATTACTATTACAAACTCATTAAAAGTTGATAATAACTCTTCATCATCACGGATTAAGTCACTTTTTTGAACTGTATAGATGATTATATTTTTAGAGTTTTTTTGATTAAGTTTATCTAATACTTTTCTAATATCATGTATTACAGAAATATCTGCATTTAATAAAATATCTAGATTTGTTTGCAGTTTATTAGCAAATTTGATTGTATTTTTATCCGTAATAATAAATATATTAAGTGGAGTATTTTGTGATAAAAGATCTTTTTCTATTTCAAAGATTTTTCTTAAGGCAATTTTCGATTTTTTTAATAGCTCTTTTAAGACAGCCCGATACCAAATCCTTCTATTAAAAGTAATTTTACCAAAAATTACATCACCATCTTTTAGAATAATTGAATATTTATTATTAATAAAATTTATATCATCTTGAATAATATTATAGCCATCAATTGTAAAACCATAAGTAAAGTTATTGTATTTAAAATCATATTTCATGAAGGTTAGTTTTTGAACATTTGATATTAGTACAAATAATTGTAAAATCTCAATTACATTTTCTTTTCTAATATCTAATGCCCCTTGGACATCGGAATATTCTTGATAACTTTTATAATCCATTGTTTAGCCTTAATTTTTTACTGTAATGATATTTTTACATTATCAATATAAATGGTTTCTTTTGTATCTGTAACAAATATCACAAATTGTAATAAAATTTTCCCATTGCCATCTGTAGAAGCAGTCTTTATATCAAAGTGAATAGGACCATCAGTATTATTTTTATTTTTATAGGAATTCCAACCTTCTATAATTTTTGTACCTTGTGCAACTGCAAAAAAATCTTGTGAGTTCCCGTTTGAATCCCAGCCTCCAGAATAATATAAATCGAATTCTATTTTTAGTTTTTTATTAGCAAAAGAAGGTCCAAAATTAAACTCTTGATAAGCTTGGGCACTTGTTTTTGTTTTCTTTGCTTTAATTTTTAATTTGCCATCTTTCTTATATCTCTTCCAACTTACTGTGCTATTTAATTCTTTCCATCCTTGAATATCTTTGTCAAAAGTGTGAAATACAATTTGGAAATCTGTTGCGTTAGTTATTGTTAAATAAAAAGTATCTCTTATACTCTCTTTTCCATCACTTACTTTTACAGTAACTTCAATAACTTTTCCAACATATCCCTTAGGTATTTTTATGGAATTAATAAAACCGTTTGCTGATATTGTAAACCAGTTTATATATGAACCGTTTAATTTTGCAGTAATAGAATATATTAAAGTATCTCCATCTCCATCACTAAAATGTGGGGCAGCATTATATAAAAATTGTTTTCCTTCTTGAATAGTACCATCTGGGATATCATCTCCTTTTTTAGGACCTTCATTTCCATCTTCAACTTCAATAGTAAAAGCAGGAAGAGAAGCTACTCCTCCTCTTCCATCTGATACTGATATAAGAATATTTTCATAAAGACCAGAATCTGAAGAAGTGGGAGTTCCAGTTAATTGACCTGTGTTTGAATCAAATAAGGCCCACTTTGGTTTATTCTTTATTGAAAAAGTTAAAACATCTCCATCTACATCTTCAGCTATTGGCTCAAAGTTGTATAATTGATTTATTGCAATAAATGTTAAAGAAGTGCCTGTTATAGTTGGTGCATCATTAACTTCAATAATAGTTACTTCACATTCTCCACTTCCTAGGGCACCATCATTATCTTTTACAACCATTGTTATCATATCTTTTCCATATTCATTTCTATCTGGGGTATATGTAATAGTTCCATTTATATTTATTATTGCAGAGCCAAGGTTTGTACTAACTTCTTTTGATACAATAGTTCCATCTGTATCATTTGCAATCCAAGATATGGCATTAGTACTAGTGTCTTCTTGTATCGTAATTGGACACCCGCTTAGTACCACTGTAGGAGGAATATTTGTTCGGTTTTCACAATATCCTGAATCAAAAATAATTTTATGATCCTTGCCAACACTATAATCGTCTGCTGAGTTTTCTTTTACTAATCTTGTAGTATCTAATATCATATCAGTAAAGTCAAAGTCACTTTCTCTTGCATCTAAGTCTTCTAGTGCATAATGGTACTCATTATGGGGATCTTCTGTACAAGAAGACTCATATCCAAATCCAATATCGTTGTTAGGATTTAAGTCTGTATTTACACCTTTACAGTAAGTTAAGAAAGCTTCATATTTATCTTTTTCATTTCCATTTGCATTATATATTTTATTCTTATAATTCTTATAATCGCTAAGAATAGTTTGTGGAATAATATGGAAATGATTGTGTTTATCTGCATTTAATTCATCATGCTCAAAGAATACATTTGCTGAGCTAGCATCACCTACTTTTGCTTGTTTTGTGATATTATTAATTGTGATTTTTGGATAACTTCCATCATTAAAACAGTGAGGTGATTCTAATTTAATGGGTGCATTGTCATCTGGATTCTTAAATTGTCTATTTCCATCAGCTACTGAAAAAATATAAGTAGGAGGGCTTTCTATTCCATCTGCAATAGGAATCCTTGGACTATGTACATCTTTAGGATCTGTTAATTGTTCCCACTTTGTCCAATCTTTAGAATTAGCCATATATGTTCTCATATTTGTTACACAATTATTATTATCAAGTTGATATGTACCCATAATATTTTGGTATCCAGCCGTTGGTCTTTCTCCATAGCGGATAGTAACATCTTTGGGTGTATCAACTTTTTCTTGTGCAGTTATTTTTCCTATGGTAAATGAATCTTTATCAAAAAAACGGTACCAAAAAGTATCTTGTTTATATCCAGTTATTGTTACTATTACAGTATCAGGTTGTCCATCACCTACAGAGCCATCTTTTTTTGTGGGAGTAAGGTCATAATAGTCATAAGAAAAAGTGATTTGTGAGTTTTCTTTTAGTTTAAGTATTTCTTTTCCTAAAGAGGATTCTTTTAAAATATTTTCTGCAATAGTTTTTCCATAACACATATCCATATTATTTTCATATGATCTAGCCATTGCTTGAGCAGTTTTTAATGTCAATTGTTTTAAATCAAAAATTTTATTTCTATTTGCCATTTCATCTGAAACTGTTGCAACAAAAGTTACCACACCCATTAGAAGTATAAAGCCTAAGAATAGTTGATCTAAAAACGCTTTTTTCACTATTACACCTTTTAAAATGAATAAATTTTTAATAAAAACAATAGTTTAGTAATAATTACTGCTAAAAACATAGCCGGAGCCATAGGTGCTACTCTTCTTTTTTTTATTTTTTGATAATATATTAAAAATAACATTTGTATAATACCTGTTGATAATAAAAAAAGTGGGAATAACAATGGTTCTATATAAATTGCTATTACCATCATATATTTTATATCCCCACCACCTAATATTATTTTAGGCATAATTAATAACATAATAACAAAAAAAGCTAAAATTGTAAATGAAATCAAAAAAGAGTATAAGGATAATTGATCTTCAAAATAGCCAAAAATAAGTAAAAAAATTAAAAGTGTAAAAAGTGTAATATTAGGAATTTTGTATCTAGTGCAATCAGTATAAGATACGAGTAGAGAAAAAATATAAAAAGATATATGAAAAATCATATTAGATAATTATTTATTCGCTTTCAGAAATTACATTTGAGATAATGATTACAGAAGTATTCATTGTACTCTTTTTATGTGTATCTACCCAAATAAATACTCCAATTAAAGCAGCAACACTAACAACAACTAAGAGAAGAGTTACAAGAATTTTTTCCATTTTTACTTCTCCTAGTAATTTAATCTAAAAGATTATTTAGCATTCTCTGCATTAGTAAGTATATTTGTTATTACAGTATTAGCTGAATTAGTCATTGCATTTTTTTGGTCACCCATCCAAGTGTTTAAACCAACAACTGCCGCAACACCCACAACTACTAATAATAAAGTTACAAGAATTTTATCCATTGCACCTTTTTCTGATTTTAATCTTCTTTTTAAAAACTCTAACATTATCTATCTCCTGATATGAATATACTTAATAATAGCAGAAAAATTATTTAATTTTTCTAAAAATCAACTTACTATTGATTATTTTATAAAAAATAAATCCATTATTTTTTATTTCTTCATGGGAAAAGTTAAAATTTGAGTTTGCTAAGGTATCTATTATAAGGTAATCAGGTTTATTTTCATTTAAAAAAATATAAAAATCATTCATATTTAGTTTATTATCAAATAATAAATCAAAATATGTTTTTTTATTTTTATATGTAACCCATCCTAATGAACATCCTGGAACATAGCTTGCACTAGGGTTTAAAAATGTAGCTATATATACAGAAGTACTCATTGATGAAAATAAAATCTTTTTATTTTTAAATTCATTTTCTTTTAAAAAATTCATTTGTGTTAAATCTTCTTGAATAGCAGAGTATCCTTTTAAATTATCAGTGTATTGATAGAAAAAGAACAATACCAATAAAATAAAAACAATTATCTTTTTACCTCGAGTATCTAAACTAGGGAAATAAGTTCGTTCTTTAAAAAAAGTCTTTATTAAATTGACAAAATAAGTAAGATTATTTTTTCTAATAATTGTATATGAATTATATACAGTATGTAAAAAAAAGATATAAAATAAGGGTTGTAATGTATACAAGAATCTATATTGTATTAAAAAAAGTGGAATCAACAAGAAAATATATTTTGTCAGAAGAGTTGTTGGTTTAAATACAAAATATAAAAGCAGTGAAAATAGCATCAAAAAAATCAAAGTAAGAGAACTTCCTAAATAATTCTTTATATCCAAAGAGATAATAAAAGGCTTACTTTCACCTACTGAATGACCTTGAAGTAAGATGTCATTATTTAATACATTTTGTGTCATTTGTAAGAAGCCATGAAAATCATAAGATAAATAAAATACAAAACCAAAAACCATAGCAAGAGATAAAATGATAAATTTCGAATACTCTTTTAATAGCAAGTTTAAATATCCTAAATAAGCAAAATAAAACCAAAAGACGTAATAAAAAGGAGCATAAATAAAAGCTAAAGCTGTAATAAGTATTTTATTTTTAGAAATTAAAAAATATAAAACAAATAAGCCACTTAGAATATCAGCTCTTAAAAAGAAGTACCTGTAATTTAGTAAAGGTAAGCCAATTGCTAGAATTATTATAAATAGTTTATCAATTTTTGTAAACTTTTTTAAAGCTAGGAAATACCATAAAGATAAAAAAGAATAGACAATACTATTTACAACTATAGGCACCTTTTCTATAGATACAAAGTTATTTACAAATCTTAAAAGGTTATGCCACATAAACCAAGGATCAAAATCTTCATATAAAGTATGAGGATAGATTCTTCCCCAAGATTGTACTTGTTCTGGATAACTAGCCATGGCAAGATGTCTCCATCCATCATCTGGCATAGTAAAACCAAAAGAAGATATAAAGAAAATTCCAAAAGCTAAAAATAATAAGTATAAAAAGCCAAGTTCTAAAAGTTTGTTATTTTTTATTTGATTCATGATACTCTTTTTCTGTATTTACATTCCATAGTTTTTCTTTTGAAGTATTATTTAAAATACAATTAACAGCCTCAAAGCTTGTCATCATTGAGTGATCCATATTATTATATCTATGTTGCCCATTTCTTCCTATACAATATAAATTGTCAATACTATTTATATAATCTTTAACCTCTCCAAATTTATCGTATGAACCAAAATATGAAGGGTAAGCTTTTTTGACTTTTATTTGTATTGAATCTAAAATATTTTCTTTTTTAATTAAATTTAATTTAGTCATTTCTAAAATGGCAAATTCTATAAACTCTTCTTTTTTCATAGCCCATAATTCATCATCTTCATTACAAAAATATTCTAATCCAATCCATGTAGTGTTTTCATCTTTTACTAAATATGGAGACCAATTATTAAATATTTGTAATCTTCCAATTTTTACATCTGATTCTTGAATATAAATCCAATTATCTTTTAAATTTTCTAATTCTAAATTTTTAAGTAATAAACCTACTGTTATAAAGTCTCTATATTCTAGTTTTTGTGAAATTTTAGATATATTATTTGGCACATTATTAAAAGAATTTATTAAATCTTTTATTGGCATAGAAGATAAAACATAATCAGCTTGGAATATTTTATTATTTAAAGTAGAAATATTTTTGATTTTTTGATTAATATTTTCTATTTTATCAACAGCTTCATTAAAAATAATTTTACCACCATTTTCAATAACTTTTTTTGCCACATCCTCCCACAATTGACCTGGCCCTAATTTTGGATATTGAAATTGTTCAATAAGTGAAGTTTCAGTATTTTTTGAATTTAAGCTTCCAAATGTTTTTTTTAACATATGAATTAAAACAGAACTTATAGACAAACCTTTTATTCTTTGATGACCAAAAAGTGCATCAATCTTAGAGCAAGGAACTCCCCAAACTTTTTTGGTATAATCTTTAAAAAAAGTTGCATAAAGTTCATACCCAAAACGATTGATAAAAAAATCCTCTAAGGTATTTTCTTCTCTTTTAAATACTAGCGATTTTAAATAAGAGAAGCCAATTTTGATAAATCTAATTAATCCTAAGTTTTTTATAGTTGTTTTATTTAAAGATATTGGATAATCATAAAAATTTCTTTCATAAAGAATTCTTGATTTTCTATCTCTAATTAGAAATTTTTCTTCTAAAACTTCTTCCCAGAATTTATTCACTTTTTCAATTTTACTAAAAAATCTATGTCCTCCAATATCTATTCTATTCCCATTATGGTTTATAGTTCTTGATATTCCACCAACCATATTACTTTCTTCAAGTATCGTGATATCATATTGTTTTGTTTTTAAAAGTTCGTATGCTGCAGTAAGTCCGGCAGGTCCGGCACCAATTATTAATATATTCTTTTTCATTTTTACCTTATTGACTATTTTTTTGTCTTTGAATTCTTTCATAATTTATTTTGTTAATAATATTAGGTATCTCTTTATCCTGATTTATAATAGCTGTTTTATCCCCATTGAGTTTTATATTATAAACTTTATTATTTTCAAAAATACTAATGATACCTCTGTTATCACCTCTTCTATGATATATATACTTTGGGCTTAATGGTTTTGAAACTAAGAAGTCTCCCACCAAATCTGAACTACAAGACTGCCCACTAACATAGTTTTTTATACTATTAAATACATCAGTTTGTTGAAATTGTGAGTTAATATTTAATTTCTTTTTGTTTTCTATTAAAACCATTGGTACAGAGGTATGTGCTTTGTATGTGCCAAATAGCTTTATTTCTTCTTTTTTTAATGGTTTTAGAGGGTAGTGGTCTCCAACAATGATTAATAGACCATTTTTGAAGAAATTTTTATTCTTTAATTTCTCATAAAAAAATTGGATTTGTTTATCTACATATTTTATTGTCTCTTTTTCAGAGTTCTTTCCATTCTCTGGATTAATAAATGGAATGTGAGAGCTAACTGTTTTTATAAACATAAAATATTTAGAAGATTGTTTATCTATTCTATTAAGAACTCTATGGTAAAGATATTTATCTTCTACTGCATCAAAATGAAATCTTTTCTTATTTTTATAAAAAGAATGTAGCGATCCTTCCATATATTTAAAACCAATACTTTTTGTCCAAGTTCTTGTGTTAGAAAAGTTTAAATCAGCTGAGGTAATAAACTCAATGTTATATCCTCTACTATTAAGAATATTAGGGAGTGATTCTTTTATATTATAAAAACCATTAAAAGAAACACCTCCTCCATCAGAAAATATTTCTGGTGCATAGATTGGTAAATGGCCAGTAAGCAACGAGATTTCTGCATCTTCTGTCATAAATCCATTAGCATGAAAATTTGTAAAACTTATATTTTCTTTTGCTAATGTATCTAAAAAAGGAGTCCAGTTATTCAATCCTGAAAAGAAATTACTTTGGTAAGAACTTAATGATTCAACCATTAATATTATAATATTCTTATTATTTTGAATTGAAGTTTCACATTCTATTTTGTCATCTATCACAATATTTTTTTTAAATTCTTCAGAATAATTTCTTGATTGGCTTAATATCTGGTAATTGTACTCGATAAAATTCTTAAAAATCCAAGAGTGTACATATCTTCCATTATTAGCAAAAGTATAAGTAATTAAGCTTATACTTAAAAAAAATAAAAAAATTGAATGATGAAAAAAACTAGTGATAATAAATTTTTTAAATATAAATAAGTAAATTATAAAAAATAAAATTAAGGCACTTAAAATCGTAAAAATATTAAGAATATAGTGTTGATTTAAGTATGAAGGTAAATAATTAATGTATTTAAAAACATCATAAATGATTATGTGGGTAGCAAAGCTTTCTAAAATAAAAATATCTATAATATAAAGGGCAAATATACTTAATGTAATTATTCTAAAAAGAATTGAAATTAAATAAGGAGTAATTTTTAAATATGAAAGATAGGAGCTTAGTAAAATAAAAAATAAAATAATTGAATCATGTGCCATTACTTGAAAAAAACTATTTGATAGTATTTTTATATTTCCCATAAATAAATAATTTATTTGCATAGCTTTAAATAATAATATGATAACTAAGATTTCGATGGAAAGAAATATAAATAAAGTAGATTTTATAGAATTTTTCAATTGTCTCCTTAATATAAAGTGTGGATTATATCAAAATAATTATTTAATAAGCTAGAATTAACTAGAATCATCTCTATTTGGAATAAAGGTATAAAATTGAGAATGTTTAGATATTTTTTTGTAGGAGGCAGTGCTGCTTTTGTAGATATAGGCCTATTTTTTATTTTTGCAAAAGTATTAGATTATAATTATTTATTAGTTGCTTTTTTTACATTTATACTTGCAACATTTGTAAATTATTATCTAAGCATAAAATTTGTTTTTCAAAGTGGCAAAAAGTTTAATAAAAAACAAGAAATTATTTTGGTTTACCTTGTTAGTGCTTCAAGTTTAGCTTTGAATTTGTTATTATTATATTTATTTCATGAAAGACTTTTTGTAGATGTTTTTTATTCAAAAATCATAGTTACAGGCTTGCTTTTCTTTTATAATTATTCAATAAGAAGATTTTTTATTTTTCAAAGATAAATTTTCAACTTCTCAACACAAAGCCCCATAGCTGTACTTTCATATCCTTCAACACTTTTGATATAAGGTTTGCAAAAGCCTTCTACCATTATTGCGCCTGCTTTTCCAAAGCACTCGCCTGATTTGATATACTCTTCAATCTCTTTTTCATCAAATTTCTCAAACTCATAAGTAGTGATTGAAATATCCATTAACTCTTTTTCTTTTGATTTATAAATCATACAAGTGATTACAGAAGTTTTATTTCCACTTTGAAGATTTAACATTCTTCTTGCATCTTCTGAATTTTTTGCTTTTCTTAAAAGTTCACCATTTGAAGTTACAACTGAATCTGCAACTAACAAAGGAATGTCTTTATAACCATATTTTTTGCTTAGTTCCTTATATTTTCCAAGAGTTGCTTGATAAACAAAAGATTTCGGATTTTTTGTTTTAATAGAATCTTCATCAAAATCTCCGCCATTTTGGATAAATTCTATTTTTCCTTCCTTTAGTATTTTTGCTCTTGTTGGTGAGTTTGAACCAAGTCTTATCAAAAGTATGCCTTTAATTTTTTTATAATTGTATCAAAACAGATAAAAATATACTACTTTTATTTTAACTTATTTTGTTTATTACTTAATTGGTACTCAAAAGTATTAAGAGAGTTGTAGTCTTTAATATTTTTTGGATCAATTACTAAAATATGTGAGTTATTAGAAATATCTTTAAAATCATTGCTTTTCCCTATTATAAATTTAACTATATTATTAAATGATTCCATATTAAAAGTATGTGATATATTTCTTTCTTTTAGCTTATCTATTCTTTTATTATCTAAACTGCTATAAACTACTAATGGTGTATCATATTCATCTTTATATGTTGGGAAAAACCCATGACCACTTCCTTTTAAGTTGACTACCTCTCCATGATCTGATAGATAGATAAATAAGAAGTTAGTATTATTAAATTTTTTATAAATTTCACTAATAACATAATCTGTATAGTATATTGTATTATCATATTCTTCTATAATATTTTTAGGATTTTGAAATAAGCTATGAGATTTTGGGTACCTTTTTTCGTATTGAAAATGTGAACCTAATAAGTGAAATATATATAATTCTTTAGAAGAGTCTTTGATTTTATCTTGATTTAATTGATTTAATAATTCTATATCATATTTAGTTGTAGCTTTTCCCCCATCTTCATAAACAAAATTTGCAAAAGCACTATAATCAGACTCTTTTGCAATTGAAGAGATATAGGAGTCATGCTTCCCTAAAGTAAATTGATTTGATAACCAGTATGTTTTGTATCCATAACTTTTAAAATAATTTATAAGTGATTCGGAGCTTGCAAAGTTATAAAAGTTTTCAACTTTTGCATCCGTTAAAGCTAAGGGAACTGCATATCTAGTTTGATTACTAGAGGCAATTATATTATCAAATTTATAAGAATTACTCTTTTTTAATAATTTTGATAAAAATGGCGTGGTATCTATTTTATAGTTATATATTCCCATATGATGTTTGTTTGCACTCTCTCCAATTATAATAATAATTTTATCATAGAGAAGATTTCCCTTTTTAGTTATAAGAGGTTTTTTTTCTAAATATTCTTTTCTCATATTTACAATATCTTTCCATTGATTTGCTATTTGAATATCATCAACATATTTATAAGGTAATAGTATTTTCATTATCCCTAAGCTGCTTAGTAGCCAGATAAGAAGTAATAATAAGAATAGTGCTGTAATTTTAATAATCTTATATGAATTTTGAGCTAGTAATAATAGTCTATAAAATAAAAAAATTCCAATTAAAAAATAGCTCAAGGTTATGATGTCTTTAAACTCTATATAGGTGTTTATATATTCTAGTGACTCATGTTTTGGAGATAAAATTCCTGTTTGTATTCTTGAACCAATAACAGCATTACCCCAATGAAGTATAATATGCAATACTATACTATTATATAAAAGAGTAAAAAAAGAGACAAAAATAAATAAAAATTTACTTATCTTTGAGAGAAAGAAAAAAGGTAAAAATGACATGAAGATAACAATTAAATACATATCAGCGATAATAAATTCTGGTAAAAAGATATAGATACTAATAAAAGAACTAAGTATCAAATATTTTTTATTACGTAATAGTTCATCTTCATATTTTAAATATAATTTTTCCAATATAATTAACTCCAATTTTTATATTCTATTATTTTTAATTAGTTCTTGATAAATAATAGAAATAACCTCTTTTATATTCATTAACGGGATTTTTATCTTCTATAATTAAAGTTTCTATTTGTTCTTTTTTTGAAGCTTCATCAAAAGTTTCTAATGGAATATCTAATAATTTATTAATAGCATCCATATCTTTTTTATTATTTGCATCAAAAATATTTTGATTCTTTTCATCTTTTAATTTTAAAAGTTTATTTATTGATTCACTTTTTGGTAAAGCAACTTTTATATTGCTTGCAATGATAAAATTAAGATATCTATGCACATTATCAAAAACTAAAGTAGCAGTTTTAAAAACTTCCATTGAAGAGGTAGAGTTATAATAAATAAATCCATCTTTTACTAAACTTTGTTTTGCAAGTTCTAAAAATTGTTTAGAAAGTAAGTTTGATATATTATTTCTAAAATGCCAAGTAGTATTCATTATTATCGCATCAAACTTTTTATTAGGATTCCTTTTTAGCCATCGTCGTCCGTCATCATAAATAAAGTTTATTTTAGGGTTATCTAATAGAGTCTTTAATTCATATTTTTTAATTAATTCAATATATCCTGGATTAATCTCTACAACTGTTATATTTTTTATACTAGGAATAGTACTTATAACTTTTACCCAAGAAGCAGTACTTAATCCAATAATTAAAATATTTTCCAAGGGATTTTTAAAAGTAGCAATTTTATAGGCTCTTTTTATAATATTTATATCGTGGTGTAAATTTGTATTGATTGCTCCATCATACATTCCTGAGCCATATACAATTTTATCTTTGTTTTCATTTTCAAATACGTCAATTATTCCATGCCTATTTTCAATATTAAAGACTGACGCTTTTTGTGAAATTAAAAGTGATAAATTTTTATTTTCTAAAATATTAATGAAAAAAAAGATAGATAAAGAGACGAAAACAATAGCTATTATCTCTTTTTTATTTTTTATTTTAATTAGTGAATATGAAAAAATTGCAATTGCAATAGTTATTAATGATAATAAAATAAAGGTATTTATAGTTGTAAGGTATTCCAGAAAAATAAAACCAGTAAAAATTGGTCCAAGCGTAGCTCCCAGTATATTCCCAAAATATATAAATGATACTGATCTTCCTATTTTAATTGATTTTGTTCCTAAATGATGGGCAATTGGGAAAATCATACTTTTTAAGAAAGCACTAAAAAATATAGCAAGGAAAAAGACAGGTATAAGATTTGAGTTGTCAATAGTTAGTGCGATATATAAAAATATAATATCAGAAACTGATGAAATGAGTAGAATATAAAAACTAATTTTATATAAATCATTTTGTTCATTCTTACAGTAATCTTTTCCATAAAAAGATCCAAGGGCAATACCAAGTAGAAACAAAATTAAAACTACCGAGAAAGCCTGTGGCAAAGTTTTAAAGGTATATGATACTAGCCTTACCCATAATATTTCAGAGCTTAGACTAATAAATCCAACTAGAAGAGATAAAATAAAAGCGTACAGTTTATTATTATTCATTTTATAGCTTTTTTATAAATTATAAAAGTAATAAAGGCTACAAGAAAATTATTTGCTGATGCAATTTTAATTGTACTAGGTATATCAAAAAACATTAATGAAATAAAGCCTACAAAAAAAGCACCTAATGCAGCACCTAGCGTATTAAATGAATATAGCATACCTGTTGTAAATCCAATATTTCCTGAACTTTTGTATATATATGTGATTAATATTGGTAAGGTCGAACCCATCAAAATTGTAGGAAGTAGAAGGATAGAAAAGTTTGCAATAAATATAACAAAA
Organism: Halarcobacter sp.; assembly: GCA_030145305.1. GTDB lineage: Bacteria > Campylobacterota > Campylobacteria > Campylobacterales > Arcobacteraceae > Halarcobacter. The sequence goes on along the minus strand of JAQYVX010000004.1, from coordinate 108,605 downwards.
GAGGAAGAGAGTATAAAAAAATCACCAATATATAAAATCAACTCGTAACTAAAAAAGCCAAATATACCAATTAATATTTCTATAATTATAAACATTAAAAGTTGTTTTGTATTATATTTATCCGCAAGTTTCCCCCCTATTAACGCGCCTAAACCTAAGCCTAACATAAAAGTAGAGACTATAATAGTAATAGAATCAATATTTACGCCAAAAGTAGAGAAAAGAACTCTTTGCCATATTATTTGATAAGCAAGTGCGGATACTCCAGATAATAGGAATAGAGTATATATTAATGAGTTTATTTTAAGCATTGTTCTAAAATTTCCTGAAGAAGCGTTATTTGATTTATTGAATAAATAATTATTTTAAATTTTTAGTATTCTAGCAAAATATAGGAAAAAAATAAGTAAATTATGTATAATTGTAAGATGAAAATTCAAAAACTATCTGGTATATTTATACTTATATCCTTTCTTATTACTATTTTTAGCTATTTTTATTTGGAAGAAATTTTTATTTTTGCTGGTTTATTTGCTTGGTTTGCTTTTATTCTTTTATTTAAAAAATCTTCAAATCTTAAGCTTTTGATTTCTTTATTACTTCTGTCTGTTTTGGCTTTTTCATATAGCTTTATAAATGAGTTTAAAATAGATTTTGCAAGAGCTATTTTAGTAAATCAATATCTTCTTACCCTTTTAATAGGGGTTGGCTTTTTAAGATTAGTGGCAAGTCCAAAACAAGGGAAAGTAAAAAATCTTCCAAGTGGAAAACAATCTTTATTAAAAACTTATCTAGGTATTCATCTTTTTGGTTCAGTTATTAACCTCTCTTCTTTGATTCTTGTAGCAGATAAACTTTATAAAAAAGCACCTTTAACAAACTTACAAATCATAGTTTTAACAAGGGCTTTTTCAAGCGATGCCTATTGGTCTCCATTTTTTGTAGCATTCGCAGCTGCTTTAACCTATGCCCCAAAGCTTTCAACTTCTACTATTTTATTTTCTGGACTTTTCCTAGCTTTTTGTGCATTTTTGATTACTTATCTTGAAGTTATAAAGAAGTATGATTTAAAAGAGTTTAAAGGCTATCCAATACAGTTTGAAACGCTCTATTTACCTTTTGTTTTAGCTTTAATGGTTCTTTTTACAAACTATTATTTTCCTAGTATGAAAGTGATTTTATTAATCTCTTTATATTCTTTTATTTTAACAATTTTTATTCTTCCTTTTAAAATAGAAGGGAAGATAGGGGTAAAAAAAACTTTTTCTAAAGCTTTTAAAAAATTAAAAAGTCATACTTTTGAAGAGCTTCCAAAAATGAAAAATGAACTTGCACTTTTTTTAGTTGCTGGTATGTTTGGAGTTAGTATTAGTTCTATTTTAGTGGGCTTAGATGTTCATTTACCTTTTGAAAAATTTGATGGTTTAAGTGCATCAATTCTTTTACTTATTTTTATATTCTTGTCATTTGTTGGAATTCATCCAATTATTTCAATTGCAATTATAGGAAATTGGATGAATGAATTAAATCACACTTTACTTGCAGTCACTTTTTTAATGTCTTGGTCAACTGCTGTTTCAACTTCACCTTTTAGTGGTTTAAATTTAACTATGCAAGCTAGGTATGACTTAAAAGCAATAGATATTTTCAAAATAAATATTCCATATACAATAAAGATGTATTTACTTTGTGTAGTAATTTTATTTATTTTATCAAATTATTTAGGACTTTAAGTTTTTAATGTAGAACTCTTTTTATTTTCCAAAAGTGGTTTCTATAATAATAATTATCTAACCTTGATATTGTTACGCCTCTTTTAGTAGAGGCATGCATAAATTTTCCACCTTCAAGATAAATTCCCACATGTCTAGAATTGTATCCTGTTTTGAAAAATATTAAATCACCCATTTCAAGTTCACTCATATTAATTTCTTTACCAACTTTTGATTGTAAAGCAGTAGTTCTAGGAATTCTTATATTTAATTTTTCTCTAAAGGTTTTTTGTACAAAAGCGGAGCAGTCAATTCCCTTTTTAGAATTACCTCCATATTTGTATTTTACACCTTTCCAATTTTTGTATTGCAGGTTTAACTTATCATATAACTTAGAATAACTTATTTTTTTAGTTATTTCATAATCAAATTCTTCTTTATTTGGGAAAGATCTATCCCCATTGTAATAAGAATTATATGGCATGTTTTTTGATGAGCAAGCGTTAAAGGTAAGTAGGAATATAAAAAAGGATAAATAGATTATGTATTTTTTCAAGTAAAATATCCCTAATAATTAGCTTATGTAGGGATATTTTAGCTATTGAAACTTAAAGAAAATTTAATTAAAATCCTCTTAATGTGATACCTAAATAAATTGCTATTAATCCTAATACTATATTTATAGGAATCAAATATTGAGCAATAGGAGTTAATTTTTCTTTTGCAAGAGCAAAAGCACCAGTATCAAATGCTTTTTGTGCTTGTTTTCTTTTTATAAAAATTATAGTAAAAAGAACAGTCATTATAGTCCAAATTACTTCTTTAGCTATAACAAAACTATATAAAGGTGTTCCTTTAAATCCTAGTGCTATTATCATAATAATTGCAGTTAAAAGTAAAAGTATAATAGCAGGAATAACCATATTGAAAAATCTTCTAAGACTCTGTAATGTTCTTCCTAATTTTATTTTTGGGTCTTCAATTTCTTGCAATGAGTAGTGAACTGCAAATCTAATCGCAATCATTCCACCTACCCAAAGTACAGCTGAAAGTACATGTAAAAAAACTATAAGAGTAGAGAAATCATTAAATAGTGTTTCCATTTCTTATAAATTTCCTTTTGCATACTCTAAAGCAGCTATTTTTGCATCTTCAATTTTTGATACATCTTTTCCACCAGCTTGAGCGAAGTCAGGTCTTCCTCCACCTCCACCACCAACAATTGGTGCAATATTTTTAATCCAATCACCAGCTTTGATATTAGTGTTTTTTGAACCTGCAACTAACATTACTTTTTCACCTTTAGCTTGGAAAAGTAAAATAGCAAGTTTTTCATTTGCATTTTTATAATCATCTACAATTTTTTTAATATCACCATTTTTTACAATATCAACTACAATTTTTGTATCCTCAATCATCTCTTCATATATAGGAGAAGTTGAAGAATTTTGAGCCTCTTCTAACTCTTTTTTAAGTTCTTTGATTTGCTCTTTTAATTTTTTAATACCTAAAATTGCATCATTGTTTTTAACTTCTGCTTGTACTTCTTTTAGATTTGAAATCACTTCGTTTGTGTATTTAATAGCAGAAAGTCCACAAACTGCTTCTATTCTTCTTACTCCTGCACTAACACCTGATTCTTTAGTAATATAAAATGAACCAATATCATTAGAGTTTTTAACATGAGTTCCACCACAGAATTCAACAGAAACATCACCAAATTCAACAACTCTAACAAAATCACCATATTTTTCACCAAACATAGCAATAGCACCTTTGCCTTTTGCTTCTTCAATTGGTAATTCTTCAGTTTTTCTTGCAATTCCACGGGCTACCATTGAATTTACTAAATCTTCTACTTCTTCGATTTGTTCTTTTGACATAGCTTTTGGATAAGTAAAATCAAATCTAAGTCTTGAAGCATCATTTAAAGAACCTGCTTGTGATACTGTTTCCCCAAGTACCATTTTAAGTGCACTTTGTAATAGATGTGTTGCTGAATGATGTTTTGCAATTTCATATCTATTTACAACTATTGCTTCAACTTCTTCATCCTTTGAAATATTTGATTTTTCAACTTTTACTTTTGAAAGATTTATTCCATGAAATTTTTGAGTATCTTCAATGATTGCAATATGCTCATTATCCTCTAATGCTCCAATATCTCCCATTTGTCCACCAGAAGTAGCATAAAATGGTGTTTTATCTAACATTACCCAGCCAGTATTTCCAGCTTCAAGAGTTGGAATCTCATTAAACTTTTCATCTAAAATAGTTAGAATTTTACTACTATAAGAGATATTGTCATAACCAACAAATTCATTTATTCCATACTTTTCAAGAAGAGTTTTAAAATCACCTTCTGTAGCTACATCTCCACTACCTTTCCAAGCAGCTTTTGCTTTTGCTTTTTGCTCATTCATTAATAAATTAAACTTTTCATTATCAACTTTTAGGTTTTTTTCTCTTAACATATCTTCTGTTAAGTCTAAAGGAAAACCATAAGTATCATATAGTTTAAAGGCAATTTCACCTGAGAATATATCTTTTGTATTAGCAAGCTCTTCATTAAATATAGACATACCTGTATCAATAGTTTTAATAAATCTCTCTTCTTCAAGAGTTAGTTGCTCTTTAATATAATCTTTTTGTTCTACTAAATCAGTATAGTGTTCACCTAAGATTTCACATAAAGTATCATATAATTCACTTAAAAAAGGTTTTCTAAACCCAAGTAAATAACCATGTCTCACAGCTCTTCTCATAATTCTTCTATTTACATAAGGTCTTCCTTCATTTCCAAAAAGAATTCCTTGTGATAACATAAATGAATTGGCTCTTAAATGATCTGCTATTACTCTAAATGAAGCAATAGTATCAGGAGTAGCTTTTTTATTTGCTAACTTTTCAAGTTTTTTAATAATTGGTTGAAAATTAGATGAATCAAAATTATTTAAAACACCTTCTTTAATAGCAATAACTCTTTCAAGTCCCATTCCTGTATCAATAGATGGTTTTGGTAAAGACGTTCTTGTGATTTTTCCACTAGAATCTTTAGTTTGTTCATATTGCATAAATACAAGATTCCAAATTTCTAAAAATCTGTCACCTTCTCCACCTAAATAATCCTCAGAAGAAGAAAAATTCTCACTTCCTTGATCATAAAAAATTTCAGAACATGGCCCACAAGGACCTGTATCTCCCATTGACCAGAAATTATCTTTATCTCCAAATCTTTTAATTCTTGAAGCATCAATATGTTTTTGCCAAAGTTCAAAAGCTTCATCATCACTATCATGAATTGTTACCCATAACTTGTCAATAGGAAGTTCAAGATTTACAGTAATAAATTCCCAAGCATAAGCTATAGCTTCTTCTTTAAAATAATCAGCAAAAGAAAAATTACCTAACATCTCAAACAAGGTATGGTGTCGTGCTGTGTAACCAACGTTTTCAAGGTCATTATGTTTTCCACCAGCTCTAACACATAATTGACATGAAGTGGCTCTTGGGTTTGCAGGTTTTGGAACCGCACCTGTGAAAATATCCTTAAACTGAACCATCCCCGCATTTGTAAACATAAGTGTTGGGTCATCAGGAACTAGTGGCATTGAAGATATAACTTCGTGCCCCTTACTTTTAAAATACTCTAAATACTCTTTTCTAACATTCATAAAATTTATCCATATTAAATTTAAAACATTATTCTAACAAAATGTTTATTTAGCCAAGATTAGTGGGCTTTTTATACAAGTTTAATTAAAGTTTAAATTAGTATAATTTTTGGAATATTACATTAAAAAAAAGGAATAAATATGAGTAAATATACTGAATTAACTCCAGAAAATTACGAAGCAGTTACAAGTTCTGGTGTATCTTTAGTAGACTTTTGGGCTCCTTGGTGTGGACCTTGTAGAATGATTGCTCCAGTTATTGAAGAGTTAGCCCTTGAATTTGAAGGTAAAGCAAATATTTGTAAAGTAAATACAGATGAGCAACAAGATTTAGCTGTTAAATATGGAATTAGATCTATTCCAACAATTATTTTTATGAAAGATGGTGAAGTTGTTGATCAAATGGTAGGGGCTTCTTCAAAACAAGCGTTTGCAGATAAAATTAACTCATTATTATAATTTTATATTCTTTTATAAATTAAAAAGGGGACAAGGATAATTTCCTTGTCCCCTTTTTTTATTTGATAGGATACTTTTTCTTAAATAATTCCATAGAATTTAGCAAGAATAAATCCAACTGTTGATGAAGTTGTTACTCCAATAATTCCTGGAATAATAAAACTGTGATTGATAACATATTTACCAATTCTTGTTGTTCCTGAACGGTCAAAACTGATTGCCGCTAAATCACTTGGGTATGTTGGTAAGATATAATATCCGTAACAAGCCGCTGCGAATGCTGCAATTACTCCTGGATCAACGCCAACAGAAAGTGCAAGTGGTACCATAGCTGCTAATGCTGCACCTTGAGAGTTTACTAGTTTTGAAACAAATACTAAAGCTAAAGCATAAGCCCAAGGATATTGAATTACAATTCCACCTAGCATTTCTTTTATATCTCCTATGTGAGCACCAAACATTGTTTTAGTCATCCATGCTACACCGTATACTGCAATTAATGCAACCATACCAGATTTAAACACTTCATTACTTGCAATAGTTGCTGGTTTTACTTTTGCTACAACAAAGATAATAGCACCTGCTGCTAACATAAACATTTGAATTACATAAACCATTGATAAAGCTTTACCATTAATAACTGGTCTTAATTCTGGGAAGGCACCTAATGTTGCAACAACCGCGATTGCTCCAAGGAAAATCCACATTGAATTCCATTGATATTGTGGTAATTTTTGATCTAATAATGTTTTGTTTTCACCATAAATGTATTTTTTCATTTCTGGATCTTTAATTTTATCTTGGAATTCTTGATCATCTTCAAGATTTTTCCCTCTAAACATACTCCAAAGACCAATTAATAATACACCGCATAAAGTTCCTGGAATAGTAATTGATAATAATTGAATTAAGTCTAATTCTTTTCCATTAATCATTGTATGCCCTGAAAGCATTGCAACTAAAGAAACAACTGCAACTGATACAGGAGAAGTAATTATCCCCATTTGTGCAGCAATTGTACTTGCAGCCATTGGTCGTTCTGGTCTAATACCTCTTTTAATAGAAATATCATAGATAATTGGAAGCATAGTATAAACAACATGTCCTGTACCACAAAGAAAAGTTAATGTAGTAGTAGTTAATGGAGCTAACAAAGTGATATATTTTGGATGTTTTCTTAAAAGTTTTTCAGCTAATTGAAGCATAACATCTAATCCACCAGAAGCTTGTAATGTTGCACCAGCTGAAATTACAGCTAACATTACTAACATAACTTTAATAGGAGGATTACCAGGAGCTAATCCAAATCCAAATACTAAAATAACAACACCGATTCCACCAAACAGTCCGAGGGCTAAACCTCCTTTTCTTGCACCGAAGAAAAGCACTGCTAAAACAATAAACAATTGAATACTAAATTCCATAACATCTCCTTTTATGATAGCTTTTATACTAAGCTAAGTCATTCATTGAAAAAATTATAATCTCGTAAAATGTCTTTAGTATGACAATATAAAAAATAAATATTAATATTTATTTTATATCTAACTTTTATTTTTTAGAAATGCGTTTTTATGTAGATTTGTTATATACTTTTTTATGAAAAGAATAATCTTAATTTTAATTCTAAATATAGAATTTATTTTTGCTGCAAATATTTTAGTGATTAATTCATATCACAAAGGATATGAATTTAGTGATAGTATAGTAGCTGGAATAGAACGTAAATTATATACGTATCCAGATATAGATATAAATATCCTGTATATGGACTCAAAAAGAGTTACTAGTAAAGAATACTATGATAATCTTGCAAATCTCTATAGTGTACAACTTAAAAATAGAAAATATGATTTAATAATAGCAATTGATAGATTTGCATATGATTTTGTTTTAGAAGTTTCAAATAAATTTTTTAAGAATGAACCAATATTAGCAGTTGGAATAGAAAACTTCTCAAAAGCAAAAGCAATACAATATGGCGTTGATAATAGAGTTTCTGCTTTACTTGAAAGAAGAGATTTGAAAAGTAATATTAAAGTAATAGAAAATCTAATGCCTTCAATTAAGAAACTATATATAATAAATGATAAAAGTCTTAATGCTTTACATACTGAACCTCTTATTAGAAAATTAATAAAAGACTTTAACAATAAATATGAGCTTGTTTATTTAAAAGAAGACAATTTAGACAATTTGCAAAAAAGATTTTCTAAACATGAAAAGAACAGTGCTGCACTTTTTATAAGATTTTATAAAAATAAAAATGGAGAATTAAATAAAAATCAATTAATTGCAAAGTTTATTAAAGATTCGAAAATACCAATATTTATTACAGATTCAATATTTATTAATAAAGGAGCAGTAGGTGGGAAACTCGTTGATTTAAACCGTTTTGGAGAAACAGCAGGGCAAATGGCACTTAATATTTTAGATAAAAAAGAGTTTAGAGTTGTTGTTTCTGAAGATTTACACTATATTTTTGATGCTCAAAAATTAAGTGAATTTGCTTTACTTTTTAATACAATTTCGCAACCTTTTGAATTAGTTAATAAAAGACTAACCTTTTATGATAAATATAGAAGACTTATAGAGTTTGTTTTTACCTTATCTCCTTTACTTGTATTTTTAATATTAGGACTTATTCATAATATTTATATGAGAAAACAAGTTGAAAAAGAATTAAGACAAAGAATTGACTTTGATGAGGTTTTATTAAATGCAATTGAGAGTCCAATATTTTGGCAAAATGACAAAGGAATAATTGTTGACTCAAATAGAACTTTTTGTAAATTACTAAAATTAGAATGCAAAAATTTATATGGTAAAAAGCTTAATGATTTGAACGAAAATAAAAATGTTACAAAAATTATAGAAGTCCTTGATTTATATAAAGAAAATCAAATTGAAAATTATGAATTTGAGTATTTTGATGAAAATTCGAAGAAAATAGTATATTTAGTTAAGCAAGAAAGATTTAGAGATGAAAAAAGTAAAAGTGAAGGATTGGTTACAATTTTTACTGATATAACAAAAGAACAAGAAATAGCAAGAGAAAAGCAAAAAAATAGACAGTTTATAGTCCAACAATCAAAACTTGCAGAAATAGGGGAAGTCTTCTCTTCTATTGCTCATCAATGGAAGTCTCCACTTGTTGAAATAACAGCAATTGCACAAGAGCTTTTTTATACAAGAAAATGTGACGCAATAAAAGAAGATGAGAGTTTTGTAAGTGATATTATGAAACAAGTTGATTATATGACAAATACTATAAATGATTTTCAAAATTTTATAATGCCTTCAAATAAAAAATTTCAATTTAATATAAAAGAAGCAATTGATTCAATGTTAGAAATTGTAAATCATAATATGAAGTATAATAATGTAAAAATAAATATAGAAGTTGAAGATAATACTTGTTTAGAAATTTATGGATATAAAAATGAATTTATGCAATCATTCTTAAATATTATAAATAATGCAAAAGATGCACTCTTAAATAATGATTATAAAAATAGAAAAATTGATATAAAACTTTCTAATTATAAGGAAAATTTGATTATTATTATTCAAGATAATGCTGGAGGAATAGAGGGTAAAGATATAGATAAAATTTTTAAACCATACTATTCAACTAAAAAAGAAGGGCATGGAATAGGACTGTATATGACAAGAATGATTGTTGAAGATAAAATGGGTGGAAAAATATCTGTAAAAAATAAGAATGCGGGAGCATGCTTCAAAATAAAATTAGGACATATCTGTGAAAATACTAGTACTTGAAGATAATGAAAGATTAGCAGGAGTAATTAAATCTGCTTTAGAACGAGAATCATATTTTGTGGATTGTTTTTATGATGGTGATGATGCTTTTGAAGCTTTAGGAAATGGCTACTCATGTTTTATTTTAGATATTAATGTTCCAAATTTAGATGGAATATCTATTCTTGAATACATAAGATTAAATCACTCTAATATTCCAGCAATCATAATTAGCTCAAATCATGACCTAGAAAAAATACAAAAATCTTATGAAATAGGTTGTGATGATTATATAAAAAAGCCTTTTTATATATTAGAACTTATTCAAAAAATAAAAAAACTTTGTGTTTTGCCTAAAATGTTTTTAAGTTTTAGTGATACTTGTAGATACGATTTTATAAATCATAGATTATTTCAAAACAATGAGGAGTATGAACTTACAAAAAAAGAGATACTTTTCTTAGAACTTTTTTCAAAAAATTTACATCATGTTGCCACTTATGAGAAGCTTGAAGAGTATGTCTGGGAAGGTGAAGAGACTTCTTTAGTGAATATTAGATCTATGATAAAAAGATTAAGAAAGAAGTTGCCTGACAATAGTATTATTATCGTTAAAGGACTAGGCTATTCTTTAAATAAAAAAGTATCTCTTTCTTAGGAGAAATAAAGAGATATAATTTCTTTATTTCTGTTCAGGAATCTCGTCAGCATCAATTGAATAACCAATTCCTTTTACGATTTTAATTGATTTTTCTGGTATTTTTTTTCTTAATCTTTTAACAAGGGCTCTAACATTTATAAGTGTTGTTTCTTCTCCCTCCCAAACAAAGTCTTCAATTTCATTAAAACTAAAAACTCTATGAATATCTTTTGCTAAAAGCTCTAAGAAAAGTATCTCTTTTTTTGCTAATTTTATTTCTTCTCCATCTTTCATTAGAAAATGTTTATTGTAATCAAAAATAAAGCCATTACCTAAGTTTAATAAAGGAGATTTAATTTGACAAAGTTTTTGTACTTTTTTTATAAGTTCATACATAAAAAATGGTTTCTTTAAATAATCATCACAACCTATTTCATAAGATTTTTGTATTTTTTCTAAGTCATGATTTGAGCTAATAATTATTGCAGGTACATCTTTATGGTACATTCTTACAGCTTCCAAAATTGATATTCCATCCATAGAAGGAACATTTATATCTAAAATAAAACAAGAATATCCATTTGCAATCATATGCAAAGCTTCTGCTCCATCATTTGTAGTATCAACTATATAACCACTTTTTGAAAGGGCTTGTTTTATTAGATTACATAATCTTTCATTGTCTTCAAGAACTAATACTTTCATTTTGTCAACTCCAATAATATAGTAAATTTTGCACCATTATTTGTATTTGAGGCACTTATCTTTCCTCCAATTTTATCTTCAATAATTAATCTAGCCATATATAAACCTATCCCATGTCCATCATTTTTAGTAGTAAAATATGCTTCAAATATTTGATTAATGTATTTTTCTGGAATTCCTGAACCATTATCTTCTATATCTATTTGAACTTTATTATTTATATTTTTTATATTAATATTTATAATACCTTGTGAAATTTTATCTTTACTTTTTTGATTAATAATAGACTCTTTTGCATTATTAACAATATTTAAAAGAGTTTGCATTAGCTCATTTTTATAACCTAAAATCATTAAGTTCGTATTTTCTTCTACCTTCACATTTACATTTATATAATTATACTTCATATTATGACGAATAATTTCTAACATTTCTTTTACAGACTCTTCTATATCAAAAACAATTTTTTGTGTTGAAGGCATAATGAATTTTTGAAAACTATTGATTGTTTCAGTCATATATTTAACTTGGACCATTATATCATTTACATAATCATTATTCTCTTCATCAACTTCACCTTCATCATAATAAAGTCTTTCTTGTGCAATAGTTGCAATTTCTACAAGTGGAGTTTTCCATTGATGAGCAATTGAAGAGAATACTTCACCAATTTCTGCAAGTTTTGATTGTTGAATAATAAATTCTTGGTGTTTTCTTTTTTCTTTTAAAGCTTGGGTTTCTTTTGTAATATCAGTAAATATAGTAACTGTACCTTTTGTTTTAAAAATATCTTCAGTGTAGTTTGTTTGATCTATTAAGTAAGTGTGTTCTTTATTGTCTTTTCCTTTTATAACTAGTTTATTTTCCTCAAGAGTATTATTAATAAAAGGTTCTAAAGTTTTACAAATAGTAGTAGAAGGGTTTAAACTTAAATAATCTTTTAATTTTTTGCCTTTTACCCTAGGACAAGATAATTCCATAAAATCACAAAATTTTGAATTTGAATCAACAACTTCACCTTTTTCATCTTGCCATACAATTGGATTTTTTATGGAATTTAATAAAACCTTATCAAATTCCATTCTTTGTTTAAGCAATTTAGTATTTTTAATTCTAAGGTATAAATTATGAACAAGTCCTAGAATTAAGAATAATAAAAAAGGAGACATTAAAAAAACAAAGTCTACAAATTGTCGATTCTTATCTAAAAAACCTTCTGGATAATTTATATATTCATAATCAACCCCCAAAGTATTTATTGGTAATCTAAACTCTTTTATTTTCTGAAAATCAAAAATATATTCAAAGTCTTCTGCTGTTTGAACAAATGGAGTTGAAAGGGATTCTTCTAACATTCCTACAATATCTCTTCCTGCTTTTTCTCCTAAATCTTTTATAGGAACTAGTTTCCCCCCTGTAGAACCTTTTCCAATAAACAAAGTATCAGTAGTAAAAACAGGTAGTTTACTTGCATTTATCATCTCTGCAATTTGATTGTTTCTATATAAATTGCCATCTTTATCATTATAAAATCGAATAAAAAAAACAGCTTCATTGTAGACATGGGTTGAAAATTTTTCTTTTAAATCATCTAAAGTTGAATTTCTTATGTATTCAATCTCAAATTCATTGTTTAAATCATTTATCGCACTTTTAATAAAAGGATCAGTATCATTTCCATTCTCACTTTTGTCATTAATAATATATAGTTTTTTTAACTTTGGTATTAATTTATATATCATTTTTACCATATCACTAACAGCTCTTTTTTCAACTAATCCTGATACTTTTTTTTCTAAATTATATTTTTTTACTTCGCTTTGAGAGAATTGTTCAATACCAACAAAGAATATAGTTTCATCAGTAAATAACTCACTATAGTTTTGTAATATAAATTCATAAGCAAATTTATCAATAGCAACTACTAAATCATAATCACTTTTTGAAAGTTGTAGTTTATATATATCTTTTAACTCTTTATTATAAATGTCAGATGATATTCTCTTTGAGTCCATATACCAAACTGTAGAATTCACTTTAGTATCATATAAAATTGATTCAATACCATTTAAAACGTCATCGCTCCATTGAAAACCTCTATGATATGAATTGATAATAAGGACATTTTTATTACTATTTGCGAAAATGTTGGTATTTGATAATAGAAGAAGACTTATTAAAAATAAAAAAACTTTTAGTTTCATGATATTTCCTTATTTTGAATAAGAGAGTTTATCTAAATATATAGAAGAGGGAATTTAATTTCCCCCTTTTATATTAATATTTGAAGTACATATCTTGTAATGCTTTTTTGTCTTGAGTTTTTGTAAGACCTAACATTAATAATATTCTTGCTTTTTGTGCATTTAAATTATCAGTTGCAATGAAACCATATTTTTCATCATCAACTTCTCCACCAAGGTTTGTTCTTCCTGAACCCACTCTTGAAGTTCTTGCTACAACAACACCATTTTTAATTGCTTTGCCTAGAGCTTCTTGTGTACTTGGGAATAAATTCCCATTTCCCATACCTGCATGAATAATTCCTTTTGCACCAGCTTTAACAGCTGCATTTACGAATATATCACTATCATTTGCATGTGCGTATAAAATATCAACTCTTGGTAAACTATCAATTTTTTCAATATCAAATTCAGATGCTGATGTATGTTTTCTAACAGGGTTCATGTAATAATGTACATTTCCATAATAAACTGTTCCAATTTTTCCAGTATTCACTGATTTAAAAGTATCTACAGAAGCAGTATTAGTTTTAGTAACTTCTCTTGAACTATGAATTTCATCATTCATTACTACAACAACACCCTTTCCTACAGTATCTTTATTAGTTGCTACGCTTACAGCATTATATAAATTCATTGGCCCATCTGCACTCATAGAAGAACCAGATCTCATAGCACCAACAAATACAATTGGTTTATCACTTTTTACTGTAAGGTTTAAGAAATATGAAGTTGCTTCCATTGTATCTGTACCATGAGTAACTATGATTGCATCAACATCATCTTTTTTTAATAAAACATTTACTCTTTTAGCAAGTTTTAGCCAAACTTCGTTTGTCATCTCTTGTGAACCAATATTTGAAATTTGCTCACCTTTAATATTTGCAAGGTCATTAATAGAAGGAACAGCTGCTAATAATTTATCAACTGTAACAGCTCCTGCTGAGTAAGAACTCTTAATTGCAGAATCACCTGCACCAGCTATTGTACCACCTGTTGCAAGAATTGAAACATTCGGTTTTGCTAATAATAAAGAACTTCCTATTAAGGCTAATACTGTAATCTTTTCTAAGATTTTTGTCATTTTATTTTCCTTTTAATATGATTTTAATGTGATTTTTTTGATTGAAATTTAGGAAGAGTAAAATACTCTTCCTTTTGATGGTTGATTAAAATTTCTTTGAATCAATTATAAAATTATATTTCCTAAGATAAATCCAAAGATTACACTTAATGTAATTGCCATAACTCCTGGAATTAAGAATGGGTGATTGAATACATATTTACCAATTCTTGTTGAACCTGTATCATCCATTTCAACAGCTGCAAGTAGTGTTGGATATGTAGGTAATACAAATAATGCACTTACTGCTGCAAATGATGCAACCGCAGTTACTGGATCAACACCTAAAGCTAATGCCGCTGGCATAAGAGCTTTTGTAGTTGCACCTTGAGAGTATAATAACATACTTGCAAAGAATAATGTAACAGCTAACATCCATGGATATTGACTTAATAATGTACTTGCAAAACCTTTGATTTCATCAATGTGAGCTCCTACAAAAGTTGTACCTAACCAAGCAACACCAAGTACACAAATACAAGCACTCATACCTGATTTAAATGTTGATGCATTAAGAATTTTTCCTGTATCAACTTTACAAGCCCAAACAATTATTGAAGCACAAGCTAACATAAATACCATAATAGCTGCATTTCTAGGTAAAGAAGGGTCTACAATAACCGCAACTTTTTTACTAATTAGAGTTGCGTAAGTAACAACAGCAAAGATAGTTGTAATAAAGATTGCTACAGATAATTTAGCACCTTTTTTGATTTCAACTTTTGTTTCACCTCTTAATTTAACTAAACCTTTTTCTAATCTTTCTTTGTAAACTTCATCATCAATTAAGTCTTTTCCTAAGAAGTTTGAAACAAATGCTGTAAGCATAACAGCTGCGAAAGTTGTAGGAATAGTAACAGCTAAGATTTCAATATACCCAACTCCAAGAGGTTCTAAAATACCACTTAAGAATACAAGTGCTGCTGAGATTGGTGATGCTGTAATAGCAATTTGTGAACCAACAACTGCAATACCTAAAGGTCTTGAAGGTCTAATTCCTTGTTCTTTTGCAACTTCAGCAATTACTGGTAAAGTAGCGTAAGCTGTGTGACCAGTACCTGCTAAGATTGTCATAAAATATGTAACGGCAGGAGCTAAATATGTAATTTGTTTTGGATTTCTTCTTAAAATACCTTCTGCTACTTTAACCATATAATCTAATCCACCTGCTACTTGCATTGCTGCAATTGCTGCAATAACTGACATGATGATTAGAATAACGTCAATTGGGATACTTCCTGGTTCTAAACCAAAGAATAAGCATAGAACTAAAACACCTAGTCCCCCCGCATATCCAATTCCAATACCACCAAACCTCGCTCCAATAAATATAGCCATAATAACAACTAAGATCTCTAAAATTAACATAATATCTCCTTCATTTGATATTTAATTTACTATTTTTTACAAACCATTCTTGGCTGAATCATATTCTCCGGCTTAATTAACTCATCTAATTCTTCTTTTGTTAATAATTCTCTTTCTAAAACAATTTCATAAACTGATCTTCCACTATCTAAAGCTTCTTTTGCTACAGATGTAGAGTTTTCATATCCAATAGTAGGATTTAAAGCAGTTACTAAACCAATACTATGTAATACTAACTGTTCACAACGTTCTTTATTAGCTGTGATTCCATCAATACATTTAACACTAAGTGTTTCAACTGCATTTTTCATCATATTAATTGAATTAAATAAGTTATATGCAATTACAGGTTCAAATACATTTAATTGTAATTGTCCACCTTCACTAGCCATTGTAATAGTAACATCTGCTCCAATTACTTGGAATGCAACTTGATTTACAACTTCAGGAATTACTGGATTAACTTTTCCTGGCATAATAGAAGAACCAGGTTGCATAGCTGGAAGATTTATTTCATTAAATCCAGTTCTAGGTCCAGAACTTAAAAGTCTTAAATCATTACAAATTTTAGATAATTTAGTTGCAACTCTTTTCAATACACCAGATATTTGTACATATGCACCTGTATCTTGTGTTGCTTCAACTAAATCTTTTGCTGTAACAAAAGGACGACCTGTAACTTCTTGAAGTTTTTCTTCAACTAAACAAGCATAATCAGGATGTGAATTAATACCTGTTCCAATTGCAGTAGCTCCTAAGTTCATTTCTCTAACTAGTTGTTGACATTCAATTAATCTTTGAATATCTTCATTTATCATAGTTAAGTAAGTGTGAAATTCTTGTCCTAAAGTCATAGGTACAGCATCTTGAAGTTGTGTTCTACCCATTTTAATAACATCATTAAATTCTATAGATTTATTAGAAAAGCTTGTTCTTAAAACTTTCATTGAATCTATTAATTCATAAATTTTTTCAAATAATGCAATTCTAAATGCAGTTGGATATGCATCATTAGTAGATTGAGATAAATTTACATCATTATTTGGATGTAAGAATTTATATTCTCCTTTTTTATGTTTTAAAAGTTCTAATCCTCTATTTGCAATAACTTCATTTGCATTCATATTAGTTGAAGTCCCAGCTCCACCTTGAATTACATCTACAATAAATTGATCATGTAATTTACCAGCAATGATTTCATCACAAGCTTCACAAATTGCATCTTTTTTCTTTTCATTTAATAATTCTAATTCATAGTTTGCTAATGCAGCTGCTTTTTTTACTTTTGCAAGTGACGTAATAAAAGTAGGGAATTGAGATAGTGATACCCCTGTTATTGCAAAGTTTTCTTGTGCTCTTAAACTTTGTACACCATAATAAGCATTAATTGGAATTTCTTTTTCTCCAATTAAATCATGTTCTAATCTTGTAGCCATTGTTAATCCTTTTTGTAATTAAAGAAAACTTAACTTTAAAAATTAATATTTCTTTTTATGTTGAAATTGTAATCCTCTAAAATGAACTAAAAGTGATGTTTTTGTAAAAAAAGTAGTTTTATTAAAAAAAGTGAATATTTCTTTTTAAATAAAAAAAGTCTTAAGAGGAAAACTCTCAAGACTTTTTTAGATTTTGATTTAATATATAAGGTTTTTTGTAGTTATTAGTCTTTATTAAGAACCTTTTACTGTCGCTAATTTTCTTCTCATGTAAGCAATTTTATTTTGTAAAGGTAAATGTTTTGGACAAGTATCTTCACAAGCTAATAGTGTCATACATCCAAAAATACCGTTATCATCACCAACTAACTCATAAAAATCATCCGCAGTTCTGTCATCATGTGGATCACATTCAAATCTTGCAACTCTATTTAATCCAACAGCTCCAACAAAATCTTCATTAATAAGTTTTGTTCCACAACCAGCAACACAAATACCACACTCAATACAACGATCAAGTTCAAATACTGCATCAGCAACTTCTGGTTCAATAGGCTCTTCAATTTGTGCAATATCAGTTTGAGTAGACGTGTGAATCCACGATTCAACTCTTTTTGACATTTCATCCATCCATACACCTGTATTAACTGATAAATCTTTTATTAGTTTAAATGCAGGAAGAGGAAGTAGTACAATCTCTTCTGGTAAATCTTTTGTTAAACATCTACAAGCAAGTTTTGGACGCCCATTAATCATCATAGCACAAGAGCCACAAATACCAGCACGACAAACAAAGTCAAAAGCTAATCCCGCATCTTGAGTTTCTCTAATTTTTGTAAGAGCTAAATAGATTGTCATACTTGGTGTTTCTTCTATTTTATACTCTTGAAAACGTGGTCTTAAATTGTTACCATTAACAGCATCCTGTGGATTATATCTAAGGATTCTAATTGTTAGTTCTCGTGCCATTACTTATCTCCTAATCTTACATTTTTTCTTTTATATTCATCTTGTAATGGGAAAGGCATAAGTGCATCTTGAATTTCGTATCTATCTTTACCTTCTGCTTCAAGTTTTTCCGTCATTACATCAACTTCTTGTTGTCTAATTTCACTTTGTGGGTTTTCAATTAAGTTCCCTTTTGCTCCATATCCTCTAAATCCTGGAGGAATTTCCATAGTGTTAATATTTAATTCTTCATATTCGATTTTTGGCATAGTATCACCATCTACCCATGAAGTAAGAGTTCTTTTTAACCAATTTGCATCATCTCTTTTTGGATAATCTTCTCTTGTATGTGCTCCTCTAGATTCTGTTCTATCTAAAGCTCCTTTTGCAACACAAAGTGCAAGTTTAAGCATCATTGGAACTCTATATGCTTCTTCTAACTCAGGATTTGCATATAATTGTTTATCTCTAATTTGAATATTTTTAGAGTTAATATATAACTCTTCAAGTTCATTAACTGCTTTATCTAAGCCTTCTCCATCTCTAAAGATTCCAACATATTCTTGCATTAATTTTTTCATTCTATTTTTAATTCTAAATACGTCTTCGCTACCTTTTCTATCAATAAGCTCTTTCATATAAGATTCTTGTTCAAATACAAATTTTTCAATTACAGAAGTTTTAATATCAATTTGATTTTCTATACAATAGTCTGCAAAGAAATTACCAACAATCATTCCTGCAACAACTGTTTCAGAAACAGAGTTTCCTCCAAGTCTATTAAATCCATGCATATCCCAACAAGCAGCTTCTCCCGCAGAAAATAAACCTGCTAATGTTTGAGACTCTCCGGTAGGTTTAACTCTAATTCCACCCATTGAGTAATGTTGCATAGGGTGAACAGGAGCCCAACCTTTTTGACCTTCATCAGCTGGATCAATTCCTGCAAAGTATTCACAAATTTCTTGTACATCTCTTAAGTTTTTTTCAATATGCTCACGACCAAGAATAGAAATATCTAGCCAAAGATGTTTTCCATATGGAGAATCAACACCTTTCCCTTTTCTTATATGTTCAACCATTCTTCTTGATACAACATCTCTTGATGCTAAATCTTTTTTCTCAGGTTCATAATCAGGCATAAATCTATGTCCATCTTTATCTCTTAAAACTCCACCATCTCCACGACAACCTTCTGTTAATAAAATTCCTGATGGGAAAAGAGGAGTTGGGTGGAATTGAACAGCTTCCATATTCCCAAGTTTTGCAATACCAGTTTCTAATGCAATAGCGGTACCAATACCTTCACAGATAACTGCATTTGTAGTAGTTTCATAAAGTCTTCCATAACCACCAGTTGCAATTAAAGTTCCTTTTGCAACATAAGCTATAATTTCACCTGTAATTAAATCTCTTACAATAGCTCCATAACATTTACCTTCCTCATGAATCAAGGCAATTGCTTCTTTTCTATCTTCAATATTTACATTTAATTTTAAAGCTTCATTTGCAACTGCAAAAAGCATTGTATGACCTGTTGCATCTGATGTATAACAGGTTCTCCATTTTTTAGTTCCACCAAAATCTCTTGAGTTAATAAGACCATGCTTATTATCATCTTCAAAGATTGTTGTTAGTTTTGTATTTATAACTGCATCATGATTACCTTTTTTAATTCTTGTCCAAGGCACACCCCATGCTGCTAATTCTCTAATTGCTTTTGGTGCAGTTGTTACAAACATTCTTGCAACTTCTTGATCACATCCCCAATCGCTTCCTTTTACTGTATCTGAAAAGTGAACATCTTCATTATCACCTTCACTCATTTTTGCATTTCCTAAAGAAGCTTGCATTCCACCTTGAGCAGCGGCACTATGAGACCTTTTTACAGGAACTAAACTTAATACAGTTGTACTTAATCCTTTTTGTGCAGCAGCAACAGCAGAACGTAATCCTGCTAATCCACCACCAACTACTAATGCATCACAATATTTAATATTCATTATAGGTCCCTTACTTTTTAATAATTTCTTGATAAGTTGTTGGAGAATACTTCATAGGAAGAGAATCACCTTTTTCAATACCGATTTTTATATATGCTAACAATGTTATAGCTCCTAAAGTTAAGAAAAAATAACTTACCATTTTTTTAGCTTTAATCATTTTCTTTCTAGTTTCTTTTGGATTTTCACCATCAAACCATCCCCATTTCATTGCTGCTCTATAAAGTCCAATAGAACCATGTAATTCAACACAGATTAATAAAACCATATATAAAAGCCACATATGTTCATTTACAATTCTATTTGCACTTGCATATGGACCAATATTTTGAGGTTGAGTAAACATAATATATAAATGTATACTTGCCAAAAACATCATCATTAAACCACTTATCCATTGGAACATCCACATTGATGTATCTGAGTGTTTCATCATTTTTGCATGTTGTTTGATTCTTATATATGCTTTATACGAAGTTGGGAACTTTCTTATTCCTAAGATTGCGTGAACAACAAGTATTGCTGTAATGATTGCAACAAAGATACTTATAATAAAAGGTAAACCACCCTCAAACATAAAATCCAGTTCAAACATTTTTGTAACAGTGTACATTGTTTTTTCACCAAGTAAAATTGTAGATACGAAAAACATATGAGCCATCATAAATATTGCTAAAACTACTCCAGTTCCAGTTAAAAGTTTGTCCAGTCTTGCTGGAGTCCTACTTTTTTTACCTTCTGGTGTAACTCCTGTAAAGGCTTCAATTATTTTTTCCATTTCTTCTCCTTTTGATAATTTGGGAGAATTCTAATGCGTCTAAATGACCTAAAAGTGATATTTAATAAAAAAACTAATATTTTTTATTAATTTACATTAAAAAATTGGTAAAAAAGTAAAAAAAGTGATATTTAATAAAAAAACTGAGAAAAAAACTGAAAAAGAAGAAAAATAGAAAAGAGAAAATCACATTCTCTTCTCTTGAAATATTATTTTGCTTTAAAATATCTATTAGTTTCTTCTGAAACTACCTTAGATAATAAAAGTAATGCTATTAAATTTGGAATAGCCATAAGTCCATTTGCTAAATCTGAGAAATTCCATACAAGTTTTAATTCCATCATGGCTCCTACAAGTATAAAACTTATGAAAATTATTCTGTATATTTTGATTGATTTATCACCAAAAATATATTCAAAGGCTCTTTCTCCATAATATGACCAACCCAAAATTGTAGAGTATCCAAAAAGAATGGTAGCAAGTACAACAATAAGTGCTCCTGCATCACCTAAAAAGAATTCAAAACTTTTTAAAGTAAGTTCAGCAGCATTTCCTCCTGTTGTCCAAACAGGTGCCATAAGAATTATAAGTGCGGTCATTGTACAAACAAGTAAAGTATCAATAAAAGTTTGTGTCATAGAAACAAGAGCTTGCTTTACGGGATCATTGGTTTTTGCAGCAGCTGCTGCAATTGGCGCTGATCCTAGACCTGATTCATTTGAGAAAACTCCCCTTGCTATTCCGTATCTAATAGCAGCTGCAACAGCGGCTCCTGCAAATCCACCGCCAGCTGCTATGGGATTAAAGGCATGATAAAAAATAAGTCCAAAAGCATCAAGAACTTTGTCATAGTTTGTAATTATAATAAGAAGTGAAGTTGATAGATATACAACAATCATAAAAGGAATTAAAAAAGAAGTGGTTTTACCAATTGATTTAATTCCACCTAAAATTACAAATGAAGTTATTGTTAATAAAACAATTCCACTAACCCAAGTAGGAATTGAAAATTGAGAAAACAAAGCATTTGCTACAGCATTTGATTGTGTCATATTTCCAATACCAAAAGATGCTAAAACTGTAAAAAGTGCAAAGAAAAAGGCTAGTTTTGGCATATTTAAACCATTTGCAAGATAGTACATTGGACCACCTTTATAACCATTTTTGCCTTTTTCTCTATACTTTACAGCTAATATTGCTTCTGAATATTTTGTAGCCATTCCCACAAGTCCCGTTACCCACATCCAAAATACGGCTCCTGGACCTCCAAAAGTAATTGCTGTTGCAACTCCTACTATATTTCCAATACCTACAGTTGCAGCTAGTGCTGTCATTAAGGCTTGAAAATGTGTAATATCACCTTCTCCATTTTTTTCTTTTTTAAAAATTAGCTTAATTGCATGGCCTAGGGCCCAGAATTGCATTCCTTTTAACTTAATACTTAAGTATAAACCAGTTCCAACAAGTAATACTAACATTGGTACACCCCAAATAAAACCAGAGGCAGATGACATAAAACTATCTAATAAATCCATTATTGTCCTTTTGAAAATATATAATAACTTAAAATTAGTTAAAAAAAATTGAATAAACATACAATAAAAGTTATCTATTAGGGATTATATTGTTAAATACAATAAAAATTACTAGATGATAAAAATTATCGTTTGTCTTTGGATTATTTAACCTAATACTTAACAATATTTGAGTATTATTGTGCCTTCATAATAAATGAGAGTATAATGATATTATTTTCTCATTTGGTATAACACAAAAAGGATTACACATGTTAGATTTAGCAATTATTGGTGGTGGACCTGCGGGTCTTACGGCTGGTTTATATGCAACTAGAGGTGGTTTAAAAAACGTTACAATGTTTGAAATGGGATTACCAGGTGGTCAAATTACAGGAAGTTCAGAAATTGAAAATTATCCTGGACAAGGTAATGTTATGACTGGTATGGAACTAATGGAAAACTGGCTTGAACAGTGTCAAAGATTTGGTCTTAAACATGAAATGAATCAAGTTTCAAAAGTAACAAAAGAGGGTGATATTTTTACTCTTGAAACTGCTGATGGTAAAAAACAAGAAGCTAAATCTGTTTTATTAGCAACTGGTTCAGTTCCAAGACGAGCAGGATTCCAAGGTGAAGATAAATTCTTTGGAAGAGGAATCTCAACTTGTGCAACTTGTGATGGTTTTTTCTACAAAGGAAAAGAAGTAGCTTTAGTTGGTGGTGGTGATTCGGCACTTGAAGAAGCAGTTTATCTTGCAAAAACTTGTTCAAAAGTATATCTAGTTCATAGACGTGATACATATAGAGCAGCACCAAGTACAATTGAACATATGAAAGCTTGTGAAAATATTGAAGAAGTAACAAATGTAGATATTGAAGAAGTTTATGGTGACAATATGGGAGTTACTGGTCTAAAAGTAAAATCAAAAATTGATGGAACTATTAGAGATTTACCAGTTCCTGGTGTATTTGTATTTGTAGGACGTGATGTATTAAATGATCCTTTAAAACAAGATGATGGAACTTTTTTATGTGATACAAATGAACAAGGCGAAATAATTGTTGATTTAAGAATGAGAACAAATGTTCCAGGATTATATGCAGCAGGTGATGTTAGAATTGATGCAGCAAAACAAGTAGTATGTGCTTCTGGTGATGGTTCAACAGCAGCTGTTAATATTATTGAATATTTAGGATAAAAGTATGGTTAATGTAGGAATTGTTGGAAGTACGGGTAGAGTAGGTTCACTATTAATTGATGATTTAGAAATTGATAATGAAACAAAACTAGCGGCTTGCCACGTTTTTGATGACTTAAAAAAAGTAGTTCCTGAAGGAACTATAGTTACAAATGATATGAAAGTTCTTTTAGACTCTTCTGATGTAATTATTGATTTTTCTGCTCCTGCGGCAACTCAAAGTTTACTTGAAGAAATTGTTGAAAATGGTGGGACAAAACCTTTAGTTATTGCAACAACTGGATTTAATAAGCATCAACAAAATCTTCTTTTAGAGGCTTCTAAAAAAGTTCCAGTTTTATATGCTACAAATATGAGTTTAGGAGTGGCTGTATTAAATAAACTTGTTTCTTTAGCTGCAAAAGCTTTAAAAGATTTTGATTGTGAAGTTGTAGAACAACATCACAGACATAAAGTTGATTCACCATCAGGAACAGCTCTTACTCTAGCAGAGCATGCAGCACGTGCAAGAGATTTAGAATTAGATGCAGTTAGAGTTTCAGGTCGTGATGGTGTGATTGGTGCAAGAACTAAAGATGAAATTGGTGTTATGTCTTTACGTGGTGGTGATATTGTGGGGCGTCATACAGTAGGTTTATATAATGATGGTGAATTTATAGAACTTCATCATACAGCAACTTCGAGAAATACTTTCTCAAAAGGTGCAATAAAAGCAGCTAAATGGCTAGTAAATCAAGAACCAGGACTTTATTCTATTAATGACTGTCTAGGTCTATAAAAAATCTAAAACATGAAAAATAAAAAGATATTTTACACTTTCACTTCTTATTTTTTTAAAGGTTAAATAAATGTGTGCAATAGTTGGTATATACGGAAATGAAAACGCGGCAAGACTGGCTTCATTAGCTCTTTTTTCTATGCAACATAGAGGACAAGAAGCAACGGGAATTTCTTCATCTTGTAGTGGCAAGATTTTTACTAAAAAAGATAGAGGTTTGGTATCTGATGTATTTAATGAAGATGCCTTAACATACTTAAAAGGTAATATGGCAATTGGCCATAATAGATATTCAACAGCAGGTGGAGATTCTATTTTAGACGCTCAGCCTGTTTTTGCAAGATATAAACTTGGTGAAATATCAATTGTACATAATGGTAATTTAATCAATAAAAAAGAGATTAGAAAAGAATTAATCGACAATGGCTCTATTTTTCAAACAGATATGGATACTGAAAATCTTATTCATCTTATTGCAAAAAGTCCTGAGGATAAATTAAAAGATAGAATTATTCATGCTTTGGATAAAACTATTGGAGCATACTGTTTTATTATTCAATCTAGAAATAAGCAATTTGTAATTAGAGACAGATATGGAATTAGACCTTTATCTTTAGGAAAATTAAAATCAGGTGGATATATAGTTGCTAGTGAGACTTGTGCTTTTGAACTTGTAGATGCTACTTTTGTAAGAGATGTGAAACCAGGAGAAATGTTGATTTTCTCAAAACATAGTGATGAACCAGAATCAATTCAATTATTTGAACCTGAGTTTAGACCTTGTGCTTTTGAATATGTATATTTTGCACGTCCTGATTCTCTAATAGATGGAAAAACTGTTTATGAAACAAGAGAAAATATGGGAAAAACTTTAGCTAAAAATGATGAAAAGTCGACTATTAAGTATGATATGGTAGTTCCTGTTCCAGACTCAGGAGTACCAGCAGCTTTAGGTTATGCTGCACAAAGTGGTATTCCTTTTAAATATGGGATTATTAGAAATCATTATGTTGGAAGAACATTTATCGAGCCTACGCAAGAAAAAAGAAGCATGAAAGTTAGAATGAAACTTTCACCTATGAGATCTTTAATTCAAGGGAAGTCTTTACTTGTAATTGATGATTCAATTGTAAGAGGAACTACTTCAAAAAGAATAGTTAGAATGCTAAAAGATGCAGGAGCTAAAGAAGTTCACTTTAGAGTAGCAAGTCCAGAAATTAAATTTCCTTGTTATTATGGTATTGATACTCCAACTAAAGAAGAACTTATTTCAAATAATATGAGTAAAGAAGAGGTTTGCGAATTTATCGAAGCTGACACTTTAGAATATCTTTCTATTGAAGACTTAAAAAACTCAATAGGAAATGACAGAAATTATGCCTTGGAGAGCTTTGACGGTGACTATTTCGTTACAAAATAAAACAGTTTTAAAAAAATATAATAATAAAGAAGTTCTTACTATTGGGCGATATTTTAGACAAAAATATGGTGAAACCATTTATAAAGTACCTATTTCAATAGGTGGTTTTACTTGTCCAAATATTGATGGAACAGTAGCCAAGGGTGGTTGTACTTTTTGTGAAAATGATTCATTCTCTCCAAATATTCAAGAGAAGAAACCTTCTTTTAAATTAAATCCAAGAGTTAATGAAAACCCATTTTTGGATATGCAGTTAAAACAACTACAATTACAATTTGAGGCAACAAAACAAAGATTAGAAAATAAATTTGGAACAAAAAAGTTTATAGTTTATTTCCAATCTTTTACAAATACTTATGCTCCACTTGAAACTTTAAAAGCTTTGTATACTAAAGCCTTATCTTTTGATAATGTTGTTGGACTCTCAATTGGTACACGAACTGATTGTATGACTGATGAGATTTTAGATTTTTTAGAAGAGTTAAATAAAGATAAAGAGATTTGGGTTGAATATGGAATTCAATCTTTTTATGATCAAACTTTAGAAAAAATAAATCGTGGTGATGATGCCTATACTATGCGAAAATGGATTAAAAAAACAAAAGATAGAGGTCTAAAAGTTTGTGGACATTTAATTTATGGTTTGCCTGATGAAGACCAAGAAATGATGCTAGAATCTTTTAATCAAACTCTAGCTTTAAATATTGATTCAATTAAATTTCATCCTTTATATGTTGTAAAAAATACACTTTTAACGAAAGATTATAAAAAAGGTAATTTTATACCAATAACAGAAGAATTGTATATAGATACTGTTGTTAAATCAATAAAAAATTTACCTGAAAATGTTTCTGTTCAAAGAGTAACAGCAGGAATTGAGGATAGTAGTTTATTAGCTCCACAATGGTGTAAAAATAAGCATGTACAAGTTCAGAATATAAGAAAAGCCTTGTTAAAAGAAGGTCTTAAGTATTAGAGATTTACTCTAATACTTTTATATTTTTAATATTCTAACTTTTATATTTTAATTCAACTTCATAAATATCTGTTCTTCTATCTTTTAAATTAGTTACACTTCCTAAACTATGAAGCTCTTTTAATAACTCCACATCTACATCTGCTACTAAAATCATTTCAGTGTTTGGAGTAGATTCTGCTTTTATTCCATTTGGTGGAAAAGCAAAATCACAAGGAGTAAATACAGCTGATTGAGCATATTGAATATCCATATTAGCAACCTTTGGAAGATTTCCTACACATCCAGCAATTGCCACGTAACATTCGTTCTCAACAGCTCTAGCTTGAGCACAAATTTTTACTCTTGAGTAACCATTTTGAGTATCTGTTAAAAATGGAACAAATAATATATCCATTCCTTCTTTTGCTAACATTCTTCCTAATTCAGGGAATTCACTATCATAACAAATTAGAACACCGATTTTTCCACAGTCTGTATCAAATGTTTTTATTTCATTTGAACCTTTTAATCCCCAAACTTTTTTCTCATCAGGAGTTACATGTATTTTTGCATATTTTTCAACTGAACCATCTCTTTTACATACAAAACCAACATTATATAAATCTCCATCAACAAGCTCTGGCATACTTCCTGTAATTATATTAATATTATATGCAATTGCTAAACGAGAAAATTCTTCTTTAAACTTTGGTGTAAATTTTGCTAATTCTCTTATTGCTTCTGCCTCACCTAAATGATTAAAAGCAGCCATTAATGGAGCATTAAAAAATTCAGGGAAAAGGGCAAAATCACTTCTATAGTTTGAAACAGCATCAACGAAATATTCTGCTTGTTCTAATACTTCTTCAATATTTTTATAAGGTCTAACTTGCCATTGAATAAGACCTAATCTAATAACAGTTTTTTGTGGCATTGGAACAATTGATGGCTTAGCATAATAGATATTATCCCAAGCTAGTAAAGAAGCATATTCACAACTATCTATATCACCTTCTAGATAATTTTTTAATACTCTTTTTACATAAAAATCATTAGAAAGTTGGAAATTAAGAACAGGGTCATAAATCTCTCTTGCTCTAACTTTTGAGATATATTCTTTTGGAGTTAAGGTTTCAGAATATTTTTTATAATTTGGAAGTCTTCCTCCAAAAATAATTCCTCTTAAATTTAATTCTTCACAAAGTTCTTGTCTAAATTCATAAAGTCTTCTTCCAAGTCTTAATCCTCTATATTTTTTATTTATAAAAACATCAACACCATAAAGTGTATCACCATTGTCTGTATGGGTATCAAAAGAGTAGTTCCCTGTGATTTCTTTATAAGTATGTGAATCATCAAATTTATTGTAGTCAACAACAATACTAAGTGCAAATCCAGCAAGTTCATTATTGATTTTTATACCAACTTGACCTTTTGGAAATTTAGATAAGAGTGTAGAAAATTCCTCATAAGTCCAACTTGAATCATCTAAATGCTTGTATTCATCATTCATTAATAAAACAATATTTTTATGGTCTTCAAGTTTGAGATATGTTAATTCTATTTTGTCAATTGAGTTCATTTATAGCCTTTTAAATAAGTGGCTATATTATACTATATAAGTAAGATTTATTGAATAATTATTAGGAATTACCCTAATAATAATTTTATTTTTATGACTATTTAATTTTTAAAAGATAATCAACTACATTTTCAATAAATGCATCGTGCTTTCTATCTTTTCTATATGCAATATATAGTTTTCTAGTCATTTTTTGATTTCCAATTCTCGATTCGTACAATGCTCCTGCTTTTAATAAAGATTCAATAGCATTTCTTGATACGACTGAAACAGTTGGCGTTTCATCTTTATCTGAATGTAAAACTGTTTGAACAATAGTTGTAGCACTTGTAACTTCCGAAGTAACATCAAAAGTATCACAATCAGGATAATTCGCTTTATCTAAAGACTCTTTAAATATATGCCTAGTATGAGAATCAGGATTTCTACATACCCATTTATATGATGTTAAATCATCAGCTTTAGCTTTTGCTGGAAGTACTTGATTTGAGAAAATTACAATTTCATCTTCCATCCACTCTCTATAAATTATATTCTCATCAGAAATATAATTCTCAACAAGAGCAATGTCAATCTTTTTATCTAATAAATCTTCAATTGCTTTATGGGAAACTGATACATTAATAGAGACGTCATTATGTATATTTTCTTTCAATTTATTTAAAAATCTAGGAAGAATATAATTACCAATAATAAAAGAAGCACCAAAAATAAAAGTAACATCTTTATTCATTATTTTTAATAATTCTTTTTCTGCACTATTTACACATCTTTCTATCTTTTGTGCAATTGTAAATAACATTTGACCTTCTTTAGTAAGTCTAATACCATTTTTCTTTCTATCCACTACTTGTACATCTAAATACTCTTCTATATACTTCATTTGCTGAGTAACTGCAGGTTGTGAAATACCTAGTTTAGCAGAAGCTTTTGAAAATGACTTTTCTCTTACAACTGTTAAGAACGTTTCTAACTTTGCGAAATCTGTTAACATTAAGCGCCTTTTATAAAATCTAATGATAATAATAACATTTATTTATAAATAGAATTATTAAGAAGACTTATAAATTAATAGAAATTATGTTATAATTTATATTTATGGGAGAGAAGAATGTCGGAAAAAATCTTATTATCGTTGAATGAATCGCAACAAGATGCTGCAAAGCATATTGATGGTTCATTATTAATTTTAGCTGGTGCTGGTTCAGGAAAAACTAAAACTATTACTACAAGACTTGCATATTTAATATCAATAGGTATAGATCCAAGCTCAATACTAACTTTAACTTTTACAAATAAAGCAGCTTCTGAAATGAGAGAAAGAGCTTTTTCGATGATTGACCCATCTTCTATTCATACTCCTCCACTTTTATGTACTTTTCACAAATTTGGTTTACTTTTTTTAAAGTTTCATATGACTGAATTAGGAAGAAAAAATTCATTTATTATTATTGATAATGATGATAAAAAAAGAATATTAAAGTCTATTGATAAAGAGACTACAACAGCACTTTTAGTAAATGAAATTTCTAAATATAAAAATACACTATTAAGTCCAAAAGAAGCAGCGCAAGCAGCACAATTAAAACTTTATAAACAAATTGCAGAAGTATATGAAAAATATGAAGCATATTTATTAAAAAACAATCTCGTGGATTTTGATGATCTACTATTATTGCCTTATTTAATTTTAGAAAAAAATGAAGAATTAGCAAAAGAAACAAGTCAAAAATATCAATACTTGATGGTAGATGAGTATCAAGATACAAATGAATTACAATACAAACTATTAAAAAAACTTTGTTGCACGCATAATAACCTTTGTGTTGTTGGTGATGATGATCAATCTATTTATGGTTGGCGTGGGGCTACAATAAAAAATATTTTAAATTTTACAGAACATTTTGAAAATACAAAAGTTGTAAAACTAGAAAAAAATTATAGATCAACAGATACAATATTAGAACACGCAAACCAATTAATAGAGCACAACCGTGATAGATTAGGAAAAAACTTAATAGGAACTAGAGCCAAAGGTGATAGTATTAAAGTTTATGAATCTCATGATGAAAATGAAGAGACTAGAAAAATAATCGATGATATTACAAAATTAATAGCCCGTGGTGAATCTGCAAGAGATATTGCAGTTATTTTTAGAGTAAATGCCTTATCTCGTTCTTTAGAAGAGGGTTTTAATAGAGCAGGAATAAATTATAGATTAGTAGGGGGAATGAAATTCTACGAAAGAGCAGAAATCAAAGATTTAATTGCTTATTTTAGAATTCTTACAAATACAACAGATAATTTCTCTTTAAAAAGGATTGTAAACAAACCAAAAAGAGGAATAGGGAAAACAACAATTGATAAATTAGATGCTAAATCACTTGAATTGAAAAAATCTATTTTTTCAATTTTAGAAGAGTTTGAAGCAGATGAATTAGCAAAAATTGTTGGAAAGAAAAATTCACGAACATTAAAAGTCTTTATGGCTTCGGTGATGGATTTAAAAGATGCTTTAGAAGAATCAAAAATGAGATTCCTAGACTCTTTTGAAGAAACCTTTGATTATAGAGCTTCTTTTGATAATGCACCTGATGGTTATGATAGACAAGGAAATATAGATGAGTTTTATGGATATATTAGAGATTATTTTCTTCAAAATCCACATCTATCATTAGAAGATTTTTTAAATGAGATTGCCCTAGAATCTGAAAATGGAGAATTAACTGATCAAGCTGTTTCTATGATGAGTATTCACTCTTCAAAGGGTTTAGAGTACAAACATTTATTTATAATTGGTCTTGAAGAAGGTTTCTTCCCAATTATTGGTGATGGCTCTGATATTGAAGAAGAAAGACGATTAGGTTATGTTGCTATTACTAGAGCTATGGATAATTTGACACTTTCTTTTGCACATTCAAGATTTTATAAAGGTAAAAGAGCTACTTTATTAAAAAGTAGATTTTTAAGCGAATCAGGACTTATAAAAGGAAGTTTAACTATTGAAAAGCACTCTTCTTTCAAAAAAGGTGATTTAGTAAAACATAAAATATTTGGAATGGGAAGAGTTCAAAAAGCAATGAAAGTGACAAGAGATTATAAATTAACAATTAATTTTGGCGGAACAATAAGAGATATTCTTTCAAGTTTTGTTGAAAAAATATAATTTTTTAATAGAATAAATATGCAAAAAAAACTTTACGATAAAAAAGCTTTAAATAAATTAATTGTAGTGAATAAACCTATTTTTAGAACTTCTAATTCTTATTTAAATCAAATAAAAAGAAAATATAGAAATAAAAAAGCAGGATTTAGTGGAACACTAGACCCTTTTGCTTGCGGATGTTTGATAGTTGCCTTTGGACAATATTCAAAGCTTTTTAACTATATGGAAAAAACTCCAAAAAGATATAAAGCAGTTGTTTGGTTAGGAGCTACTTCTGAATCTTTAGATACTGAAAATATAATAAAGATAGAAGACTCTTTTAAATTAGATGAAGAGAAATTAAAAAAAGAGATAGCTTCTTTAGTCAAAACTCATGACTACACTCCTCCAAAATTTTCAGCAAAAAAAATAGATGGAAAAAGAGCTTATGATTTGGCACGCTCAGGAGAAGATTTTGAAATGAAGAAATCTTCTATGACTATTTATGAAACAAAATTTATATCTTATAGACATCCTTTCATTACTTTCGAAGCAAGTGTAAGTGAAGGTTCATATATAAGGTCTTTAGCTCAAATACTTCTAAGTAAATTTGGAGCAAAGGGAACTCTTTCACATTTAAATAGATTAAATGAAGGGAAATTTTATTTTGAAAATGAAAAAGATTTAAATCCTTTAGACTATATTGATTTACCGCAGAATGAATACTCAGGGAATAAAAGTTATTTCAATGATGGAAAAACAATTTCAACAGAGTATTTAAGTATAAAAGAAGATGGTGAATATATAATAAAATTTGATGATTTTTTCAGTATAATCCAAATTCAAGAAAATGCAGTAAAATATCTATTAAATAAGGTTAAAACAAATTGATTAAAAAATCTTACGCAAAAGTAAATATTTTTTTAAAAATTGCAGGCCGAAGAGAAAATTATCATGAATTGGTATCTCGTTTTGTAAGAGTTCATTCCTTATATGACTTAATTAAAATTGAAAAAAAAGTATGTGACGAATTTACTTTAGTAGGTAATTTTGGCTGTGAGACTAAAAAAAATACTATTTATAAAGCATATATGATATTAAAAGAAGAATCACCAAAAGTAGAAGAATATTTTAAAAAAAACTGTGTAATAGTTGAAAAGCATATTCCAGAGTTTGCAGGCCTTGGTGGGGGAAGCTCCAATTGTGCTACATTTATGATTATGGTAAATGAACTTTGTAATTTAAACTTATCAAAAGACGAATTAGCTAAATTAGCAATAACTATTGGAGCCGATGTTCCTTTTTTTATATATGAATATAATAGTGCAAATGTAACAGGGATAGGTGAAATTGTAGAGAAATATGAGGAGGAGGTTTTAGATATTGAGACTATAACTCCTCAAATTAAATGTAATACAGGTGAAATCTTCAAAGTTTTTAGGAATAAGTTTTATAAAGAGATAGATAAAGAAGATAAAAAAAAACTATTAAGTTTAAATTCAAAGCAAATCTTGAATATCTTGGATATAAATAGGGCTAATGACCTATATGAAGCAGCAAAAGACGTATATAAAGATTTAAATAAATATGAAAAACAGAATTGGTACTTTAGTGGAAGCGGAAGTTCATTCTTTAAGGTAAAGAAATGAGTAAAAAAGAAGTAAAGAAAAATTTAGTTTTTAAAAATAAAAAAGTTTTTCATGATTTCCTGATTTTAGATACTTTTGAAACAGGAATTGTACTAGAAGGTAGTGAAGTAAAAGCAGTGCGAGATGGAAGAGTAAATTTAAAAGACTCTTTTGTAAGAGTAATAAAAGATGAATTATTTGTACTAAATATGCATATAACTCATTTAAGCACTGCCCATTCAACATATAGACCTGATGAAAGAAGAGCTAGAAAACTTCTAATGCATAGAAAAGAGATTGATAAACTTTATACAAAAGTAATGAAAGATGGAATTACTATTGTCCCTGTAAAAATGTATTTTAATTCAAAAAATAAGTTAAAAATGCAAATAGCAACAGCAGAAGGTAAAAAACTTCATGACAAGAGAGAAGACTTGAAGAAAAAAACAATGAAAAGAGAAACAGAACAAGCTTTAAAAAGCTATAAATAGAAGATTGTGTTTAATTTTGTAAAATAATTAAAGAATATACAAAATTAAACAAACCTTAAAAAAAAAATCAACATTTTAAGCTTAATTTTATTGCCAATCAGCTAAAATTTTGGTGATAAGTGACAATAAAGTGACTTGTAAAAAAATTAGTAGGAGGAGATTGATGCAAAACGGTGCACGAATCGAGTATGATTACTCAATTGCAAAAGCGTTTACATTTGCAACAATTCTGTTTGGTATCATAGGTATGACAGTAGGTGTTGTACTTGCGTTTCAATTGGCATTTCCTGAGTTAAATAACTTAGCGGGGGAATATGGTACATTCGGTAGATTAAGACCTTTACATACAAATGGTGTGGCTTTTGGTTTTACTCTAAGTGGTATCTTTGCTACATGGTATTATGTAGGGCAAAGAGTATTAAAAGTATCTTTAAAAGAGTCTCCATTTTTAATGGGAGTAGCTAAGCTACATTTCTTATTATACTTCATCACAATTCTTTTAGCAGTTGTAACTTTATTTATGGGTTTCACAACTTCAAAAGAATATGCTGAATTAGAATGGCCTTTAGACTTACTTGTAGTTGTTTGGTGGGTACTATGGGGTATCGCAATATTTGGTATGATAGGGATTAGAAGAGAAAGAACTCTATATATTTCAATTTGGTATTATATTGCATGTTTCATTGCTGTTGCAATGTTATATTTATTTAATAACATGGAAGTTCCAACTGCGTTAGTATCAGGATATGGATCAATTATGCATTCAGTATCTATGTATGCAGGAACAAATGACGCCTTAGTTCAATGGTGGTATGGACACAATGCTGTTGCATTCGTATTTACTACACCTATTATTGCTATGATTTATTATTTCTTACCAAAAGAATCTGGACAAAATGTTTATTCTTATAAGTTATCTATTTTAGCTTTCTGGGGATTAATGTTCGTTTATTTATGGGCTGGTGGACATCACCTTCTATATTCAACTGTTCCAGATTGGATGCAAACAATGGGTTCTGTAATGTCAATTGTATTAATTTTACCATCATGGGGATCTGCTATTAATATGCTTTTAACTATGAAAGGTGAGTGGCAACAATTACAATCTAATACATTAATTAAGTTTATGATATTAGCTTCAACGTTCTACATGTTATCAACAATTGAAGGACCAATTCAGTCAATCAAATCTGTAAATGCAATTGCTCACTTTACTGATTGGATTCCAGGTCACGTACATGATGGTGTTTTAGGATGGGTTGTATTCATGATTATGGCTGCACTATTCCATATGGCACCTAGAATGTATGGTAGAGAGATTTACTCTAAATCGTTAATGGATACACAATTCTGGTTACAAACAACTGGTATTGTTTTATACTTTACATCTATGTGGATTGCAGGTATTACACAAGGTATGATGTGGAGAGCTTATGATGAATACGGTTCATTAGTTTACTCTTTCATTGATACAGTGACTGTATTACAACCATATTATACGATTAGAGCTGTTGGTGGGTTATTATACCTAGTTGGATTCTTTATGTTCTCATACAACATGTACAAAACTGCAACTGCAGGTAGAGTACTTGATAAAGAACCAGTAAATGCTACTCCAGTAGCTGCGTAAGAAGGAGGTTTATTATGTTTCATTGGTTTGAACAAAGACCGTTTTTCTTTGCGGTATTAGTATTTATATTTATTGCATTTGCAGGTATCATTGAAGTTATACCAGATTTTGCAAAACAATCAAGACCTACAGTTGGTACAAAACCATATAGTGTTTTAGAACTAGCAGGTAGACATGTTTACATTAAAGATTCTTGTAATGCTTGTCACTCTCAATTAATTAGACCATTTAAGTCAGAAACTGACAGATATGGTATGTATTCATTGTCAGGTGAGTATGCATATGATAGACCATTTTTATGGGGATCTAAAAGAACAGGTCCAGATTTAATGAGAGTTGGTAATTATAGAACAACAGATTGGCACGAAAATCATATGATGAATCCATCTTCTGTAGTTCCTGGTTCAATTATGCCAGCATATCCACATCAATTTGAAAATATTGCAGATTTAGATACTGCTTATGGTGAAGCTTATACAGTAAAAGCTGTGTTTAATACTCCATATGATGTTGATTTAGATGGTGATGGAAAAGTTGATGTAGAGTTAGGTGATTATGAAACTGCTATGGCAAAAGCTAAAATAGAAGCGCAAGCAATTGCTGCTGATATGGAAAATCAAGCTGTAAAAGACGCCGTTGCAAACGGTCAAATTCCTGAAATAGTTGCATTAATTGCATATTTAAATTCTTTAAAATAAGAGGGTAAAATGGATCAAGAAGCACTACTTACGTTTCAAGGCTATGCAAAGTTTTTTTTAGTGTTAGCTGTATTTGTCATTTTTTACTCTTATGCTTATTCTATATACAAAAGAGATAAAAAGGGTGAAAGAGATTTTGAAAAATATTCAACTCTCGTACATGATGACCAAGTAGAAGCTGATCCCCTCGAAGATAGAAAAGATAAAAACGAGAATAAAGAGAAGGAGAAATAATATGAAATCTATGGTTATAGGTGGAATTATTCTTATCGTCGCTTTACTAGCAGGAACTTACTTTGTTGCAGGTGACGCTTTTGATACGGACGATTATGTTAATAGTTTAACAATGCTAGGGGCTGTTTCAATTCTTACAATTACAGTATTTGTTGCTCTTAAGTATGTTAATCAAATAAAAAATGATACAGCTAGTGGTGAATTAGCTGAAGAGAAATGGGATGGAATTGGTGAATATAAAAACGAAATCCCTACAGGATGGGGACTTGCATTTATTGGAACTATAGTTTGGTTATTTTGGTACTTAACTATTGGTTATCCAACAAATGGATTCTCTCAAATTGGTCAGTACAATGAAGAAGTAAATGATTATAATGCAAAATTTACTTCAAAATGGGAAAACCCAACGGATGAAACTCTAAGTGCAATGGGACAATCTATTTATTTAGTACAATGTGCTCCTTGTCATGGTGTTGATGCTGAAGGAATTAATGGTAAAGCTCAAAACTTAACTCAAAGAATTTCAAAAGATTCTGTAGAGTATGTTATTAAAAATGGTGCTAATAACCTTAAAACTTCATATCCAGGTGGAATGCCTCCAATGATGTTAACAGAAGCTGCTGATATTGAAGAAGTTTCAGCTTATGTTGCTGGTGGATTTAAAGGTGAACAACCTGCGGCTTACGCTGTATGTTCTAGCTGTCATGGGGCAGATGGAAAAGGTATGGCTTTTGTTGGACCAAATATTGTTGAATACGATGACGCGCTTGTTCTTGCTGTTTTAACAAATGGTAAAAAAGCAAGCATTGGAGCAATGCCAAGTTTCAAAGGTAGATTAAACCCTACTCAAGAAAAAGCATTAGCATCATATATTAGAAGTCTAGGAGAGTAAAATGGCTGGAAACACTCAAATGAATGAAAATGAAAGAGGAATATTTTCTCTTCTTCATGGAATTACAGGTATGTTGATTGCTACAGTACTTTTATTAAGTATTCTAGGAGGACTAACTTATTTTGCTATTGATGTTCAACAAAGAGAATCAACTAATTTTTATAAAATCAACCAAGATTTAAATGGTTTAAAAATGAATAGTTCTGAGAATCACAAGCAATATGAGCTAGTGGGAAAGTAAGGAGAAATTATGTATAAAATTATTTGGCTATTATTGGCAGCTATGGCAGTTACGACTGCATATTTAGCATTCTTCGATTCTACTAGAGTATTTGTTGGTTAATGAAGAATCTTAACATTTTCAAAGTAGCAGTGTTTTCACTGCTACTTTTTTTATCTACAAATATTTACGCTACTAAATTTATTTTAAGTGATGATGGATTAATAGATCCAAGAACAATAGTTAAAGTAAATGAAATCGGAAATGAGGCTCAATCAAAATTAGGTGTAAATATATATGTTTATGCTAAAACTTCTTTAGGTTTAGAAAAAAATATATCTACAAAAGATAAAATTAAATATATCAAGGATTATGAAGCTTCAATTACTAAAACTTTAGTAAAGCCTTATGTCTTATTAACTATGGCTATAGAAGACACTCACGTAAATTTAATTGTATCTTCAAAATTAAAAGAAGTAATTGATAAAAATGATATTTTAAATGGTTATGTTGTACCATTGCTTGCTTCAAAAGATAAAAATTCAACTTTTGCAAAAGCTAGTGCTTCTTTACTAAATGGATATGCTGCAATTGCTGATACAATTGCCCAATCAAAAAATATAGAACTAGAATCAAGTATTGGAAGTTCTGGAAAAGTTGCAGGAACTATTTGGAAAGTTTTTATGTATACTTTAGTTGTAATAGGAATTTTACTTTATTCTTATGCTATGTTAAGACGTAAAAAATAGAAGAAAAAATAGGATAATAAAAATATGAAAAGAAACTACTGGCCACTTTTATTTATAGGAATCTTTTCTTTTACTTTTGGAATGATTGTTTGGACTATAAATTCTGCAATAAAAGTACCTATTCAAAAAGATGAAACATTTATGGCTTCGTATCATGATGTGGATAGAGATTATAATAAAATTGTTGAATCTAACAATAATTTTGAAAAAAAATTTAACTTTAATATAAAAATAAATGAAAAAGATTTTGGACTTGTTTATAAAGATATGTTTCTAGGACAAAGAGTTATAGAGGAAAAGTCATTACATAAAAATACTTTTAAACTTGGAAATAATGATATTGTAATATCAGTAAAAGAAAAACAAAGTAAACAATTAATAAAAGATATAAAAATTAAATTAAGGCTATCTAGGCCAACAAATCATGGCAATACTATGGATTTTACAGAAGAAAATTTTAATACAAAAGAAGGAATCAATACTTTAAATGTTGATTTAGGATTAAAAGGAAACTGGAATATCACTGGACAAATTATAATTGGAAATGATATTGGATATTTTTATATAAAATCAAATGCCATCTAATCTAAAACTTTTAGTTTTTCCAACTCATAGATCTATACGAGAGTATATAAACTCCCAAAAAGAGTTTAATACTCTTTTACCCTCAATTAATACAATAGATGAATTCTTTAAAAAATCTTTACTTTTCGAAAATAAAAAACTAATAGATGAAGAAGAAAGATTTTTATATTTAAAAGAAGCAGTACAAGAAGTAAATCTAAAAAGTCTTGGTATTTCTTCAAATTTTTTGCAATTTATAAAACAAAGTGATTATATTTATAGATTTTTTTTAGAACTAACTAGTGAAAATGTAAATATAGAAGATTTAACTAGTGAAGATACTTATGAGTTTTATACAGAACATTTGACAATATTAAAAAATATTAAAAAGAATTATCTAAAAATTTTAGAAAAAAATTCAGCTATTGATAGAATCAATATGTTGGAATTTTATAAAATAAATGAAGATTTTGTAAAAAGATATTCAAATATAGAAATATATTTTGAAGGTTACTTTACATCTTTTGAATTTGAAATTATAAAAGCAATTTCTAATATAACAAATTTAGAAATAAACTTTGTATATAATACCTATAATAAAAAATCAATAGAGAAATTTATTAATCATGGTTTAGAACTTGCTTTAAATTTTCAATATAAAATTAACTTTTCTAAAAAGGAAATTTTAGAAAAAAAAGAGTTAAGAAACATAAATACAGAAGAAAAACAAAAAAATGTTGAAATAAAAGGTTTCTCTTCAAGAACTAATCAATTAGCTTTTATCAAAAAATCAATTACTACTTTGGTAAACAATGGCATTAATCCATCAAAAATAGCTCTAATCTTGCCAGATGAGAGTTTTACTAGTACCATATCGATTTATGATGAAGAAGGCTATTTTAACTATGCAATGGGCTTAAATATCTATACTACAAAACTTTATAAAATAGTTGATGCAATTTATTTATATATGAATGAGCAAGAAATAAAAAATATAGAAAATATTACATTTTTAGAACTTGAAAAAGAATTTATTGATTCTTTATTTAAAACAAATTGGAATAAAAATTTAAGTCCTGAAATATTTGAACAAATATGTGAATATTTTTTAGCAATAAAAGAAGAAAATAAAATAGAAAATAATCAAAATGTAGAATTAAGTGAGAAATTAAAAGAGTTAATTTATAGATTTTATAAGCTTATATTCTCTTCAAATGAAAAAATACTGCTAAAAGATGCATACAAAATTTTACATCAGAAAATTTCTCAAATCTCACTTGATGATGTAAACTCTGGAAAAATAACAGTAATGGGTGTTCTTGAAAGTAGAATGATAAATTTTGATGCAATTATAATTTGTGATTTCAACGAAAATCAAATACCAAAAAGAAGTGTCAAAGATAAATTTTTATCTACTTCCTTAAAAGAAAAAGTAAATTTACCAACAAAATTAGACAGAGAAAATTTACAAAAGTACTATTATGAAAGATTAATTTCAAACTCTAACTTTGTATATATCTCATATGTAAAAAATGATAGTGAACAAATTTCAAGATTTGCAAATACTCTTTTTAATATGCAAATAGACGAAAGACTTTATGATAATTCATATAAGCATATTTTATATGCAAATAAAAAACTTGAACACTTTTCTAATGATATTATTATTGATATTGATTTATCAAAAATTGTTTGGAGTGCTAGTTCTTTAAAAGAGTATTTGGAATGTAAAAGAAAATACTATTTTAACCATATCTTAAAAATTAAAGAGCATGATATATCACTTAAGCCAAAGGGTTATGAACTTGGGAATATTGTTCACAGTAGTTTAGAAGCTTATTATAAGCAAGAAAATAGGTCATATGAAAAACTTTTAGAGATATTTGATACAAAAAGAAGTGCAAATTCATTTTTGAATCTAGATTTAGAAATTTGGAAAAGAAAATTAAAAGATTTTGTAGAGATTGAAAATGAAAGATTTAATTCAGGCTATAAAATTATAGATTTAGAAAAAGCATTTTTAATAGAATTTGAAGGAATAAAACTTCGTGGAAATATTGATAGAATTGATAAATTAGTAAATAAAAATGATGAAATATATTATGTCTTAGATTATAAGACTTCAAATAATATAAAAATAAATACAAAAAAAACATATGAATCAGCAGTAGATTTTCAATTAGAATTTTATTATTTGGCAGTTGAAGCTTTATATAAAACTTCAAATATAAAAACTTTTTATTATGATTTACATAATATGAAACTTTTAGAAGAGGTAGTTTTAGATGAAAAATTAGAATTACTAAAAAATATATTTGCTACTTTTCGAAACATAAATATTGCTAATAGTGAAACACAACTTCCTAATGAAGATAAAATTAAAACTACAAGTATTAATTTTAATAAATGTGATAATAACCAAATCTGTCAATATTGTATTTACAAAATAATTTGTAATAAAAATTGATATATTCTTAAATAATAAAATACTTATTATTTTTACATAAAAAAAGCTTAGAGATAAAATCTCTAAGCTTTTTATTATTATTTATTTCTAAATGATTAGAAAGAGTATTGAACGTGAACTCTACCCATATTAGCTTTACTAGATCCATCAACATCTAATTGACCATATCTTACGTAAGTAGTGAAGTTGTTTGACATTTTATATTTAACTTGTCCATAAACTTCATTTGCGTCATTATCCCCTGCTGTATCATAATCTGCATCAGAGTAAAAAAGACCTACATTTACTTTTTCTGTTACATCTGCAGTTGCATGAATATATGTATATGCTGCATCAGCTTGACCTCCAGCAGTTATTCTCCAGTGGTAATCCATATTTGTTTTTGAACCTGAATCAATATATACTACTCCACCTTCGTCATCACTTTCACCATAAGCTGCAAATGCAGAGAATATTCCCATTTTTGCACCTAGACCTAATTGCCATAAAGCATTATCATTACTTGCAGCATCTAAATCTAAAGAAGAGTATCTAGCAAATGGAGATAATGAAACACTTCCAAGATCAAAGTTTCCAGATACACCTACTGTGTAAGAATCAAAAACATCATTTAAATCAGCATAAAATGCGTCAACAGATACACCTGAGAATGAACCCATTGCTCCAAGAACATAAATATCATCGCTACCGTTTGTAAGAGTAGTTATATCTCCAGAGTTATTAAAGTTAGTTTGATTAAAGTATGCCCCAACTAATGTAACAGGACCAACATTATAAACTGCTAAAGCACCTGTACCAGTTTGTTCATCACCCATTGCATCTCTAGCAACAGTCCATGGAGTAGCAATAGCTTGTTTACCAACAGTAACAGCTAAATTATTTACACCTGTATAAACAAAGTTAACTTCAGATACTTCAATATCAAGATTAGTATCTGCAGCATTTGAAGTATTTAAACTAGCATTTGCTGTAGAACCCTCTTTACCTGCTTGGATTCTTGTATTAAAAGTAACATCATCATTAACTTTTGATTTTAAATCTATTGCTACTTTATAGTTATTAGATGTAGAGTTTGATGGCTCATAATCATTATATCTGTATGCAGCAGTTCCTGATACGTCTACATTCTTAATTGCTTCTGCTAGTGGTTGAGCAGATGCAGTTGTTCCAGCTACCGCGATTGCAGCTATTAAACTCATTTTTACAATTTTTGTCATTTAATTTCCTTTTATGTTTTGTGTTGAAAAAGATTATGCCATAATTTTTTTAATTTTTTCTAAAATTTTGCATATAAAGTAAACAATTTATATAATTAATTGTTATTTTGAAGATTGTGCTATTAAAACATCTTCTATTATTTTTGTAATATCTCCATCTAAAATTGCATCTACATTTGAATATCCAGTATTACTTCTTGTATCTTTTACTTGTTGGTATGGTTGCATGACATAAGAACGAATTTGATGTCCCCACCCAATATCACTTTTTTCAACTCCATCTTTAGAAGCTTGTTGAAGTTCAAGTTCATATTCATATAATCTCGATTTTAGCATTTTCATAGCACTTGCTTTATTTTTATGCTGTGATCTATCATTTTGACATTGAACTACAATATTTGTAGCAATATGTGTAATTCTAATTGCTGATTCTGTTTTATTAACATGTTGTCCACCAGCTCCACTTGCTCGATATGTATCAATTCTAATATCTTTATCTTCAATCACAATATCAATATTATCATCAATCTCTGGACTTACCATCACTGAAGCAAAAGAGGTATGTCTTTTTGCATTTGAATCAAAAGGTGAAATACGAACTAGTCTATGTATTCCATTTTCAGTTTTCAAATATCCGTAAGCATTTTCACCTTTTATAATAAAAGATACATCTTTGATTCCTGCTTCTTCACCATCTTGATAATCAAGAAGTTCTATTTTGAAATTTTGTCTCTCAGCCCATCTTATGTACATTCTATAAAGCATGGCTGCCCAATCTTGTGACTCTGTACCCCCAGCTCCTGGGTGAATAGAAATAATAGCATTTGAAATATCATCAGGACTTGAAAGCATAACAGATATTTCAGTTGATTTAATCAGTTCATCTAAGTCTTTTGATTCTTCATGCAATAGTTCAAGAGTCTCATCATCTCTATCTTCTTGAGCTAATTCATAAAGTTCATTCGTAGCACTTAATGCTTCATTTGCTTTATTAAATTTATTTAATTTTGAAAGAAGTCTATTTTTTTCAATACCTATTTTTGTAGCATTCTCAACATCATTCCAAAAATCTTGTTTAGATTCTAATTCATTAATCTCATTTAGCCTTGAAGATAAAGCTTCAGGCTTTAAGATATTTCTAATATTTTCTAACTTTGTATTAAGAAGTTTTAATAGCTCTGAATATTCGTAAGCATCCATATATTATTTTGCTTCTTCAATTATTTCTTTTTGAGTATCTTTTTGATTTTCTTTTGGTTTTAAACTATTGATATAAGAATAAACATTTTTAACATCTCTTGAATCCATAAGATTTGCATAAGGAAGCATAACAAAAGCTTGTCCTCTATCATATTCACCTAAGCCATAATCTCTAAGAGTTGTTTTAAAATCAAAAAAGTTAAGTTCTGTTAAAGCTCGTGATGTTCCATATATTTCATTTGCATTTTCACCATGACAGCTTTGGCATTTGTTTATATATAGTTTTTTACCATCTTTTGACATTCTCATTTTTACTTCTTTTTTCTTTGTTGCAAGCTCTAAAGTTTTTCTTTCTTCTAATCTTTGAAGAATCTTTTCTTCTAGGGCTTTTTCATTTACTGAAGATAAAACAAGTTCTTCTTTTTTGAAAATATATATATAATTAGAACCATTTTCTGTTTTACTAATATCTATATCAGCAACACTCCAACCCTCTTTTTTCATATCTTGTACAGATTTTTGGTTTTGACATTCTCCACCATTTAGTGATGTAGTCTCAATTGTGCTTATTGATTTATGATTTTCTTTAAAACACATTGTTGTTTGCGCGTGAGCAAGGCTTAGTGTTAAAATAGAAGTGAAGATTAAGCTTGGTAGAAGTTTCATTTATATCCTTTTTTTTAATTAAGGATATTTTAGCATAAATAAGTTAAATAATATTTTAGTAAAAAAAAAGGCTAGAGAAAATTCTCTAGCCTTTAGGAAATTTAAGTAAATTCTCTTATTAGAAAGAGTATTGTACTTGAATTCTTCCAATTGTACCATCTTGATCTTTATCACCAACATGTTCAAATTCATTTTGACCAAATCTAAGGTATCCACCAAAGTTTTTAGACATTTTGTATGTAGCTTGAAGATAAAGTTCTTCATCAGTAAAATCACTATTACCTATTTCTTTATCTAATTTGTGGTAGTTAACTGCTAAATTTAAACTATCAAGAACTTGTGCATTTACTCCAACTTGTAAATACTCAGCATCTGCAACACCATTTAATTGAACAGTCCAACCTTGCATACCAGTTTTTGCATCATTATCAAGTGCTGTTAAACCACCATCTGAATCAGTCCAACCATAGTTAAGTTTTGCACCAAAAATTCCCATTTTAGCACCTAACATAATTTTAGTTAATGAATTATCTTTGCTACTACCATCTAAATCTAATTCAGTATGTCTAGCACCAAGAGTTAATTGTACAGCATCTAAATCAATTTTAGAAGATACTCCAAGTGTAAATGAATCAAATACATCATCCATATCTAAATACCATGCATCAAGAGCTACAGGTCCAATATTTCCCATTACACCTAAAGTTGCAATATCTTCATAACCTTTAAGAAGAGTTTTTGCTTCACCTGATGCATTAAGAT
The DNA here is from genome assembly GCA_030145305.1 of Halarcobacter sp. Classification (GTDB taxonomy): domain Bacteria; phylum Campylobacterota; class Campylobacteria; order Campylobacterales; family Arcobacteraceae; genus Halarcobacter. The sequence continues at coordinate 63,737 of JAQYVX010000004.1, read as the reverse complement.
TATGTTGGTTGAAGTATGCACCTGCAATTGTAACAGGACCAACGTTTGTTAAAGCAAGGATACCAGTACCAGTTTGCTCATTTCCATCAGAATCAATAGCTACAGTCCAAGGAGTAGTTAACCCTTGTTTACCTACATTAACAGTAGTATTTGCAATACCAGTGTATGAGAAATAAACATTTGATAAAGTAACATCAGCTTGTCCATCAGCACCTGAAACATAATCAAGTCCAACAAAACCAGCATCAGTTGATGAACCAACAATAAATCTAGTTACAGCAGTAACATCATCATTTACTTTAGATTTTGCAGTTATAGCAATTTTATAGTTGTTTTTTGATAAATCACCTTTTGCAGTAGCTGCACTACTTGCATCATAATTTCTATCATCATATCTATATACTACTGTACCAGATACATCTACGTTTTTGATTGCTTCTGCTAAAGGTTGTGCAGATGCTACAGTTCCAGCTACAGCTACAGCTGCTACTAAACTCATTTTTGCGAATTTTTTCATGTTTTGTTCTCCTAGGTTTTGTGTTATATTCAGTTTTGCCGGATGCGCGAACGATTTAATCTTACATAAATGCAAGTACTAAATACTATTCCGGAAGACCGTTACGCTTATCATACATTAGTGAAATTTAAAGTTTTCTTAAATTAGAGTTTTTTTACAGATTTTAGGTTAATTTTAAGTTAATAAAAAGATAACAGAAAAATAATAGCCAAAATATCTTTTAATATAGAGATTTATTATATTATATTTGTTTTCAAAAGAACTATACATTTTGTAAAGAAACTACGCAATCTGTCAAAATATTAGGTTTTGATATTTTTAATTTTAGTTTTTTAATTTTATATTTTTTTCTTAGATACTTTTCAATATATATAATAGCATCTTCTAAAAGTTCAAATTTTTCTTGTTTCATTATATTTTTAAGTTCTTCTACAACAATAGAATAATCAATGAATGACTTTTTAATTGAATCATCATTTTTAAACTTATACTTAAATGATAAATTAATCATCACTTTTTGTGCTTCTACTCTTTCAAAATCAAGTATTCCAATAATACAGTCAAAAGTAAGGTTTTCAATTAATATTTTCATATGTTCTTCTTTCTTTTAGTTTACTATTTTGCCTTCTTCTCCTCGTACTAGTCTTATTATATTTGGAATATGTTTATAATATATTACAAAGGCAATTATATACATTGGAGCATTGCTTCCCACTTCTAAGCCGTTATTTAAAAAGATTGCTGAGATTACAACTCCTGTTAAGCCTAATAAAGATGACAAAGATGAAATTTTTAGAACTTTTCCACAAAATACCCAGACAGCTGCACCTATGATTGTAGGAATTGGAATTAAAACTAAAAAAACACCAAGTCCAGTTGCAACTCCTTTTCCACCTTCAAGACTTAAGAAAATAGAATAACAATGTCCTAACACAGCTAAAACTGCAATTCCCCAAAGTGTAGATTGTTCAGCACCTAAAGAAATAGCAATAAGTAAAACAATAGTTCCTTTTAAGGCATCCAAAATAACAGTTGCGATGCTAAGTTTTTTTGCTAAGCTAGGGTTAGTCTCTTTTACAACTCTTAAAACATTTGTAGCACCAATACTTTTACTACCATGTTCTTTTATATTTACACCTGCAAAAGTACTTGCTAAAAGCATTCCAAAAGGAATAGAACCAGCTAAATAAGCCCCTATGAAAAATAAAATGTTAAAATTAAGAAGAAAATCCATTAAAAACCTTGTATATAAATTTAAGTAAATGATTATATCTAATTTAAAATTAAGATTTTCCTTTAGAAAATTAATTACTTCACTTCATTAGAATATAACAAAAGTTTTGTTATATTCCTTTTTAATTATAAACTAGTATATTTAAAAGGTTTACTTTGAATTTAAAAGAAGAAATTTTAAGATTAAAAAAAGAACTTGACGTTACACTTGTTGCTCATTTCTATCAAAGAGACGAAGTATTTGATTTAGCTGATATCACGGGAGATTCTCTAGAATTAGCTAAAAGAGTAAAAGAAAATGCTTCAAAATATGTTGTATTTTGTGGAGTTGGTTTTATGGGTGAGAGTGTTAAGGTATTAAGCCCTGAGAAAACTGTTCTAATGCCAAAAATTGCTTGCTGTGCTATGGCTAGAATGATTGATGAAGGATATTATGAGCAAAATCTAAAACAGATAAACGATGCAGGAATTCCAAACGAAAACATACTTCCAATTACTTATATCAATTCAAGTGCAGCTGTTAAAGCAAAAGTTGGAGAAATGGGTGGTATGGTTTGTACTTCTTCTAATGCATATAAGATTATTGAAAAAGGTTTAAAATCAGGTAAAAAAATATTTTTTGTACCTGATCGTTGTTTAGGTCAAAATTTTGCAAAATCATTAAATCTAAAATCAGCGGTTGTTGGTGATGGAAGTGATTTAACACAAGCTGATATTATTTGTTATAATGGTTTTTGTTCAGTACATCAACTTTTTACAGTAGAAGATGTAGAATTTTACAGAGAAAAATATCCAGATATTTTAATTGCTGTTCATCCTGAATGTGATCCAAGTATTTGTGATCTTGCTGATTTTGTTGGTTCAACTTCTCAACTTATAACATATATAAAAGAGTTACCACTTGAGCAAAAAGTTGCAGTTGGAACTGAATATAATATGGTGAATAGATTAAGAGAGAAAAATACATATATCTTAAGCTCAACCAAACCTGAATGTCCCACTATGAATGAAACCACATTAGAAGATGTATATAATACGTTAAAATCTATTGAAGATAATAATATAAGTGCACAAAATGAAATAATTGTAAGTAAAGACGTTACAAAATGGGCAAAAGTAGCATTACAAAGGATGTTAGAATTATGATAAATATTAAAAAATTTGTAAAAAATGCAATTATTGAAGATAATGGACGTGGCGATTTATTTTTTGATATAGCACCAAAAGGAAGATATACAGCAAAAGTAATAGCCAAAGATGATGGTGTTTTTGCAGGTGAACTTTATGGTAAAGCTTTGGCAAAAAGTGAAAAATTTGATTGCAAATTTTTAAAGCATGATGGTGATAAACTTCAAAAAGGAGATATTATCGCTAAGCTTGATGGAAAGGCTTCTATTTTACTTTCTTCTGAAAGAACTTTTTTAAATATTTTACAACATGCAAGTGGAATTGCTACTATGGCAAACAAATACGCTTCACTAGTTGAAGATTTAGATATTGCTTTATTAGATACTAGAAAAACAAGACCACTTTTAAGAGACTTTGAAAAATATGCTTCTAGAGTAGGTGGAGCTATTAATCATAGACTTGGTCTTGATGATTGTTTGATGTTAAAAGATACTCATTTAAGAACAATAATAGATTTAAAAGCCTTTATCAAAGATGCTAAAAAAAGAATCTCATGGGTTACAAAAATTGAGATTGAGTGTGAAACTTTTGCACAAGTTAAAGATGCTATGGAAGCGGGTGGAGACATTATTATGTGTGATAATATGACTCCAGAACAAATAAGAGAAGTTGTAAAATTTAGGAATGAAAATCATCCCCATGTACTTTTAGAAGCTTCTGGAAATATTTCTTTAAGCACGGTTCGAATGTATGCACAAACAGGAGTTGATGCTCTTAGTTCTGGAAGTATAATTCATCAAGCTACATGGCTAGATTTTTCAATGAAATTTGACTAATTTACTATTGGTTAATTAAAACAAGGCATACTTTTTAAATGAAAAAAGACTTTATTGTAAGTAATAAGATTAATATGACAGATTATTCTAGAGCTTTAGAGCTTATAGAAAAAAGTAAATATATTTTAATAATAACACATGTAAATCCTGATGCAGATTCTATTGGTTCTGCACTTGCTTTATCAAATTTGTTTTATGAAAATAGAATTAAGCACAAAGTTTTTAATGTAAGTTCTGACTTACCACAAAACTTAGATTTTATTGAGAGATTTGATAAAATGACAGATCAATTGCCAAAGTTTTATGATTTGGCAATATCTGTTGATTGTGGTACAAAAAAGAGATTAGGTTTTGAATTGCCTGAGGATATTCCATTAATAAATTTTGATCATCATCAATCAAATGATAGTTATGGAACAATAAATTTAGTTGACCCAATGAAAAGTGCAAGTGCTGAGATTGTATTTGATTTTTTTAGACATAATGGTTTATATATTACAAAAAATTCTGCAACTGCACTTTATGTTGGAATATATGATGATTCATTAGCTTTTTCTTTAGCACGTTGTGATGAGTCAACATTTGAAAAAATTAATCATTTAGTAGAATTTGGAGCAAGCCCTGCATATATTGCAAATAAAATGAGAAGAAGAGATTCTTTAGCAAAATATAGAATGATTCCAAAAGTTTTAGAATCACTTGAGCTTTATAATGAAGGTAAAGTTGCTAGTATTTATGCAAAAGAAGAATGGTTTAAAGAGACAGGTGCACATTCTAGAGATTGTGAAGATGCTTTAAATATGATTATGAGTATGCATATTGTAAGAGCTGCTTTCTTTGTTAGAATTGTAAACAATGAAAGTAGAATATCTCTTAGGTCAAAAGGTAAAATCGATGTTTCAAAAGTAGCAGCTACTTTTGATGGTGGTGGACATTATAATGCAGCTGGTTGTACAGTTGATTCATTAGATATAGAAGATGTAAGACAAAAAGTTTTAAAGGAAGTTCTTGAGACGACAAAATAATAATTTAACAAATATAATAACACTAATAGTTTTAGCTTTAATAGTAGCAGGGGGAGCATTTATTTATTTCTCTCCAAAGTTTGAAAAAGAAAGTCCAAAAATATCATTTGATAATAGTGGTTTTTGGAATTTAAAAGATAGTTTAAATGTTGCACTTTCTGATGAAAGTGGGATAAAATCCTATAAAGTATATTATAAAACTTTAGAAAAAGAGATTGTTTTAAATAGTAAAGAACTTGACTCTAATCAAAGTAAAGTAGTATTTAATATTGAAAAATTTACTTTAGATCCAAGTATTGAAAAAATAAAAATTGCTATTGAAGTAATTGATAATAGTATGTGGAAATTTTTTCAAGGAAATAAAGCGTACAAAGAGTTTGACCTAACAATTGATAGAGAAAAACCACTTGCAAGAGTTTTAGTAAATTCACGAACTATAAAAAAAGGTGGAAGTGCAACGGTTGTTGTAGAAGTAAAAGATAAGAATTTAAGTAAAAAGTATATTTCATTTAATGATGAATATCAATTTGAATTAATTCCTTTTATTAAAAAAGATTTTTATGCTGCAATTATTGCTTGGCCAATTGATGTTGAAGAGTTTAATATTGTAAATCTAGTTGCAATTGATAAAGCTAAAAATAAAACAGTTACAAAAGTTCCTTTATATATAAAAGATTTAAAAATTAAAAATGATAATATTAATATTTCTAAAAATTTTATAGAAAAAGTTTCTATTCCTGTATTAAAGAAAAGTGATTATAAAATTCCTAGTAATGATGTAGATATTTTTATAAAACAAAATAGAGAATTAAGAGCCGAAAATCTTGCTACAGTTAAATCTGAATCTTTAAAGAATATGTCAAGAAATATGCTTTTAGAATATAATTTTAGAACATTTAGAAGATTAGAAGGCTCAAAAACATTTGCTGGATTTGCAGAAAGACGTCAATATTTTTATGAAAATGAAAAAATTGATCAAGCTTGGCATTTGGGTATGGATTGGGCTAGTATTAAACATGCTGATGTAAAAAGTTCAAATAATGGAAAAGTAATTTTTAATGATTATTTAGGAATTTATGGAAATACTCTTATTATTGATCATAAATTAGGAGTTCAATCTTTATACGCACATACAAGTAAATTTTATGTTAAAAAAGATGAAAAAGTGAAAATAGGTCAAAAGATTGCAGAAACAGGAAGTACTGGTGCTGTATTTGGAGATCACCTTCATTTTGGAATGTTAGTTCAAGGAATTGAAGTAAATCCTTTAGAATGGATGGATAGAGCTTGGATTAAAAGTAGAGTGACAAACATTTTGGATGAAGCAAAACAAGAAATAAGTAGTACAAAATGAGACAAAGAACTATTGCTAAACCAGTTGAAATTGTTGGAATAGGACTTCATAAAGGAGTTCCTGTTAAGATGATTTTAGAACCTTTAGATTCAGATATGGGAATTATCTTTTATAGAATTGATGAAGGTGTTACAATCCCTCTTACTATTGAAAATGTAGTAGATACAAAAATGGCAACAGTTATTGGAAAAGATGGAGTTATTGTTTCAACTATTGAGCATCTTTTATCTGCTGTTTATGCTTATGGAATTGATAATTTAAGAGTAGTAATTGATAATGATGAGGTTCCTGTTCTTGATGGAAGTTCTTCAGGGTATTGTATGTTAATAGATGAAGCAGGAATAAAAGAACTGGATAAATCTAAAAAAGCAATTAAAATTAAAAAAGAAGTTGAAGTTACAACTCCTGAGGGGAAAAGAGTAGCTTTAAAACCATCAAATCACATAGTTTATGATTTTTCTATTAATTTTGACCACCCTGTTATTGGAGAACAAGATTTTCATTTTGATTATTCAATTGCTGAATATAAAGAAAATATTTCAAGAGCTAGAACTTTTGGATTTTTGCATGAGGTTCAATATTTAAGAAGTATTGGTTTAGCTCAAGGTGGTAGCATGGAAAATGCTATTGTTTTAGACCAGTCAAAGATTTTAAATCCTGAGGGATTAAGATATGATAACGAGTTTGTAAGACATAAAATTCTTGATGCAATTGGCGATATGGCACTTCTAGGATATACTGTTGTAGGTGAGTATAATGCTCATGCAGGAAGTCATCATTTAAATCATCTTCTTACAAAAAAAGTTTATGAAGATGCGGCAAACTATGAAATTATTGATTTAGAAGAAGCTGAAGCCGAAGCACAAGTCTTTGAATTAGCATATTCAAAAATAGAAGTTGATGGATAATTATGACAGAAGTTTTAGTTATAAGTATTTCAAAACCTTTATTAGTAGGTATTTATGAAAATAAAAATTTAGTTAAGACATATGAAGATGAAGGAAAAACCTCTGATGTTTTACCTATGCTTTTTATAGAAATTTTAAAAAAATATCATTTAGATAGAATATATTATGTAAATACTCCTGGCTCTTACATGGCTATAAAAGTTGCATATGTATTTTTAAAAACAATTAGTATTTCAAAAAATATAGATTTAAAAGCTTGTAGTGGCTTCTCTTTTAATCAAAATTCACCAATAAAAGCACTAGGAAAAAAGTATTTTATACCAAATGTAAATTGTGATGAAGAAATTAAAGTAGACTTTTTAGAAAATAATACTAGAATGTCAGCCTTTGAATTACCTAAGGTTATAAATAATCTAAAGTTTTCGGAAAATACATTACCAATATATAATCTACCTGCAGTTTAAAAGGAAAAGAGTTGAAGATAAGCGTTCCAGCTACCAGTGCAAATTTAGGACCTGGATTTGATACATTAGGACTGGCTATTTCATTACATAATCAAGTTATTATAAAGCCATCAAAATTTCATAGTGTTTCATTAAGAGGTGAGGGTTCTAATAATCCTGTATTAAAAGACAATAATATGTTTATTGCTATTTTTAATGATTTTTATCATAATTTATCACATAAAAAAAGACATTTTAGATTCGAATTTTATAATGAAATTCCACTTTCACGTGGTTTAGGAAGTTCTTCCGCTGTTATTGTTTCAGCAATTGCTAGTGCTTATGCAATTGAGGGAATTGAGCTTGAAAAAGAGAAACTTTTAAATTTAGCACTTGCTTATGAGAATCATCCAGATAATATTACTCCCGCAGTTATGGGTGGATTTAATGTTGCAACGGTGCAAGACAATGAAGTAAGTTATATTAGAAAAGATATGCCAAAAAGTTTAAAAGCAATTGTAGTAATTCCAAATAGACCGATGTCTACTCAATTATCACGAAAGTCTTTGCCTTACAAATATTCAAAAGAGGATGCTATTTTTAATATTTCACATTCTTCATTATTAGCAGCTGCATTTATAAGTCAAGATTGGGAAATGTTACGAATTGCATCACTAGATAAATTTCATCAAAAATATAGAATGAAACAAATGCCAGAATTATTTGATGTTCAAAAAACATCACTTAAAAATGGTTCTTTAATGAGTACTCTATCAGGCTCTGGTTCGACTCTCTTCTCTCTTGCATATAATGCAGATGCACAAAGAATTGAAAAAGAATTAAAGAAAAAATATCCTCATTTTAGAGTCCTAACTAAGGATTTTGATAATCATGGGGTTATAGTTGAAAATTAATAACTATACAATTAAGTAAAAGTTAGGTATAATATTGGCTATTTTGATAAAACCTATTCGAACTTGTGTGATTTGTCGAAACAAATTTGAACAAAAAAAACTACTTCGTTTGAAGTGTGAAGATAAAAAACTTGTACCATTTAATCACAATGGTAGAAGTTTTTATATCTGCAATGATTGTATTTCAATTCTTGAACATAAACAAAGCAATCAAAAAGATTACAAAAAAATAGAAAAAGCTCTTTATAGAGAGTGTAGAAATAAAGACGACTATATAGGACAACTTAAGGAGATATTAACGCATGTCAGATAACGTAAGAGTATACGAAATTGCTGAAGAGGCTGGTGCTAGCAGTAACGAAGTGATTAGCAAAGCCAAAGATTTAGGGATTGAACTTAAATCACCTCAAACTAATGTATCATTTGAAGATGCAGAAGAAATTGCAAACTATATCATGACTGGTAAAAGTGCTAAACTTCCAAAAAAACCAGCTGCTAAAATAAAAAAAACAGAAGTAAAAACAGAAGTAATAGAAGAAACAAAAGAAGATGTAAGCTCTGTTGAGCCTTCAACAGAAGTGAAAACAGAAACAACGAATGAATCTAAGACAGAAGTTAATACAAAAGTTGAAGAGCAAAAAACTGAAGTTAAAGTAGAAATAGAAGCGGAAGTTAAAAAAGAAACAGAAGTAAAAGAAGAAGTAAAAATAGAAACAAAAATAGAAACAAAAAAAGAAGAAGCAGTTGAAGCTGATACTGTAAAAAGTATATCTCCTAAAAAAATTATTCCTAAAAGAAGAGGATTAAAAATTGTAAAGAAGAAGAAGCCAAAAGAAGAGGCTCCTAGTCCTACAATTAATCATAATAATTCATCAGTTCCAGGTCAACAACCTAGAAAATCTATGAAGTCATTAAGTGAAATACTTGGTGGAAATGATAATTCAAAAAAAGATGATTTATTAAACTCTAAAATAGCAAGTAAGAAAAAAGAAAAAAAGAAACCAATTGCTAGATCACATGATCATGGAAAAGTTATTCAATTAGAAAGAAATCCAAAAGAAGATTATAATAACAACAATAATAACAGTAGAAATGAAGAATCACTTTTAGGTGAAGAAGTTGTTTTACTTGATATGGGATTATCGGATAACTCAAAATTTCTTGAAGAGAATAAACCTCAAAATAATGATAAAAAACAAACAAGATCTTCAAGACCTGCTGCCTTTGGAAATAGACCACAAGGTTTAAAAAGAGGAAGAAGAAAGAAGAGAATAAAAAGAGTTGAAGAAGCTATTGAAATTACAAATATAACAATTCCTGAAGATGTAAGAGTTTATGAGTTCGCAGAAGCTTGTGGAAAATCTCCTTCAGAAGTTATTTCAGTACTTTTTGGATTAGGAATGCTAGTTACAAAAAATGACTTCTTAAAACAAGATGAATTAGAAATTCTTGGTGAAGAGTTTGGAATTGAAGTTGAAGTAAAAGATGCTTTAGAAGATGTTAATTATGTGGAAGAGTATCTTGACGAAGATGTTGATGATTCAAATTTCGTTACTAGACCTCCTGTTGTTACAATTATGGGTCACGTTGACCATGGTAAAACATCATTACTTGACAAAATTAGAGTTTCTAAAACAGCAGCTGGTGAAGCTGGTGGAATTACACAACATATTTCATCTTACACAATTACTAAAGATGGCAAAAAGATTACATTTGTAGATACTCCAGGACATGCTGCGTTCTCAGCTATGAGAGTAAGAGGTGCTAGTGTAACTGATGTTATTATTATTGTTGTTGCTGCTGATGATGGTGTTATGCCACAAACAGAAGAAGTTATTTCTCATGCGAAAGCATCTGGATGTCCAATTATAATTGCGGTTAATAAAATGGATAAAGAGAGTGCTAACATGGATATGGTTAAAGCTCAAATGGCAGAAAAAGAAATGACTCCTGTTGATTGGGGTGGAGATACTGAGTTTATTGGTGTTTCTGCTCATACAGGAATGGGAATAGATGACTTACTTGAAAATATTCTTTTACAAGCAGAACTATTAGAGCTTAAAGCAGATCCAACTGCAAAAGCAAAAGCAACTGTTGTTGAATCTTCTTTAGAAAAAGGAAGAGGACCAATTGCAACTGTTATTGTTCAAAATGGTGAACTTAAAATTGGTGATAACATTGTTTGTGATACTACTTTTGGTAGAGTTAAAGCAATTACAAATGATTTAGGTAAACCTGTAAAAAAACTTGGACTTTCTGAAACTGGAAATGTTTTAGGTTTAGGTAATGTTCCTGCAGCTGGTTCTGTTATGGTAGCTCAAGATTCTGACAAAGAAGCTAGAGAAATAGCAACAACAAGAGCTGAGCATGCAAGAGCAAAAGAACTTTCTAAATCGACTAAAGTATCACTTGAAGAGATGAGTGGATTAATTGCAGAAGGTAAGATTAAACAACTTCCAGTAATTATTAAAACTGATGTTGGTGGTTCACTTGAAGCTATTAAAGGTTCATTAGAAAAAATTGCAAATGAAGAAGTAAAAGTAAAAGTAATTCATGCAGGTGTTGGTGGAATTACAGAATCTGACTTAGTTCTAGCTGGTGCATCTGAAGGATGTATTATTTTAGGATTTAATGTAAGACCTACAGGTGCTGTTAAACAAAAAGCAAAAGCCGATGGTGTTACAATTAATACTTATTCTATTATTTATGATTTAATTGATGATGTTAAAGATGCATTATCTGGAATGATGAGTGCTGTTATTAGAGAAGAAAATACAGGACAAGCAGAAGTTAGAGATACATTTGTAGTTCCTAAAGTTGGAACTGTTGCTGGTTGTTTAGTAACTGATGGAAAAGTAATTAGAGGTGGTCATGCTAGAATCATTAGAGATGGAGTTGTTACTTATACAGGTAAAATCGCATCATTAAAAAGATTTAAAGATGATGCTAAAGAAGTTGCAAATGGTTATGAATGTGGTATTATGTTTGAAAAATTCAATGATATTAAAGCCGGGGATTTTATTGAAACATTTATACAGATTGAAGAAAAAGTTCATATTGACGATTAGAGAGCTGAGATTTGAAAAGTATTAATATACAAAGAACGGAATCACTCCTAATGGAGCTGGTTCCCGAAGCCTTATCTACTTTAAGTGATAGTAGAATAAATTCATTACCAATTACAGGAGTTAACTGTAAAAATGGTAAATACGATGCTATAGTTTATTTTGATGGTAGTGATTTTGAGTTAAAAGAAATACCTGGCGTAATTTCTGCTTTAACAAAAGCTAATGGAAGAATTAAATCATATGTATTAGCTAGTACAGGTTGGTATAAATGTCCTACATTTAAATTTATTAATGACACTTCATTAGAATCTTCAAGAAATATTGAGGATTTATTTAGGCAAATTCAAAAAAAGAGTGAATCATGAATTTAGAAGAATCAATTGAAATAGTTGTACGTGGTTGTGGAGCAGAGCTTTATGATATTGTTACAACTAAAGAGAATGCAAATAATATTTTTAGAGTGTTTGTAACTAATAAAGATGGTGTCTCACTAGATAAATGTGCAGAAATTTCTAGAATGATATCCCCTGTTTTGGATATTGATGAGCCAATGAATGGAAATTATATTTTAGAAGTAAGCTCTCCTGGAATTGAGAGAAAACTAAAAAGGCCTCAACATTTTATAGGTTCTATTGGTGAAAAAGTTAGAGTAAAAGATTTTGAAAAAAATATTCTTAAGGGTGAACTTTTAAGCGCTGATGAGAATGAAATAAAGATAAAAACAGAAGAGGGTGAAGAAGTTATAACTTATAATGAAATCTCTTCAGCTTCTACATATTTTGAATGGTAGAATTAGCATTTAAATCAAAATATTAAAATATTAAAAAGGAAGTTGAATATTCAGCTTCCTTTTTTTATATCTAAAAAATAGAAAAGAAGAGTAATAGATGAAAATAGATGACAATTTTTATATGAAATTGGCAATTGATGAAGCTTGGAAATATCAATTATTAACTTATCCAAATCCAGCTGTTGGTTGTACTGTAGTAAAAAATGGTGAAATATTATCAGTTGAAGCGCATAAAGAAGCAGGGCAAGGTCATGCTGAAGTTAATGCTTTAAAAGCTGCATATTTAAAAAAATATCCAAAAGATGTAATAAAAATTAAAAATAGTGCTAATGATATACATGAATATTTAATCAAAAATCATAATGGCTTTTTTAATGATTGTGAAGTTTATGTAAGCTTGGAACCTTGCAATCATATTGGAAAAACACCATCGTGTGCAAATCTTCTAAAAGAGCTTAAGCCAAAAAGAGTAATCATTGCACATGAAGATATAAATTATGAAGCTTCAGGTGGTATAGAAACTCTTAAAAGTGTAAATATAGATGTGAGTACTGATTGTATGAAAAAAGAAGCTTATGACCTCTTATATCCATTTTTAAAGTGGTCGAAAGGTACATTTATATTTTATAAAATGGCACAAACATTAAACGGCTGCATAGATGGACAAATTTCATCAAATCAAACTAGAGCATATGTCCATGCTTTAAGAGATAAGGCTGATTTGATGCTAATAGGTGGAAATACAGTTAGAACAGATAAACCTACTTTAGATGCAAGATTTATAGCTGGGCGTGCACCAAATATAATGATTTATTCAAAGAATAAAATTTTTGACAATAATATACCCTTATTTAAAATTCCTAATAGAGAAGTAATTATAAGTGATGATTTATTTAAGCTTTTAGATTATAAGTTTGTAATGGTAGAAGGAACATATAATCTCTTAGAAATATTAAAAGAAAGAGTAGATTATCTAGTATTATTAATAAGTCCAAAAATTAGAAAAGGGCTAAATGCTTTAAATGAAATTGATATGGATTTTGAGATTGTTCATGAGAATTATATTGGTGAAGAAAAGATAGTATATTTAAAGAGGAAATAGTAAAAAAAGGAAGGATAAAAGAGTGAATTATTTCACTCTTTTAACGCTATTTAACTTTTTCTAAATAATCACCAGTTTTAGTATCACATTTAATAATATCACCTTCAATTAGGTGAAAAGGTATTTGAACCACTGCTCCACATTCAAGTGTTGCTGGTTTTTTACCACCTTGTGAGTCACCTTTAAAGTTTGGTGGAGTTTCTACAATCTTCATTTCTACAGTTGCAGGAGGCTCAACAGTTATTGCTTCACCTTTAAAAAACATCATATCAACATTCATTCCATCAATAATCCATTTTTCAGTATCACCTACTTGCTCATAAGTTAAACCAATTTGATCATAAGTATTTGAGTCCATAAACTGTAACATTTCACCATCATCATATAAAAATTGCATAGTTTTTTGTTGTAAATCTGGAATTTCAAATTTATCACCTGCATGAAATGTTTTTTCAATAGTTTTTGCGTTTAAAAAGTTTTTGATTTTACATCTTACAAATGCAGCACCTTTACCAGGTTTAACATGTGCATATTCTGTAATTCTATATGGAACACCATCCACTTCGATTTTCATACCTTTTTTTAAATCACTCATTCCTAAAGCCATAGTTTCTCCTTAAATTTCTGCGTAAGAAACTGAAATCGCAGCTTCTAAATTATTAATTTTGTTTAAAAGTTCATTTGATATTACTTCATCTACTAAAATCATAGCAAGTGCTTTATTATCTTTACCACGAGCAAGTCTAAAGTCTGAAATATTTACACTATTATCACCAAGAAGTTTTCCAACTGTACCAATTACACCAGGAACATCATTATTTTTCATAATAATCATTTTCCCTTTTGGTTCAATATCAAAATCAAAACCATTTAATTCGATAATTCTTTGAACATTATCATCAAATACAGTTCCAGAAATTGTACTTTTACCTTTTTCTGTTGTTAGAGTAACCGTTACTTTATTGCTATAACCACTACAATGATTCAACTCTGCTGTTTCAAAAGTAATACCTCTTTCTTGAGCTAAGAATTTAGCATTTACATAATTGATCTCATCTCCTGCAGCCACACTTAATGCTCCAACTGTTGCAAAAGTAGTTAAAGAATCTAAATACTCTTTTATTTCACCTTGCGCTGAAACTAGAATAGATCTAATTGCTGATTTATCAGATTGAGCTGTTAAAAATGCCATTTTTTGAGTAAGTTCAATATATGGCTTAACAAATGCTGGAATCTTACTTTCATCAATTGGTAAGTTTAAGGCATTTGGATATGAAATTCCTCTTGCAGATTCAATTGCATTTTCTGCAGCTTGTGTTGCAATTTTTCTTTGAGATTCTCTTGTATTTGCACCTAAATGAGCAGTTACAGTTATATTTGGTAAATCTAAAAGTTTGTTATCAATAGCTGGTTCTTTGACGAATACATCAATTCCAGCCATTTTAATTTTTCCTGATTTAAGATTGTTATATAAAGCATCTTCATTATATAATCCACCTCTAGCACAGTTAATTAAGATAACACCATCTTTCATTTTGGCGATTTCATTTTCACCAATAATATTGATAGTTTCAGTATTCTTTGGTGTATGAATTGTAATAATATCACAAGATAAAATATCTTCAAAAGAAGTTGTAAATTCAACACCTAAATCAGTTGCTTTTGTTGAAGGAATATATGGATCATATGTTACTACGTCCATTTCAAATGATTTAGCTCTTAATGCAACTCTATGTCCTATGTTACCAAAACCAATAACTCCTAGTTTTTTACCATAAAGTTCATTACCATACCAATCTTCTCTTTTCCAAATTCTATCTTGTTTTAATTGGTTGTGAGCATAAGGAAATTTTCTCATACAAGAAAGCATGTGAGCCATAGTTAATTCTACAGCAGCAATTGTGTTTGCTGTAGGAACATTCATTGCGATTATTCCTCTTTTACTACAACCTTCCATATCAACATTGTCATAACCAACCCCAGCTCTAATAATAGCTTTTAGGTTGCTTGCTGCGGATAAAAATGTCTCGTTGACATCAGTCGATGATCTAGTAATTGCTACATCTGCATCTTTAATTACATCTAATAGTGCAACTTTATCGATATCCGCAGCATATACATAATTTACATCTTCTGTATTCTTTAAAATATTTAATCCGTCTTCATGGATATGGTCACAAACTACAATTGTATGTTTACTCATTTTCCTAATTTCCTTATTTATTTAATCTCTATTTAATTTGATCTTTTAATAAATCACCAAGAGTCATTCCTGAATCATCATTAACAGCTTTAAGAACTTCTCTTTGTTGTTGTTGTTCTAATCTTTTAACAGATAATCTAACTCTATTTTTTCTAGTGTCAATGTTTACAACAACTGCTTCTAACTCATCGCCAATATTTACTTCTTCAAGAACTAACGGTCCAAAGTCTTCATTTCTAATAAGTCCGTCTAAGTTATCTTCTAATTTAATGAAAATACCAAAGTCTTTTTTATCTTTAACTGCACCTTTTACAATATCACCCATTTTGTAAGTGTTTTGGAAGTTTTTAGCTGGAGAGTCAGAAATTTCTTTTACAGATAAAGAGATGTTTTCTTTTTCTCTATCAATTTTGATAATCTTAACTTCAACTTCGTCACCTTTTTTGTAAATTGCTTTACATTTAGCGTTTGATTCCCAAGATGCTTCTTCATTATGTAAAAGACCATCAACATCACCAATAGTAACAAATGCCCCAAAATCAGTTAAAGTAGCAATTTTACCAGTGATTACATCACCAACTTTATGCTCTTTAGTAAATTTAGCGAATGGTTTTTCTTGTAAGTTTTTTAATGATACTCTTAATCTTTTTTGCTCAACATTTAATTCAATAACTTCAACATTAACTTCTTCACCTAATGTTAATAAGTCTTTTGGATTTTTAAGATTTTTATTCCATGAAATTTCAGAAATATGTAATAATCCTTCAATATCATTTCCTAAATCAACAAATGCACCATATGATTCAAAGTTTGAAACAGTTACAGTAATTGTATCTCCAACATCTAATTCATCTTTAATCTCTTCCCATGGATTTGATAAAGCTGCTTTGATTGATAATGATAAGTGTTGTTTAGTTTTGTCATAAGATAATACAACAACAGAAACTTCGTCACCTTCATTGTAGTAATTAGATGGATTAACAGGACCTTTATATGAAATCTCATTGTAATTAACAAGACCATCAATTCCACCTAAATCAATAAACATACCATAAGAAGTAATTTTCTTAACAGTACCATTTACAGGTTCATTTTTTTCTAAAATTTCATTTACTTTTGAATCTTTTTCAACTTTAGCTTCTTCAATTAATTTTTTTCTAGAAACAATAATTGAATTTTGTGCAGCATTTACTTTTAAAACTTTTGCTTTTACTTTTTTACCAACTGCACCAAATGCTTTTAAGTAAGATTGAGCCATTGGCATAAAGTATTCTAAACCAGTCTCATCTTCAATAATAAATCCACCTCTTTGTTTAACAGAGATAATTTTACCTTCAATAGTAACATTTTCAATATCTTCACCATGCTCTTTAACAAAAGCATCAAATTTTTCTTTTTGAAGAACTTTTTTATAAGAAATCGAAGGTCTTTCACCTTTTGTTCCCATTAACATTACAGGGATTGTATCCCCTTCTTTAAACAATACTTCACCGTTTACAGTAATTTCAGATAGATATAATCTACCTTCAATTTTTTGACCAACGTCAACAAGTACATTTTCACTAGTAATTTCTACAATTACACCATCAACTACAGAGTTATTTTCAGTATTCTCAAAAGACTCATTTAACATTTGCTCAAAATCAAAGTCTTCACCAATTTCTATATCTTCGATACCCATTTTATTCCTTCATATTAACCGTTTTTCTTAAATGGTGAAGATTATATCCAAATTTTACTTAAATAAAATTAACTAGTATTCCTCTATTTGCTTTACTACTTGTTGTATTATCCAGTCAGGAGTTGAGGCACCCGCTGTTATCCCACATATATTTTTGTCTTTAAACCATAATTCTTCTAGCTCAGTGGCATTTTCAATTAAGTAAGAATCTTTGCAGTTTTCAAGACAAATTGAGTGAAGTTGCTTAGTATTTGATGAATTTTTTCCTCCAATAACAAGCATAACATCTACTTCATTTGAAAGTTCTCTAGCTGCATCTTGATTTTCAAAAGTAGCATCACAAATTGTATTAAATACTCTAACTTCTTTATTTTTTAGAATTAGAGTATTTACAATCTCTAAATAAACTTCTTTTTTCTTCGTAGTTTGAGCAACCGTTGCAATTTTGTCGTACTTAAAATTAATATTTTCTAAATCTTTTGGTTCTAATACTACATGAACATCATCTTGATTTTTGCCATAAGATTTTACACCTTTTACTTCAGGATGTTCTTCATCTCCAAAAATTATTATTGAATAGTTTTCTTCAGACATTTTTTTCACAATTTGTTGTGGAGTTGTAACAAAAGGGCAGGTTGCATTAATTATTTTTGCATCTTTTGCTCTTAAGTCCTTTAAATCTTGTTTTGGTATTCCATGAGTTCTAATAATTATTGTATCTTTTTCTTTTACTTCATCTAACTTATTATAAAGTCCTACATTATAGTCATTTTGTAGTCTATTTATTTCATCTTTATTATGAATTAATGGTCCCATTGTTGCTGAATTTTCATAGCCTTCAGCAATTTTTATTGCTCTTTTAACTCCAAAACAGAATCCATAATTCGCAGCTAATTTAACTTTCATACTTAAAATCCTTTTTTAACTCTTTAATCTTTATCTTCTAATTTTCTAATTTCTAAGAGAATCTAGAATTTCTTTAAAATTGGGGAAAGAAGTTAATATACAGTCTGTATCTTCAATATCCATATCACAGAATAGTCCAGCAATTGAAAAACTCATTGCAATTCTATGATCACCATGAGAATTTATTATTGCTTTATTTAGTGTTCCCCCTACAATTTCATAACCATCTTCAAATTCTGTATATTTAACACCACATTTTTTTAAGTTTGAAACTACAGCTTTGATTCTATCACTCTCTTTTACTCTTAACTCTTTGGCATTTTTAACTAAAGATTTCCCAGATGCTAGTGACATTGCTATTGAAAGTGCAGGAAGTTCATCAATTAACCATGAGATATGTTCTTCTACTACTACAGCATTTAACTCTTTGTGCTTAACTTCAATATCACCTATAGGCTCATAAATATTTTCTTTTTCAATAAAATTCACTTCTACACCCATTCTTTTTAGAACCTCATAAGCTCCAATTCTTGTAGGGTTTAGAGTAACATTCTTTATTAAAACTCTTGAATTTGGAGTAATAGCAGCAGCAATGGCAAAAAAGAAAGCAGAAGAAGGATCAGTTGGAACCGTAATATTAAGAGGTTTTAAATGCCCTTTTAAAGGATGAATATTTATAAATCCTTCCTTATCAGTTTCAATATCAGCACCCATACCTTTTAACATTCTTTCTGTATGATCACGAGTAAGTTCGTTCTCTTTATATTTAGAAACTCCAGTTCCTCTTAAAGCAGCTAAAATCATAGCTGATTTTACTTGGGCTGAATCAACAGGAGAATGATAAGTAAATGGCTTAAGATTTTTAACACCTCTAATAAAAAGAGGAGCTTTATTTCCATTCTCTCTTCCATCTATTTTAGCACCAATACTTCTTAAAGGATCAGCAACCCTTTTCATTGGCCGCTCTTTTAAGTATTTGTCTCCTGTTAGAGTAAATGCGCCATCAACAGAAGCTAGCAGGCCACAAAAGAGTCTCATCCCTGTTCCTGCATTTCCGCAATCTAAGATGTCTGCTGGTTCACTTAAGTTATCTATTGGAGTGATTTCAACGCTTGAGCCATTTCTTTTTACTTTTGCTCCAAGTTGTTCAACTATACTTAATGAGTTTAAAGTGTCTTCTGCTGTTAAGAAGTTTTTGATATAAGAAGTTTGGTTTGAAAAGATGGAAAACATTGCACATCTATGAGATATGGATTTATCGCTGGCAATTGAGTCTATCTCAATATCAAAGGCCTTGTCTAGTCTTTTTATTTTAAAGTTTTCCATTTCTTCTCCTAAAAAATGTCCCATTTTTCAGGGATCATATAATTATTCTTTCTTTAAAAATGGCAAGCTATTTTTAAAGAAACCTTATCCTTGTTCTCTCTTTGAGAAGTCCCAAAGAGAGGAAGGAGTTATTCTTCTTCATACTAGTCTCTAAGTCCAATACCTAGTTTTTCTTTTAACGAGTCAAGAATCTTATTCATACTTGATGTAATATCTTCTTCTTCTAATGTTTTAGAATTATTTTGTAAGACAAATCTAATAGTTAAACTTTCATTTTCACCTAATTTTTCATCACTGTAAATATCAATTAAATTGAATTGTTTAATATTTTCATCATTTATTGAATTTATAACATTTTTAATATCTCTATATTCCATTGATTTTGGAGTTATAATACTTAAATCTTTTTTTGAAGATTGAAATTTAGAATATGAACTAGTTTTAACTAAATCATTTTTAATTTTGTCAAAATTAATTTCTGCTATAAAAGTATCACTTAAATCATGTTCTGAGGCTACACTTGGGTGAAGTTTAGAAATAAATCCAACTATTTCATTATCTACAATTATATTTGCATTTTGATACGGGTGAATTAAATCGTTTGAGATTTTATTCATTGGTTCTAAGTCAAATTTTCCAACTGTATTTAAAACTTTTTTTGCAAATGCAAAAAAATCAATATTTTCAGGTTTTCCAGAATTTTCTACTGATTCAATCTCTTTTTGACCTGAGAAAACAAATGAAATTACAGTGCTTTCTTTTCTATTTATATCAAATATTTTTCCTATTTCAAAAAACGCAGTTGATTTAAATCCAAGCTTAATATTATTTGAACAAGCTTCTATTAGGTTTAAAGAAATTGTTGTTCTAAAAGTATCTAATTCTTTTACAATTGGATTTAAAAGATCAAGGTTTTCTTTTACTGTTGGAAGATTATATTTAGTTAAATTATCTCTTGAAGAGAACACATAAGTTAAGGTTTCAAAAAAACCATTTTCAATAGCTTTTGCTCTTAATTTATTTTTTTTAACTAAATTATCAGAAGTTTTATTTAATCTGTTAACTTCATCAATTGCAAGTGGTTTAGCTTTAATATTATCAATTCCAACTATTCTTACAATCTCTTCAGTAATATCTGCAATATTCTTAATATCATGTCTATATAATGGAATTTGAATAGATAAAACACCATTTGTAGAGTCTTTTACTTTAAAGCCAAGTGATCTAAGAATTTTTTCAATTTTAGTTTTCTCAATTTCTTGACCTATAATAGAATTAATTTTATTAACACTTACATCTAAATTGATTTTTTCTTCATGGTCTATATATGATTCTTTTCCATTGCAAACAGTAGCTCCAAATTTTGAAACTAAAGTACAAAAACATTTAATTCCTTTTTCAAGATGTGGCTCACTTCCTCTTGAAGATTTGTAATATACATCAGCAGTTTTTCTTTTTGTTTCAAAAACTTTTTTTGACAAAATTTCAGGATTTGTATATGAAGCTTCAACTAAATATTCACTATTTAAATCTTCATTTATATCTTTTTGTTCGATACCTATAGTACTTAATTCTTCATTTCCAATTACTACGTCAAAACCTTGAGAATCTTTTTTAATATTAATTGTGCTTAATTTATTAAGAGTTTTTAAATCTTTTTTTGCATAAGCATTTAAAATTACTCCTGAAGAATGTGTAGCGTAAGTTAAAGCATTTTGTAAATCATTACTTTTAAGTTTATCAATTATTGCAATTCTTAATTTACTTAATATTGAAAGATTAAAATCTTTTGTATTGATAATTGTATAGATATATTTACTTTCAATATCGTTAGAACTTTTTACTTCTAAAACTTGTCCAATTCCTACTTCATTGTAAACAATTGAATTTTCTTGTTCTATAAAAGGGATTGTATAATAAGCAGATAATTCTCTAGCTATTCCATTTATACTTATACAATCTCCTCTATTTGCTGTTAATTCAATATCAATAATATCATCATTTAATAAAGGATATGTTGATAGTTCTTTTCCAATTTCAAGTTTGCCAATAGATTCATCTAGTTCTAAAATTCCATCATTTAATTTTGAAAGACCAATTTCAGTTGATGAACAAATCATTCCATTTGACTCTAATCCTCTAAGTTTAGCTTTTTTGATTACAAAATCTTCACTTAGTTTACAGCCAACAGTAGCCACTGGTACGTATTGTCCTTTTGCTACATTTTTTGCACCACAAACAATTTGTACAGTTTCGTTTCCAATATCAACTTGACATACATTTAGCTTATCAGCATCAGGATGTTTTTCTTTTTCTAAGACTTTTCCAACTACAACGCCAGAAACAATTCTTTGTTCTTCTAAACTATCAACTTCTAATCCAATAGAATTTAAGGTTTTACAAATATCTTCTGTAGAGATATTTGATATATCAATATATTCTTGTAACCACGATCTTGTAACTATCATCTAAACTGTCCTAACAATTTTAAATCACTTTCAAATAGTGATCTTAAATCTCCAATATTATGTATTAACATTGCGAATCTCTCAACACCTAATCCAAAAGCATATCCTGACTTATTTTCATAACCAACTGCTTTAAATACATTTTGGTCTACAACTCCACAACCTAGCACTTCAAGCCAACCTGTATGTGAACAAACTCTACATCCATCACCTTTACAAAATACACATGAAATATCAACTTCAGCTGAAGGTTCTGTGAAAGGGAAAAATGAAGGTCTAAATCTAACTTCTACATCTCCAAACATATGATGTAAAAATTCAACTAAAACATGTTTTAAATTTGCAAAAGAGATTTTATCTTCATCATCTACAACTAATGCTTCAATTTGATGAAACATTGGAGTGTGAGTAATATCAAAATCTCTTCTAAAAACTGTTCCAGGTGCTATCATTCTTATTGGAGTTTTTTGTTCTAACATTGTTCTTATTTGAACAGGTGAAGTGTGAGTTCTTAAAAGAGTATAATCTTTATTGTAAAAAGTATCTTGCATATCTCTTGCTGGATGATACTTAGGAAGATTTAAAGCTTCGAAATTATGGAAATCATCTTCAACTAGTGGACCTTCTTCAACTGCAAAATTCAAGTTTTGAAAATATGTAATTATTCTGTCCATTGTAAGATTTACAGGATGAACTGCACCACAGGTTTGTTCATTGTTAAATCTTGTCACATCAATTTTTTCTATTTTAAGTTTAGCTTCTAATGCTTCTTTTTCTAATACTACTTTCTTCTTTTCTAAAGCTTCAGTAATCTCTGCTTTTTGTTTATTTAAGTTAGCTGCGAATTCTTTTTTCTCAGGTCCGGGGATATCTTTCATTTTTGCAAATTGTGCAGTTATGATACCTTTTTTACCTAAAGTTTCAATCCTAAGATCTTCTAATACTTCAAGTGAATCAGCACTGTTTATTTTATCAAGCCATTCTATCACTTTTGTTTCTCCTAGTGTGTTGTTTTCTATATTGTCGGGGATTATACATAAAATTTTATTAGAGTTTGGTTATAATATTTTTTACTATAATATAAAGGTACTTCCATGTGTATATTTTGTAAAATTGTTAATGCAGAGATTCCAAATAAAACTATTTTAGAAGATGAAAACTTTTTAGCTTTTTATGATATCAATCCAGCTAGAAAAATTCATGCTTTAATTATTCCAAAAGAGCATTATGACTCATTTGATGTAATTCCTCCAAAAATTATGGCAGGAATGACTGAATTTATTCAAAAAGTTGCTTCAAAATTAGAAGTTAAAAAAAGTGGTTATAGATTAATTACAAATATTGGGGATGACGGTGGTCAAGAAGTAAGACATTTACATTTTCATTTAATGGGTGGAGAACCTGTTGGTAAATTAGTTAGATAAAGAGTTTAAATAAATAAAAGTTTGTAGTTTAAACTACAAACTTTTATTTACTATCTTCTTGAAATCTTCCTAAACCCATTAGTTTTTCGTATTTCATTTGATATCTTTGTGCTGGAGTTAATTGTTTCAACTCTTCAAGAGAAGCTAAGAAATAATCACCTAAGGCTTTAATTGCTTCATCTTTTTGTCTATGAGCACCAATTAATGGTTCATTTACAATATCATCAATTAATTCTAAACTTTTTAACGCATCAGCTGTTATTTTTAAAGCATTCGCAGCAGTTTCAACTTTTGTAGAATCATTCCATAAAATTGCAGAACAACCTTCTGGTGAGATTACAGCATAAACTGAATATCTCATCATTGCAAGTTTATTTGCAACAGAAATAGCTAGTGCTCCACCTGAACCACCTTCTCCAATTACAACTGAAACAGTTGGAGTAGTTAGGTTTGAGAATTCATATAAATTTTTTGCAATAGCTTCAGATTGATTTCTCTCTTCAGCTCCAAGACCAGGATATGCACCTGGAGTATCAACTAGCATAAGTATAGGAATATTAAACTTTTCAGCCATTTGTGCTGCTCTTAAAGCTTTTCTATATCCTTCAGGAGATGGCATACCAAAGTTTCTTTTTAGTTTACCTTTTGTACCTCGTCCTTTTTGTTCACCAATTACCATTACTTTTTCAGATCCAATATATCCTAAGAAGCATACTATTGCTTGATCATCATTAAAATGTCTATCTCCATGAATTTCATAAGCATCAGTCATTAAACCCCTAATATAATCCATTGCATATGGACGATCAGGATGACGTGCAAGTTGTAGTTTTTGATAATCACTTAAGTTTTTAAAAGTTTTTTCAACTTCTTTTTCTAGTTTTTTCTCTAATATTTCAACCGCATGTTCGTCATTTTTTGTTTTTGCAACTGTGATATCTTCTTCTAATTTTTTAATTTTGTCTTCAAAATCTAAATAAGTTGCCAAATTATTCCTTTTATAAAAAAAAAGAGTTTAGACTCTTTTTTATAAATTAATTTATTTTATTTTATTTTTTTTGTTAATCTCTAAATTTTTTAAAAATTATAGAACCATTAGTTCCACCAAAACCAAAGTTATTGCTCATAACAGTTTCAAGTACTGCTTCTCTTGCAGTACCAGGAACATAATCAAGTTCACATTCAGGGTCTTGGTTTATAATATTAATTGTTGGAGGTATAATACCTTCATTTAATGATTTGATAGCAAAAATAGCTTCAATAGCTCCTGCTGCTCCTAAACAATGACCAATTTGACCTTTAGTAGAAGTTACAGGAGGACAATTTTCAAGACCATTGAAAAGCTCAACAATTGCTTTTGATTCATTTACATCTCCAACAGGAGTAGATGTTCCATGAGTATTGATATAATCAATTTTAAGAGCTTCTCCCAGAGTTCTTTCTGCCATTGCTAAAGCAGCTTTCATTGCTCTTAATGGCCCAGTCATAACAGGAGCTGTAATATGGTTTGCATCAGCACTTTCACCAAATCCAATGATTTCACAATAAATTTTAGCACCTCTAGCACGTGCAGATTCTAAATCTTCAACAACTAGTGCACCAGCACCTTCACCCATTACAAAACCATCTCTATCTTTATCAAAAGGTCTAGATGCTGTTTTGGGATCATCATTTCTAGTTGATAATGCTCTCATTGAAGCAAATCCACCAACTCCAGCACCACAAATAGCACTTTCAGCTCCAACAACTAAAATTCTATCTGCTCCATCTAACATAATTGTTTTGCAAGCATCAGCTAATGCATGAGTAGATGCTGCACATGCAGTAACGTGAGATAATGACGGACCTTTTAAGTTATGTTCAATTGAAATAAATCCACCTAACATATTAACTAAAGATGAAGGAATAAAAAATGGTGAGATTTTTTTAGGACCTCTTGTATCACAAACTACGGAGTTTTTTTGAATTGTACCAAGTCCACCAATACCAGAAGCAGATATACATCCAAATCTTTCAGAAATTGAATCGTCAACTTTTTTATTTTCTGCATTTGTAAGACCTGAATCTTGCATTGCTTCATTTGCAGCTTTAATACCTAATTGTATAAATCTATCAGCCTTTTTTACTTCTTTTTTATCCATTACTGTTGTAGGATCAAAATCTTTTACTTCTCCTGCAATCTTTACAGAAAATTCAGTTATATCAAAAAGTGTAATTGTATCAATTCCACACTTTCCTGCAACTACCGCGTTAAAAGATTCTTCAACACTATTACCAACAGAATTAATTGTTCCTAGACCTGTTATAACAATTCTTTTCATCAAAAATGCTCCACATTATATATTATTTTAATAATTCAATTTTTAGAAAAAAACTCAATAATTAAAATGTTTTAAATTAAAAAAATTAGAAAGAAAAATAGCCAGTATAAAAATACTGGCTTTATCAATTATAAAGCGTAAATTACGCGTTATCTTCGATGTATTTCATAGCGTCAGCAACAGTTAAGATACCTTCTGCATCTTCGTCAGGAATCTCGATATCAAATTTTTCTTCTAACGCCATAACTAACTCAACAACGTCTAAAGAATCAGCACCTAAATCCTCAATAAACTTAGACTCTTCTTTAACTTCAGCTGCATCACAATCTAATTGCTCAACTACTACTTCTTTTACATCATCTAATAATGCCATACTCATTTCCTTTTATAAAATTATCGTCAAATTATAACACAAAAAGATTTAATTAATCTTTTTAAACGTATAAACCACCATTTACTTTTAATATTTCGCCCGTAATATAAGATGAATGGTCACTTAATAAAAAAGCAACTGCATCTGCAATTTCTTTTGGTTGACCAAATCTATTTAAAGGAATATTCTTTTCATATTCAGCTTTAACTTCATCTTTTAATTCATCAGTCATATCAGTTTGAATAAATCCAGGTGTTACAGCATTATATCTAATTCCTCTAACAGCTGCCTCTTTTGCAAATGATTTTGTCATTGCATTTAGTCCACCTTTTGAAGCTGAATAATTAGTTTGCCCTGGATTTCCCATTTCTCCGACAATAGAAGAAATATTTACAATTGAACCAAATCTTTTTTTACCCATTGCTTTTAAAGCTGCTTTACACCCAATAAATGCAGATGTTAAGTTTGCTGTAATTACATCGTTGAAATCTTCAACTGACATTCTTAAAGCTAGTTTATCTCTAGTGATTCCTGCATTATTAACTAAATATGAAAGTGTTCCATCAGCATCAATTATAGTTTTAATAGCTGCGTTAAATTCATCTTCTTTAGTAACATCAGCTTTTACAATAGCAGCTTTTCCGCCAGCAGCTTCGATTTCTTCTTTTAAAGCTTCAGCAGCATCTGCTCCACTTCTATAGTTAATCCATACTTTTAAACCAAAACTTGCTAGTGTTCTTGCAATTTGGGCTCCTATTCCTCTACTTGCACCTGTAATTAATACATTAGATCCAGTAAATTTCATATATCTCCTTTTAATCAATTCTGTCTTTATTTATTTTTTAAAACAATAGTATAGCTAAACGCCTCTTTTGTTATCCCAAATTCTAATATGAAGTCTATCGCTATATTTAAAGCCATTTTTTATAGCCATGTTTATTACGGCTTTTGAATTATCATTGATTTCATCAACTGTACTACCTAAAGGCATTAAATATACTTCATAATTTTCAATATTTTTTAAAATATCTAATATCTCTTTCTCTATTTCATCAATTGAACTTTTATTAACAACAAATTTTAAATAAGAATTAGAAGTTTCTGAAAAAACTTTTTTGATGGTATCTATATTTATTCTTTTTCTTTTTGTTTCAAGTGAATTAGAAAGTTTAACACTCATAGAAAAAAGTACTTTTTTTTGATAATCTTCTGTAAAATCTATATCTAAAGAGGCATTGGTTTCTATTGTAACTTGATGCTCTTTTTCCACATAATATTTAAGAAGTTTTTGAAATTCATCATTTTGCCAATATAGAAGAGGTTCTCCTCCTGTAATTACTATATCAATTTTAGGATTTGCTTCTAATTTGGAAACAACTTTTATTATTTCTTTAGAATTTAATTTTTGCCATTCATTTTTGAAAGCAGAGTCAACGGCATAATAAGTATCACATGATTTTTTTAGTTCACCATTGGGTGTTTTGTAATTAACATTAAATCCCTTACATCTCATATTACATCTGCTTAATCTAATAAAAATTGAAGGAGTACCTATTAGTTTTCCTTCTCCTTGAATAGTTGGACCAAAAATTTCATTTATCTCAAGCATAAACCTGACTTACACTTTTTGGCGATTCTGCAAACTCTATTGAGGATACTTTTACTCCTAATTTCTCCATTTTCTTTTGAGCTAGTTGTAAAAACCAAGTTGAAAGATTTTCACTTGTTGGCGTGAAATCAACAATTACAAAACTTTCATACATCTCTAAAATATGTTTTGGTTCATCTTTTATTTTTGTTAAATCAGGAAGTTTATATCCTTCTTCAAAAGAAAGTAATTCATCTTTTTTATAATGAGGTAAAAGCGTTTCAAATAAAGGATCATTTATGTCAATAATAAATTTATGATCAAGAACGTCGTCTAAAAATGCTTTAAACCAATTTAAGTGATTGAAATCTGTAACCATTCCATCTTTTAATTTATTTGATTCCACATATAAAATTACTTTTCCTTGATGACCATGTAAATGTCTACATTTTAAGCAAGGGTCAAGAGAAAATTCTGGATTTAGCTCTTGAGACCAAACTCTATGTCCATAACAAAAATCGAAAGCCTTTGATATTTTCCAAGTCATTTTTAGCCTTTATAAGGAATTGGGTCTTTAGTATTTGCAAGATTAAAACCATTTAATCTTAATCTACAAGAATCACAAACCCCACAAGCTTCATGTTCTTCTTTGTAACAAGACCAAGTATGTTCTAATGGAACATTTAATTCTAATGATTTTTCAACAATTTGACTTTTCATTAGATGGACCAAAGGTGTTTTTATTTCAAGTTTTGTGGAATCTTTTGTCCCTTCATTAATTGCACTAGCCATTTTATTTATAAAAGTATCTGAACAATCAGGATAACCTGAACTATCCTCTTCTACAACTCCAATATATAAAGCCTGTGCTTTTTCTTTTTCAGCAATTGCAGTTGCAATTGAAATAAAAATACCATTTCTAAATGGAACATAAGTAATTGGAACTCCTGCTTCAACTCCATTTATAGGAATGTCAATTGATTTATCTGTTAATGCACTAGCACCTATTTGTGTGAAAAAAGGTATATCAATTTCATATTTTTCTTTTATTTGTAAATCATTACAAATCTCTCTAAAAGCTTTTAACTCTCTTTTTTCTGTTCTTTGCCCATAATTAAAATGAACTGCAACAATTTCATATCCTTCATCTTTTGCAATATATGAAGCCAAAGTGGAATCCATTCCTCCACTTAAAATACAAACAGCTCTTTTTGTAGAAACTTTATTCATATGTTAAAAAATCCTTATTATCTTTTCTAAAAAACTTCCAATTAATTGGTAAGATTTTTATTTTGCTATCTTTTTTTAATAATTCTACTTTCTCATCTAAAATAATCATCGAATTACATGAGCTTAAAGTAGAAACCATACCTGGACTTCTTTTTTGTGAAGGATTAAAGTATTCTCCATCAAAGTATCCTGGAATTACTGTTATTCTTCCCTTTTTATTTTTGAAGTCTTCTGCTATTTTTGCACTTATTGTGTTATGGTAAATTAATTTTGAACCTATAAGTTTTTGAACAATTAGTTTTCCAAAGAGTTCAAATATAAGTGCTGAGGCTAAAGGATTACCTGGAAGATTTAATATATAAGTATTTCCAATTTTTCCAAAAATAGTAGGTTTCCCTGGTTTTATTTTTATACCTTCAAAGAATATTTCAAATTCTAGTTCATTAAAAGCCTCTTTAGTAAAATCAGCATCTCCTACTGATACTCCACCTGAAGTTATAATTAATCTTGCATCTAATGAATTTTCAATTAGAGATTTAATAGATTCAACAGAATCTCTAGCTTGTCCTATAAAATCTACTTGACATCCTAACTCTTTACATCGAGTCATAAATGTTGGAGTATTTGAGTTGTAAATCTGATAATCTTCACTTTTTTGATAATGAAGTTTTAACTCTTCCCCACTTGAAAAAATCACAACTTTTGGTTGCTTATAAACAGTGATATGTGATATTCCCTGTGAAGTTAAAAGTGTAATTTTTGCAAAATTTAACTCTTCCCCCACAGTGATTAAAATATCATCTTTATTTATATCTTCACCAATAAATCTAACATGTTGGAATTCTTTTATGTTTTGTGGAACTTTAATTTTTTTATTATCTAAATATTCACAATCTTCTTTTGGAATAACAGCTGTACAATTATCAGGAATTCTAGCTCCTGTCATGATTTTTACGCACTGATTTTTTTTCAATATTCTATTATTATTATCGCCTGCAAAAATAGTATCAACTATTTCGAGTTCTTCATTTTTATCTAAAAATAGTATCCCATATCCATCCATTGCAGAATTATTAAATCTTGGTAAACAAATTTTAGCAACTATTTCTTGGGCACAAATTCTGTTATGTGAATCTTCAATTGGAATTATTTCATAACTTAAATTTACATCAAGTTTTGCAATAGTTTCAACTGCTTTATTAACTTCAACAGCCATATTTATCCTTTTACTAATACCTTATGACAAGTTAGTTATAATACCAAAAATTTTTAAAAGTGAGTTTAACATGGAATTAATGAGTGATGCAATTGGCACACATATATACGCGATTTATCTATTTTTAGCAATTATTGTTTTTAATTTTTATTCAGTATATACGGTGAAGAATTTTTTAAGTCTTGCAAAAAGATTAAAGTTTATGACGCCACTTTATCATATGACAAATGCTGTAGTTATTTATACAGGAGTAATCGTTTCAGCCTACGCAAGAGAATTCTCTCCTACAATTATTTTAATGATAATTGCATCAATTTTTCTTTTAGTTATTGAAATAAAAAGATACAAGAAAATGAGAGTTATAAAAACTTCTGAAACTAAGCTACAAGAAGAATTTATTGTTTTTGCTAGAAAGATTTATACTATTGAAATCATGGTATTAGTAATTGTATATATAGTTTCTAAAGTTTTCTAATGCAATTTACTTTTCATAAAGAATCAGGAAATCAATTTTTAGAAATTGATGGAGATATTTATAAATATCTTTTTAAAGCAAGACGTCACAAAGTAGGGGAAAAGATCTATTTTAGAAACTTAACTGATAATTATTTATACCTTTATGTAGTAAATTCAATAGATAGAAAAAAGGCTTTTTGTGAACTTCTTTCAAAAGAAGAAAAAATAGTTGAAGCTAAAAATAAACTTCATCTAGCTTGGTGTATTTTAGATCCAAAAACTGTAGAAAAATCAATATCTTCATTAAATGAATTAGGGGTTGATAAAATTACATTCCTTTATTGTGAATTTTCACAAAAAAATTTTAAAATTAATATGGAAAAGTTAGAAAAAATATTAATTAATTCATCTTCTCAATGTGGAAGAAGTTCAATTATAAAATTAGAAACTTGTAATAATCTGGATAAATTTTTAGAAGAGAATAAAGATACTTATGTTTTAGATTTTTCAAAGAATAATATTAATACAAAAAAAGAAGAAATCAATACTTTATTAATTGGCTGTGAGGGTGGTTTTTCTGAAATTGAACGTAAAAGATTTAATGAAAGTAGGGTTGTTGGATTTGAATCAAGTTTGATTTTAAAAAGTGAAACGGCAATTATAAGTGCAGCTTCTAAGATTTTAATATAAGTAAAAAAGGATAGACTTTTAAAGTCTATCCTTTTAGTTTTTTATTACCAACTTCTTACTATAGAGTGGCATCTTGCACAGGCATTTAGAATATCTGAATATCCATTTGCTGCGTTGATATAAGCTTTATCATCTAAATTTAATTCTAAAACATTTACGTCAAGTTCAATTCTTTTTGCTGCATTTTCTGCAACATTAACCATATGTTTCTTATCTTTTGGCAAGTATTGTGCGATAACTTTTTTATCAGAAAATAAACTGTTACCTTCTTTTACTAACTTAGAACCACTTCTGATTAATTCAAGATTATTATTTAAAAAACCTTTTTGAATTTGAGTCATACCTTGTTCCATTAGAGACATAGATTTTTGCATAACATCTTGAGCTGATGCAACTGAAATAGTCAATGCTATAGCAGTTAAAATATTTAATAATTTCATTTTATTTCTCCTGATTTTTATCTAAATTTTATTTTTTTTGAAGAGAAGTTCTTAATGAACATCTCTCCATTTACTAGCTTTCCATAACCATGCAAAGATAGCGAAAATAACTAGATAAATTAAGAATTTAGGACCTAAAGCTTCTCTTTCAGCTTTTTTAGAATCACCAACTTCTTCCATATATGCAACAACTTGATTTTCAGCATCTTGAGTTAATCCAACTCTAGGCATTGCTGTACCTTCTAGATGTTTTTGAGGATTATTTATAAATTCATGTAAATAAGACTCTCCTCTTGATCTAATATATTGTGATAAATCAGGAGGTAATTTCCCCATATAAGCTTTAATATTCTCATTTGGAGTTTTTGCAGCCATTGTTCCATTCTTCATATCACCATATTTAATACTATGACATCTTAAACAAGCATCAGTGAATGTTTCTTTGTTTGTCATTTCTTTAGGAGCGATTGATTGTAAGTATGCAACCATGTCAGCAATTTCTTCTGGTTTCATCCATGAATATCCAGGCATTGGATGCACTGCACCATCTTGGAATTTATGGGAAACTTTTGCAGCAGTAGCAGGATCTTTAATATATGCAGCTAAGAAATCAGCATTATATAATTTTCCAGCAGTACTTAAATCAGGTGGAACTACACCATAAGCAGCAGCAGAGCTTGCATTATCCATTAATGGAGGAAAACCTTGAGTTGTAATAGAGTGACATGCAGTACAATTTGATTGCACTAACGTAGCACCATTTTCTGCATTTCCTGTCATCCCATTTAAGCCATCAACGTCAGTATAATTGTAGTTAGGAGCATCTACATGAGGATGCATTTCAGAGTGTGCATATGGTTCAACTCCCCAGTATGTAATAAGCGTTAAAGCTACTACAACCGCTAATACTTTTAATTCTTTCATTATGCACCTCTCTTTTTAGCATCAATTTTTGTAAGTATTGGTAATACTATAAATAGTAAAATAAATACTACAGCAGCAACAAATCCAACCCATGCATTTGTACCTGTTGGAGGTAATTTACCATATACAGTTAATACTATCATATCAGCCATTAGTACCCAGAACCATGCATTAAACATTGGTCTTTTGTGTGCTGGTAAAATATCAGGATCTCTATCTAAGAATGGTAATAATAAGAATGCTACGTTTGCAAAACCAAAGGCAGCTAAACCAATATCAAATGCTTTAAATCCAGCAATATCGAAGAAGAAACCTCTTAATACTTCATATGACCATAAGAAATACCATTCAGGATAAATATGTGCAGGTGTTACCATATTATCAGCAGGATCAAAGTTAACAGGATCCATAGCAAAATTATAATGGAAGAACACTAAATAGAAATAGAATATGAAGAAAATTCCAAGGACAGCAAAATCTTTTGACAAGAAAATTGGCCAGAATGGAATAACTTTAGACTCTTTTTTATTTCCTGCTAAGTATTTTTCAGCCTCAGCATCATAATCAATATCTTCAGAATCAAGGTTATTAACATGAGGAATTCTTAATGTATAAAAGTGTAGTGCAATAAGACCTATAATAACTATTGGTAATAAGAACACATGTAACATAAAGAATCTTGTTAATGTAGCATCAGCTACGTTAAAGTCTCCTCTAATCCAAACTACAAGTGCATCACCAATAACAGGAACTCCACCAAATAAGTTTGTAATAACCATAGCAGCCCAGTAAGACATTTGTCCCCATGGCAACATATATCCAGAGAATCCAGCAGCAGAGAATGTCATAAATAATAACATACCTGAAATCCAGATCATCTCTCTACCTTTTTTATAAGAACCGTAGTAGATACCTGTAAACATATGTATATAAATAATTAAGAATACAACAGATGCTGCAACACCATGCATATGTCTAAATAACCAACCATAACTAACTTCTTGCATGATTGTGTAGTTTACTGAATCAAATGCTAAATTTACATCAGGCTTGTAGTACATCATTAAGAAAATACCTGTAATAATTAGAATTTTAAAAGTAACTGCAAGTAATACACCCATAGCCCATAAAAAGTTTATGTTCTTTGGAATCCAATATTCTGTTAGCATAACTTTTGCAAGAACAGTAGTATTTAACCTTTGATCGAACCACTCACCAAGTGAGTTTGCTTTTTCAATTTTTGCCATAACTACTCCTTATGCCATCATCGCAGCTGCGATTTCTTTGTATTCAGGACCTTCTTCACCAAGAACAATTTCTGTTCCTTTTACACTAAAAGGTGGTAAATCAAGAGGTCTTGGAGGAGGGCCAAATGTTTGTTTTCCACTTGCATTAAACTCTCCACCATGACATGCACATTTCCAAGTATCTTTTTTCCAAGCAGGAATACACCCTAGGTGAGTACATAACCCAATAGCAACAGTAAATCTATCACTACCAATCTTCAAATCTCTTTTACTATCTTCCATTTCTGCAGTTTTCTTAAGAACAAAAATTGGTTTACCTCTCCACATAACTGTAGTTGGTTCTCCAGCTTTTAATCCACTAACTTCTACATTAGTAAACCCGCCTGAAAGTACACTTGGTAATGGATCCCACGCTTGTTTCATACCTACAAGCGAAGCTGCACCACCAACAGCTGCAACAGCGGCAAATGTATAGCCTAGAAAATCTCGTCTATTTGTATTGTTAGACATTTAGCTTCCTTATTTTAAAATTAAATCTATATATTATATTATTTAGTTTCTTAAATACTTATGACTTTGGTCAAAAAGGACGTTATTGTAAGCATAGTGTGCGTGATTTACACATTATTATTATAAGAAAAACTTATTAAAGACTTAAGAGCCTTTAATAAAGTTTACAATTTGAGTTTCTATATCTTCTTTATTTATTATTAAATCGTGATTTATCTTTGAAGAAAATAACTCTTTTATTGATTTTGGAAGTTTAGCATTGTATTCTTTTGAAATTATTTCTAAAGCCTCTTTATCTGAATATGAAATATTGTTTTCATTTAAGGCATTTAATACTGTAGGGGAGAACTTTGTCCATTCCGCAGTTGAATATATAACTGTTTTTAAAGCTTTTTCTTTTAGTGTTTCGTAAGCTTTTAAACAAGTTGCTGTATGTGGATCCATTAAATATCCATCATCTAAAAATTCTTTTATAATTTTTGCACCATATTTATCATCTGAGTTTACAGCAGAAAAATATTCTTGAAGTTTTTTTGTTTCTTCTTCTGTCATAACAAATATCTTTTTATCATTTAAATCATCAAAAAATTCTTTTGTTCTTTTTTCACCATATAGTGAATAAATAATTCTTTCAATATTTGATGATTTTAATATATCCATAGCTGGTGAATTTGTTAGTTTTAGTTCTTTATCTCTAATATCATAAATACCTGTATTAATCCATTCCGTTAAGATATTATTTTCATTTGAAGCAACTAGAAGTTTCTCAATAGGAAGACCCATTTCTTGAGCATAAAATGCACCAAGTACATTACCAAAGTTGCCACTTGGAACTACTAAATAAATTTTTTCACCATCTGCAATCTCATTTTGTTTAAGAAGTTGTATATATGACCAGAAATGATAAATAATTTGAAATATAATTCTTCCAAAGTTAACTGAGTTTGCAGCTGATAATTTAATTCCATCTTTTTCTAATTCATCTTTAAATGATTGAGAGCTAAGAAGATTTTTAAGTGCTGTTTGTGCATCATCAAAATTTCCATGAATTCCAATTACTTTTAGATTATCACCATCTTCGCATACCATTTGTAACTTTTGAACATCAGAAGTTCCACCCTCAGGATAAAGACAAGCAACTTGAATATTTTCTTTATTTTTAAAAGTATTAAGTGCGGCTGGCCCTGTATCTCCTGATGTTGCAGCTAAAATCAAGTAGTGTTCATCTCTTTTTTTTGCAATTGAAGAAAGTATTGAACCAAATGGTTGTAAAGCCATATCTTTAAAAGCTCTTGTTGGTCCATGATATTGTTCATGAACAAATAAATCATCTTTAACACGCACTACAGGACAAGGATTTGAGGCATCATCAAAGTTATCATAAAGACTTAATGCCTTATTTATCTCTTCTTCCTCAATATCAATTTCAAAAGCCTTTAAGATATTATATGCCAGCTCTTTGTAACTTTTATTAATATGGTTTTTTATAAAATTTTCTTCAAGCATAGGTAAATATTTAGGTACATATAAACCTCCAAAAGATGCACTTGGATTTAAAATAGCATGGGAGAATGAAGCCTCAACTGGCTTTATTCCATCGTTTCCTCTTGTCTCTACAAAATTCATTATATTTCCTTAAAATAACTCCTGTATTTAGGAGCTTTGTTTTTACTTATTTACTTTTTATCATTTATTAATTGTTCTAAATCTATACCATTATTGGGATTGTCTCTACGTAAAAATTGCGTACCAACTCCATCACTAGTAAATAATTCTAGCAAGATAGAGTGTTCTACTCTTCCATCAATAATATGAGCTTTATTTACTCCATCATGGATTGCTTCAATACAAGAATCAACTTTTGGTATCATCCCACCTGCTATTGTTCCATCTTTTTTATATTCTTCTACTTCATCTTTATCTAAAGAAGTTAATAATTTACCTTCTTTATTTAGTACTCCAACTATATCAGTTAAGAAAAGAACTTTTTGAGCATTTAATGCTCTTGCAATTTTTGAAGCTGCTATATCTGCGTTTATATTAAATCCTGGATGATTTGGTTGGGCGCTATCTGCAATTGGGGCAATTACAGGAATAAATCCTTGATCTAATAAATTATTTATCAAATCAGCATTTATTTGTGTTACTTCACCTGTATAACCAAATTTACCATCATCTTTTGCTTTTGCTTTTATAATTGCTGAGTCTTTTCCCGAAATACCAATTGCTTTTGCCCCATGATAATTTAAAAGTGAAGTTATGTTTTTATTGATTTCTCCACTTAATACCATTTCAACTATTCTCATGGTCTCTTTTGATGTTACTCTATGTCCATCTATAAATTCTGATTTTATTTCTAATTTTTCAAGAAGTTCTGAAATTCTAGCACCTCCCCCATGAACAATCACAGGCTTGATTCCAACTAAAGATAATAGAACAATATCTTGTGCAAATTTTTCTTGAAGTTCAGGACTTGTTTGTGCAGAGCCTCCATATTTAATAACAATAGTTTTGCCAGAAAATTTTTTTATATGAGGAATTGCATCAAGTAAAACTTGAACTTTATGTTGTTTTTTTTGCATAGAATAATCCTAAGATAGTTTTTAAGAACCGGTATTATATCTAAAAAATCTTAAGATTTTTATTTCTATTTACAACATAGATTCATCAAAGGTAATCACTTGGTTTCTTCCACTATTCTTAGCTTTATAAAGTGCTAAATCGGAAAATTTAATACAATCATTTATATTTTCACTATCTTTAGGAAAAATAGAAGTTCCAATACTTACAGTTTTCTTTATGGATATTGTTCCTATAGGTATTTCGGTCTGTTCAATTTTAGTTCTAATCTTTTCAGCTACAGTAAAGATTGATTCTTCATCGCAGTTATATAATAAAATTAAAAACTCTTCTCCTCCAAATCTAATAGCAATATCTGCTTCACGGATACTTTCATTAAGAATTCTAGCAACTAACTTTAATGCTTTATCCCCAATATCATGTCCATAAGTGTCATTTACTACTTTGAAAAAATCAATATCTAAAAGTAAAACTCCGTATTGAATATTAGACCGTGAAGTTTGTGAAG
Source organism: Halarcobacter sp. (assembly GCA_030145305.1). Classification (GTDB taxonomy): domain Bacteria; phylum Campylobacterota; class Campylobacteria; order Campylobacterales; family Arcobacteraceae; genus Halarcobacter. Next base: position 26,328 of record JAQYVX010000004.1, on the reverse strand, counting down.
TTATTTTTGGAATAGTATCTTCTAAATATTTTCTATTTTTTAAATTTGTAAGGCTATCAGTTTGCGCATTCATCTCTAAAGTGTGCATTAATTTTTTACTAATAATTACTGTTTTAGCTGCATCAACATAATCTTGAATATAAGGAATCATCTCTTTTATTTTCAATGATTCTTTTTTTGTTCTTGCATAAATTGAAATAATTAAATCAATTTCATTTGAAATGGAGTATGGAATACAGAAATAATTAAATCCATCACAGTTTGTACAAGCTGGGCATATATTTTTAAATTGTGTAGAATCTACAATTATATTTGTTCTATCTGATCTACATCCAAGATTAAAAATATCACACAAAATCTCTTTTTTACTATAAACAACTACTGTTTCAGATGTTGCTGTATTTATTTCAAAGAAATTAAATTCATCAACACCCATTTGTGTTTCTAAAATTTGCGCTAGTCTTTCATATATCACATCATTAGTTTCATCAAATTCAATTGTTTTTCTAAATTTATAAACATCTGACAATCTATCTACTGTATTTTTTACATTTATTAAGTGATCTTTACTTGTAACTTTTTGGTTATCAGAAAGAAAGATAGAAATTTTAGAATCGATATTTTCAAGAGTAGTTTCAAGCTTTTCTAAAAGCCCATTTATCCATAAAGAAACATCTTTAGCTTCTTTCCCTTTTGCTTTTTCAACTCTATATGAATAATCTCCCTCTTGAGCTTTATGCATTACTTTTTTAATAGAATCAAAAAGTGATAAAAATGGAGAAATAATAAAATTTAATAATATTGTAATTGCAATCATTAAAATAAGAGCTATTAAAATTGTATTTGAAACAGTAGCAATTCCCATTTCTTTTGTGTCATCGATTGACATTTTTAAACTGATTGAACCAAGGGTATCACCTTCTTTTGCATTTGTATGACAGGAAATACAGTTTATTTTCCCATTTGCAGTTGCTTTATATGGAATAGAGATTCTATAAGAACTTTGTGTAAAAAGATTGTCATTTATTACTCTTTGAACCTCTCCTGTAGCTAAGACATGTTTATCAATTGCATCTTGGTATTTTTCTTCTTCTATTCCTTCTCCGTATAAATCAATAACTTTTTGACTACGGTTTAACCAAATTTTATCAATATTGGGAATATTTTTTAATTGACTTAAGAATAGCTCTCTATGTTCTATTGTTCCATTTACCATTTGAGAAGTAAGTGCATGTTCAATAGTTTTAGCAACTGCGTGAGCTTTGTCATCAATACTTTTAACACCATATTTTCTGAAGTTGTAAATCATATCTACTGTTATAAGTAAAAACATAAAACTGATGAGAAGAATAACTGTAAAGATAATTTTATTTTTTGTTTTCATGGAGTTCTCTATTTGGTAAGTAATTTAAAACGAATAAAATTATATCTTAATAATAATAAAAATATATTTATTTTAAATTATAAGCATGGTTTAATATTAATATTAATTTTGTATCATTTCATTATGGAAAATTATTTAGCATATAAAGCAAGTGCAGGAAGTGGTAAAACATTTGCATTAACTGTACGATACATTACTTTACTATTATTAGGTGCAAAAGTAAAAGAGATTCTTACTCTAACTTTTACAAACAAAGCTGCAAATGAAATGAGTGAGAGAATCTATAATACTCTCTTAACTCTTGGAAATGATGAAGCTTATTTGAATGCAATTATTAAGCAATCAAATTTATCAAAAGAAGAGATTTTATCAAAAAAAGAATTTTTAATAAATGAATATACAAATGCTTCTTTATCGATATTTACAATTGATAAATTCATAAATAAAATATTGCGCGAATTTTGTGGATATATTGGAATAAGTGATGATTTTGAAATAAAAGAGGATGATATTGAAACCTTAAGTGCAAAATTTTTAGAATCACTTAGCTTAGAAAATTTTGATAAATTGATTGATTTCTCATTGTATGAAAAGAAAAAATACTCTTCTTTATTTGATATATTTAAAAATTTATTAGAAAAAAATGAAACTATTGAAATATTAAATATAGATGCAAGTTTAATAGCCTTACAAAAAGAACAATGTTTAATAGAAGCCTTAAGAGTAAAGGAATTTATATTAAACTGTCCTGATGCTTCTAATTCAGCTTTAAAAGCTGTTGATTTTGAAAAGTTTGATGAACTAATTTTAAAAAAATGGTTAGAAAAAGATTTAGCTTGTGAATATTCATATTTTAAAAAGTGTGCAAATGAAACTTTAGAAGGGTATTTTTCTAAATTAAAAGAACAAATTTCAATTTATTATAAACTTAGGGCAGGATTTAGTCTAAGCAGATTATTTGAATTATATATGCTATTTAAAAATTATAAATTTAAATATAATAAATCAAAAAACTATTTACATTTTGATGATATTTCAAATCTAACTTATGAACTTTTATCTTCTAAGATTGATAAAGAATTTTTATATTTTAGGTTAGATTCAAAATTCTCTCATATTCTAATTGATGAATTTCAAGACACTTCTTTAATGCAATATAAAATTTTAGAACCTTTGATTTCTGAAATATTATCAGGAAATCAAAACGAATTTAAGACTTTTTTCTATGTGGGAGATACAAAACAATCTATTTATAGATTTAGAGGTGGGAAAAGAGAGCTTTTTGATTATGTATTAAAAACAAATAAACAAATAAAAGTTGAAGTGTTAAATACAAATTATAGGTCTTGTGAAAATATTATTTCTTTTGTAAATGAAGCATTTAAGAAAATCCCTTCATATGAATATTATGACCAAAAAGCAATTCATAAAAATGGATATGTAGAAGTTTTTGAAGATGAATCATTAATTAGTGATGAAAAATATGAAAATATTGCAAAGAAAATTTCAAACTTAATGCAAAATGGTCTTAATAGTAATGATATTACAATTTTAACTTACACAAATGACGATGTTCTAAATATTTATTCTTACTTAAAAAAGATGTTTCCAAGCTTGAAAATTACTACTGAAATGACTTCAAAATTAATTAATCAAGAAAATGTAAAAGCTGTTATAAATGTAATTAAATATCTTTATTTTAAAGAAAATATTTATAAAGAAAATACAAACGCCTTAATGGGGAAAGAACCTTTGTCTCCTTTAGTTCTAGAGCTTGATATTAGAAAATTAAATATTCAAGAGCTTATATATAAAATTGCAAATATTTTAGGTCTTACAGATGATAATGTAATAAAATTAATAGAGCTATCAAGCTCATATAAAAACATTGTAGATTTTGTTTATGAAATAGATAAACTAGATGCTTCTATTCAAAATTCAGAGCAAATAGGGCTACAAATTCTGACAATTTTTAAATCAAAAGGTTTAGAATTTAATACAGTTTTGCTACTTGATAGAATAAAGCAAAAAAATGTTGATAGAAGTTCACTTTTATTTGAATATGATGATGTTCATTTGAAAAATATTTATTATAAAATCTCTGGGCTTGATAATTATAATAAAGAGTATAAAGAGGCTTTACAAAAAGAAAAGGCTTTGAGCTTTGAGGATGAATTAAATATTTTATATGTGGCAATGACAAGAGCAAAGAATAATATGATTATTTTTAAAAAACCTCAAAAATCTGTATTTGATTTACTTAGTTTAAAAGAAGAAAAAATTGGTGAAATAATAAAAAGTTCAAATAAAACAATAAACTATGAAAAAGTCGAAAAAGTTCTGTATTCAAAATTAGATTTAGGAAAACAAGATAAGCAAATCTCAAAAACGCAGCTTGAAAAAGATTATACTCTTCATGCAAAGTATTTTGGAATAGCAACACATTATTGTCTTGAGATGATGAATGATTTTGATGTAAAATCTTTAAGAAATGCACTTACACTTGTAAAAAATAGGTATTCTCTTTATTTACAAAATGAAGATTTTTTAAATATTGAAAAAAGAGTCTTAAAGCTTATTGAAAATGATGAATTTCAAGAGATAATAAAAGGGGCTTCTTTTAATAAAGAGCAAGCTTTAATATATAAAAATGAGTTAAAAATTATTGATTTACTTGCAATAAAAGACGATAAGTATTTTATTTTTGATTACAAAACTACTAAAGGCGAACTAGAAGAACATATTTATCAAGTAAGTCATTATAAAAAAGCTATTAAAGATATAGTAAAAAATGATGAGGTTTATGCTTATATTTTATACTTAAATAGTGATGACTTAAAAATAAAAAAAGTCTAATATTTTACTTTACTAAATCTTATGAAATAAAGTATCTAATAGATGCAAAACCATAAGCTTTAGTATTCGAAATCTTTTTAATTTGTTCTTTATTAATAATTCCACCAAGTGCAATAATATCTAAGTCTTCATAACTTCTAATAGCTTCTCTTAATTTACTTATACCTTTAGGTTCACCCTTGTTTGGTGTTTCAAAGATAGGAGAATAGCTTATTGCATTTACATGTAGTTTTTGTGCATTTTCTATATCCGAATAGTTATGACAAGAAATTATTACATAAAGATCTAATTCTTTAGCTTGCTTAATTTTATCAAATTGTGCAGAGTTTAAATGCACACCTGTTGCGTCTAATTCTTTAGCTAACTTATAATCTGTATTTATTAAGATTCGGTCTATGTTGAACTCTTTACAAGTCTTTACAAAAATCTTTGCAAGCTCTTCAAAATTCGTAGATGTTTTATCTCTAAAACAAGCAATGTCAATTTTTTTTGAGTTTAAGTTTTCTTTTAATTTCTTTTCAAATAATATAGGATCATTAGAATAATATTCGGGATCAGTAATTAAATAACTAATCAAGTCTTCTCTCATTGGAACGTGTACCTTTTTCTTTATATATATAAAAAAAAGGGAAGAAATTTAATTCCTCCCTTTTATCTTAATAACTTAGAATATCTAAATTATTTTTTACTAATTGTTAATTCATTAAAAGAAACATAATGTCTTCTTAATGATCTTCCTCATACATCATAACAGAACCCGCAATATATACGTATGTTAAGATAGAAAAGATAAACGCTTGTAAAAATCCAAACGCTGTTAATAAGAAGAAACCAGGAAGTGGTAATAACCAAGGTACTAACATTAAAAGTACCATTAAGAACATATCATCACCTCTAATTGAACCAAAAAGTCTAAATGATAATGAAATAATTCTTGAAATATGTGAAATTATTTCAATTGGGAACATTAATGGTGCAAGTATAGGCATTGGACCCATAAAGTGCTTAAAATAGTTGAAAAAACCATTGATTTTAATTCCAACATAGTTGTAATAAACAAAAACAATAAGCGCTAAACTTAATGTAAAATTGATGTTACTTGTTGGTGCTTCAAAACCTGGAATAACTCCCATCATGTTACTAATAAAAATGATAATTGCTAAAGAACCAATTAATGGTAAATATCTTCTAGCATTTTTCTCACCCATTGTATCAGCACCCATTGAAATAATTCCACCAATGAATGTTTCCATTAAGTTTTGTGAACCTGTTGGCACTAGTTGCATTTTTTTTGTAGCAGCTCTTGCTAATAACATTGTAATTCCTACCACTAAAGCAAAGTGTGATAAGATAATCCATTCTTGGGCGTGACCACCGATGGAACCTAAGAATGTAAATAATCTACCTTCCATTTTCTTCCTTTTTGTTTATTCATTAACTAATTTATACTCATCATTATATATGCTATTTACTAAAATTTTTATAAATATGCAAAAAGAAAACTAAATTTGCTTAAATCTATAAGAATTTTGTTTCAATTTTTCCCTTATTTCTTTTTGATGTGCTTCACCTTTTGTTTCTAAAGAAATTGTTACTAAAGCCTCACCAAACTCTAATTTTACTGAGTTTCTATCATAATCAATTTGTACGATATTTGTTGAACATTGAGTAAATACATCAGTTAAATGCATAAGTGCGCCTGGTTTGTCCATAAGTGTTACAATTAGGTTCATTTTTCTATTAGATTTTACTAAACCTTTTTCAATAATTTGAGCAAGCATAGTAACATCAATATTACCACCACTTACAACTGCACAAACTTTTGAGGCTTCAAGTTCTATTTTATCATGCATAATTGCAGCAGTTGCTACAGCTCCCGCTCCTTCAACTACAAGTTTATGCTTTTCTAATAAAAATAAAATTGCATTTGCTACCTCATTATCACTTACTTCAACAATATCATCCACATAATCAATTATTATATTTAAAAGTTTTGGAGTAACATCTCTTACTGCAATTCCATCGGCAATAGTTCTTACACTCAAAGAATCAATTGGCATTTGAGATCTATAAGATTCTTTCATAGCCTTAGCACCACTTGCAACAACACCAATAATTTTAATATCAGGATTTATACTTTTTGCAGCTATTGCAATACCAGAAATTAAACCACCTCCACCAATTGGAACTACTATTTGTTTTAAATCTTTAATCTCTTCAAGTATTTCTAAAGCAATTGTCCCTTGCCCTGCAATTACATCATCATCTGCAAATGGGTGAATAAACTCTTTTTCTTTCTCTTCAGAAAACTTTATTGCTGCTTCATAAGCTTCATCAAAATTTTCACCATGTAAAACAACTGTTGCGCCATAAGATTTTACACCACTAACTTTTGTTAAAGGAGTAGCTTCTGGCATATAAATTGTAGCTTCACAATTAAAATATTTTGCTGCATATGCTAAGCCTTGTGCATGGTTACCAGCACTTGCTGCAACAACACCTTTATTTCTTTTTTCTTGGGATAAATTTGCAACTCTATTAAAAGCACCTCTTAATTTAAAACTTCCTGTAAGTTGCAAATTCTCTTTTTTTAAGTATATTTCACTATTAAAAGTTTCACTTAAAATTGGAGCTTTTGTAATTGGTGTATTTATTGAAACACCTTCTAAATTTTTTTTTGCATCTTTTATATTATTTATTGTTATCATTTTTCACTTTTCACTTTAAAATTGTCCAAAATAATATCTAAAAAGAGTTTTCACTCTTATTATGTAGATATATTCTACATAGAGTCTTAAGACTCTATGTATTTTCTTTTCTTATATAATTGACCGCTTCCACCATGTTTTGAAGGCTTAATTTTGTTTCTTCCCACTTTCTTGTTTTTAGACCACAATCTGGATTTATCCATAATTGTTCTTTAGGTAATACTTCTAAAAGTAGCTTAATTTGATTTACCATCTCTTCAACACTTGGAACTCTTGGACTATGAATATCATAAACTCCAGGTCCTACTTCTTGTTTATAACCAACTTCTTTAAATATTTTCAGAAGTTCATTTCCACTTCGTGCTGTTTCTATTGAAATAACATCGGCATCCATATTTTCGATAGTCTTTATAATATCATTAAATTCACTATAACACATATGTGTATGAATTTGAGTTTGTTCTTTTGCAGAACTAACTGCAATTTTGAAATCTCTAACTGCCCAGTTTTCATACTCTTTAATTTTTTCTTTTTTTAGAGGATAACCTTCTTTGAAAGCTGCTTCATCAACTTGAATGATTTTTATGCCAGCTTTTTGCAAATCGTCTATTTCATGACTTAATGCAATAGCTATTTGCATAGAAACTTCATCTCTTGGCTTATCATCTCTAACAAAAGACCAATTTAAAATAGTAACAGGACCTGTTAACATCCCTTTCATTATCTTAGCTGTTTTACTTTGAGCGTAGCTTATCCAGTCTACTGTCATTGCTTTTGGTCTACTTATGTCGCCATAAATAAAAGGAGGTTTTACACATCTACTTCCATAAGATTGTACCCATCCATTTTGTGAAAACCCATATCCTTTTAGCTGTTCTCCAAAATATTCAACCATATCATTTCTCTCAGGTTCTCCATGAACTAAAATTTCAAGTCCACACTCTTCTTGAAATGAAATACAATCATCAATATAATTTTTCATTTGTGTTTCATATTCATCTTTAGAAATACTTTTCTTTTTATAATCGCTTCTTGCTAATCTGACTTCTGGTGTTTGAGGGAAAGAACCAATTGTTGTTGTAGCCAAATCTTTATATTTTAAAATCTCTTTTTGGAGTTTTATTCTATCTTCATATTTCCCATCTCTTTGAAATTTCGAATAATTGTGTACTATATTTTGAACTTTTTTGTCATGAATTATCTCAGAAGTTTTTCTATTATGATTAGCTTGAATATTCTCTTCGTAAATTTTGCTCTCATTCTCATTTAAACTATTAACTCCTTCAAAGAATATTTTTGAGATGATATTTATCTCATCTAATTTCTCAACTGCATAACTAATCCAAGTTTTAATATTTTCATCCATTTTTTCTTCGTATTTTAAAGTTATTGGAGAATGAAGAAGAGAACAAGATGAGGAAATAAACAGACTTTCTTTATCTACAATTTTTGAAATATTTGATAGAAGTTCTAAACTATTTTGAATATTATTTTTCCAGATGTTTCTTCCATCAACAAGTCCTACAATTAGCTTTTTATTACTTTTTGAAATCAATTCTAAGCATTCAATATTTTCTTTTCCATATAAGAAATCAAGCCCAATTCCCCAAATTGGAGTATTTACTAGAACTTTAGTTGCCTCATTTGAGTGTTCAAAATAAGTTGTTACAATAATTTTCATATTATTTGTAATAATTGACAATCTATCATATGTTGGTTTTATTAAACTTAATAATTTTGGTTCATTGTCTTTTACAAAAATTGGTTCATCAATTTGTACTGTTACTACTTCATCTAATTTTGATATTTCTTCTAATAACTGCTCATAAATTGGAAGAATTTTATGTAAAAGTTCAAAACAATCTTTATTATCAACTCTTTTTGACAAACCTAAAAATGTTAAAGGACCAATTAAATTTATTTTTGCTTTTATACCTTGTGCTTTTGCTTCTTTATATTCATTAATAATTTTTGAAGCATTTAATTTATATTCATCGTCTAAACTTAATTCAGGAACTATATAATGATAATTTGTATTAAACCACTTTGTCATTTCCATTGCAAGGCTATCTTTATTTCCCCTAGCCATAGAGAAATATAGTTCTTCAGCTTTTAAATTTTTAAATCTTTTTGGTATCGCATTTAGCATGATTGCTGTATCTAAGATATTGTCATAAAGACTAAAGTCATTTAAACTTACATACTCAATTCCCGCGTCTTTTTGGTATTTCCAATGTCTTACTTTTAACTCTTTAGCAAGCTTTTCTACTTCATTAAATGAACATTTCTTTGCCCAAAATTTCTCTAATACTTTTTTTAGTTCTCTTTGTTCTCCTATTCTTGGAAAACCTATCACATAACTTTTTCTTGACATTATTTTATCCTTTAAATTGTTTCCTTTTTAATGGAAACTCTATTTTTCTCTTCTTTTAAAAATAATTTATAAATGAAGTGAAACCTAAAAGAGAATAAGAAGCTTATTCTTTTTCTTGATTTTAATTAATAGTTTTGTTTTAAAGAATATATGGAGGATGTACCCCTGTTCGTCTAAATGCAAAAAATTTACAATAATAAGGGCATCTTGGAATAAATTTAAAAAGTGATATTGAAAGCTGTGTTCTTAGTTTAAAAAAGCAGTCACAGTGACAAGGTTTATTAAAATTATTTTGTATACATAAAGTAAGTTCTTCAAGTGGAGGATCATTTTCATCATAATTATCATCTTCTTTTGAACTTTTATTATTTAATGTATGCAAAGCCTTTATTATTAGGTTTTGTATTTTACTTTGAATTGAGTGAGCTAGTATGCTAGAAAATGTAAAATAGTTTTTCCCAAAACCTTTAGGCGATTTCATTGTTTTCCTTTCATTAAGATATTAAGTTTACGTAATCTATCAAAAATATGCTTAATATTATTAAAATAGCTTTCTTTTTTAATAAAAATAGGTTAATATTTCAAAAAATAAAACCAAGGTCAAATTTGAAATTTACATTTGTAACACTTTTCCCAAATTTAATAGAACCATATTTCTACGAATCTATCTTAAAAAGAGCAATTGATGCAAATTTTATCTCTTACGAATTTTATAACCCAAGAGATTACACTAAAAATAAACATTTAAAAGTAGATGCTCAAATGGTTGGCGGAGGAGCAGGAATGCTTATGCTTTGTCAGCCACTTTTTGATTGTTTAGATGAAATCAAAAGAAAAAATCCAGAAGTCTATATAATCTTTCCTTTAGCTGCTGCAAAAACCTTTAAACAAAATGATGCAAAAAGATTAGCTAAGAAAAAAAACATAGTTTTTGTAAGTGGAAGATATGAAGGAATTGATGAAAGAGTAATAGAAAAATATGCAAATGAGGTGTTTTCTATTGGAGAATTCATTTTAACAGGTGGAGAATTACCATCTTTAACAATGGCTGATGCAATTTCTAGAAATGTTGAAGGAGTTCTTGGAAATGCTGATTCTTTGGTAATGGAAAGCTATGAAAACAACCTTTTAGAAGCACCTTCTTTTACGAAACCTGAGAATTTCCAAAATTTAAGTGTAGTTAAAGAATTCTTAAAGGGAAATCATAGTAAAATTTCCGACTTAAAATCCCAGATGTCAATTTGTAAAACAAAATATTATAGACCTAATAAGGAAACGAAATGAAAAATAGATATATTGCAAGCTTTGAAGCAACACAAATAGAGTCAAAAGAGATCCCTCAGTTTAGAGCTGGAGATACTGTAAGACTTGGTATTGAAATTAAAGAAGGTGAGAAAAAGAGAGTTCAGTCTTTCGAAGGTATAGTTATAGCTAGACATGGAGAAGGTGTTTCAGCAACTTTTATTGTAAGAAAAATTGGAGCTAACTCTGTTGGTGTTGAAAGAATTTTCCCATTATATTCAGACTCAATTAAGTCTTTTGAAGTACTAAGAAGAGGAAAAGTAAGAAGAGCTAAACTTCACTACCTAAGAGGTCTTACTGGTAAAGCTGCAAGAATTAAAGAGCTTAAGAAAAAGTAATCCAACTAAGGCTTTAGCCTTAGTTTTACTTTCACATTAAAAACTTCAAATTTCTTACATCATAAAACTCACACAGGATAATTCTATCCAAAATTTATTATCATAGAACAAATTTTTTAAAACAAATAAAAATAAAATGACACTATTTTAATACAATGAAAAATCTTAATTATATAAATTATTTAAATTCAAGAAATTAATTTTTATTTAGATAAACTTCTGCCTTATTAATAATTAAATAGGAAAAAATTAATGCTTCATGAAATAGTAGATTTTGTAGTAACTATGGTTGCGCAATTAGGTTATATTGGTATCTTTGTAATGATGTTTTTAGAGAGTTCCTTTTTCCCTTTTCCTAGTGAAGTTGTAATGATTCCCGCTGGATATCTAGCATATAAAGGTGAAATGAATTTATTTATAGCAATATTTGCAGGAATAGCAGGAAGCCTAGCAGGAGCTATATTTAATTACTATTTAGCAATAAAATTTGGTAGAAAGTTTATAAGTAAATATGGTAAATATGTATTAATAAAAGAAGAGACATTAGAAAAAATGGAAAGTTTTTTTGAAAAGCATGGGCATATTTCTACATTCTCAGGTCGTCTTATCCCTGCTGTTAGACAATATATCTCACTTCCAGCTGGACTTGCCCGAATGAATCTTTGGAAGTTTTCTTTGTATACAAGTTTAGGGGCAGGAATTTGGGTTTTAATTTTAGCACTTTTAGGATATTTTATTGGTTCAAATCAGGATTTAATAGATGAATATTTAAAGATTATTATTATATCAATATTAGTTTTGCTTGGAGTATTTATTCTTTTTTATATAAGAATAAAAATGAAAAAAACAATTATAAAAAAATAATACTTAAGTGATTGGCCTATTGTATCTTATGTAATAAAGAGATGGCAAGGCTAATCCAAATCCAATTCCAGCTAAAATAATAATTGCTTTTAAGGCATTATCTACAAACATTACAATTAATTCAGGTGTTACTCCATGAGCATTCATATCTATTAAATTTATCATTGCTGTAAAAGCATAAGTTCCAGGAATAAGTGGAATAATTGAAGCAATAGTATAAATAGGTCTTGGAACTTTGTATTTTCTTGACCAATATAGAGCAATAATTCCAATTGTTGTGGAAGCTAAAAATGTTGCAAGTTCTATTGGTATATCAAAATCCATTAAAATATATCTTGTTGAAAATGTTATTGCTCCACCAATAGCACAATATATTAAAGTATACCTAGGAACATTAAAAACCATTCCAAAACCAAGAGCAGGAATTGCTGCAAAAATGGCATTTAATAAATATTGTATAATTATTTCACTCATCTACCATCCTTTTAAACTTAAGAATGTGAAAGCTAAAATTATGCCAATACTAGTAGCTACTGTCAATAATACAGCTTGTAACCAACGTCCCCAACCCATGGCTAAATAACCTTTTAGTGCATCCAAAACAGAGTTTATAAAAGGGAATCCAGGAGCTAGTAGCATTACGCTAGAAGATAGCGCAATATTAGGTGTTGAACTTAGATTAAAAATTAGAGCTATACTTGCAGTTAGTGTTGCTACAAAAGCTGTTACTCCAAAGGTGATGACCATTATAAATTTTTTTTTTGATAGTTCTTGTCTCACAAACATAGCAAGTGAAGAGGCTAGAAATGTAATGCCAAAAGCCTGCCAGTCAGCTTTATTTAAATATGCAAATGAGGCACAAGAAAACCCAACCATAAAGACAACAAGCCATCTATTATAATAATTTGGTTGGATTTCTTTCATTGTTTTTAGCACAAAATCCACATCATATTTATATTTTTCTAAATCTTGACACATTTTTTGTAAATCACAGACAATTGACATATTAATAGGTTTGTGATGTGCTCTTCTTGTTGTAGTTACAGATTGACTTTGTTTATTACTAAGAGTACTTAATACAATAGCTGAAGGAATCAACGATACTTCAACTGAGTCAACTCCTAAAGCGAGACCTAGCCTCTGTGCTGTATTTTCTATTAAAGTGCTCTCAGCTCCAAATTCAAGCATTAAAACAGCTGCTTTTATTATAGCTCTTGTAATTTTTGTTTGTTCTTGGTTAGTTAATTTTTGTTTTTCACTCATTTATTTTTTATAATTGTCTATTTTTAATATTTGGCCATTATCATCTGCAATATATAAGTTGCCATTTTTATCAAACGTTATTCCTTCTTGGGCATATTTTTTAGAAAGTTTTTCTTTTTTTATTGCTTTTTTTCGTTTTATATCATATTGGATTAAAAGGTTCTCTTTATCACTTATCATAAATAAAATGTCATTATAAAAAGTAAGTCCTGCAATATCAATAAAACCATGATTTATGATATTTTCTATTTTTTGTTTCTTTTTCTTTAAATCATAATCAACAATTACAACAACTGAAGAGTCATCTTTTGGATATTTATTTTTTGATTGGTTTGAGAGATAAATTTTATTTTTGTATAAGGCAATTCCTTCAAGTCCATCATCACCTTTTTTTAAAACTTTTACCCCTTTGTAGTCTCTTTTTATTGAGATTTTATGCTTCTTCTTTAGTTTATTTTTTGAAAGAACTAAAATCTCATCATCACCTTCAACAGCAAGTAATAAAAGATTATTTTCATCATCAACTGCTATACCTTCTAAATCCAATTTTCCAATTTTCTTTTCTCTTAATATTTGGCCTTCTAAGCTTATTTCATAAATAGAGCCTTCATCGTTTACTACAAAAAGAGTATTTGATTTATATGAGTAAGAAATTCCCGAGGCTTCTGGTATTTTTGCAATAACTTTTTCTTTTGCAAAGATATTACTTGTAAAGAGAACAATTAGAACTAAGATTAAGATTTTTTTCATAAAGCTACTTTCAATTTTATTGGATTTTACACAAAGAAGTATAATTTTTATATTAAAGGTATTTCAATAATAAATAAAGCTCCAGAAAAATTATTACCTTCAAAATTATAAGAGACATTATTTACTTTTAATGTACCATGAATATGCTTTGTAATAATTTCATTAGACATATAAAGCCCGATACCTGTACCTTGAGCCTTATGTTTAGTTGTGAAATATGGTTCAAAAATTCTATTGATTATATCAGGAGGAATTCCTTGACCATTATCTTTTATATAGATTTTTAACTTATCCTCAATTACTTTTGTGGAGATAAAAATATATTTTTCATAACTTTTTTCATTTAATTTATCTATTGCATTATTAATAATATTTAGTAAAACTTGAATTAGTTCATTTTCCAGAGTTGTAACTACTATATTACTAATATCTTTTACTATTTTTACATTATCATTTTTGATTCTAGCATTTATGAGATAAAGGGCTTTATTAATTGGGTTTTCAATATTTAATTTTTCTTTTTCTCTATTTTGATGAAAAAAGTTTCTAAAATCATCAATAGTTTTAGAAAGATACTGTGATTGATTATTGATTGAGATAAGATTTTCTTTTAAAATCTCTTCAGGGATATTTTTAGTATATTCTAGTTGAAGTTGCAATCCTGTAGCTGCGGTTGTAATAACTGAAAGAGGTTGTCTCCATTGATGTGCTATATTTTCAAGCATTTCACCCATGGCTGCCATTTTTGATTTTTGAGCTAGGATAATATCTTTTTCTCTTTTTTCAAGTTCTAGGTATTTTACTTTTGTTATATCAAAAATTGTTCCAACTACAATTAAAGGTTTTAAATTATCATCAAATTTTGTTATTTTAATAGCTGCTTGAATATATTTTATAGTGTAATCTTTCATAATCATTTTATATTCAAAGGTTGATTTTTTATTTGATTTTTTTGAAATAAGTTCTTTGTACTTAAGATTTATTTTTTTTCTATCATTTTTATGAATATAAGATAAAAATCTTCTTATACTTGGAACTATTTCATTAGGATGTAATCCATGAATTTTATATTGTTCTTCACTCCAAAATAGTTTATTTTTTTCAATATTATAATTGAAACTTCCTAAGTGAGCAACTTCTTGGGCTTCATCAAGTAAAGAATTTGCACTTTTTAATTCTTTTATTTTTTGATTTACAAGTTCTTCAAGATGAGCATTTAATTCTTTTAACTCTTCTGTTCTTTCATTTACTATAAATTTTAAGTTTTTATTTTTTTTAATATTTCTTTGATTTATATAAATTAAAAAAAGAATAATAATCAAGACAAGGATTAACATAATCCAAAAATTTCTATAATTAAAGGTTTCTTCAAAATGAATATTTTCCCATCTTTCTATTATAGAATTTATCTCTTCCTCTTCTAACGTATCAATTGCTTTATTTAAAATTGATTGTAAAGTTTTAGAATCATTTCTAAGAATCATTTCTAGTTGAAAAATAAGACCCGTATTTCCACTTATTTTTAAGTCATTAAATTCAAATTTGGCAATGTTATATTTTAAACTTGCTTTAGTATCAATATATGCATAAGCTTCATAATTAGATACTTTTTCTAGACCATTTTTAATAGTGCTAACTGGTATAAGTTTTAAGTTTGGATATTTTTCTTTTAACATTTTATGTACAGTAGAATTATTTTTAACTAGAATTTTTTTATTAGATAAAAACTCCATATTTTCAATAAAATTTTCATCTTTTAAGGTAACTATTGAAATTGTGAAAATAGCATAGGGTTTTGTATGTATTGAGTATTCTTTTCTTTCTTTTACTTTTCCTGCACTAAAAATCACATCATTTGTTTTTTTATCAATAGAATTTAATTCTTCATTAAAGATATCAGTAAAATTATATTTTGTTTTTAATTTAGCCTTTTTGCTAAGAATTTCCCAAATTTCTGGAGAGATTCCTCTTATTTCGTTCTCTTTTGACCAAAAAGAAAAAGGATACCAATTTTCTGAAATAGAAATATTTATTATATTGTTTTTTATAAACTCTTTTTCATTTTTTGTAAGGATTAATTCTTTCGTATTTTTATAAAATTGTTCACTTTTATTAATAATCCATTTACTCTCTAAATCATATAATTCTTCTTTTGTTAAATTTTTTAATCCCTTATTAAATATTTTAATAAGTTCTCTATTTGCTGAAATTGCTTTGATTTTATTTTTTGATTCTAAAAGAAGAATTGAACGTATTTTGTGGAAATATTTATTTTGTAAAGTGTAATATTCAATTGCAAGTTTGTCTTCATATATTAAATCGATTTTTTTCAAGATAAAATCTTTTAATATTGTTTTATAATTTTCATAAACTATAATTTGAGAATTAGGAAAATTTTTATTAATCATTTTTTTATAATCTTCGCCAATTATTCCAATAATATAAGAGGCCTTTTTATCAAAATCCCCACAGTTTTCTTTTAAAGCAAAAAGTGCAGTTTGATTTTCATAAAAGGTATCTGAACTTTTCATCCAATTTTCATAAGGAGCAGTTCCTATAAAAAAGTCAACTTTTTTTTCTTTTACAAGAGATATTGTTTCTGTCCAAGATTTACCATTTTTAAAATCTAAAGAATAATTATTTTTTTCTGCCCAAAGTTTCCAATAGTCAATTAAAAGGCCTTCTGCTTTTCCTTCTTCTAAATAAGAAAAAGGTGCAAAATCTGGATCATAAGATATTTTAAAATGCTTTGTATTAGCACTTATAGTGTTAAAGAAGATTACTATTATAATAGAAAAAAAACGTATAAAATTCGACACTGCTATAAATCCCATTATAAATTGATTTGGTTATTTCATTATAGCAAACAAAAACTGTAAATAAATTTTATAAAGTCTATGTTCTAACTATTTTTTATATATAATGCAAAGAATAAAAATGAAAGGTATATTTGAAAAATTTAACAAAGTATTATTTAAATAAAGATATTTTATTTAAAGAGATAAAAGAAGTGAGTGTGAAAGATTTAGGAAGCAGAAAAAAAATAGAGATTTATGTTGCTACTTCTGTTTTTAAAGATTATTATGCAATATTTTTAATAAATGCAAAAAGTAGATTTATTAGAAAAAATGCAGAAGATTTAATCATTCTTTGTGAAAAATTAGCACAACTTCAAGAGCATAATTTTAAGAAAAAAGAGTTGCTTATTTCAAGCCCACTTTGTTCTAAAGCTAAGAAATTTTTAAAAGAAAATAAATGGAGTGTAAGAGTTGATTTTATGTGATATTGGAAATACTACTTTTCATTTTTCAATTAATGGGAAACATCAAAAATATTTCTTAGATGAAAAGTTACCTGTTTTTGATGAAGAAATAGTTTATTTTATTTCAGTAAATGAAAAAGCAAGTAGGAAACTAAAAGATACTTATGTGCATTGTATAGATTTAGAAAAATATTTAAATTTTCAAACATCTTATCAAGGTATGGGATTAGATAGAAAAGTGGCATGTTTTGGCTTTGAAAATGCAATAATAGTTGATGCAGGTAGCGCAATTACAGTTGATATTATAAAAAATTCAAAGCATAAAGGTGGAATAATTCTTCCAGGTATTAATAATTTAAAAAAATTATACAAACAGATATCTTTAAAACTTGACTATGAAATAAATACAAAGGTAAATTTAGATAAAATCCCCCTTTGTACACAAGATGCAATATCTTATTCTATTTTGAAATCTATCATACTACCAATAAAAGAAATAGCTTTAGAAAAGCAAATAATATTTACAGGTGGAGATGGTGAATTTTTAAGTAGATATTTTGATAATTGTATTTATAAAAGTGACTTAATATTTGAAAAGATGAAAGGGATTATTAATGCTAACAATTGCATTGCCTAAGGGACGAATTGCAGAAGATACTTTAGAAAAGTTTGAAAAAGCTTTTAACGAAAAGTTTATTTTTGAAGATAGAAAATTAATTTTAGAAAAAGCAGGATTTAGATTTTTGAATGTAAGAAATCAAGATGTACCAACTTATGTTATGCATGGTGCTGCTGATTTAGGAGTTGTTGGACTTGATGTTCTAGAAGAAAAAGAGTACGATTTAATCAAACTTCTTGACTTACAATTAGGTAAATGTAAACTAGCTTTTGGACTTATAAAAGGTGAAAAGTTAGACTTTACAAAAAGTAAAATTACAGTTGCTACAAAACATGAAAAAATTGCAAAAAGATATTTTGAAGAAAAAGCAATGGCTGTTGATATTATTAAGCTTTATGGTTCAATTGAATTAGCACCTTTAGTTGATTTAGCTGATTGTATTGTGGATATTGTTGAAACAGGAGCTACTATGAAACAAAATGGACTTGAAGTAGGGCCTACAATTATGGAAAGTAGCGCGCAATTAATAGTTAATAAAAATTCATATTATGCAAAAAAAGATTTAATCTTTAATTTAAAAGAAAAATTAGAAGCTGTACTTTAATGGGTTTAGAATTATATGCAAAAATAGAAGAATACTTAGACTTCCAAGAAGAAGTTAAAGAGTTGCATTCTGCTTTTTTAGGTCTTATTTTTGAAAAAGGTCTAGATGATGTACTTGATATTGGTTGTGGTCAAGGTGCTTTTATGATGCACTTGCTAGCCAATGGTGTAAACGCTTATGGAATAGATTTAAGTGTTGAACAAATCAAAGTATGTCAAGCATATAATTTAAATGCAGATGCAATATCTTTAGATAAAGTAGATGAAAAATTTGATTGTGCAACAGCAATTTTTGATGTAATAAATTATATTCCTAAAAATGAATTAGGAGAGTTTTTTATAAATGCTTCAAAGGTTTTAAATGACAATGGGTATTTTATTTTTGATGTAAACTCTTTATTTGGTTTTGAAGAAGTTGCTCAAGGAAATTTAACTATTAATTTAGAAGATAAATTTATAGCAATAGATGCAAATTTTGAAGATGAAAAACTAAAAACTGATATTACTTTTTTTACACAAGAAAAAAACAATTTGTATAAAAAAGAAGAAGACACGGTAGTTCAATATTACCATGATGTAAAATCTTTAAAAACTCTTTTATCCAAATCCTCTTTTGAAATTGAAAATATTGTTAATTTCAATTTACATGTGGATGAAGAAGCTGATAAACTAATATTTATTTGTAAAAAAATATAAAAACTAAAAAAGTAGGTTAATATGAAATATCCAGATTTTTTCGAAAATATAGAAACAATAAAATTAAAAGATGATTTAGCAAACTTTCTTGGTGCTACTGAAAATGGAATAATAGAGTTCTCATATATTGATATTGTAAAAAGTGCAGGGCATTCTTGCCCTACAGTTTTAGGTGCTTATCTAATGACAAAAGAGGGATTAAAAGCTTTATATAAAGAAGAACTACCAAAGCGTGGAGAGATAAAAGTTGAGTTTAAAGAAAGTATAGACGAGGGCGTTGCTGGAGTTATATCAAATGTTGTAACAAATATTACAGGAGCTACTAAAAATACAGGATTTAAAGGGATTATGGGCTTATATAGTAGAAATAATCTAATGTCTTTTGAAAATAAGATTTCTTCAAGTGTAAAATTTATAAGAACAGATATAAATGAAAGTGTTGAAGTAATTTATAATCCAAGTATGTATCCACCAAAAAAACAGATGCAAGAATTAATGCAAAAATGTATTACTAAAACTGCAAATGAAGATGAAAGAACAGAATTTGGAAAGTTATGGCAAGAGAGAGTAGAACTTATCTCTAAAAATATAGAAGATGTTATAAAAATAGTTTAATAAAAATATGCAAGTAGGATTATAATCCTACTGCATTTCTAATGATTTCCATTTTAGCACTTGCTATTTTTCTAGCTTTTTTCGCACCAAAATCTAAAATCTCTTTTACTTCTTTTGGGTTATTAAGTAAGTGTTCTCTTCTTTTTGTATATGGCTCAAAATGTTCATTTATTTTATCAAGTAATGAAAGTTTGAAATGTCCATATCCTTCACCTGGAGTTGCATATCTTTGTTGTAACTGTTTTAATTCATTCTCATTCATAAATAATTCACAAAGTTTATATACATTACAAGTAGTGTGATCTTTTACATCATCAAGCTCTTTAGAGTCAGTGATTATTCCCATAACTTGTTTTTTAACACCTTTTTTACTTCCAAACATATCAATAGTATTTCCATATGATTTTGACATTTTAGCCCCATCTGTTCCTGGAACTGTTGATACTTCTTCATCAACTTTAGATTCTGGAAGAACTAATATGTCACCATATACATGGTTAAAAGATATGGCAATATCTCTTGCCATTTCCACATGTTGAATTTGGTCTTTCCCAACTGGAACTATATTTGAATCATAAATTAAAATATCAGCAGCCATTAAAACAGGATAAGAAAATAAACCATGGTTGGCTCCAATCCCTCTAGCAGTTTTATCTTTATATGAATGGGCACGTTCAAGTAGTCCCATTGAAGTATGATTTGATAAAATCCAGTATAATTCAAGAACTTCTTTTACATCACTTTGCACCCAAAAAGTTGACTTTTCAGGATCCATTCCCAAAGCCAAAAAGTTTACAGAAGCTTCAAAGATATTTTTTTCTAATAATGCTTTGTCTTTTACAGAGGTTAAAGCATGATATGAAGCTATAAAAGCAAATAACTCACCATCATTTTGTGCTTCAATCATTTTTTTAATCATTCCAAAATAATTACCAATATGTATAGTACCTGAGGGTTGAATTCCCGATAGTATTCTCAAAATATATTCCTTTTTTAAGGGGCTTTATAAATAAAGCTTTTAAATTTTTGCGGAATTATAACCTAAGTTCATAAAATAGATAGTTAAACTAAAACTTTCATAATAATTTTTCTAATCTATATTTTACATGATCTATATGAAGTTGAAGATTATAATATTCTCCCATAAAAGAAAGAGGAACTTTGGTTTCTTTAGAAATTTCCATTCTTAATTTTTCTATTTTTTCTAATTCTTCTTTTAACCTATGATTTTCTAAAGATTCTATTTCATTATCAATTTTTCTAATTTCATCATACCATCTATAAATTTTTGAACGCATAGACCAATTATATAAAGGGAAAAATCCTTTAAATAGAGGGAATAATAAAGTTAAAAGAGGGATAATTAAAATCTTTAATCTATCAATATTCGATGCTATCCAAAAAGGAAATATCTTTTCAAGCCAAGTATCGCCATTTTTAAAATATCTTTCTGCATCTTCATTTAATTCTAAAACCATATTAGTTTTATTTGGAAATTGTCCTGCGCTTGCAAAAAGATCTTTTTTGCTATGAACTTCTTTTACTTTTTTTAAAAATAGTCTTGTTAATTCTGGTGGAAAATCTTTGTTTATAACTAAATTTGCAGTTGTAGAAAGTACATTTATATTTTCATTAGGAAGGTTTCTATATAAATCTAGCGTTCCTTCATATAAAGTTAAGGCTTCTAAAAATGTATATTTTCTACTATAAGCTTTTGCTCTTTTAAAGCTAAGTACGTTTATTTTAGGATTAGAGAGTAATTCTTTTACAACATTTGAATTGTGAGAAGTTACTACAAACATTGCATCAATATTTCCTTTAAGTAATTCTTCTTTTGCTTTATTTGGCTCATAATTTAAAATTGTAGAGTTTTCATTTGAAATACCATTGTCTTTTAATATATTTGTTGCTAAATTTTTTGTTCCACTACCTTCTTTTCCAATAGAGATTTTTTTTGTAATAAATTGAATAATATACTCAATTGAATATCCATCATTTTTATAAAAAACCCATAAAGGTTCATAATAAATAGAGGCTAAAGAAGTAATTCCTTTTGCAGTTTCATTTGAAATAGTGCCATTTTGTAAAAATGCAATATCAGCTTTGTTTTGTTTCAAAATTTCAATATTTTCAATTGAACCAGCTGAGGTAAGAATATTTACTTTTACTTTATCTTTTTCAAGTAACTTTTTATACTCTAAAGCTGTTTTGTAATAATTGCCTGTTTTTGATCCAGCAGCAATTGTAATTTCTTTTTTAGGGCTTGGTTGAATAAATTGAGCTGTAAAATAAAAAGCACCTACAATTAGAAGAATAACTGGTACTGTAACTGTAATAAATTTGTATTTCATCCATAAAACTTTCATAATGTAATAATACCATACTCTATTACAAGTTTCATTATAAAATACTAAAAAGTAAAGTTTAGATATAATTGCAAAAATTTAGATGAAAGATTAAAATGATTGATGTAAAACAGCTACAAAAAGATTTTGAGACTATGGCAAAAGCCTTAAAGAGAAAAGGTGTTAACCAAGAGACTTTAGATAATTTAAAAACCATTTCAGAAAATGCAAAAGAAAAAAGAAAAGAAATGGAAGATGTTACAGCTCAACAAAATAAATTATCAAAAGAGTTTGGAAGATATAAAAAAGAGGGATTAGATATCGCTCCTTTACAAGCTGATATTAATGCTCTAAAAGCTTCAAAACAAACTTTAGAAGAAGAAGTAAGAGTTATTGAAGTAAGTCTAAGTGATATGGCTCTTGGTGTTCCAAATCTTCCTGACGAAAATGTACCTGATGGTGCTGATGAGAATGAAAATATTGTAATTGAAACAATTGGAGAAAAACCAGAATTTTCTTTTGAACCAAAAGAACATTGGGATTTAGATAATGGTTGGATTGACTTTGAAAGAGGTGTAAAGTTAGCAAAATCTAGATTTTCTGCACTCAAAGGTGATGGTGCTAGAATGGAAAGAGCACTTATAAATTATATGCTTGATTTTAATAGAGAAAGAGGATTTGAAGAGTGGTATGTTCCTTTTATGGCAAATTCAAATGTTCTTCAAGGAACTGGACAACTTCCAAAGTTCGAAGATGATTTATTTAAAATTGAAGGTGAAGATTTATACCTTATTCCAACAGCTGAGGTGCAATTAACAAATCTAGTTAATGACGAAATCTTAAGTTCAGATGAGCTTCCAATGTTATTAACTTCATACACTCCTTGTTTTAGAAAAGAAGCAGGAAGTGCGGGACGAGATACTAGAGGATTAATCAGACAACATCAATTTGACAAAGTTGAAATGGTAGCGATTACAAAACCAGAACAATCAGAAGAAATATTCAAAAAAATGGTTGATTGTGCAAGTGATTTACTGGCATCATTAGGGCTTTCACATCAAAAAGTTCAACTTTGTACGGGCGATTTAGGTTTTTCTGCGGCGACAACAATAGATTTAGAAGTTTGGTTACCTGGACAAAATAAATATAGAGAAATATCTTCAATTTCTAATACAAGAGATTTTCAAGCAAGACGTGCAAAAATAAGATATAAAGATGCTAAGAAAAACATCTTAACACACACATTAAATGGTTCATCATTAGCTGTAGGAAGAACATTATTAGCAATCATGGAAAACTATCAAAATGAAGATGGAAGTATTAATATTCCAACTGTTTTAAAGAAGTATATGTAACAAATAGCTTTCTAATTCACTTCTTAGCTTTTAAGTACTTTGTATATTTTCCCATAATTTTGAGAGAAAATATACAAAGTCGAAAATTGAGTGTAAATAATCCGTATGAAGTCAGTAAAAAAACTTTACACTAATTTCTAGTAAACTTATCGCCTGATGCAGAATAGATGACTCTCTTACCATAAAAATCATTTCCCTCTTTATCTTTATAAGAAGGTTTATTTATAAAGCTTTGTTTTGATGAGTGGTGAAGGTAAGTGTTTTTTAACTTTTTATATAATTCTATATTAGAAGTATTTAACTCTTTTTTTTCTTTTAAAATATTGTAAACTTTATCTAAAGTTTCATCTTTATAAAATTTATAATTATCTAGACTTCCTAGAGGAACTCTCTCAAAATCATCTTTTAAATTTTCATAGTTTAAAGTTCTAGTCATATCTTTATACAATGCTCTATCATGCATAAGTCTTAAAGATACATGTTCATATTTATTTGAAATTTCTTTTTTATACATATACACATATAAAGTATTAACACTATAGTTTGTTCTATACTC
Source organism: Halarcobacter sp. (assembly GCA_030145305.1). Taxonomy (GTDB): domain Bacteria; phylum Campylobacterota; class Campylobacteria; order Campylobacterales; family Arcobacteraceae; genus Halarcobacter. The sequence continues at coordinate 2,438 of JAQYVX010000004.1, read as the reverse complement.
TTGATTTATATAATAATAAAATCCATCTTTATTCTTTGGAATATCTTTTTTTGAATTCACTTCTTTAATAATTGCTTCTTCTAACCAATTATATTTTTTATTCCATGCTTCAATTTTACTTTTTACAGATGATATATTAAAGCCGCTAATTCTTTGTTGTGTTAAAAGAATTAATTCCTCTTCTACATTATATCCCCCACCAACATCTGAATGAGCACCAGGAATATAATACTCTTCAAACTTTTTTCCTCCGCTTGGATTTTCTCCCTCAACTTTATGAAAATCTTTATTTTTATCAGTAAAAATAGAGAAGGCATCAAAGTTATATCTATATTCATCATCTGCCATAAGATGAACTACTTGTCCTAGTTTTTCTTTGTTTTTATGAAAATCAAGATTTAGATTTTTAGAATCATTTGCTTGTTTAAAACCATAATGAGGAACAGTATCATAAATACCAATAAATCTAAAAGACAAAGAATCTATTTTGATTTCTGTTTGTCCATAGTAGGGATTGCCAATTATATTTCTTCCATGATTGTAAGTTCTATTTTTAGTATTTAAAGGATTAAAAATTTTATTTCCATTGATTGTTACATAGCCATTTTCAAAAAAAGATGAGAAGATATTTTTACCATCTTTTATTTTTATACTATATTTTTTATTCCCATTTTCAATTATTTCACTATCTTTTAAAATAGTATTTACAAAATGCCTAGCAGTTGCTGCCCCTCTGCTAAAACCAAATACATCTAAAACTAACTCATCTATATGATTTATAGATGAAGTTTTTAATTGTTCAAATATTTTTATACAGCTATAAATAATATGTGCTTTAATACCTGTATCAGCTAAAGCTAAACCTGAACCTAATTTGTTATCTTCTCCATAGGCTTCTTTTATAAATGGATTATTTGTTCCTGCTCCGCTTTCATAAAGTTTAAATCTAGTAGGGGATAATGCTTCTTTGTTTCTTTTTACATCATTACCATTGTAAAGATTGTATAGTCTACTTATATTTGATTCTCCATTTGTATAACTACTATCTTCATCTTTATCTACTAATATCTCTTCTCTTACAAAATCTGCTCTATCTTCTTTTTTTATACTCTTTTTTCCATTTTTCACGTCAATTAAATACTCAAATACTTTTGAAGAGTGATTAGCTTTTAAACTCTCTAAGATAACTTCATCTTCTAAGTTTAGATTTGATTCTTTATCAAAATATCTTATCTCTTTTTCTGCTGTATCTATTTGGTTTATTATTAGTTTTACTACTTCATTATTTAGTTTTGGATTAGGTTCTGATACTATTAGTTCTTGAATACTTATATAATCCTCAGTTTTAGGTTTTCTAGGAAATTTTCTTTCTTTATTTTCTTTAATATACTCAGCAGGTTCTTTTAAAAACTCAGTAAAGTTTTTATAAAAATCTATATTGTGAATGTTATTATTTGTTCCATCAAAAAAAACTCCATATTCAACTATTAGCTCTGGCATAAAAGAGGATGAAACTCTATTTTCATAATATTCTAGTTCTAACTCTTCTATTTGTGAATCTTTTTTTATATTATAAACATAAGGCATTGATACTATTATATATGCTTGTTCTTCTTCCTTTAGTTTATTTTTCTCTTTATTTAATATCTCTTGAGATTTATTTTTACTAAAGTCAAGTATTCCAGATGTTTTTTCTTCTGTATTTTTTTTATGTTTTTCATCAAGTTTTTCATTGTAAGCATGAGTATATTCTTTTGCTTTTAATATACTTCCATAAGATTTTGAAGTATGTAATTGCAACGTTGATAGTTTAATTAGCTTTTTTTCAATAACTTTTTCGTCCAAACCTTTTAGTTCATATGATGTTATATTTCTATTGTTTTTTTTACTCTCTTCTTTTACTGCTTTTATAAGATGTTCTTGGTATTTGTTTTTTATATTTTCTAAAATAAGTTTTTTATCTTCATCATCATTATTTAAAGTATTAGACTCTTCATCACTTACAATTAAATATGCAACACGTGTTCTATTTGTAAAGCCTTTAACAGCTTTTTGGTCTTCTTTATGTACAAAACCATAATGATGAAAACCTTCATTTTCTTTAAAATAGACTCTTCCTATGTGAGTATCATTTTTCATATGTTACTCCTAATTCTTTTAGTTTTTCTTTTGCCCCAATATCGCCTAAATCTACGGCTTTTTTATACCATTTAATTGCATTTTCTTTATCTTTTAAATCATATTGATATAAATATGCAAGATTATAAGTTGCACCTTTATCTCCTAATTTATATCCTTTTTTATACCATTTAATTGCTTCATTATAATCTTTTAACTGTACATTATATAAAAAAGCTAAATTGAAAGCACAATCTAAACATTCAAGTTTCTCAAACCCTCTTTTATACCAATAAATAGATTTATCATAATCTTTTAAA
>JAQYVX010000046.1 GCA_030145305.1 Halarcobacter sp. | reverse complement strand
CTCGATGGACTGACTGAACTCTATAATAGAGAGACAGCGGATGGAATGCTTACTAAATTACTTGATAGCAGTGACTCTGCTAGTAAAGAGATTATAGCAATAATGATAGATATTGATTTCTTTAAAAATGTAAATGATAAATATGGACATCTAAATGGAGATATAGTTCTAAAGACATTTGCTAAATTCTTAATGGAGAGTCTAAGGAAAGAGGATGTTATTGGTAGGTATGGCGGTGAAGAATTTATAGTTATAATGACAGACATAACCATACATGATGCAGTTGAGATAATTAATAGGATGAGAATAGAATTGTCTAATATGGAAATGCAATTAAGCAAAGGACAATCATTAAAAATAACAGCAAGCTTTGGCATTGTTAGATGGAATGGCGAGGACATCATTGATTTTGTGAGGAAGGCAGATGATATGCTTTATAAAGCAAAAGAAAATGGAAAAAATAGGGTTGAGCACTAAATAAAAGAAAAACTTTTTTTGAGTGCTCTATAGAATATATTTTTTCATAATGTTGAGATGAAGCTCCTTGGTCTAGAAGTTGGTGCTTTACTTATTTTATACATGCTTTGTTTGTAAAATAAAAAAAAGCCAATTTCGTTCATGAATAAGCTTTAGTTTTATGGGGTAGATATTTAATGCAAGAATTTTTTGAAAAGATATTTTTAAGGGTGATTTTATGAGAGTGAAAAAATCAAAGGTTATGTTTTTATTAATTATGGCTGTTTTAACAGGAGTTATAATTATAATTGATTTCATGATATATAAAAATGAGTATGAAGAACTTAAGGAACATGCTTATAACATGGGACAAAAATTTGTCAATCATGGCGCAAATACTGTTAGAAATTACATTGATGAACATATTGTCATGGCAAATACTATAGCATCAAATGAATCCGTTCGAGAAATGTGTATTGATCCTCAAAATGAACAACTCAGAAATGAGGTTACACATTATCTTGAAGAAACGGCAAAGATATACCCAAGCTACGTGAATATTCCAATTGTTGTATTCTCAAATGATGAGTTTGAATATGAATATAAAGACAAATTAATAGATTTTAAGTATGGGACAGTATTAGTAGATTCAGCTCAAGGTAATTTTGTTGGAGAAAATGGCCTGAAATTTGGTTATGTAAACCCCATAATTGCAGGTTCACAATTTTATATTAGCGAAGTGCATTATAGTGTATTAAACAGACAACATGTTTTCGTTGTAAGCGTTCCAATTTACAATAATGAAGAACTCGTTGGTGTTTCTATTATAGCTCTAAATATGGCTGAATTTGCACAGGATCATATTTTGGATTTTTATTATAAAGAATCAGGATATTTAACGCTCAATGATGATCGGGAAATTATAATTGCCCATAAGAGACCTGATTTTAATTTTAAGTATACAAAGAACATTAGCGAAGAGGTTGGACGTATTGGTGAAAAAGTCATTAGCGGAGAAACTAGATTTAGTTGTACTTTTGAAGGAAATGAAAAAATATATGTAGCTAAATCTCTAGGATTTGATTTAAAAAACTCCAGGACTCAGTGGTACATATCATATACGCAACAAATAGAAGAGATAATGGAACCAATGCCTAAATTCTTAACTATTCTAATATCAATAAGCATTATTGTATTTATACTTTTATATTTAATCATCTGGCTAATTTTCAAACGTTTTGAGGTTAAAATTGAAAAAGTGAGCCTAAAACATGTGAATAAAAATCTTGAGAGAAGAGTAACAGATAGAACCTATGAACTTCAAAGAATGACAAATATAGATGGACTGACTAATTTATACCGAAAAAATACTTTTGTAGAATTGCTAAGCAAGCAAATAGAAAAATCAGATATAAATGTGGATAGTATATCGCTTGCAATGCTTGACTTGGATTTCTTTAAAAGAATTAATGATAAATATGGACATATAGAAGGAGATAAAGTACTTAGAGTAGTTTCGAAATGTCTGAGAGAAAATATCGGTAAAGATGGCATTGCTGGAAGATATGGCGGAGAAGAGTTTATAATCATGTTTTCAAATATAACATATGATGAAGCTATTTCAAAAATAGAAAAGATTCGCAGCGTATTGGAAAACACAGAAATAATGATAAATGAAGAAATTAAGATCAATGTCACAGC
>JAQYVX010000045.1 GCA_030145305.1 Halarcobacter sp. | reverse complement strand
GTTCTTACCTTCTAAATTTATTATCTCTTTTTTCTCTTCTTCTTTTTTTATATCTTTAAAATTAGTTATAATTTCTACTTTGTTATCTCCGCACATATTTCTTTCTTCCTCCATTTTATACAATCCATTCTACATTATATAAAGGAATTGCAAATTAATCAAGTAGAAGACACAATTAGTTTGAAAAAAACGAGGATATTTTATTATTTATTCGGCTCTTAGCAGGGTATGAATGCTATTTAATTACTAAATTAGGTTTTATAAGAAAAAAGCCACCAAACAAAGCTACAATTAATAATCTTTGGACTCAAAAACCAGAGTTTTCTCAATTCTTATGTTTTTGTACATTTTCTATTTTTTATTATTGGCTCATATCTCAATTGGGTGACCTATTATTTCATCTACCACCCCTAGTGGGTTGCGGATCAAATGATAGGATATCAAAAAATTATCACTGGTATTTGTATGGTGCAAATATATCTTTTTTCACAAGTACACTTCCCTACTTTAATAATTTTTACCTTACTTAGCTTTGGATTTGCATATGGTGGAAAGACGAATTCATTCATATGAGGAAACAATCTAAAACGCCCTTCATCATAGAAGTGCAAATTCTGAATTTCCTCATACATGAAAAGTAATAATTGGCTATTAAAATAATTAAAGGTATCATTTATTTAGGAGATATGTAGCAATAAATAGGTCGGTAATAGTCATCAAAAACAGGAGAAAAGTATGCATAATATACGACCAAAGTATAGACTTGTATTGTAAATATTAATATTTATAATGGTAAATTCATGTCTCAACGAGTTCTAATATCAAAGTTCCACTTATTTGAAGCTGCTAGATATGTTCCCTCGCAAAAATAAACAAAGTACTTTAGTGTTGATTTTTCAAACTATATGCGGGTATAAAAGCAGACATAGAGAAAGTGCACAGGTTTTTGAAACTTATTTTAAAATCGGAGGATCGTGTTATGAAAAAGAGAATTTTTATTGCTTTTTTACTTATTGCCACAATGTCTTTAATGTCAGTATATGCAGTAACTGGCAGTGGTGCGCCAAGTGGTTCACATTTTAATTTAAATCTAATCGGAGTTAAAGAAAATCATGAAAAGGATATGAAGAATTACGATAAAGGTGGTCATGTTATTTTTGTTCACATGAATAAAAAGACTAGAATCAAGTTGACTGAAGGAGATTATGCAGTTTTAGATAAAGATGGAACTGATGATGGTGAGGCAGCATTTCAACTTCCTTCCCCTGATCCAAACAACGACGGTGTTACAGAATATTCAGTATATATAAGAGTGTTAGGCAAACCGGGTGGAAAAGGTACAATAACAACAGGTGGAACAAACGAATTGGGAGAAGAAAAATTCTCTTCTTTTCCTGTTAGTTTAAATAGACAAGGTGGAAAGCAAACCTTTAGAAATGTGTCAAAAGAACTTCTTTATGTATATTGTGACCTAGATGGAGATGGCGATGACGAAAGATATCCACTTTTTGATGATGCTCTTCAAGACTATCTATGGGAATTTGACAACAATGGATTGAAGATTGTTCAGTTAAGATTTTATGAAATTCCAGAAGACGTGAACTAAAACATGAAATATGACTAAATAATAATGAATCAATTGATAATTGAATATAACAAACCTGTACACTAATTATGCTTCCGATAAAGGCAAACCAATTGAAAGATTGGGACGCAAAGCTTAAGGATCTTTCTCCGGTTGGAGATGATAGCCAGTTACCGAAGAATTAGCATTTTTTCAACTCTTCTACCTTGCAAAGGTAGAAGAGTTTTTATTTATTGGTTCTGCTTTCAAGGAATGATTTACTATATCATAAATTAATAGAATAAATATAATGTGTTTAATATTTTTGATACTCCGCATTCTGAAAACATTTTAATAGTTTGTTTAAAATATGCTTTAAAAAATCTAAATTTATGACTTAAGAACGTTTTGAGAACGTTGGCAATTTAGGAGCACTTTTAATCCTGTGATTGCAACACTTACACAAATACGCACTTCGGACTCAAAATCCGGAGAGGTAATACTCGTACGGGTTCGACCCCCGTCTTCGGTACCAACTTAAAATGGCTCTCTGACTTAGGTTAGAGAGTTTTTTTATTGCCAAAAACACGAAACAAAAGTTTTCCATTTTGCCT
>JAQYVX010000044.1 GCA_030145305.1 Halarcobacter sp. | reverse complement strand
CCTTTAAAAGTTTGAATTTTATTCAGAAGTTCTATATCGTTAACCATAAAGAATAAAATTTCATCTGATAACATTATCCATAAATGAGCTATGAATATATACGAAAGTACTATTTTGAAAGGAAACAAATCCTTTTTATCGCGTAGTTGTTTTTGAGGGGAATAATTTAAGAAGAATTTTTCTAGAGTCAATGTATTTTTTTTCATGTCAAATAGCTCTCCTAAATCTTTTATATTTTTACTATCAATGGCCAATTCAATAATTAGGTTTATTATATATCATTTAACATCATTTCACAATGAGTAAGTGAGCATGGTACCATACCCGCTAAGAGGACATCGCTAAAATATTTCAGTTAAATTTAAATCCGATATATCAATGACTGTCATTGTCGCATTTTATCATTTGATGCATCTAATATTAATCTTATTTTATTCTTTGGTTACAGTATAGTAATCCATTGTCGATGTTACTTCAAATCCACAGGATTTATATAGATTTAATGCATTGCTGTTTTTTATAGCCACTTGTAGCATGATTTCGTGTGCTTTTCTTTCTTTAAGCTTTACGATGGAACCAATTAAAATTTCTCTACCATAACCCATGCATCTATATTCTGGAATTACACCAAAACCATAAATACCACCAATACCTTGATTAAGTTCTAAATGTACTTTACCAATAATCTTTGAATCCAATTCGGCAATAAAAATAGTAAATCCATTCTTATCTTCATCTTCAGGTAATGTGATTTGCCCTTCATCGAATGTTATCCCAGAGTAAATGGCGTTCTGTAAAGCTATTTCTCTTGCATCCTGATTGGTTGCTCTTCTCAAAATAATTTTATTGGAGAATTCTGTTTGATTTACTGTATTTTTTAAGTACATTTCATACTCTGAATAGTCATAAATTGCTCCCGTTGTCTTTATAAATTCTTGGCCTGACAAAGAATGATGATCGCTCAATAAAAGCATTTTATCAGAAGCTCTCTTATTAAACGCTTCATTAACTCTTCCATATAACTCTTTGAAGACACCTCTTCTTCTAAAATCAGGATGAACCATGCCATTGACTTCTAACTCTGAGCCTCCAAATTGACAAATACCCATATAACCAATAAGTGAATTATTTTCATAATACATAAATTCATTATTTACATTGAGTATTTCTCTATTCCATTTTCCTCTGCTAAGTTTATAATCTAATTCTAACTTAAGAGATGTCTGATCTTTTTTTAGACAAATGCTTTCGAGATGATGGATCTCATCATAATCCTTTTGAGACAGCTTTTCTTTAATTTTTATACTTGTATTTAGCGGTTTTTTCAAGACTTTATCCTCACTTTACTATGAATTTTTAATTCTATTGATCTATTGTTAATTTTATAAAGAATTTAGTAGCATACATTTTAATTTTACCAGTTTTCAATCTTCTTTCCAATGATTTTAGAAGCAAGTTTCAATTCAAAACTTAGATTTTATACATATACATTTTGAAGGAAATGTGAATGAATGTGAATAAATGTGAAAAAATATGCGTAAATGTGTAGAAATGTTTTTTGTTGTTGAAAAAAGTTGTGAGTTGTGGTATGATGTGGTTAACAAATAAAAACGAGAATGGTGAGGTAATAAAAAGTAATGTTAGCAGTCGATAGGTTAAAAAAAATTGAAGAATTATTAATTGAGAATGGTAGTGTGATGATTAGTAATTTAAGTGAGTTGCTAGATGTTTCCGAAGAAACCATCCGAAGAGACTTGGAGAAACTTGAAAAAGAAAACAAACTAAAACGTGTTCGACGCGGTGCTTATTTACCTGAAACATCAGACAATGAAGTTCCAATTGGGATAAGAGAAAAAATATTTTTAGAGGAAAAACAATTAATAGGTGAAAAGTGCATTGAATTAATTGAAGAAGGCGACTGCATCATGCTTGATAGTAGTACAACTGCACTATATATCGCTAAAAATTTGAATACAAGCAAGAAAAAAGTTACTGTTATTACAAATTCTTTGAAAATCACAAATGAATTTGATGAAAGCAAGAATGTTAAAGTAATTTGTTTAGGCGGAATTCTTCGAAAAAGTACTAGTTCTTTTGTTGGATATATGACAACTGAATGCTTGCAAAAATTAGCTGCAGATAAAGCTTTTATAAGCTGTTCTTCCATAAGTACAGATA
>JAQYVX010000043.1 GCA_030145305.1 Halarcobacter sp. | reverse complement strand
TTCAGCATGCTCATAGTCTTCCTGCCAAATTTGCATAGTTACACCTATAACTTCATACCCTTGCTGTTTCAAAAGATATGCAGCAACTGAGCTATCCACTCCTCCACTCATTCCAATAACAACTTTCTTTTTCATCTATACACCTTCCTACTTATCCTATATTAGTTATAAGTTGCAAGTTGTAAGTGGTAAGTCAATGTTCTTTTACTTCGTAAAAGAAATCATTTTATCTTTTATATAATTAAAAGTTTTCACTTAGTGAAAAGTGTCCATAACTTATATCTTACAACTATTTAATTCATATTGTACTCTCAATATTTAAAAACATCTTAAATTTACTCATCCATCATAGCTCTTATATTACTGACTGCAATTCTTATTTTAGCTACGAACTCTTCTATTATATCATTATTTATAGTATAACCAATTGTAAATCTAATAGAATTTTTTGCTCCATCTAATGATAATCCTATCGCTTTTAAAACATGTGATTCTTCAATGGCCCCCGCAGAACAAGCACTTCCAGCCGATGCAAAAATACCCATACTATCTAAAACTATCAGCAATTGTTCTGATGATACCCCTTCAAAACCAACATTAATATTATTGGGCAATCTATTTGCTCCAATAGCACCATTTATTTTAGTTTTATCAATTTTTAATAACTCTTCTATTATTTTATCTCTAAAATATATTAGCTTACTTCTTTCATCTTGGAAATTATCATAAGCCAATTCAGCCGCTTTTCCAAAACCAACAATACCCGGTACATTTTCAGTCCCAGATCTCCTGCCTCTTTCTTGCTCTCCACCATGGATAAGGTTATGTATTTTAACACCTTTTTTAATATAAAGCGCACCAGTTCCCTTTGGCCCATAAATTTTATGAGCTGATATAGAAAGTAAATCAATATTCATTTTTTCTACATCTATTGGAATTTGACCTAATGCCTGAACAGCATCTGTATGAAAATATACATTATTTTCTTTACAAATCTCTCCTATAGATTTAATGTTTTGAACTGTACCAATTTCATTATTTCCCCACATAATTGATACTAAAATCGTTTCTCCATCTATAGCCTTCCTCAGTTGATCCAAATTTATAAAACCATATTTATCAACTTGCAAGTATGTAACTCTAAACCCAAGTGATTGGAGATATTTACATGAACTAAGTATCGCTGCATGCTCAATCTCCGTTGTTATTATATGCTTCCCTTTTTCTTTATTTGCAAAAGCTACTCCTTTTATCGCCCAATTATCTGCCTCTGTACCTCCAGATGTAAAACAAATTTCACTTCTCTTGGAATTAATCATTTTTGCAATATTATTTTTGCTACTATCTATAGCCGTTTTAACTTTTCTTGATAAGGAATAAATAGATGATGGATTTCCGTAATACTCCATAAAATATGGAAGCATTTCTTCTAAAACTTCTTTCTTTACTTTTGTTGTTGCCGCATAATCGAAATATAATTCTCTCATAAGCAAAAGGCTGCAAACGCAGCCTCTGTCACCCCTTTATACAAATATTTATTATTGTTGTACATCATCAAAACTTTTTACTTCTTTATAATTAACATCGTAAACTTCCGGTTCCGATGCTTTTTCCTCTTTTTCTACAAAACCATTCGTATCAGATTGTTGAGTTTTTCTTGTATATTCTTGTGGTTTTCCTTCCGGCAAAACTATTGCAGCTATTATATACAATATAACCCCAAATCCGTAAAACAATGATACTACAGCCCAAACTATTCTTATAATTGAAGGGTCAAGTCCTAAAGCTTCTGCTAATCCGCCACAAACACCAGCAACTTTTTTATCAGTTGTTGATTTATATAATCTAAAATTATTCATTTTCTCTGCCCCCTATTAATTGCATTTATCTATATTTTAAGTTTATTATAAATCCATTGGTTATTCAACTAATTATATAGATGCTAAAGAACAACGGCATATGTATCTAGAAAGTCACTCCACCAAATGATAGAATTGATAAATTCTTATATAATTATAAGAGGCTGCAAACGCAGCCTCTATCATTCTTTTATAGTTTTTGTGGCGTTTCCATTTCAAATATAACTTAATCTTGAAATAATTCAGTTGATAAATATCTTTCTCCTCCATCTGGAAGAATCACAACAATATTTTTACCTTTGTTTTCTTCTTTTTTAGCAAGCTCTTTTGCCGCATAAGCTGCTGCTCCTGAAGATATTCCAACTAAAAG
>JAQYVX010000042.1 GCA_030145305.1 Halarcobacter sp. | reverse complement strand
TTTGTTTTTTATTTTTTCTTAAATGTGAGAAAGTTATAAACAGTTTAGTCACTTAATTATAACAAAAATGGGGGAGTACATGCCGTTTCTATAAAGAAAAAGATTGTAATTGCAAGGACTTTAGAGTTCTGCAATGAACTAATAACATATCTGCATAGGGGGACTAATAGATGAGTAAATTAGGAAAAAGTATAATTATAATATTTGCTATTTTGTTCTTTGCTTTTTTAAGTTTTCAGTATATAAAAATTGAACATAAATTTTTAGAGTTAGAAGATAGAAAAGATGATCTAAATGAACAAATAACATTATTAATAAAAGAAAAAGACGAGTTGCAAGAACGATTAAGAAACTCACAAAACTTAGAAACAATTGAAAAGATTGCTAGAGAAAAATTAAAAATGGTTAAACCAAATGAATACATATATGTGATAAGAGATGGTTCAAATGATTAAAATATAAAAAATTGACTTGTATGACATTATATTGACAGAGGTGATTTTTTAAAATATAATCACGGTGTATACATTTAAATATTTTGAGGAGGATGGCAACCATATGTCAGTAGAAATTGGGAAAGTAGTAGATGGTGTAGTATCTGGTATAACAGCTTTTGGAGCTTTCGTACAATTACCAGATAAAAAAACTGGTCTATGTCACATTTCAGAAATTGCAAATGATTACGTTAAAAATGTTTCTGAACATTTAAAAGCTGATCAACCTGTAAAAGTTAAAATAATAGGTGTTGATGAAAAAGGTAAAATTAGTCTTTCTATTAAACAGGCTGATGAAAATGCACAAATAGTCAACAAATCTGTGAGACCAGCCGCAAAATCTGTAGCAAGACCAGCAGCAAGAAGAGATGAAAATCCAAAATTCAAATCTGAAAAAAAAGATTTTAAACCTAGAAGTAATGAAGGTAGAGATAATAAGTTTGATAACAGATCTAAACCTAGTGGCGGTGGGTTTGAAAATATGCTTTCAAGTTTCTTAAAAGATTCAGATGATAAGCTAAGAGAAGTAAAAAAACCTACAAAAGCAACTAGAAAAACCGGATATAGTAATAATAGATAAAAAAAGGTCGGGGTTACCCGGTTTTTTTTTGCAAAAAAAGAATAGAGGTGCATATATGAAATATTCCGTTATAGATATGGGGACTAATTCTATAAGATTGTTACGTATTGTTATAGAAGATAAAAAAATAATAGAATGCAAAAAAGACTTAGAAGTCACCAGACTTGGACTTGGTGTAAATGAGACGGGTAATCTTTGCAAAGAAAGTATGGATAACTCAATTAATGCAGTAAAAAATTTTGTAGACGTTTCAAAAAAGGAAGGTTACCAAATGATAGGTGCTTTTGCAACTAGCGCTGTAAGGGACTCGGAAAACGGGGAAAGATTTGCGAGAACACTATCTCGAGAAGCGGATGTATTAGTTGAGATAATTTCAGGTGAAGAAGAAGCTTGCCTTGGATACCTTGGGGTTATGGCAGGTTTAGAAGATGTAACAGGAGATATGCTTATTGTAGACATCGGTGGAGGGAGTACGGAACTGATAATTTGCAATAAAGAAGAGATTAAGTATAAAAAAAGTTTTAATATAGGAGCAGTAAGGCAGACCGGGAAATACATCAAAAATGACCCTATAAATAATAAAGAATTTGATTTGGTACTACAAGATGTAAAGAATGCTTTAAAGGTGGATATCAACCTTATGAAAGAATTTGATATAAAATTTGCAGTAGGTATAGGTGGAACTGCTACAACTTTTGGAGCGATTGATCTAGAACTTGAAGTGTATAATAGAACTTTAATCCATAATCATAGTTTAAGCATAGAAAATATAGAAAAAATAAATAAGAGATTTAGAAATATAGATTTAGAGAATAGAAAAAAAATCATAGGACTTCAACCGAAACGAGCAGACATTATTACAGCGGGTGGAATTGTTTTAGAAGAAATTATGAGTGAATTAGGTCTAAAAAAAATGATAATAAGTGATTTTGACAATCTTGAAGGAATACTGGTAAAAAAAGAAGTGTTATAAATACAAAAAAGTGTTGACATTATAAGGTTTTATCGTGTATTATGAATACTGTAGTTAATTTGTTTTGGGGATATAGCTCAGCTGGGAGAGCATCTGCCTTACAAGCAGGAGGTCACAGGTTCGAACCCTGTTATCCCCACCATTAAAATTTATAAATACGGCCTGGTAGTTCAGTTGGTTAGAACGCCAGCCTGTCACGCTGGAGGTCG
>JAQYVX010000041.1 GCA_030145305.1 Halarcobacter sp. | reverse complement strand
AATATCTTCAAATGACTCTGTAAAACTATTATTATTCATATAGAATTCTCCTAGGGTTTTATTTTGTCTACCCTTTACTTATTCTATATTTCTTTTCAAATTCCTTTTTGCTGCCTAATTTAATTTTTCATGCGTTTGCCGTGTTATAAATAGCACAGTTAACAATTAAAATATCATTTTTCTCATAAATACTTTATACGAAGTTATAATTCCTTTTCTTTGTTCTTGTGTTAATCTTTCTTTGATTTGTTCATACATTTCTTCTGTTATATGAACTTTTTCAAACACAGCACCATAAAAGTTTGTTCCAATTAGGTTTGCATTATGAAAATCTACTTTTTTTAGTTTTGCATTCTCAAAATTTGCATCTTTTAAATCAGTATCTACAAACTCAATCATTTTTAGGATACAGTTTTTAAAAATTGACTTTGACAATTTAGCTTCCTTAAAATTAGCAATTTTTATTGTTTTTCCTGAAAAGTCAGCTTGTGTACCTGACTTTCCGTTTTCTGCTAGCCAAATTTCATGTTCTTTTAGCACGTCTTTAATTTCGGACATTGTTATTTTTTCCATCTTAAAAATCCCCTTTATGTATAATTGTCCCACCTATGAAGATAGATGGGACAATTACATTAATATATTCCTTGTGCTATCATTGCATGGGCAACTTTTAAGAATCCTGCAATATTCGCACCTGCAACTAAGTTATATCCATAACCATATTCCTCAGATGCTTCAACAGAGTGAGTATGAATATTAACCATTATTTCTTTTAATTTTGCATCCACCTCTTCAAATGTCCAAGAATACTTCATGCTGTTTTGGGCCATTTCCAGTGCTGATGTTGATACTCCCCCAGCATTTACTGCCTTTGCAGGTCCAACTATTATTCCATTATCCAAGAAGTACCTCATAGCTTCATTTGTAGTAGGCATGTTTGCGCCTTCAATTACAAACTTTGTCCCTGCAGCTACTATCTTTTTAGCTTTTTCAATGTCTATATCATTTTGTGTAGCACATGGAAGCGCTATATCACAAACTGTATCCCAAATACCTTCCCAACCTTCATGGTAGGTAGCACTTGGTCTCTCTTTAGCGTATTCGCTTATTCTCTTTCTGTTTACTTCTTTTAAATTTATCATAAGGTCAACATCAATTCCACTCTCATCAACCACATACCCATCTGAGTCACTCATAGCAATAACTCTAATACCTTTCTCAGTTGCTTTTTTAGCGGCATACAGCGCTACATTTCCAGATCCTGAAATAACAGCTGTCTTTCCTTCTAATTTTATATTGTTATATCTAAACATTTCCTCTACAAAGTATATAGCTCCAAAACCAGTTGCTTCTTTTCTAACTAATGAACCTCCATAAGTAAGCCCTTTACCGGTTAAAACACCAGCATCAAACGAACCACTTATTCTTCTATACTCACCATATAAAAGTCCTATTTCTCTTGCTCCAACGCCAATATCTCCAGCAGGAACATCTACATTTGGTCCAATATGTCTATATAGTTCTTTCATAAAAGCTTCACAAAATCTTCTAACTTCATTTTCCGATTTACCTTTTGGATTAAAGTTCGAACCACCTTTACCACCACCAATAGGGAGTCCAGTCAGTGCATTTTTAAATATTTGCTCAAATCCTAAGAACTTTATTATTCCAATATATACCGATGGATGAAATCTAAGCCCACCTTTATAAGGCCCTATAGCTCCATTAAACTGAACTCTATAACCTGAATTGACTTGAACATTTCCATTATCATCTTCCCAAGACACTCTAAATTTAATTTGTCTCTCCGGTTCAGCCATCCTTTGTAGAATATTTGCCTTTTCAAACTCTGGGTGCTTTTCAAAAACAGGTCCAAGTGATAAAAAAACCTCTTCAACCGCCTGCAAAAATTCCTCTTCATGTGGATTGTTTTCTCTAATTTGTTCTAGTGATTTTTTAATATAATCCAATCAGAACACCTCCATATTTTAGTTCAGTTCAAGCTTTTACCTCAAGTTTGAATGTATCTGCTTATAAAAAAAGTGGGCATCAGCCCACTTTAATTTACTTTATTTTAAAACTTTATTAACGACTTCATTTTTTTTATTTACAACATGATCTTTTTTCTTCTCAATGTTTTTTGCTGCTGTGGACAACATTAGTTTTAATCTATTAATCTGATTTACCTCAGAAGCTCCCGGGTCATAGTCTATTGCAATAATGTTTGATGCCGGAAAGTGTTTTCGAAGTTCCTTTATCATACC
>JAQYVX010000040.1 GCA_030145305.1 Halarcobacter sp. | reverse complement strand
TAAAAAGATACATTGTTTCTACCTAATGTATCTTTTTTTATGGATTTAAGTAATTGTTTTGTGGAAAAATACTACAATTGTTGTTATAATTTTATTATGATGTGGAAAATTATAAAATAAAGGATGTATTATGGAAAATAAAATTAAGAATATAATCACAATAATGAACTATTTTGTTCTTACAATAATTATGCTAGCTAGCGCTATATCAAATATTAGCCACTCAACTATTATAATATTTTTATATCTCATTATCCTATCTTCTTATACTATTAAAACTTATTTTATTTATAATAATAAAAAGACTACGTTTAACTTTATTATTATTTTAACTTATGTAATAGAAATATTAATAACTTTAGCTTTGCAATATTACGATGTCTATTTGTTATCTTTTATAGTTTTATGTTTAATAGTTGAAGATGTAACCTTAAATTTGAATAAAAAAGCATCTTTATTAGTAACCATTAATATTTATTTTATATCTTGTATTATATTGTTTTTAAAATTTAAGAATAACAAGCCTATTTTGATAAAAAGTATTCTTTTGTTAATTTTAGTTTATTTTATAGTATACATTATATTCTTTTTAATAAATTATCTATTTGAACAAAATGAAATAATAGACAAATCTTTAAAGGATATAACAATTAAAAATCTAGAAAAAGATATCCTATATAAAAATTTGAAGGAAGCTTATAGCAAGGTTGAAAGTATAACGGCACTTAGAGAAAGAAATAAAATAGCAGCTGAGATTCATGACACTGTAGGACATACTTTAACTACTGTACTTGTTGAATTAGAAGCTTCTAAGCGTTTAATGAATAAGGATAAAGATAAAGCCTTAGAGAAATTAAACTTAGCTCAAGGTCAGGTTAGAAAGGGATTAAATGATATAAGAAGTTCTGTTAGAATTTTAGAAAAAGGACAGGATGTTTTAGATTTCTATGGTTCTTTAGAGGCTTTTATTGAAAACACAGAAAAACATTCAGAAATTATTATTAAAAAAGATATAAACAAGGATATGAAGATTCATAAAAAAGCGCAGCAGGTTATATTCTCTTCGCTAATGGAGGGAGTATCAAATGGTATACGCCATGGAAACAGTACCGCTTTTTTATTAAAGTTATATAAAGAAAAGGATAGGATTTGTTTTTTACTAGAGGATAATGGGTTAGGTTCTTCTGTAGTTTCTCCTGGTTTTGGACTTAGAGCCATGAAGAATAGAGTAGAAGAGCTAAAGGGTAAATTTAGTATAAATTCAAAAGAGGGAGAAGGTTTTGGGATATACATTACTATGCCCTTAAATGAATAGAGTTTCATAATGGAAACTCTTAAATAAAGAGGTGTTAAATGGACAAGATTAAAGTGTTGATAGTTGATGATCAAACACTAATGAGAGATGGATTGAAGACTATTATTGATCTAGAAGATAATATGCAGGTTGTTGGAACAGCAAAAAATGGACAGGAAGCCATAGAATTCTGTGAGAATAATAAGATTGATTTAATACTTATGGATATAAGAATGCCTGGTATGGATGGTGTTGAAAGTACAAAAATTATAAAAAACTTACATCCTGAAATAGTTATTTTAATCTTAACTACCTTTAATGAGGATGATTACATTATAGATGCTTTATCCTATGGTGCCTCAGGATATCTTTTAAAGGATATTGAAGGGGATGCTTTGATAAAAGCAATAGAAGATGCATATAATGGCTCTTTTATGTTACCATCAGAAGTTGCTATAAAAATAGCCAAAAGATTATCTAAAAACTCTGTGGTAAGTTTAGAGGATAAGAAAAAATTATCTGATTTTTCCGAAAGAGAAATAGAAATAGCAAAAATGCTGGCACTAGGTTTTACAAATAAGCAAATAGCTTCTTCTATCTATATATCACAAGGAACAGTTAAAAATTATATTAGTAATATATACTCAAAGCTTGGTACTTCTGATAGGACGGCAGCAGCTTTAACAATAAAAAAAGCGCTAGATATATGAAAAAAGCGTTCTAAAGCAACAAGAAATACCCCAGTCATAGTTATTTATGACTGGGGTAACTATTTTATTACCCTCAAATTTTATATTATATAAACAAGGAAGAAAAAATATAAAAAGAAAGGAATAATATTATGAAAGCACTTTCACCTCTTCTATACAGTAGAAGAAATAAAAGAAAAGTATTTGCTTCGATAAATTCAGTGATGATAGCTGTATCCTTTTTATTTGTCTTATATGCTTTTTTACAAAGTATGATGTTTTT
>JAQYVX010000039.1 GCA_030145305.1 Halarcobacter sp. | reverse complement strand
TTAAGAAAAGCATGTATTGAAACGGATAAAAATAATGGTACTATTAAAAAGATAGAGCCTAATAGACCGCCAACAAATACTCTTCCAGAAATTGATTGTACAAACATTATAAAAGTACTGATAAATATTAGCATCAAAGTTTTTGTGAATACCCAGTATAACAAAAACTCAGGCATCTCTGGAAAACTTGAATAGATAGCTCTATTTGAAGAAAAAACAAGCATTATGATTATAAAATTGATTAGCATTGGAACTATTATTGAAATTGTTACAGTAAGCCATTTTGTTCCAATAATTTCTTCTCTAAAAAAGGGCATAGTAGCAAGGAACTCATCATTTTTATTTTGTCTCTCTTTGCCAATAATCCAAAATGAAATGGCAATTATAATTAGTAAAGTAGAAAAACTAGAACCGTTATTCATTAAATTGTTCATACTATTATTCAAGTAATCTGTAATGGATTGAGCTTTAGCCTTATCTTGTAAAAAAGCAATTAAATTGTTTGTAGATGTAATAAAAGATAAACTAAATTCTTTGAATAAGAGCAACCATAAAACGATTATCAAACCCCATAAAGATTTTGCTTCTTTATAAAATAATGCTTTGTTAAAAAACATCTTCAAGACCATCACCTCCTAATGAGTGAATGAAAATATCTTCTAAGCTTAAATCAATTTCTTCACATAAGGCTAAATCATATTTCTCGATAGTTTCTTTGAATTTTTCTCCATCAGAAGTTACTACTGTATTTACCCGTCCAATTGTATTTGACGAAATAACTCCGGGAAAGTCTTCAATTTTTTTATCGATGTTTTCTTTAAAAACTATTTGTAGCTTTCTAAATGATGATTTCATAGTTTCTAGAGAATTGGTATATTTTATTTCACCATTATTCATAACAGCAATTGTGTCACAGATCTTTTCTAAGTCTGATAAATTATGTGAGGAGATAAATATAGTGGTATGTCTGTCAGCAGAATCTTCTATAAGTAATCTTAATACTTGCCTTTTTACAATAGGGTCAATACCAGACAAAGGTTCATCAAGTATTAAAACTTCAGGATTTGTACATAGAGCTAGCATTAGTGATAATCTCATGTTCATACCTTTTGACAGCTTTTTTGGTGATGAGTTTAATGGTATTTTAAAAGCTTTATTTATTTTATGAAATTTGTTAGTATCAAAAGTGTTATAAGATTTTTGGAAAAATTTAAGTACATCTTTTACCTTATAAAGATCAAAAAACACACTCATATCTGGAACATAAGCTATTTTTTCTTTTAGAAATTTATTATTGAATATTGGTTGATGCATAATCTCAATTTCACCATTTTCAATATTGTAAATACCAGTAAGACATTTTATTAAAGTAGTTTTACCAGCGCCATTAGGACCAATTAATCCAAATATACTTCCTTTAGATACGGATAGATTTATATTGTTAAGTATTTTTTTGTTTTCAATACTTTTACTTACGTTGGATATTTGAATCATTCTTTTTCACTTCCTTCTGGTAGAGAATTTTTATCAACTTCTTCATAAAAACTATTCATAAGTTCTACAAGATCTTCTTTTTTTATGCCCATATAATGAGCCTCAATAATAATTTTTTTTATTTCTTCTTTTAACATCTTCATCCTATCCTCCTCTAATCTTGGTTTATAATCTGAAGATACATAAGTTCCTCTTCCTCGTATTGTTTCAATAACCTTTTGTCTTTCAAGTTCCTTATAAGCTTTACTTACTGTATTTGGATTTGTAGTAATTAATGAGGACAGTTCTCTTACTGAAGGAAGCTTTTCACCAGGTTGAAGAATTCCTTTAAGTATGTTTTCTTTAATTCCATTTATGATTTGTTCATATAGAGGGCGACTACTTCTACTATCAATTTTTATCAACTAAAGACCTCCTTTCAAAACAATTAACAATATTAATTTAAATTAGTAATGTGTACTAAGTGTATTAAGTGTATTAAGTGTATTAAGTGTATTAAGTGTACTATGTTGAGTGGTACACTATAATAATATTAATAATTTTACTAATTGTCAAGGAAAAAATAAAATTTATTTTATTTTAGGGATCGTTAAAAAATAACTTCCACTATATTGCCATCAACAATTGCAGAAACATCAATGCAGAGAATCATAGTGAACTTAATTTATAATTGTATCAAAATCTCGACGCATTAACGAGTTTTGTACACTTATAAATTTATAGTTGAACTAGAATCTCTACATTTTGATGACAAAAGTGGGAAATAATTTTTTAGCC
>JAQYVX010000038.1 GCA_030145305.1 Halarcobacter sp. | reverse complement strand
AATTATTTTGAAAAGTTTTATGACAGTATATGCGACACCTTACACTGCTTTGGGAGCTGAATTATCAAGTGACTATGACGAAAGAACTTCTATTCAATCTATCAAAATGAGCTTTTTCATGTTGGGGATAGCGTTTGCGACTGCAGTTTCAATGATTTTGTTTTTTAGACCAACGGAAAACTTTCCTATAGGACAATTAAATCCTGAAGCATATAAAAATATGGGTATTACTTCATCAATATTAATGCTGGTATTTGGTATGATATGCTTTTATTCAACAAAAAAATATATAGAAGTTTTACCGAAAAATAATGAGAAAGATAAATGTGAAAATGTGGTAAAAAGTCTTTTTAGTGCTTTGAAAAATTCAGATTATAGGGTAGTTGTAATTGGGTATTTGTTTACAAATATATCGTCTGCTATTCTTGGCTCAGTAGGACTTCATGTTTTTACATATACATTTTTGATGGGAAATTATAAGATAGCAGTTATACTAGGGGTTCAATTAGGTATGGGAATTCTTAGTCAACCGTTTTGGATTTGGTTTTCAAAGAAAAAAGATAAAAAACCTGCCGTAATATTTGGATTATTTCTTTCAATAATTGCAAGTGCTTATTTTATTGTAATGGTTCTTTTAAAAGATATCGTTAGGTTGAATTTTATGTATTTAATTCCTTTTGCTTTTGTTGCTGGAGTTGGTACTGGAGGTTTATTTACTTTACCACTGTCTATGATTGCAGATACAACAGATAAAGCTGAACTAAATACAGGCAATAGAATGGAAGGGGTTTATTATGGAGGCATGACTCTGGGGTATAAACTTTCACAAGCAGTAGCCATATTTATTTTGGGAATACTGTTAGATGTTGTTAATTTCAATCCCAATTTACAAATCCAATCAGATTTTACAGCAGTTATATTAGGAATAACTTTAGGAGTTGGAAGCATTATAAGCTTTTTATTGGCCATATTATTTTATAGAAAATATTCAATTACAAAAGAAAAAATGGAAAAAATTCAAGAAGAGATTGTTTTAGTTAGGCAGCAAAAATCTAACTTTTCAGTATGATAATAAGAAAAAGTGCGGTGTCTGCACTTTTATTTTTCTAAAGCATTTTTGTAACAATTATATCTGATATTTCTAATTGTTTTTGGTATTCATCAATTTCAGATTTATAATTATTGATATTTAGTTCTTCACCAGTATTAATATTGTAAACTTTCTTTTTGTCACTAAAATAGTAATATTCATCTGAAACGATTGAGCCGTTTCTAAGTATTCTAATAAATCATTTTTCTTATTTATTGGAACTGCAAAGTGGTCATCGTAAATTGCAATTACTGAATTATCATATAAGCCACGAGATTTCAGTTCTTCAATAAAAATTCCTAAAGTCATATCTGCGTAATGTGCTGCTTTTATATAATCCCCAATAAATTCACCTTTATATTCACCAACATCAAATGAATCATTTTCAAATTTATAATCTCTAAATGTATCAAATGGATAATGCGTAGTTAAAGTGATTAAGAAGTTATAAAAAGGATCTTTAGTATTGATTTTATCAAAAGACTGTTTAAAAAAAGATAAATCGCTAAGAGCAGTTCCATCCCACCCAAGTAAATCATCCATCTCGTAACAACTTGAATCTATGAATTCATCAAACATTAAATTCTCATACATTTGTCTTCTATTCCAGAATACTGATGAATAAGCATGAGATACATATGAATTACAACCATTTGATTTAACTAATTTAGCTAAAGAAGGGTAAGTGTTTTCGGGATACCTATAATACACTGATCCTGCTTCAAGTGGATATAAAGAAGTATTACAAAGGAACTCAGCATCAGAAGTGCTACCATCTTCAATCTGATAATAAAAATTATCAAAATAGGCACTTTCTTTAATAAGAGAATTATTGAATATTTGGGCTTCCTAATGGTTGTTGAAATATTTAATTCTAACTTTTCCTCCATAAAATCACCTTTCGTTCAAAAAAATTATTAACTTACTTTATCAACGTTATTAATTATAAATTTTGAGATTTTTTCTGACACTTTAAGATCTCTATAATTAAGCAGGTTTTTTCTTATTTCTTTTAATTTACAATAGTCATGTTGAATCAAATCGTTAATTATCATAGGGAGCTGTTTATAGTTATCACAGTATACTCCTAAGTTATTATTTACGACAAAATCAGGATTTTCTTTCTCTTGTCCGGGAAAAGCACCTGAAACTATAATTGGCGTGCAGCAATTAATTCCTTCCATTAAAACATTGGGGCTTCCTCTAGTAATTAAAATATCGGATGTACTCATGTACTTTTCTACGTTATTTACGTAGCCTAATATCT
>JAQYVX010000037.1 GCA_030145305.1 Halarcobacter sp. | reverse complement strand
TCAATGATGCATAAAAAATGTTAAATAATACAAGTAACTTAACATCAGGGAAACCTGATGTTTTTTTGTTAAATAACCATTTAGCAATGTTAAGCATCTGCAGTCGGGAATCACGACGGCAGATATTTCTGATGTTACAAATGCACACCTATGTGAGTGTAACTACACAGAGTTTTATATGAAATTCATACAAAAAATGATTAAAAATGTGTTATAATTGTTGAAATCTACGATGTTTAAAAAATATTACCAAAGGTAGAAGATATATCTCAACAATACTTACAGAGAAAGGATAAGAAATATGTTTAGTTTTTTCAAGGATTACAAAGGTCTTCCTAGAGAAGTGTATATATTATTTACAGCAAATGTGATCAACCGTTTCGGAGATTTTGTTAGCCCGCTTCTCGCGCTCTATTTGACACAGAAGTTGGGGTTGGACACTGCAAGATCAAGTATCATTGTCACACTGGCCCTTCTCAGCCGTATGCCAGGTTCTTTTATAGGAGGCAAGACAGCTGATTATTTTGGAAGAAGGAGGACCTATCTGGTAACTCAAACCATCGCTGGGCTAACACTTTTACCTTGTGCATTTATTAGCAACCACTACATTATTATAGCATTTCTGATTATTTCAACATTCTTTAATGGAGCGGTGAGACCTGCCCTAGATGCGTTAGCCATAGATTTGATGCCAGTTGAAAAACGCAAGATTGGTATTTCGCTTATGTATCTTGGTATCAACATTGGTGTGGCTGTGGGACCTGCACTAGCAGGGATTCTATTCAAAATCAATCTGCCACTGTTTTTCATAGTGGATGTTGTAACATCACTGATAGCTGTAATGCTTGTTTATATGATGATAAGTGAAAACTACATTCAAACTATGCGTGAAGATGATACTAAAAAACAACAATATCATTCACAATATAGCACATGGACAGTACTTAATAGAAATAAGAAATTAACATCTTTTATATTATTGACTTCAGGATTTTCTTTGATCTATGTACAGACGAAGTTTTCATTACCTTTGTTATTCGCTTATGCTTTTGGTGATAATGGATCAGCTCTACTTGGGTCGATTTTTAGTATAAATGCCATTACGGTGATTTTGACAACTTCATTTATCACATTTAAGACCAAGGAGAATCCAACATCTATTAATGTTATACTGGGAGGTATATTTTATGCTATTGGATTTGGACTTTATGCCATTGTGTCCGGTTATTTCATGTATGTAGTTGCTACAATCATCTGGACTTTTGGAGAAATCCTTATGGCAACAAACATCAAAGTATATATTGCTGATTATACCCCCGTTGATTTTAGAGGTCGGATTAACGCGTTCTATTTAATCCTTAAATCTGGAATGAATTCATTGGGCGTTCTCCTAAGTGGATGGTTGATTCCAGTTGTAGGGTACACACAAATCTGGGTTTATATTCTGGCGGCATCGCTAATTCTGAGTTTCTTACTGTTTGTGGACAATCATTCGGAAGTTATGGCTGCGCGTGTGGGTAAGGGTGGTAATTAAGATATTTAGCTCCACCATGTTCAGAGTCAGATATTCCTTTTTGCTACTTCAATGAAATGATTCATACAATTAAATAGTGTAGAGTCTTATCAATATTGTTTTTCATAAATAGGTTATGGTAAAACACATCATAATGCAGTATAATTCTATATGTGATGTATTATTATGTAAAAAATAATTAAGTAAGGATAAAAAGTAAAAAATAACTTAAAAATTTAATCATAATTATTAGTCATCATAAAGTATAAATAAAAGTATATTAATACACAGGTTAAATTTTTTATAAAGTTAACCCTTAGTATAACATTGGAGGGAATATGATTATGAAAAAATTATTAAGTAGGATTACGGAAAATAAAAGAGTAAAATCAATAGTAAGTCTAATAAAAAAGCATAAGAAAATTGTTAAACGTCTTTTGATTTCTCTTTGCGCTTTACTTGTTATATATATTGCTATGTCAATATATTTCATGAATCATTTTTATTTTGGGTCTACAATAAATTGCATTAGTGTTTCAGGTAAAAGTGTGGATACAGTAAATGAACTAATGGCATCTGAAATTGAGAAATACGAGTTAAATTTAAAAGAGCGTGGCGGTAAAAATGAACAAATCACAGCAGATGAAATTGGTTTAAGATATGATTCAGGTGAGGAATTTAAAGATTCTAAGGGCAAGCAGAATCCTTTTAAATGGATTCCAGCATTTTTTAATACAGCAGATTCTGAAATAGTAGAAGAAGTTAAATTTGATAGGAAATTATTAAAAGAAAAGGTGGATAAGCTCTCTTGTTTTGATAGCCGTAATATAATTGAACCTAAAAATCCTAGCTTTAAATATACAGATGATGGCTATGAAATTGTG
>JAQYVX010000036.1 GCA_030145305.1 Halarcobacter sp. | reverse complement strand
CTAATTCTTTTCAAATACTATAAATATATATAATCCAATATTATTAGTATTTCAAAAAGAAAAAATAATATTACTGAAAATTATAATTTCCAGTAATATTATTATGATAAAACTATTAACTACACAAAACTATCTAGAGTCTCTTTTTAATTGTAAATTATAAACTTCTGGAATACTAAACACTAATCATCTGAATTCATATCTAACTCTACGCCTGCACCAAAAATATCATCTAAGTTAAAATCTTGGAATTGCACATCAGTAGGTTTTTCAAACATTGCATCATCTATATCTATATTTGCTTCAATCTTTGTAACCTTACTCTGTAATACTAGTTTTTCATTCGTCTTCATTTCATATTTTAAAGGCGTAAAGTATTTTGTTGAATACCACATATAAACATCTACATTTCCCATTTCTTCATCCGCTTGAACTGCTTCAACATATATAACCTCTTCACCATCTAGTGTTTCCATTCTAGCTACAACATCTTCACCTAATTCCTCAAATAAATCTTTTAAATCAGGAACACTTGTATCCATATCCATCATGCCCTCTTCATTGTCTTCTCCATCTGCCATCATAATTCCAATATTCGTTCCTTCAGTATATTGATAAGTAATTCCTTCTTTTGCATTGTAAATCATAATAGTTTTACCTGGTAAAATATTCCCTTCTGATTCTACCCTCATAGAATTACCTTTTATATAAGTAGTAGATTTACTACTCATAGATTCAGACATTTTTAATTCTGATTGGAACATATAGTTTTTTGGTGGATTAAAATCTAAACTTTTTAATAATTCAAATCCTGTTAACCCCTTATTTGATGCATCTTTTGATGTATCCTTTGATGTATCCTTTGATGTATCCTTTGATGAATTGTTTTCTGATGCATTATCTTTCTTTTCACTATCCTTAACAGTTGTATTAATTTTACCTTTTGATTCCTCAGATTTATTTCCATCAGAACATCCAATAGACACAACAGATATCATAAAGATCATCATAAAGATACTCACTATTTTCTTCATTCTTTTCTTCAATTTCATTCTCAATTCCCCCTATTTGATTAACTTTATATTCCTATATTATGATTATTCCACAAAAAGTAATTTAGTTGAACTTACTTTTTGTGGTTTAACCCTATTGTATAATATTATACATATTATATTTTAATGTTAACTGTTCTTTATTATATTTCCAATATACTAGTAGTGATTCCCTTTGTGACTTTCGGCTAATATTTTTACAAAAAATAATCCGTTGGTCACTAAAGACATACCTTACGTAAACTTAATCTATGCAAGTCCAAAATCTCAGGCTTCAGTGAGTTTTGGACCTGCATAGATTTATAGTTGAAGTGGTATGTCTATATTCAAAAACTCTTGAAACTCAAATTTAAAAATCATAATTTCAATAAACAAAGAGGGGTATGCTCAAAATAAAATTGAACATACCCCTCCAGCCGAAGTTACTTACTTTGCACAAAAACACAATCTGTTTATTTTCTCTAAATATGCAACACCAGCTATAGTAGTGCCATAAAAAATTACTTCCTTATTTAAATTCATAAAATTTATTACTGTACCGTTAACGACAGTACTACCTGTAACTAGTATAATATCAGCCCAATCCAGCACATCCTTAAAAGCTTTTTCTCCAGCCTCAATAGTAACATTATATTTTTCTTTTCCTATATTATTTTTATCTAAGCCTAATGCCCTTATATCAAAATCTTTTCTTAAACGATCCAAAATAGCTGCTTGAAATCCAACTAAGCCTATTTTCACTTCACCATAAGTCTCTTTTATATACTTTGCATAATTTTCAGCGCATATTTCTGGAGACTCGTTTTTACAATGAATTGTTTTGTCTATTAAACCTAAATATTTTAAAGTAGCATTTAAGACTGATATAAATATGGCTCTATTTTTATTGTTGTTTAGTTCCAAATCTATAACATCCTTATTAGCTAAGGGTCGGCTTAAGAATTAATTCCACTTTTCATTAAAAAATATGCAATCACCAAGCATTTTTTTAATGAAACATAGTGGAAGTTATTTTTAAACGATCCCTAAGTTTCAGTGATTTTTATCTTTATATTTGTAATATCTTTGATTTTCGCTTTTTTTCTCAGCAAAATTTTGTTAAAATTAGTTTAGGTATATATTACAATTATTATAAAATGTGGACAAGCGAACATTTGGGGAGGTATTAGAATGGGTAAAGTTATTTCTATAAATATAAGTGAAAAAAGAGGAACTATTAAAAACAACGTTCCTACTGCAAAAATAGTTGAAGGTTGGGGCGTTGAGGGAGATGCTCACGGTGGTAATTGGGACAGACAGGTAAGTATTTTTCCTGTAGAAGCGCTTCAAAAAGTTCCAACTTACATGAAAGAAGAAGTTGAAAACGGCGGTT
>JAQYVX010000035.1 GCA_030145305.1 Halarcobacter sp. | reverse complement strand
TTCTTTTAATAGTGAGTTTTGTTCCTCAGTGGACATATCATTAATAGTTTCTAATATTTCATTCTTTGATTTAGCTGTAATTTTACCATTTGATAAATTTTCAATTGTTTTTTTGCTGATAGTATTATTAGAATGTTTTTTTATGGAATTAGCAATTTCAGTTCTTGTTGTCTTTTTTATTCTATCATCATTGATAGCTATATCTATTCCTGTTGATACAGCGGTAGTGACTACTTCACTAGGCATATCATAGAAAACATTTAAAGAATCATCTTTAAGAGAAATATTATTAATGCTAACAAATTCTGAATCACCTTCAGTAAACATCTCTTTTAAATTTGTCACAAATTCACCATTTTCATTTATCATTTCAGATGTGTCTGGATTTAACTTATTTAAAAGTGCAAACACTCTTTTAGGTGAGATAGGAATTCTTCCTAAATAGAATTTTTTTGGAGTTACCACCAAATCATCTTCTACAATTTCCATTGAAGCAACCCCTCTAACACCTACTTTAAAGATATTGTATTCAATGTTTATATAAAGATTAGCTCTATCATCTTCAATATCTAAAGCCACACCAGTAACATAATCTAATGCCTCATCATCATTTTGAGCTAAAAGTCCTTTTAGAATATTTGTTAATGCATCCTCTTTTAAAGAAATATTACCATTAAAACTAAACAAATCTTCGCTTATTTTCTTCTCTAAATCAATAGAAGTGTATTGAAGATCTAATTTCTCTGTAGGTCTTATTAGTAATATAACGGCAACAGGTATAAATAAAATAAGTAATACAAGTGTAATAACAATAATTTTAATTTTCTTTTTCATTAAATAACCCCCTATCGATATCATTTTAACGCATATCAGTGAAAAAAATCAAATAATTTATAAAATTTTAATGAAAAATATAAGACTAATTAAAAATATAGATTAAATTAACACGATAAAATGTTAGTGATGTTATAAAATGCTACTTAAGAGAAATATTTGTGATATTATAATGAATATTAGGAATAAAAGGTATATAATAGCTTTGTATGAAATTTTATTCAATCAAAAGGGAGAAAAATGAACGCGAAAATTTATTTTATTCTACTAGCTTTATCCTTCGGGATTACATTTATATTAGGGTTATACGCAATAATAAAGAAAAGAAATGCCAAGTATTCAAAAGTGTTTTTTTATAATGCTTTATTACTTAGTTTATGGTCTTTTTCTAATTTGATGGAACTTAGTTCTACGGCATTAGATGTTAAGTTGTTTTGGGCAAATGTACAATATGTGTCCTATTGCTTTATACCATGGAGTCTTTTATATTTTAGTCTTAAAATTACAGGATATGATGAATGGTTTAATAAGAAGAAGTTATACTATTTTATGATTCTATCATTCTTTTCTTTGATATTTATTTTAACAGATGGAGCTCATGGATTTTTTAGAACAAACCTAAGTTTGGTGTATAATGGTTATTTCACTGTTATTAAAAAGGATTTTAGTTCCTATCTTTTTGTTCAGCTTGCTTTGAGTTATACAATTAGTATGGCCTCACTTTTTACTTTAGGTATTTGTATTGTAAAACAAAAAGGAAGAGTTAAGAAGAGAGCTGTTATCTTGGTTGCTAGTCAATTAATTGTATTATTGCCAAACATTTTATATGCATTAAAGATTGGAGTATTTAGTAGTTTTGATACAACACCTGTATATTTTGGGATGGTAGGACTTATTAATGCATGGTCAATTTTTAAATATAATCTCTTTGATATTACTTTCGTTGCAAGGAGTGAAATCGTAAATAATATGGACATAGCATATCTTGTTGTAGACATGGAAAATAAAATTGTTGATATGAATATAAAATGTAGAACACTTTTTGGGTTAGGGAGTAATTACTTAGCTTACTCTGCTGTAGATGTTTTTAGTGAATATAAAGGTATTACAGATTTGTTGCTAAATGACAAAGCTTTAGCTGAAATAGAAATTAATTTTAAGATATATGAGTTTAGAATTTTAGATATAAATGATGATAAATACACAGAAAATTATAAATTAATTACTGCATTTGATATAACTTCAAAAAAAGCAAATCAAAGAATCATTGCAGAGAAAGACAGACAATTAGCAATAGCTAATGAAAGAAAGGTTATTGCAAGAGATATTCACGATAATTTGGGACAACTTATGGCATTTGTTGCAATGCAATCTCAAGGAATAAAACAAGAAATGATTAATGCAAAAATTGACTTTGATATTAGCAAAATAGATAAGATTATAACAGCATCTCAAGATGTTCACAAAGAAATTAGAAGACTTATAAAAGTTATTAGCGAACAATCAAAACTCCAAAATAATTTTGAAGAGGAATTATATGATGAAATAGAAAAATTCAAATCAAAAACTACTACTAGTCCTAATTTATTAATAGATGGAGATTATAATGAGGTTTCAGAAGATCTAAAGATTAATATTAAGTGCATTATAAAAGAAGC
>JAQYVX010000034.1 GCA_030145305.1 Halarcobacter sp. | reverse complement strand
CTGTACATAATCAATAATTAAAGTGTATTGTTCACCTAAAATATACTTTGTGTCATAGGGCTTCAAAACCAAATTCATACTATTTTCTACTAATTGATAACTCAATGGAATCTCAGTTCCATCTGAATCAATCATTTTTATATTTTTCACAGTATTATCGTTAAGTATAATACTGTTATTAAAACTAATACATAGTGTCTCATAATCATCTAAATAAGATACTTGTAGTATTTCTACTGGTTTCATAAAAAATTCTCTAAAACCCGAAACTACAATAAAAAATATAATCAATAGCCACAGTATTCTCTCATACCTTAATGTACTTTTTTTCCTCGTTTTCTATACCTCCATTTTTATTTCTGAACTTCTAAAAATACCAATTTTCCAACGAGGTTATATTCTTTAAATCTTTTTTTGTGGTTTACCCATTTGATTTATAGGTAATCACATGAGCTGGACACTTATCAACTACTTCTTCTATCATAGACTTAACCTCTTCAGAAAAGCTATTATTTATCAAAATTGCCTTACCATCTTGTAACTTAAATTTCAGTGGTGCTAATCTAACACAAACTCCACATCCAATACAGTACTGCTTGTCAATTGATATATGACAATCCTTATCTTTTGCAAAAACTTGTGAACCGTCCCCAATTTTTTCTTCGTTTTCTGCTAAAAGTTGTGAACCGTCCCCTATTATTTTTGAAACCATATACGCCATAATAGTTATAGAAATCACCGTAAGAATCCATCTTAAGCCCATAAATTTCACTCCTAAAAATTTAGCTTCATTAGCTAACATAGGAACTTTAACAACTGCCCAAGCACTTAAAATAATTACTATGTTCATAACACTTGCGCCTTTTCGAAGCAACATTTTACATACAGGAAAAGCTGCATATATTGGCCCTGCAGATAAACTACCTAGCAAAAATGAGAATACATATCCCTTGGTACCCGAGTTTTCCCCAAAACTATTCATAATTACTTTTTTAGGAACCCACGCCTCTATCAATGATGTCAATACAAAAACAACAGGTATTATTTCAAGCATTTCTATAACATAATACATGCTATTTCCAACAGATTGAACAGCTTTATCTTTCATAAATATAAACATACCTATATATATTAATATTATAAATAACAAAAGTTTATTCTTCTTTAACCCTTGTAACTTCTTCATATTAAATTAGCACCCCCATAACTAATGCAATAATTACTGCAAATACAAAACTCAAGCCATTCCTTACCAAAGTAAACTTAAGACCAAATTCTCTTTTTTCCAGTGGAAAAGTAACTACTCCAACCATTGTCAATGTTGTCAAAAAGGCTACTGCTGGAACTACACTTGCCCCCACATTAACCAATGAACCAACCAAAGGAAATGCAACAAAAGCTGGGATTAATGTAACACTACCAACTAAAGCTGATACTATAGTTGAAATAAATACATTGGACTGCCCCAAAACTGTTTTAATAGTTTCTGGTGGTATAAAGGTTAATACCAATCCTATTAAAAATAATATTCCTATTATTTCACCTATCATATTCCCCATCATACCTCTAGCCATTTTCATAGAGTTCAACGTTTTTTTCTTATCCTTTTTCATTGAAACTATAAAAGCAATACCTGTAATAATCCATAAACTTATTGTAAAAATATCCATATAACTCTCCCCTTTTTTTAGTTGACAGTTGACAGTAAAGGTTGATTTTCTTCCAGAAAATCTTTAACTAAGCCTTTGTTAACTTCGTATTTAATGTATGGGATTGTTTTAAAATTAGTTCTATTTTTTAAGCCGACCCATAAGTGCTTTTGCTAACGCAAAAGGAAAGAAATTTCAATTAAAAGCTTTCACTTTAGTGAAAGGTATCCACTACTGTCAACTGAACACTGTCATCTGTTACCTGTTACCTGTCACCTGTGCATTGTAAACTAGAAAATTCAACATTATTTTAATACATAACCATTTTTATATTAAGTTAATGATAGAACATTTCAGAGATTGACACAGTTACCATGGTAACTCTTCTTTGGAAATGATATAATTTTTATAAATGTCGGCATAAGCTGGCCGACATTTATGTGAGATGTGCTACTGCACATGTGAGGCGACTGAAGTCGCGTGAGAGAGGCATAGCCCCTGAGAGAGGTCCTAAAGGACCTGTAGAGGATAATTTTCTTCTAGAAAATTTTATGAATTAAGCCTTTGTTAGCTTCGCTAACTGCAATAATGTACTTTTGCTATGCAAAAGGAAAGAAATTCAAATTAAGAGCTTTCACGCTAGTGAAAGCTTTCCTTAACGCGACGAAGTTGCATCACAGGGGAAACCCCTCTCACATATGCGAAGCACATCTCACATACGCTTTAGCGTATCAAACTT
This sequence comes from Halarcobacter sp., assembly GCA_030145305.1. GTDB lineage: Bacteria > Campylobacterota > Campylobacteria > Campylobacterales > Arcobacteraceae > Halarcobacter. The sequence continues at coordinate 107 of JAQYVX010000034.1, read as the reverse complement.
GAAATAAATTGCGGAAGTCATGACGCAGTTTATTTCAAAAGGTGGTTATTCTATGAAAATTGAGAACTATTTTGAATTATTGAGAACACTTGATATATTCTCCGATT
>JAQYVX010000033.1 GCA_030145305.1 Halarcobacter sp. | reverse complement strand
ATTTCCATAATAAACACTTTGTATATCATCTACACTTGGAACTCTTTTTTCATAACCAACTAAGTCAAATTTTATTCCTGTAAAAGCAACAAGTATTACAACAGCATAGATGACAAACCCTTTCAGGTTTTTAAAAATCCAGATGGACTTTTGAACAATCATCTCTGCAATAATATAGCCTAAAGCTGCACCTATAATATATCCAATATATAGCCATGCATCTATTTTTTCTATCATATAGAAATATGAACCACCAAGAATCATTGCACAAAATGTGAATCCATATTTGAATATAGGTTTGAATAGAACAAACGCTATTGGGTCTGATGCACTTTCTAAATTTCTTTTTTTGTAGAAAGCGTATGCTATAAAATATAGGAGTATACTTAGCACGATATACCACAATAAAAAATTAGAATTGATTGTTTCCTTGCTCAGAAATGCTGTACTAGGTATTATTTTGGCAACGAAGCTTTCTAGCAAGTTCTCATTGATGGTAAAGCCATATAAAAGTTGATTAAAGTTAAGAATCATCAACATATGAAATCCTAGAGGTAAAAAAATAGCTATAAAGGATAAAATCATCTGAATTAATGATATACCAGTGATCATTGCTACTAAAACTGAAATAAAATATACAACTAAATTTGCTATGGTGCTAAAATAAGCCCATTTCAATATATTCGAAATTGTAAATACTTCTTCAAATAATTCACTTCCATCATTATGTATATTTAAAAGAACTATTAAACTAATAGCCGTCAACAATATTGGAATAATTAGTAACAAAACTCCAGCTATATTGTGACTATGAAATAGCTGTCCTCTCGTAATAGGAAAGGAATGCATTAGCGTAGTTGATTTATTTTGTTGTAAATATCTAAAGATTAGTAGTGCTAATAATATTGGAAATATTATTGAAAGTACCATTTGAAAGTCTGCGTGTCTTAGGTTTAAAAAATTATTTATCGTCTCATAAGGAGAATTATTTGGATTATTGAATACAGACATTATAGTCAATGGACCTGAAAAGAACAAAGTCAAAAAGTAGAGTATTGCAATTCCCCAGTATCTTTTTAAATCTTCTAGAATGATATGTATATTAAAAAATAACATTTTGGATTTCATATCCGACACCTCCTAATTCATATATAAAAATTTCTTCTAATGTAAGGGGTAAAATATCTAGTATCATTGGATTGTATTTATTGAACTTAGAAACAATCTCTTTTTGATTTCCCTTAACGATAAAAAGATGTACAGTTCCATGTTTTTCTTGATGTAAAATATTTACATGTTTAGTTAGTTCTTCGGGAACTTCTGTTTTATATACAACCTGGATTTTATGAATATCTGATTTTAAATCATCTAAATCTCTTTCTATTAACATTTGTCCTTTATTTAAAATTCCAACATAGTCGCAAATGCTTTCGAGTTCCTTTAGATTATGAGAAGAAATTAGTACGCTTATATCTCTTTCTGCAACATCTTTAACTATATATTTCCAAACTTTTTTTCTCATCAAAGGATCTAATCCATCAATTGGTTCATCTAAAATCATTACCTCTGGCATGGTTGAAAGAGTAAGAATAAAAGCTACTTGCCTTTGCATTCCCTTTGATAATTTATTGATTCTCCTATTTTCATCTAGTTCAAATGTATGTAGCATATTTATATATCTTTCTGTATTCCAATTTGGATATATTTTTTTATAAAATGATGCCATATTTTTTATGCTATACATTGGAAAATAATATAGCTCATCAGGAATATAACCCATATGTTCTTTTATATCATTATTTTCAAAAACTTTAGTATCGTTTATAATAATTTCTCCTGCATCTTGTCTATAGATTCCTACTAAATGTTTTATCAAAGTGGTTTTTCCAGAGCCATTTGCACCAATTAATCCATAGATTGAACCCTTTTTTACTGTTAAGTCGATATCTTTTAAGACTTGATGATTTTGAAAGGATTTTGTTAGTTGTCTTACTTCAATCATTTATATTTCCTCCCTTTATCGTCGAATAGGTTGTTTCAATTAATTCAATCAATTCTTCTTTTTCTATTCCTAAATATATAAGTTCTGATAAGGAGTTTTGAACTTGTTGTTTTAATTTATTCAACTTTTCTTCATCTACCTTTCTTATTTTACTAGAAACAAAATTTCCGCGTCCCTTAACAGAATAGACATATCCTTGTCTTTCAAGCTCACGATATGCCTTTTGTATTGTGTTAGGATTAATCGTAAGTTGTTTTGCTAATTCTCTTACTGACGGGATTTTTTCGTCTGGGCTAAGTACTTCTTTTATAATTAATTGCTTGAATTTAGCCATCACTTGTTCATATATCGGTTTTCTGCTCGTTAAATCTATCTGAAACATATTACACCTCCTTTGCATCGAGTGTATTAAGTGTATTATACTACATAGTACAGTTCAAATATAACAGATTGATTTTTATAAGTCAAGTGATCTATGAAAAGATTCACATATTTTAGAAACATCGCTAAGAATGAAAGTATATATAGGGGTACAGCCGAC
>JAQYVX010000032.1 GCA_030145305.1 Halarcobacter sp. | reverse complement strand
AAACAAGAGTATGTTTATGAAGTTATAAAGGAACTACCATATATTACAGAAAACTTAAATATACTAACTTTAAAAGTTGATTAACAAATATTGATATTATATAATTTTATTATAGGCTCATATTCTTAGAATATGAGCCTAATAATTTTTTAAATAAAAGTTGTAAGTTGCAAGTGGTAAGTTATAAGTTGAGGATATTTTTACTACGTAAAAATTATAATTTATTTCCTTTTGCGTAGCAAAAGATCATTATTCTATCATCGAAGCTGATAATGGCTAAGTTCAAAGATTTTATGCAAGAAAATCAACATTAACAGGTCCTTCAGGACCTCTCACAGGCACAGAGTGCCTCACATATGTGCGTTAGCACATACCACAGGCCGATAGGCCTACCACATAAATGACGACACTCTTTAAGTCGTGATTTATAAAAAAAATGGAGGTTATACTAATGAATTTTTTAGAAAAAGCAAATAATATAAAAGAAGAAGTTATAAGAATAAGAAGAGATTTACATATGAATCCTGAATTAGATTTTAATTTATTCAAAACTAGTGAGAAAGTAAAAGAATTTTTACAAAAAGAAAATATAGAGTATTATGAAACTGCTAAAACAGGAATATGTGCTATTATAAGAGGTAAGGGAGATAAAACTGTTGCGTTGAGAGCGGACATGGATGCTTTGCCAATGCAAGAGTTAAAAGAAACAGAATATACTTCAAGAAGTGAAAATAAAATGCATGCTTGCGGGCATGATGTTCATACAGCTATATTAATGGGTGCTGCTAAAGTGTTAAATAGTATGAAAGAAGATTTAAAGGGTAACGTTAAATTATTATTTGAGCCAGCTGAAGAAACCACAGGAGGAGCTCAAATAATGATAAATGAAGGGGTATTAAATAATCCAGAAGTTAGTGCTGTTTTTGGGCTTCATGTAGAGCCAGAGATTGAAGTAGGCAAAATAGGAATAAAAAGAGATGTCGTAAATGCTGCCTCAAATCCTTTTACCATTAAAATTATTGGTAAAGGTGGTCATGGAGCTTATCCACACCGATCAGTAGATCCTATTGTAATAGCTGCTAATGTTATAACAACGCTTCAAAACGTAATATCCAGGGAAATTTCTGCTGTCTATCCTGCAGTTATCTCTCTAGGTACAATTAAAGGGGGAACAGCGCAAAATATAATACCTGAATTTGTGGAAATTTCAGGCATCATGAGGACAATGACTTTGGAACATAGAAAATATGTAAAAGATAGATTGGTGGAAATAACAGAGGGAATTTGTGCATCAATGAGGGCAAAGTGTGAAATTCAAATAGATGAAAGTTACCCATGTTTATATAATGATGACAAAACTGTTGATATTCTTCAAAATGCGGCGGAAGAAATTATTGGGAAAAAAAGCATAATTGGACTAAAAAATCCTGCAATGGGAGTTGAAAGCTTTGCATATTTCTCACTAGAAAAACCTTCAGCGTTTTATTTCCTTGGTACTAGGAATGAATCAAAAGATATAACATACCCTTTACATAACAGTAAATTTGATGTTGATGAAGATTGTATGGTAACTGGAATCGCAATACAATGCAAATCAGCAGTAGATTTTTTGAACGGTTATAGTATATAATAAAGTTTGCGATTATAAAGACAAACAACTTCAACTATAAATCTATACAAGTCCAAAACTCATTGATGCCTGAGATTTTGTACATATATATAGATTAAGTTTACGTATGGTTTGTCTATAGATAAACTACTTTGGATATATCTATATACAATGAATAATCAAGTAAAGGATCGTTTAGGAATAACTTCTACTAATTTCTTTCAAAAAATGATTAAAATGTTCATATTTTTGAAAGAAAAGTAGAACTAATCCTTAAGCCGACCCATAGGAGGAAATTATGAAATTTGAAATCGGACCTAACGAAGCAGAACAAAGACTAGATAAGTTTTTACGTAAATGGTTAAAAGATGTCCCTTTAGGAAAAATATTTAAGGCAATTAGAAAGGGAGATATAAAAGTAAACGGTAAGAAAGCTAAGCAAAATTACTCGCTAAACCTAGGTGATATAGTTGAGGCAAAATATATTGTGAGCGATAAAAAAGTTACTAAAAAAGAATTCATTGATACTGATTTTTCAGCGATGAATATTGTTTATGAAGACGAAAATATATTAGTTGTAGAAAAATGGCCAGGTGTGTTAGTTCACGCAAATAAGAAGAATGGGGAACCTGCATTAACAGATTATGTTTTGTCTTATTTATTTGCAGGAGGAAAATATGATCCAGATAAAGATATAACATATACACCAGCGCCATGCAATAGGCTTGACAGAAATACATCTGGTTTAGTTATATTTGGAAAGAATTATTCAGCTCAAAAGGCAATTAATGAAATGATAAGAGATAGAAAAATAAAAAAATATTATCGTTCATTAGTAAAAGGTAGAATAAAAAGCAAGGAATTTAGTGCCTATCTTCAAAAAGATGAAGTGAATAATATGTCAGAGATATCTAATGTTTATAAAGAAGGAGCTAAATCTATTGCTATGAAAGTAGAAG
>JAQYVX010000031.1 GCA_030145305.1 Halarcobacter sp. | reverse complement strand
ATGCGCTGGCCATTTAAGAATCTATTTGCCTCAGTTCTTGACACCCCCATTCGTCTAGCCAATTCAGCACCTGACCAATTTTTCTTTCTTACTAATTGAAGAATATATCCTACATTTGGAACCATATCATCACAACCCCTTTCTGTATTGAACTTTTAAGTTCCGTTTATATTATTTATCATACTCTGGTAAATTCTCTATGTCAACAGATATCGTTTAATTGTTGCTTTTTGGTTCCACACATGATATACTCAATTTAGATAGGAGGTGTTACCATGACCGTAATAGGAGATTTTATAAAAGAGCGAAGAAATATAAAAAATCTTTCTAAGAGAGCTTTAGCTGAAATTGCTGGCATAAGTCATACGGAAGTACACCGTATTGAAAATGGGGATAGAGAAAATCCCTCAGTTAAAATTTTATCCGCACTTGCAGAACCATTATCAGTAACTAAAGAAGAAATGTTAAGAGCTGCTGGATATCTTACATCCGATGATAATCATATATCACCCATTCAGAAGGCTTTTCCTGATTTGAGAACAGATAAAGAACAAAAGACAGTTCAAAAGATAGTTGATGGACTGGCGAGAAACTCAGACCTTAATGATGATGACTACGATGATCTAGTAGACCAAGTGGAGATGTTTTTAAATCATGCCAAGAAAAAGAAAAAGAAAAATACCAAGTAAACCACGTTTCAAAGAAGCTCGAAAAAAAGGATATGAATTTCTTATTGAATTAGGCATTAAAAAATTTCCTGTTGACCCTTTTGAAATAATTGAGGGTAACTCTGAGAATTGGAGTTTGCTTAGCTATAGTGAGTGCAAAGAAATTACAGGTGAAAAAGACCCTTTAAATTTAAAACGTGATAAAGCGGAAGCAAAAACTATGACTAAAAGAGGAAGTAATAAATATTTAATTGTTTATGATGATAGCTACCAAAGGGAAAGAATACGATGGACACTCGCTCACGAAATCGGTCATATAATATTAGGACATTTAGTTCATTATGAAGAAACTGCGTTAAGTAGAGGTGGTTTGAATGAAAAACAATATCGAGTATTGGAGTTAGAAGCTCACTGGTTTGCAGAGGCTCTTCTTTCCCCAATTCATATCCTTGATAATTTTGATATAAAAAATGTTCAACAAATTGCATTTTTATGTGATATTTCTAAAGATGCATCAACAAAATCTTTAAAACACATAAATAATAATTATTCAAATGATGCAATTGTTGAAAGAAAATTATTGAGAAATTTTTATGATTTTTTCTACAAGGACAAACATTTACAAGTGACATTTGAAAATCTAGCTAAATATAAAAATAGTTATCTCTATTCTAATTTATCAAAAATCTGTAAAATTTGTTCAATTTGTAATAGTTTTATCACTATTAGTGAACAAAACTATTGTCATATTTGCGGTAAAAAAGTCCCTGATGATTTTTATCCTTACATTCAAACTGTTGACCCTAACACTTTAATTACGAGCCTAGAACTAATGCAAGGTCAACATTACCACACAGTTGACACCGATAATTTAAACCACGTAACCTATTGCCCAATATGTAAAAACCACCATTTTTCAAGAGGTTCTTCATATTGTAAAATTTGTGGTTCTCCGACAATGAATTATTGTCTAAATGAAAATTCGCTATTATCCGGTGGCGATAAGTACTGCCCAAAGTGTGGAAGTTTATCCAGTTTTGGATATCACAAAGTAATAGATAACATAAAAGAAATTGAAATTCCTGATTTGCTTAGTTATAGTAATGGGATTTATGAAGACTACATAGAATATGAACATTGGAATTACATAATAGCTAAAATGCAAAATCACAATGGGAATCCGGAACTTTTTTCAGCCCTTGAACATACAAAAGTAATAAGAGATGATGATACATTCGTGATATTTATTTCTGATAAATTTGCTGAAGATATCATTAACAAAAATAACGGTAGGATACTAAAATATATATCGCATTATGGATTTACTCTTGCGACAGAAATGAGGTGTAATTATGTTATATGAAAATGAACATGAAGTAGATGCAAATTTCAGAGTAATCAAATGTCCCAAATGCTCAAATGAGGATTTTTCAGAAGAAGCAAATTATTGTAAAATTTGTGGTGCTCCACTTTTTAATACTTGCGAAGACCAACATACCTGCTATCATAATAATGTTGGAAATGCTCGATTTTGCGAAACTTGTGGCAGCCAAACTGAATTTTTTAAACTCGGCTATTTAAATAGCTGGGAAGAATCTACGGAAAATCCTTTTCTAGATTCATTTGTTCCAGATAAAAATAGCGACGATAACATACCATTCTGATATACATAAAAATACCCCGTAGAATGATTTCACATATTCCATGGGGTGTTCTAGTTTTCGTAAATATTATATTTTCTTACAAAACGAGCAAGTCTTCATGCATCTCTTCACTCGGATATACAAATCCAGTCTTGTAACTTCCCATTGTGTATTCATTAGCTTTTCTGCTCATATCTGTTTTGTAAATGGATCCATTCTCAAATAACTCTTCATGGTACTCAAGAATTTCACAAGCTTTATTCATCTTTGACACCATTGAACGGTTTTTTGTATTAGTGTATGTAATTCCTTTAGAATGATTAATGAACTTCTCTACTACCTCATCCTCATAACCATCAT
>JAQYVX010000030.1 GCA_030145305.1 Halarcobacter sp. | reverse complement strand
AATAGTAGTGGTAAAAGGGTTGCATCCCTATTTGATGCAATCTTTGCAAACCTAAGCAATTCGCTCATACCAACCGCATATACTAAAGCAGTATCTTTTATTAGCGTGATTACCTCATTGGATATTGAAGGTAGCACATTTTTTATTACCTGAGGTAGTATAATCTTAAAAAATGCTGTTTTCTTATCTAAACCAAGAACTTTTGAAGCTTCAATCTGACCTATATCTATAGACTCTATGCCAGATCTAAATATTTCAGCAAAATACGCTCCATAGTTAAATGTAAAAGCTACTATTACAGCTGTAAACCTATTAAATACTATTCCTACAAGAGGTAGTCCATAGAAAACAACTATAATTTGAAGTAGTAATGGAGTTCCTCTCATAAGCAAAATATATCCTTTTGAAATATTTTTAAATGCTTTTTTTTCTGAAGTTCTTAGTAGTGATATAGCAACTCCGAGCGGAATAGATAACATTAGAGAAACTATAAATATTAAAAGTGTCAACTTTAAGCCTTCAAGTAGTGATGGTAAAACTAAATAAAAATATTCAAACATGATAATCTCCTTAGTATGTTAGTTTTTCTCCAAACCACTTTGTTGTGATTTCTTTATAAGTTCCGTCTTCTTTCATTGCTTCAAGTGCTTCATTTACTAAAGGATAAAACTCTTCATCATTCTTTCTAAAACCAACTCCATATTCTTCATCACCGAAGTTTTCAGTTAGTATGAAGTATTTGTCCTCTCCTCTTTTTGATATTAAATATCTAGACATTACTCCATCAGCAACTATCGCATCTACTCTGCCTGCTTCAAGATCCATAAAAGCTTCATTGTATGTGTCAAATAAAATTACATCACCATCTTTAAAGCTCATAAGTAGCTCAGGTTCTTTATTTATAGCTTCAAGTGAACTAGAACCAGCTTGTGTCGCTACTACAGAATCTGATAAATCTTGTTTAACTTTTATATCAGCTCCCGCTAGTGTTATTATAATTTGACTGTTTTTTAAATACGGATTAGAGAATGTAACTTTTTCCTGTCTAGCTTTTGTTATTGTGTATCCATTCCAAATCATATCTATATTTCCTGAATCAAGTTCCGTCTCTTTCATAGCCCAGTCAATTGGTTGAAACTTAACTTCCATACCAATTCTATTTCCTACTTCATTTGCTAAATCAACATCAAAACCAACTACATTTCCTGCTTCATCTCTATAACCCATCGGAACAAATGTATCATCAAGTCCCACTATCATTACTTTATTCTCATCTGCCGCACTAGCTCCACTTGCTTGTGACTTTTCACAACCTGTAGATAATACCACTAGTACCATTAATAACACTGCAAGTGTAATTCCCATATACTTTTTCATTATATTCTCTCCTCTTAAGTTAAAATTCCTCTGTTTAGTTTAATTTAATTTTAAAAATTTGTTTCATTCCATTTTTTTTCAAATTTATGTCGGCCAACAAAATTTTGGAAATAAAAAAATCCCGTACTCTAGCGTATGCTAGAGGACGGGATATAATCACGTGGTTCCACCTCAGTTCGTCTATACCTTACGATATAAACCTCAATAAGTACTCCATTATTTAAAATTTTCATACTATAGCACTATAACGGGTGCTCCCGGAAACAGCCTACTACCACCTAATGGTGGATTCGGTGCCCAACTCAGAGATGTGTTCATGAAATCTTCCTTTGCCCCTTCTCACCATTCGGGTACTCTCTTAGAAATTTGGAAATCATTACTTTTTCTCTTCAAAGTTTTTTTAAGTGTTGCTTTATTTAATTGATTATTAATTTACACTATAATAAAACGACTGTCAACAATATTTTTTATTTTTTTTTATTTATTGATTATTTTTATATATAATAACACCAATCTTATTAATATTTTTTTAACGTTGAATTTGTGTAAAATGTGTAAAAAACACCAACCAAAGTCAGTGTTTTTTAGGTATATGTTGTTTATTATGTTTTTAGAAATTATCACAAAGTAGCTCAAAGTGACCCTTTGGATGAACACACGTAGGACAAGTTTCAAGAGCTTTTTTTCCTTTATGAATATATCCACAGTTGCCACAAATCCACTCAACTTCAGTTTCCTTTTCAAATACTTTATTGTGTTCTATGTTAGATAGTAGTTTTCTATATCTAGCTTCATGATGTTTTTCAACTTCAGCAATCAATCTAAATGCTGTAGCAACTTGTATAAAACCTTCTTCTTCCGCTATATTTGCAAAAGTTGGATATAAATCAGTCCACTCTTCATTCTCACCATTAGCTGCTGCTAATAAATTATCTGTTGTACAACCGAGTGCTACTGGGTAAGTCGCATTTATATCAATAGTTTCACCTTGAAAATCTTCTATAAGAAACTTAAAAAATCTTTTTGCATGCTCTTTTTCATTATCAGCAGTTTCAGCAAATATTTTTGAAATTTGAATATATCCTTCTTTTTTTGCTTGTGAAGCATAGTATGTATATCTATTTCTCGCTTGTGACTCTCCTGCAAATGCTTTTAGTAAGTTTTCCGCAGTCTTTGTCCCTTTTAATGATCCCATATGGTTCACCCTCCTAAATTTAATCACTCATAATTAATATTATATTAATTAATCCCAATAATATTAATTATATCCATTTCGGAAAAATTTATTCACTCTCAAAAAATTTAAAAGACTTACCGCACCTCTACAGTAAGTCTTCTAAATGAGATAAATGTCAATATCGTCCACTTTCTCCCTCCTTTTTTGATTTTTGTTATATTTAT
>JAQYVX010000029.1 GCA_030145305.1 Halarcobacter sp. | reverse complement strand
GATGGTTCCCATCTTCTAAGACCTGCAGTTCTTGCGATAATATAAAAACTGATATTCATATATATGACAGAACTTATAATTGTGACAATTGTGGTACGATACTGGATCGTGACTATAATGCAGCAATTAATATTTTAAATCAAGATAAGCTAATATTAGCTTAATTTAATATGCAACCGCAGGGCTGCGGGGTTAGTCTACTAAATTTTCTATCAATAGATGGAATTACTTAGGAATCTCGGTAATTTAGTAGAGGCCACTGAAAAAACACCTGATTTTAGGATCCATCTATATAATTCAAAAAATTAAAAAATAAAACATTATTTTTTTGATTATTTTTTTGAGTCTTAAAAAAAAGATACGAATTTTAATTAAAAAATGAGAGTTATTTCCCCATTAAATTAATTATTCTTTTCATATTTGTTGTGAAAATTGTTAGCGCCCCTTGTATTTCCATACTAATTAGGCCTGACGATAGTGATACATCATAGCCATAGCTGTGTTTTATTTCACTGTTTTTAGCCTCTATTTTATAACGTTCTTTATATCGAGTTTTAAAAAACTCTGTTTTCTCAAATGTCATTTGTTCTTTATAAAGATCCGCTTTTATTATAACTGAATATGATTTTGTCTTAGCTCCATCAGCATAACAACCTTCTTTTAACTGACACCTTTTGCATTTTTCTACATCAAAGAAATATACTGTGGTAGCATTATTTTTGAATTTTGTAGAAACTCTATTATATTTCTTTTTTGCTATATGACCGGCTGGACAAATATACATTCCAGCATCTTTATTAAAGTCAAATTCATCTTCTTTTTTTCTTATTCCCTGAGATATAGTTGGATTTAACTTTGATATCAGTTTGATTTTTCCCTTTTTTGTATATTCTATATTTTCTTTTCCTGAATATGCTGTATCTCCTAATATTTCTTCTACTTTCATTCCTGATAATTTACTTTTTTCTATCAAGGATTTTAAATATTGACCATCACCTTTTTCTCCTGTTGTAATAACAGCTGCTGTAATTATTCTTTCTTCACTCATTCCTAAGTGAGATTTATATCCAAAAAATGCAGTATCACTAGTTTTATGACCGATTTTAGCATCAGCATCTTTTGATAATTGTAATTGTTCTATATCATCTTCAATTGCTTCGTTTAGGTAATTAAATCTCTCTTGAACTTTTTGGAATACAGATAATTCAACTTCAGTTTCTACAACTTTGGATACTTTTTGGCAGTAAGTGATGATATCTTTGATTTCTCCTGTTGTAACCTTCTTGGGAAATTTTTCTTTGTAGTTTCATTTATTGAATAAACTTCTTTTCTTAGTAACTTTGCACGCTCTAAAAGTGCTTCTTGTGCAGATTTTTTGTTGTATCTAGATTTTGTATGAGTTGCATCAACGATTAATGTTTTGCTTAACAAAACTCCTTTTTCCAATGCTATTTCAACGGTTTTTCCAATTAACATATCTAATATGTCCATATTTTTTAATCGTAGTTTTCTAAATTTAGTTAATGAACTTGGATCTATTAGATTAGTTTCTTCTGGTGCTAGGTTTAGAAAATACTTAAAAGACATGTCTGTTAAAAATCTTTTTACAACATCTACATCAGAAAGCTTATACATAGTTTTTAATAGTAAATACTTAAACATTAAAATAGGATCTTTTGCGCCACGTCCTTCAGTAAGACTGTAGTTTTTTAATAATTCGCTGTAAATAAATGAAAAATCGACTAATTCATTTATTTTTCTTAAAACATTATCCTTATCTATTAAAATTTCATATAGCTCCAAATGGTTGCTAATCGATAGTTCTAGTTGAGGTTTAATCATAAAAAAATCCTTTCGTTATACATATTAGTCTTCTATATGTATTATTCGACAGTAAGTACAAAATACCTTTTTGCATTTATCATAAATTTTTTAAAAATTATTTTTTAGTTTTTCAGTGGCCTCATTTAGTACCGAGTAGTCCAATTGGATGTGTATTGCGGCGGATCAAGTGCTTAGATTCACACTTAGCATGACTTTCTTCAAAGTCAAAAAAATTGAAACTACTGTTTTAGACATAGATAGAATTAAGAGGGCGAAGGTGAAAAGTAAATGATAAAAAACTGACTAAAATGGAAGAAGGGTTATTTACTTTTCATGGCTCGATGATAGGAGTGGTTGCCCGCTACAAGCGAACAAAAAAAGAAAATCCATTCCCATGTGGAAATGCTAGAAAAATAAGTGTATGTGCATTTAAATGGGTATAATATATAAAACAGAAGTTCATTTGGTGACATATTCGATTCCTATATAATAGAATCGTTCGTGCCATTGCCTTTAGTGGTGAACAGAAAATTTAATGTTCCCTCACTAATTTATTGGATCAAACGCTGATCTACCAATTGTGGGGGATTAATATATCCCGTGACCATTATCAGGGAGGTAACTATTCTTCCCGATGTAAAGGGCGGATGAAATGAACCTGATTTGGGAAGACTAGTGATGAACATGTCGTCGGAAGACGTGATGAGCGACCCTGTGATAGGCAAGTTCGGGGAAATCTATGATGTGATTAAATCTGAATACAAAGAGCTGGGAAATTGCAGCGAAAATGACCTAGAGATACTGATAGAGAATGAGATAAGAAACGTGTTTGTTACCGGGTTAGAACATTCAGGAGTGTTCTAGATGGATGAAAGGGCGAACTTGGCCTTGGAAGATTCGTTCAGTTTGTAAATGACAATGACGTCGTTTTAAGACTGAATAGGTACTTAAATAAATCCT
>JAQYVX010000028.1 GCA_030145305.1 Halarcobacter sp. | reverse complement strand
TGAAATAACTAACATTTTAAAAGCAATAAGTGAAAAACTATCAAAAGTATTTCCTGCTAAAATACTACTATAAATCTTTTGCATATTATAGTTAGGTGTTAATTTTGCAAATTTTGCTGCATTCTTTATGCTATCAATAGGGAAAAAACTTCCCCCTAAAAACATCATTAAGAATACAATTGGCATTATTACTGTCTTAACACCTCTCTCAGTTCTAAATATACCAATAATAAGACCATTGAAAGAACAAATGAAAATACTATTTAAGATTATTGCTATAAAAAGATTAATTAAATTTATCTCAATTTTTAGAATTAAATAATATGCAATAAAATAATAAAGACTAATCATGAATAATGAGATTAAAAAACTTGATAGAACTTCTCCCAAATAAATTGTTTCTTTTGATAAATTTACTGCGTCTAATCTTCTAACTACGTGATTATCTCTTTCTCTTAAAAAATAAGAAGAAAAATTTATGGCAATAAAAAGACTCAAAGCAGTATAAGCCGATGTAAGCATTATTGATTTTGAAGAAAGTTCTCTTACTGAATCAATGTTATTCACTATAAAATAATCATATTGAGGATTAATCATTTTATCATACAACATTCCATAAAAAAGCCCCAAAATTAATGGAAAAATAATTAATACTAGTAAATTGGGTAGTATATTGGCTCTAAAAGTCTTTATATTCTTAATAAATATATTAATGATTTTCATATCGTCCTCCTAATCTCTTAGATTTTTCCCTGTTATTCTTAGAAACACTGTTTCCAAATTTGGTGATTCTATATTCAAATTCTTTACACTACTTTCATTACCGCTTATAACCTTGAAAATATCTTCTATCTTATATTCATTACTTTTAACAAGCATTTTAACTGTTTCATCCTTTATAGAAACTCTTTTTACTCCCTCTAATTCTCCCAAAGGAATCTGAATTTCCTCTTTTACATTTGGAATTAAAATATCTAAAGTTGCCTCATCAATAAATGTTCTTAAAATTTCCTTTTTACTTCCTTTAACTAATTCTTTTCCCATGTCCATAATTACCAGGTTATCACAAAGAGCTTCTATTTCCTCCATATAATGTGATGTATAAATAATTGTTGTTTTTTTTACTTTATTAATTCTTTTTACAAATTCTAATATATGATTTCTGGATTGAGGATCTATTCCTACAGTAGGCTCATCCATAATTAAAATCTTTGGCTCATGAAGTATTGCACATCCTATGTTTAATCTTCTTTTCATCCCTCCAGACAATTTATTCACCTTATCTTTTTTCCTACCTGAAAGCTCTATCAGCTCTAAAGTTTCGTTTATTTTTTCTTTTAGTTTTCTTCCTTTCAAACCGCACATTCTACCAAAATACTGAAGATTATCAATAATTGAAAGCCCTTGAAAGAGTGAAATCTCTTGCGGTACATATCCTATAAGCTTTTTAACTTTTATAGGATCTTTTTTGATTGAATTTCCTCCAACAAGAATATCTCCTCTATCAAAAGATATAAGTCCACAAAGCATTGAGATAAGAGTTGACTTACCTGCTCCGTTGGGACCTAATAATCCGAAAAGTTCTCCTTCATTAATATTTATAGATAAATTATCAACTGCAAGCTTATCATTATATCTTTTAGTTACATTTTTTATTTCAATATTATACATATAATCCTCCTTGAAATTATCTGATTTTTTTCTAATTCGTAAGCACATCTTTATTATAGAGGCTATCAACAGGAAAAATAATTGCTTAAAGTAATTACTCTCATAAAAAAGAATGACCTAAGTCATTACTTAGGTCATTCTATGGTTTAATCATTCATTAAATTATTTTTGTAGGCAAAAATTGCAATTTGAGTCCTATCTCTTAAAAAAAGTTTTGATAGAATTTTACTAATATTATTCTTAATAGTACCTTCAGTTAGATACAGTTTTTCTCCAATTTCTTTATTGCTCAATCCTTCAGCAATCAATCTTATTATATCTAATTCTTTATTGGTTAAATTAAATTCTTTTATTGCCTTTTGTCCCGAATCCTTTAATGTATTATCATTAAAAACTATATCAGCAATTTCATTATCTACAACCACATTTCCAACATATGCACTTCTTATTGTTTCATAAATTTTTTCGCTAGAACTATCTTTTAATATATACCCGCTGGCTCCATAAGTTAATGCACTTTTTATGTACTCATCATCTTTAAAAGTAGTTAGGATTATAACCTTTATATCCTTATTTAAAGCTTTTATATATTTTGTACCTAATACCCCATCACATTTCTCCATTCTAATATCCATAAGAACAACATCTACATCACATTCTTTACATTTTTGTACCGCTTCCAATCCATGACTACAAAGCCCTACCACATTAATATCCTTATTAACAGAAAGTAATATTTTCAGCCCCTCTCTTATTAATTTCTCATCATCAACAATTAATAAATTTATCAAAATTATACTTCCCCCAATTCAATAGTTTCTTTATATTTAGGCACTGTTATATTTATTTCAAACCCTAATTCTTTTGAAGTAATTATATCCAAGGTTCCCCTTAGCTCTTCAACTCTTTCTCTAATCCCCTTTAAACCAATAGAATCTTTATAACTTACACATCCATTACCATCATCTTTTATTTGAGAATAAATTTTATCTTTTAAAAACTGAATAGATATTTGTATGTTTTTTGCATTTCCATGTTTTAAACTATTGCTAAGTGACTCTTGAACTATTCTATATAGATAATCACTTTGAGTAGATGTCATCTCCCATTTTTCTTTAGATAAAATCAATTTAACATTAAC
>JAQYVX010000003.1 GCA_030145305.1 Halarcobacter sp. | reverse complement strand
AGAACTTCCATTCTCACACTCTCTCCATCTAACTCTCGTTTGATGTCGTTCGTCTGTTTTTGGACGGGAATTATAATAGATTTCTCCCCCCTTGTCAAGGGTTTATTCTTTCATTCTGCTTAAATTTTGAATTTTATGGAGTTTGTGTATTTTCTTCATCATTTAAGGGCTTAATATTGGGAAAATTGTCTTTTTGTCTACTTATAGTTATTGTTTTTACTTACATTAAACTTAAAAATTAATTTTGTGTATTTCGTAGTTGTGTTAAAGTCAAACCAAGGCCTATAAACATTCCACCAGTTATTCTATGAAACCAAATCATTGTATTTTTATTTTTCAACCATCCTTTTGCAGCCCTTGCTATAAATCCATATATAAATAGACTTATAAAAGAAAAGAACATAAATATTCCCGTCATTATGAAAAATTGAGGAACAATTGAACTCTTTAGATTTAAAAACTGAGGGAACAGGGCAATAAAAAATATTATTGGTTTTGGATTTGTTACTGCTAAAAAGAAAGATTCATAAAAAGCAGTCTTATAACTTTTTTCTTTAATAGAAGTTTCATTTTCTAATTTAAAAGAAGAAGCATTTCTAAATTGCTTTATTCCAAGATATATTAAATAAACAGCTCCTATGATTTTAACTATCATAAATAAAGTTGCCGAGGTAGTTAAAATCACACCTAGTCCAGAAATTGAAATTGCAGATAATAAAAATAAACCTAGTATATTTGCAAAAGATGAAACTGCAACTATTTTCATATTATGTACAAGTCCATTTGTTAAAGCTAAAAAGACAGCTGGTCCGGGACTTATTATATAAAAGAAGGATACAAAAGCGTATAATATTAATATATCATGATTCATTTTATTCCTTTTCTTGATTAAATACTTATAGCATAATGAGCGATATTATAATATATAAAGGGTTAAAATAGAGGATTCAAGATATTATTTTCTTAATATATATCCTGAATTTGGTATGTTTTCTATATTTAAAGACTTAAATTGTTTTTTTATTCTAAGAATTGCATTATGTAAAGTACTATGGTTAATAACCTCTCCTTCATAAACAAAATCTTCAAATAATTCATAAGAAACTAATTTATTCACATTAAAAGACAACATCCAGAATATCTTATTACTCTTATGAGAAAGATAAACAACTTCACCGTCTTTATAAATCATTTCTGTTTGGTAGTCAATTAAGACTTCATCTGTTAATTGAAGTTTTTTATATTTAATATTTCCAGAATTTAATAATAAAGCTGTTTGCAAATCCTCTATATCAAGTGGTTTACGAAGGAAACTGCAAGCACCTTCATTTATACTACTCAAAATATTTTTGTCTGTATCATATGAAGTCATTACTATAAAAAGTTGTCCAGGTTTAAGTTTTAAAATCTCTTTTATCATCTCAAATCCATTTAAATTTGGCATGTGTATATCTGTGATGATAATATCAATTGGATACTTTTTAAATACCTCTAAGCCTTCTAGTCCATCTTTTGCTACAAAAAATGATCTACAATATGCTTTTAAACCTTGTTTTATAGCCGTTCTTGCTAATTCATCATCTTCAACTACTAATACTGATATATTTTCTAATAGATTTAAGGTTTGACTATGCATAAGGGCTCCTTAGTTTGTAGTTTGTTTAAAAAGGACAATCTAAATGTTGTCGGTGAAGAAGATTTTTGAAGAATCAAATCGCCTCCTAGTTTCTCTTTTGCTAATTTTTTGGCAAAATAAAGACCAATTCCACTTCCTAGATTTTTCTTTGAACTTTTCATATTTTTAAATAAAGTAGGCATAACTTCTGCTGATATTCCATCTGCTTTATCAATAACATCAATATATGTATACTTATCTTCAACATTAACTTTTATCAATATCCTTTTATCAAAATTATCACTTAATAGTAAGGCTTCTTTTGCATTTTGAATAAGGACTAATAAAATCTGCTGCAAGAAGTTCTCTACAGAAGTAATTATATTTTCTTTACTTGAATAATCCATTTCTATTAAGATATTATTTCTTACTAAGTCTATATGCATAACTTGTAAAACAGTATTTATAGCTTCTTCTAGAGAAAATTCTGTAACTGACTCATTACATCTATAAAAATTTCTAAATATTTTAATTGTATTTGACATTAATTTTGTTGCTTTTTGGCACATAATTAAATTTTCATTTAAAGTTTCTTCATCAAGCTTTTTATGTTTTTGAAGGAAAAGAGTATTACTTAATAGCAAACTCAAAGAATTAATTGGTTGATATAATTGATGATTTATTCCTGAAATAAGTTCGCCTATTTCACTCATTCTTGAACGATGAGCTAATATATATTCATACTCTTCTTTTTGTTTTTCTACTCTTCTTCGCAAAAATTCATGGGAACTATTAATTATAATAATCAAAATAAAGAATAAAAGAAAAAGAATTATACTATTAGTCGTAAATTTATGTAAAATTTTACTATTGATAACACTGTTGTCTATAGCAACACCAATATACCAATCAAAATGATTAAATTTTCTAATTGTAAGAATATCTTTATTTAGTAAACTCTCTTGATAATCAAGGGAATTCATGTCAAGTATATTTTTGCTAAATATTTCTTTTATCGCCTTTCTTTTCTTCTCACTTATTTTTGTTAAAACATTTCCTTTTTTATCGCTAATAAAATAATATGCATTTTTAGGAAAATGTAGTTTTTTGACTTTTTCTAATATTTCGTTGACTTTAATGATTCCACATAATATAGCTTTGACATCGTTATTTCTGATAACTGGAGTACAGATATTAATTGTTTTTTCAAGCAAAGTTCCATGTTCTTCTACAATGGTCATTGTTGTTGTTTTTGTTTTCTTTGTATTTACAAGCCATGGTCTTTTTATAACCATTTTATTTTCTATAAAATCTTTTTGATTAAGTCCTTTTCTAAAATCGTATTGAAGTTTTGTATTTGCATAGAAATAGTAGTCATACACATACACTTGCACTGTATCAAAAAACAAACGATTATTTAAGAAAGTATTGAGATATTTTTTTATTAAATCATGGTCACCTTCTAAAGCTTTTATAGATAAATAGCCTTCATTGCTTTCTACATTGTTTATTCTTTGCTCTATCCACGAATGAATAGTATAATCTATATCTTTAGATATTGCTTTTCTATTTAATTCTGAAAGGACTTCCAATTTGCTTTGAATAAAATAAAAATTGTGTATCATTATCATAGAAAATAAGACAATCACTAATATCATAATATGGTAAACTTTGTAGTTTTCTAATTTTGAAATGAATTTTCTAATATTAATCCTTTATAAAAATCCAAAAATTAATTCTCTTAGTTATTTAACATTATATCATTTAACTAATTCTATATTTTATTATTAGAAATGAAAGAATCATTATATTGACTCTTTCATTATTTAAGATTTAGAAGTCGTAAGAAAGGTTAAATCTCCAATCTTTTTTATCACCATCTTTTCCTTCATTTTCTAGTAGAACTACTGCGCTTAATCCTTTTAATGAACCACTAAAGGCATATCTACCTAAAAAACTTACATAAGAATATTCATTAATATCATCATCTGTTTGTGTATACATAGCTTTTACAAAAGCATTATCAGAAATATCATAAGCTGCTCCAACTTGATAAGTTTCTGTATTTGCATCATAATTAGGAGAATAAATTAAAGAACCAGCATATGCTCTATCTGCTCCTCCTCCTAAACCAAACTGCACTTTTCCATCATCATCTACTTTTGAATAAGCTCCATGAAAATATGCATCACCAACTTTTACTCCAGCTTTAAATGTAATTAAATTTGTATCATCTTGACCTTCATCTTCACTGTAATAATACTGTGCTCCAACATCAAACATACCCATGTCATAATTAACTTGTGCAAAGATAACTTCTGTTACATCAACATTATCTAAATAAGCTAAAGTTAAATCAAGCCCCTCAGCTATTTTTGTTTCTATAGATAAAGCATAAGCCCCATCATCATTAAACTTATTAAAATCTGGGATATTTCCTGCACCATCAGTTCTATCTTGGAACTTTTGTACATAAGCAGCTGTTAAAATAGTATTTTCTAAATCTTTATTTACTATTGTTGCAGCCTCAAAAGATTGTTTAATCATTCTATTTCCACTTGATGCAACTACTGGAGTATCTAAGTACATTCTACCTACTCTTAAGTTTGTATTATACAGAGTATAAGAAAGATTAGCTTCTGATAAAACTGCTCCTGGTCCATACATATCGCCACCAAATGCCGTTTTCCCAAATACTGTTTTTGCTTCATCATCGGCAAAAGGAGAAGAAGATGATTGAGCTTCTGCTCTAAATACAAGTCCGTTTAAGCTTGCAGTTTCATATCCTAATCTTAGACCCATTGTTAAAAGACTTGCTTCACCTGCAGGAATTTCTCTATCCCAATACATTGCCTTAATTGAGCCATTTACTTTTCCATCTTTAAATGCTTCTGCTAATGTATCTGCTGCATAAGATGATGAACTTAAAGCCATTATTGCTAATAGGCTTAATTTTGTTAATTTCATAAAATATCCTTTGAAGTTTTATTTTCATGCGTTTAAGACCCTTATCAAGTATTTATGAAAAAGACCAAGTTTTTACTTTTTTAAAAAAAATTAAAGATGTTTAAACTGAACACCATTTTTGATACCTTGCTTAATACCACCAGCAAGATTAATTACATTTTGATAACCTTTTGAAACAAGAAATCTTGTCACTCTATTTGATCTATTTCCTGATCTACATAAAATTGCAAATTCACTTTTTTTATCAAACTTTGAGTTTAAATTTCTTAGAAAACTCTCTTCATTAAACCTTCCATCTGGTTCATAAAAAGTCATTAGAATGCTATCCTCAACTATTCCCGTTCTTTTCCATTCATCTTTTGTTCTTATATCTATTATTGGTACTTTTTGGGAAATAAATGTTTTTGAAAGTTGTTCATTATGTATTCTTATTGGTTCTTCTTCCGTAGAAACTATATTAAATATCCCAAATAATATTGCTATTAAAGCTACAAAGCCTATTAGTAATTGTTTCATTTTTAATCCTCTTGTTTTAGACCATTTAACTTTTATTATCTTTTCTTACATAATCTCTAATAATCCAAGAGATAAACATTGCACTAAGTAAAATAAAACAAACAATAAAAGCAAAAAGACAAGCTTGCGCCATATTCACTAAATGTTGAGATGGAATTAAATACCAACCATCAGCATAAAAGTCTATAAACCATTGTTGTAAAGCACTAAGTTCTATACCTTCTGGTGGAATTGGATTATCAAAACCACAATCACCTGTTGGATTAAACCAATCGGGGAACCATTTATCTAAGGGCAAACCTAATGGAAAACTAGGTTCGGCTGAACATCCTTGCACACCAAATGGATCATCTCCATGTGCTGCATGATGAATAGTGTTTAATTTTATTGAGTACATTATTCCTTGAATAACTCCCCAAAAAGCTAACATATATCCCACAATTTTAAGTATTAATTGTTTTGGTCCTATAGCTGCAATAAGTCCACCAAATACCATACAAAAGAAGGCAAATCTAATATATACACATTGCTCACAAGGAGCCATAAATACATAGTTTTGAAAAAGACTGTGTGCAACTGTAATTAAGAACATAGCTGCTGCTGACATTACCAACCATAAAAATCTTGCATCTTGCCAAGAAGCTATAGTTTGTACAGGGGAAGATTTTAAATCTTCCCAGTAAGTTTTAATTAAACCTAACATAATAGACTTCTTACTTCGCCATCAAGTGATTAATAAGATCAATCATATAATCTCTTGATTTGATCTTTTGAGTCATTAGTAAGTATTTACCATTTACTACAAAACCAGGAATACCCTGAACTTTTGCAATAGGATATGCTGCATCCCATCTTTTAAGTAGTTTTTGAACCGCAGGACTTGCTAATTCTTTTTCAAAACTTACTTTATCTGTTTTAAGAATTTCAAAACCTTTTTTATAAAAGGCATCTTCTCCACCATCCCATCTCATTTTTTTGTTATGGTATGCTTTATAATAAGCAAATTTCATTTTTTTAAGGTAAGCAGTTTTATCAAAGATTCCTTTACCTGATACTAAGTCTCTTGCACGCGCAACAGCCATAAGATTAGAACCTTGTTGCCCATAAGTACCTTTTGTTTTTAAATGCCATACTTCAAAGTTAACATTTGGTATTGCTTTAATAACTTTTTCTGTAACTGCTTTATCATATTTATAACAAAAAGGACAAGTAAAACTAAACACTTTTACTACTGAGTTTTTACCTGCATCTATTGCAGTCTCTAGTGTTTTATAATTTACTCCCTCTTTAAAATCTGTTCCAAGCATTGCCACAGCACTTATTAGAAGTGCGCCTATTGTTTTTTTTAATAACATTGTTTTTCCTCTTTATATATTGAGGTGCAAAAGCACCTCTTAAAATTTATTTTTTATTAATATTTGAATACATCTGGGTCGATAACTAAAGTTCTATATGTAATACCTGCTTTATCAAGAGTTGTAACATCCATCTCAAACTTAATTTCATTGTTTTTTGGATCAACTTCAAGTACAACTGCTTTTGTTGCATTAGGTGTTAATAAGTTTACATTCGCACTAGTTGTATGATATGTTTTTGATTTTGTATCGTATTCAACATTACTCGTTACTGCACTGTACCAATCAAATCCTCTATCTTTACCAAATTCCCATGTTTGTTTAACTGTCATAGTTTTTTCATCAATTACATATTCAACTGCACGAGAATATTTATCTTTTTTCATTGCAGGTTGTTCCATTCCACGTCCATCACCATTATCAAATACACTTAGTGTTTTTAAGCTACCTGTGTTATCACCACGTTTACTTAACCATGCAGTATGTTGAGTCCAAGACCAATCAAAGCCACCTTTGTCATCTACGTAACCTGGGCAAGTAGAACCATCATCTTCACAAATAATTTTTTTACCTTTTGAATCAACTGGTTTAAGCACTTTTGCTTGTAAATCTTTAGTCCAACCTTGTGGGCTAGCTAATATCCATTTAACTTTATGATCACGACCAATTTTTACAATACCTTGGTGACGTAAAGAAAGAATAATTGAGTCATCTTGTTTGTCATATTCCATACTATTAACATGTGCCCAGTTACGTCCAGCACCAGTTGAAGTTACATCCCCGTAAGGAAGTTCATCATTAACTTCAATTTTGTGCGCATTCATATCTACATTTAGACATACAGCACGTGCATCAAGAGCCATAATTAAATCTTTTCGGAATTGGTTTTTACCTAAAATTTGAGGAAGTGCCCATTCATCAACAACTTTACCAGTTTCATCTACTTCGATTATATGATCACGAACTGTATTTACTATTTTTCCGTTAGGAAGGGTATAGTGATATTTAGCTACTCTTAAAAGTACATGGCCGTTATCCATTGTAATTGTTTCATGACTAGCGTCTACATAACCAAATGGTAACTTTCTTTCAAATACTTTTTTACCCATTAAATCATAACGGAAGTATTTCTGTGCTTGTGCAAAAACTATATCACCATTGGCTACTTGGTGAACACCCATAACCATACCGCCTTTGTCAATATTTCTTTCAGAACGATCATAAAAATGTTTATAATCTAAGTACCAACGTATTGCACCTGTTGTATCAACAATAAAGTTTTCTGTATAGTCATTCCATTGAGCAGCACCTGAACCACCTAGCCATTGAAGAGGACGATGAGATGACTCAACAGTATGATTTATAAAATATAAACGATCTTCAAAACCTTTTGCTACTTTTTTTACTTTACGATCAGGGAAATTACCAAATCTACCATCTCTTACTATTCCTGCAATTGGAGCTGTTTGAATTTTATAAATCTCTTTTTGTTTTTTACCTTTATGTGAATAAGTAACTTCTACTTTATTTGTATAATTAGCATATAAACCAAATACAGGTACACCATCATGGTTTAATAATGCTCCACGAGACACATCATATTTAACATCAACTCCACCTTTTTTAGCAATGACACGAACATGGACATCCTCAATATATTTTCCACCTCTATTAATAACCGCTGTTAATGGAGATACATCGTAAGGGTTTACATATACTGTTCCTAAATTACCTTGACTAAAAGTTTTTAATTCTAATACCGCACTATTAGCCTCAGTTGGTGCAAGTATTGTCACTCCTGTACCGATTACTGCTGCTAAGGCCATAGATGAAACTATTTTTAACATTCTCATGATTTTTCCTTTTTTTAAATAAAACAAATTTAACTTTGTGTATTATTAGGTCTGTGTGACCGACTATTTTTGTATCTTCTTTCGTTTGTAATTTAAAACTTAAGATAAGTATAAAGGTCACAAATAACAAAAATCTATCATAAAACTTAATAAAACCTTAAATTTTAATATTTAGTTTAAAAAAGAAGTTTTAATTAAATAATTAGAATGGATTTATATAATGAAGAGTTAATAGTCATCAAAAAAAGGAAAAGCAAAGCTGGGAAAGAAAGTAAAATGAGCGAAAATAAATGACAAAGTAAGAATAGAGTAAATTTCCTCTTAGAAAAAAGGAGGTAACTTTTTAATAGACATAAAAAAAGCCCGACCTAAACACTGCAAACAGTGATTAAATCGGGCTTCTTGGTGGTACGCCTGGAGGGAGTCGAACCCCCAACCGCCGGGGCCGAAACTTTGTACCTAAATTTTTACAATAAAACACAATAATTACAATAGTCCACAAATGACCATTAAATAAGGGGTTATAGGCATTTTATAAAAATTGACTTTTTACAATATTACCAATATAATACAATAAAACACTTTCATAGGTGTGAAATAGGTGTGATAAATTAAAAGGAATTTATAAATGAAATTTTTTGAAGATAACAATCAATTGTTCTTAATATATTCGCCTTATGGTGACACAATATGGATTGATAATAGCTTTAAAGATAATAGAGAAATTAAAATTGGTAGTACTTTCTTTTTTACAAAAGAAAATTTAATTGAAAAAACAGAATCAGATGAATACATATTTTTACTTGGTACTAGAGAAAAAGAATATTATAGAATTAAAAAAGAAATTCTTCTTTTAAAATATGATCTTTTATTAGATAAAAATTTAAAATTTAATGAAAAACTTTTTCGATTACCAAAAGGTATATCAATTTTCTCAAAAATAGATAAGAGATTAAACCAACAAATTATAATTGGGGGAAAAAATGAGTATTCTTTGCCCACAGAAGAGTTTTTAAAGCTTATTAAGGAATTTCCTACGGATAGAGAATTAATCCTTTATACAAATTCACGTGTATCAAATATATTAACAAATTACTTCGAAACGGCATCAGATGAACAAATAAAACTTAATAATTATCTTGAAAAAAAGCAGTCATTCCCTCAAAAACTTTCAACAGATATTTTAAAAGATTATGAAAAAA
Source organism: Halarcobacter sp. (assembly GCA_030145305.1). Taxonomy (GTDB): domain Bacteria; phylum Campylobacterota; class Campylobacteria; order Campylobacterales; family Arcobacteraceae; genus Halarcobacter. Next base: position 313,950 of record JAQYVX010000003.1, on the reverse strand, counting down.
ATAAATATCAATTTATTTATGAAAGTCTCAAAGATATGTTAAATTCTACAAGGAAATATAAAGAAAAAGATTGGCAGAAACAAATACTTGAAATCATACTTTTAATTTATCCAAAATATATACGGGTTTTTGAAAATGTAACGATTAAAGACTATTATTCAAAAGCTCCAAAAATTGGGAATAGATTCCTTGACTTCATGTTAATGGATACAAATGGATATGTTGATATTATAGAAATAAAACAACCATTCGAAAAAGTTATTCTAAATCATGCAAAATATAGAGGGAACTTCACTCCTCATAGAGAACTTTCGGGAGCGATTGTTCAAAGTGAAAAATATTTATTCCACCTCAATAAATGGGGTGTTGAAGGAGAGAAACAATTAAATAGAAAATATTCATATTTATTACCTAAAAGTACATCTATTAAAATTACTAATCCAAAAGCTATTGTTATTTTAGGTAGAGATCAAGACTTTACAGAGGACCAATTCATGGATTTTGAAATTATTAAACGCAAATATTCAAATGTTGTAGATTTAATTACATACGATGAGTTAATGAGAAGAATAGAAAATATTCTTACTCGTTTTGAATAGAGTTAAAACAATATGGCAAGACATACAACCAAATATGCAGGGATTCTTTATAGAGATTCTATAACAAATGATAAACCTGATAAAACGTATTATATCAGATATAAAGATGAAAACAAAAAAACTAAAGAATTAAAAATAGGTAAATATTCAGAGGGAATAAGAGAAAACTATTGTAATCAAAAAAGAAATGAGATTATCACAAAAATAAGACTAGGAGAAGAACCTCCTGCTGCTGCAAAAAATAAAAGAGCAAAAAAGATATTATTAGATGATATTAAAAAAAGATATTTTGAGATAAGAAAAGAAGGAAGAAGTAAACAAAGTGATTTAGCCTCATATAATAAACACTTACATCCTTTTTTTAAGAATCTAAATCTTGAGCTTATTTCAAAAGAAGATATAAGAAAACTACAGAAGACTTTAAAAGAGAAGAAGAACCCACTAGGAAAGCCTTTATCCACTAAAACAATTCATAATATACTAACAATTTTAAAGTCCATTACGAGCTTTGCATTAAAAGAAGAACTTTTAAAAAACGATTATAAAAAATATATTGAAATGGATACAGTTAGAAATCAAAGAGATAGATATCTCACAATAGAAGAAATAAATAGTTTATATACATATTTAGAAGAGAATAAAAGATTATTCCTTTTTTCTAAACTTGCTTTAACAACTGGAGCAAGACTAGCATCTATTCTTTATATCTCAAAAAAAGATATAGATTTTAGTAACCAATTAATTACAATACATGACTTAAAAAAAGATCAGGAAGGAAGAATCTCATATACAAGTTTTTTAACAGATGAAGTAACATTATTACTTAAAGAATGGTCAAAAGAGTTAAAACCTAATGATAAAATATTTTATGAGACTCCAACTTCTATTCAAAGACAAATGTTAAAAATACTTAATGAATTATTTAATCAGGGAATTGACTATGATGATAGAAAAAACAAAACAGTAGTTCATACACTAAGACATACTTTTGCCTCACATCTAGCTATTAATGGCACACCTATCTTTACTATTCAAAAACTAATGAACCATAGTGATATAAAAATGACATTAAGATATGCAAAACTAGCTCCAGAAAGTGGTAGAAATTCTATCTATAAACTGTACAATTAATATATTCAATTATTATATTTATTTGGAATTTTAAGTTTACTTTAAATATAATCCACTTACTTAAAGTTGATAAAAGGTATCATAAGAATGACATATTTTAGTAAATTACAAAACAATATTAATAATTGTAAACTAAAATATATTGATTTATTTTCAGGTGCAGGTGGACTATCAGAAGGCTTCTTAGAAGAAGGATATGAACCAGTAGTACATGTAGAAATAGATGAAAATGCTTGTAAAACGCTTGAAACAAGACTTATTTATCATAAATTAAAAAAAGAAAACAATCTTAGTGTTTATAATGACTATCTACTTGACAAAATAAAAAGAGAAGAATTTTTAAATAAATATAGTGATTCTAAAATTGAAAGATCAATTATAAATAAACCTATTGGCGTAGAAAATTCATTCATATTTGATAAAATTGATAATATATTAGAAGGAAATGAGGTTGATCTAATTATTGGAGGTCCACCATGTCAGGCCTATTCCTTAGTAGGAAGGGCAAGAGATAAAAATAAAATGAAAAATGATCCCAGAAATCATTTATATAAAGAATATGCTAAATTTCTAAAAAGATATACCCCAAAAGTTTTTGTATTTGAAAATGTAATGGGATTAATTACAGCAGAAGAAGGCAAATATTTTAAAAATATGAAAGCATATTTTAAAAGAGTTGGTTATAATTTAGATTACACCATTCAAAACTCTGTAGACTTTGGGGTATTACAAAGTAGAAAAAGAATCATTCTAATAGGATGGCAAAAAGGTCTAAATTTTGAATATCCAAAGTTTACGAAACAAGAACAAAATTTTTCAATAAAAGATATACTATCTGATCTTAAAAAAATTAAACCTGGGAATAAAGTACATATGGCTAAATATACTTCCGAAGCTAATGAATATCTGAAAAAATCTGGGATTAGAAAAGAAGAAACATTTGTTACACAACATATAGCAAGACCACACAATGAAAGAGATCTTACTATCTATAAAATTGCAATTAACAAATGGCAAAAAAATAGAGAAAGATTAAAATACCCAGACCTTCCAGAAGAACTTAAAACACATAAAAACCAAAAATCATTTACTGATAGATATAAAGTAGTTGATCCAAGTGGTATTTCTCATACTATGGTAGCTCATATTTCAAAAGATGGACATCACTACATTTATCCTGATGCAAAACAAGTTAGATCTATTTCGGTAAGAGAAGCAGCACGAATACAATCTTTTCCAGATAGTTACTATTTTGAAGGTGGTAGAACAGCAGCATTTAGACAGATTGGAAATGCCGTGCCACCATTAATGGCAAAAGAAATTGCATCACAAATAAAAAGGCAAATTATAAATGAAGAATACTAAATATTTTAAACCTAAAGCACACATTCTAAGGCTGCTAGGTAACGAACTAATTAAAAATCCCATAATGGCAATTTATGAGCTTGTGAAAAATAGTTATGATGCAGACTCAAAATCGGTTAATGTTGATTTTAAAAATATTGAAAATATTGATGAACTTAATAACGCTAGAAATACAATTAAAAATATTGAAGCTATAGAACAAACTACTATAAATGCTGAAAATATTGATGAAATTGAAGAACTTATTGAAAATATACAAAATACTATTGAAAACATAGAAGAAGTTAAAAATGCTATCAATACAATTAAAACTCTTAAAGAACCAACTATAACCATTGAAGATAATGGAACAGGATTAACTTCAGACACAATAGAAAATGTTTGGTTAGAACCTGGCACAGATCATAGAAAGCCTATTGATAAAAGAGGAAATAGAATAATAAATAGAAGTCCTATTTTTGGAAGAGTTCCTATGGGAGAGAAAGGTGTGGGTAGATTTGCTGTTCATAAACTAGGAGATCGAATAAAATTAATTACTAGGCCTGAAAAAATTGAAATTAATAAAGACGGAGAAATTGAAAATAGAACACTTCTTGATTATGAAATTGTATTAGAAATAGACTGGAATGTATTCTCTCAAAAACAATACCTAGAAGAAATACCTGTAAGTTGGGTAAAAGAATTAAATCAAGATAAATTCCATTTTAAAAAGTCTTCAGGAACAAAAATTGAAATATCACATCTTAAAGAACCTTGGACGAAAAGGATGGGAAGAGATTTAAAAAGAAATACCTTAGCTATGCTATCTCCAAAAAATAATTCAAAAAAATTCAATATTCACTTAAATTTCGAAAATGACTGGCTTAAAGACTTTCCTGATGCAAAAAAAATACTTGATATAGCACCCTATAAATATGAAGCTTGGCTCGATAAAAATTACAATATTACAATCAACTATGATTTTAAACTATCTTTAAATGATGAATTTGGGTATAGAGAGATAATTAACTCAAAAGATAATATTAAAGGAAGATTAATTCCAGCAATAAGAGAAGAACTAGAAGAAGAAAATTTAACAGAAGAAGAAATAAAAGAAAAAATAAAATTATTTGAATCTCAAGAAAATCCTTTTGGGGATATACTATTAGAAATATATTCATTTGATCTTGATCCAGAAACATTAAGAAATTATACTTTTGATGCAAAGACATTAAAAGATATATTAAAATACCAATCAGGGATAAAAGTTTTTAAAGATCAAATGAGAGTTTATGATTATGGAGAAAGAGGCAATGATTGGCTAGAACTTGACATCAGGAGGGTTCAAAATAAAGATTGGTTTTCTAATAATCAAAATATTGGATTTATATACCTAGATGCAGAACAATCTACTTCGCTTGTTGAAAAAACAAGTAGAGAAGGTTTTATAGATAATGAAAGCTTCAAAATCTTTTATAAATGCATAATTGAAATTTTAACAGACTTTAAAGCTGAAAGATTAAAAGATAGAAATAAATGGTTATCTTATCTTCATTCTGCAAAAGGATTTTCAACAGAAGAAGACAAACTCTCTTTATTTAACAAATTAATTGACTCAACCAATTTTTCAGAAGAAAAACAAAAAGAAAAACTAAAAAAAGAAGCTGAAAAACTTCAAAAAGATTATGAAGAAAAGAAAGAAACAATGTTAATCCCTGCAGGAGTAGGAATGACCGCATCTGTTGCTCTTCATGAAATGGATAAACTTGTTCCATTAATGGAAGAAGTAATTAAAGATAATCCATTTAAAAAAGATTTAGCACTTGAAAAAATCGATGAATTGAAAGATTATCTGGATGGAGTACTTTCTGTATTAAGAAAAGGTGGAAATAAACCAATCGACTTAAATGAGTCCCTTAAAAAAGCCATATCAAACTACCGATCTAAACTTAAAAGACGAAATATATTAATTGCAGAAGAGTTTAATGAAAGTATTAAAACTATCAAATGTGATAAAAGATATTTTATTACAATGATGATGAATATGATTGATAATAGTATTTACTGGCTGGATACGATTTATAAAGACGATAAGAGTATATTCATAAAAACATTCTTAGATGAAAACAAAAATGTATCTATAGTTATTGCGGACAATGGACCAGGGTTTAAGGATGAAATAACAGATATTGTACGACCTTTCTTTACACGAAAAGATGATGGAATAGGAATTGGACTTTATTTAGTTGATACAATTATGATGAAGTATGGAAAACTTGAAATTGTAAATTCAGAAGATGAAATTAAAGAGATTGAAATTCCTTCAAAATATACAGGTGCAATTCTCAAACTATCATTTACAAGGAATCAATAATGCTATCATTTGAACCAAACATAATTTTCATTGATGATAAAGAAGATGAAGTAATTGAACTCATTGAAAAGTACAGAAAAGAAGGAATAGGCTGTAAGTTCTATAATGCTGATGTAGTAGATGGAAATACTCAGCCAGACAAACCTTTCTCTGATGTAAATTTGATTTTTTTAGATCTTTATTATGATTCAACAAATTTTGATGTTGAACTATGTACAGGTTGGATAGAAAGTATTATTCCAAAAGATTCCTTTTATGTTCTAGTAATTTGGTCCAGAGACACCCATCATACAGAAGCTATAGAAGAAGACTTAATAAAAATTAAGAGAAAACCATATGTAATATTCCCTTTTCTAAAGGGGATGGAATATAAAAATGAAGATGGATCTTGGAAAATAGAAAAACTTTATGATGATATAAATACAAAAGTAAAAGAGTGTCATCCATTAGAAGAATTAGGATTATGGAAGAAAAATGTAAAAAGTTCTTCTAATTCTATTATTGGACACTTAACAAAAGATTTAGAATCTAATGAATTGTTAATAAAAAAACTTCAAAAAATAATTATTGGACATGGTGGTAAGAGTTTTATTTCAGAAGACAAACAATTAGAAAAAAGAGAAGTTCTATTCGATGCCCTAGACAATATTCTTATTTCAAACTCAAAAGGAACTCTACCAAATACTATAATTTCTTCACACAATAGTGACTCTTTATATAAAATTGGAGAAAATATTGAATCTGATATTGACTCTAAACTTAATAGTTGGTTTCATTTTAAACTACATAAAGAGCCTTTAGATAATAAACTTCAAATTGGGATAATTACAACATATGAAAATGAATTTCTAAAAAATACTTATAGTTTACAAGATGATGAAGTTGTAAAAAAATATATAAAAACTCAAATTGATGAAAGCAAAGAGTTAATTGACATTACATTATTAATATCAAGACCCTGTGATATTGCACAGGAAAAATTTGGCAAAAATTTAAAACTAATAAGTGGTCTAATTATTAAAAATCCAAAAAGAAAAGAAAATCTAAGAAAAGATATAAAATTAGCACAAAAACCTGATTCAATAAAATTGTACGATCATTTATACTTCTCAACAGACCAAGATGATGTTGCGTTAATCTTTGATTTTAGATATGTTTTCTCTGTTCCAGAGAATATATTTTGTAAAAAGTTTAAAAAAATAAAAGTATTTAATAAAGAGCTGCTTTCTGAAATGCAAGTTGAATATAGTGCATATTCAAGTAGATTAGGAATAACTCAAGTCATATAAAAAGAAGTATCTATTTTTCCTTCTTATATAATAAATCAAGTACTTTTTCTAATCTATCATCATCTGCGTAAAAATACTCCTCTAAAAGTGGTTTTATTTTATATTCTTTAATAAATTCTAAATCAATATTATCTCCCATAAAATAGCTATGTCCTAACTTATTGTCTTCCCCTAAAAACTTCTCAATAAATTCATTAAGTTTATGCATAAGTTCTCTTGCTTCCATATTTTTCACCAATGTCTCTTTAGGTTTCATTTTAATAAAAGTAAACCGTCTTCTTAATGCTATATCAATAGTCGCTATTGATTTATCTGTACTATTCATTGTAGCTATAATATATAGATTAGATGGTATTTTAAACTGATTCTTAGAGTAAGGGAGTGTCACTTCATAATTATCTCTTTTATCTTCCTCTATTAAAGTGATTAATTCTCCAAATATTTTAGAAATATTTCCTCTATTTATTTCATCAATTATAATATAAAAGTTTTTCTTATCAACACTTTCAACTTTATTTTCTTTTCCAATTTTTAAAAGCGTTTCTAATAACGGATTATAATAAGTTTTCAAACCACCAACTACAAAGTTATTTTTTTCATCACTATACATTGTACTTAATGTTGAAATTGATAATGTATGATATTTCTCATTTGGACCTCTTCCTTGCCTAGTATAGAATATAGATTTTTCATCATAATCATATATTTCAAAATAGCTATTATCTCTTTTTAAATTAATCTTAACCATTTCCTCATTTTCAATTGAAGCACTTAATAAAATATCTAAAGCATCGCTAAACACTAGCTTTTCAGTAGCAGTTGACTTATTCGAGTTATTAATAGCTTTTTCACATATATTTTTAAATATTCCATCTTCTAATTGAATACCATTATCTTTATTTGGTCTATAGCCCTCTATAAAATCTTCATATGAATAACTCTGATGAAAAGTAACAAACTCAACTCTTCTTTCATCTTTTATTAAATCAAAGACTTTATTTTCAAGAGGACTATCTTCTTCACTCTCAATTGTTTTAAGAATTTCTTTTATATCTTTATTACCACTCTCAATCATCGTAATTAAGTTTTTATAATTATATGTCTTACCAACACCTGGGGCTCCATAAAGCATCAAATTTTTAACTTTTATTCTTCTATCTTTTTTATCATTAAGAAAATCAATGTACTTTCTCATTGAAGAAGTAGGGAAACTAGACTTCTCTTTGTTATATTTTTTTAAATCCGAATTTCTAATAAACAAATTTAAAATCTTTTTAACTTCATCTACTTGCTGCATACCAAAGAGATCTTTTGATTCTTCAGTAAACTCTTCTTTTAAAATTTTAGGTATATATTTTTCTAAATATAGTGGGTAGTTACTCTTAACACTTGAAGAATGGCCTTTTTTGTCTAACCAAACTATAAAATCATTTTTATTCACAGATATTCCTTTTTTCTAATGTTCTTTTATTTTTTTAATAATCTAGTGAAAAACTTATTATATTCCATCAATTATTTCCTTTATTTCTTTCGTAATTTTTTTTATATAGTTGGAATATGTGTTTATCTCCATCTTTAAATCTAATGTTCTTATCTCAAGTGGAACTTTTCTTTCATTATCTCCCAACACAAATGAATTTTTAATTTCATCATTATACTTTGGATATAAAAGTATTGTTTTATCAATCTTTTTATAATAGTTATTTCCATAAACATACATTTGATACTTGTCTTCTCTATTTATTCCATCTTTATTATTTTTAATCTTATATTTACAATCGATAATTAATCTTTGATCATTAAGAATTATATCTGGCCTTAATGACAACTTTCCAAAATCTTCATTCTCTTTTGGGATACTTATATTTTCATATGTATTCTTTACTACTTTACCTATAAATTTTTCAAATAATACATTCATGTCAAATAAAAAAGCAAAAGATTTCTTGTCTTTTTGAAACAAAGGGATAAATTGATTCAATAGTAAAAGTGCAAGTTCAAAACTATCTTTGAACCTTATATTTAATCTATTAATATTCATAGTTATATTTTTAATATCAAAAGTTTTATATTCAACTTCATCAAAAATTAGTTCACATTTTTTTAATAGTTTTTTATCCTTAACTCCAATTATTAAAGATTTTATAGCAAATAAAAAAAATTGATTTAAAGAGTTATTCATACTAAATTCATCATACTCGCAATAAATTTTACTTTTAGTAAAATTATATTTTAGATTTTCATTCACTAAATATTTGCCTCTTAGAACATTCAAATTATCTTCTTCTGTTATATATTCTTTATAGATACCTTTTTTTAATTCTTTTAAAAGATTTTTAGCAAATATTTGGACAAATACTTCCATTAGGTTATATTTATGATTTTTACAAGATGCTATCTCTTCATTTTCTAACTTCATATCATACGCATAAATTAACATATACATAAATATATCTAAGTTCTCATCTTTATCTTTTGATATTTTGGGAAGGATAAAATAGTCTGTACTTTTAAAGTTAAGCACTCCACAGTATTGCTTTGTCTTTAATATTCCCCATTCATATTTAAAGTATTTATGCAATATTTTATTGTTAAGTATATGTTCTCCAAGTTCTTGTAGACAATCATTATTTAAATCTATTTTTTCATGTTCAGATAAATACATATCAAGATTATATCTTCTTATATCTTACTATCTAGAAAGTTGTTGAGCAATGTAGTTGCGAATAAGTTCAAGATTGTGAAAACTGTCAATTAATTTATTAATGACAGTCTTTTACACATCTTGCCTTTTTTCTCTTGTGAAATTTTGTATATTTTTGCGTAATATTCTGATGTTTTATGTTTTTAAGGAAAATTCAAGCATATTTTACAAAATTACACAATAATTTGTAAAATTTTACTAATACTGCAAAATAAAATAGTGATAGCTAGTAAAAATTACCACATGATTACTATAAAACTATACAAAATGTATTATAAATATAATAAAATATACTTTTTCTTGTATAAAAATTTAAAAATCTGTTTATTATCAAGTTATTGAAGCTAAAATATTACTTTACTAGGAACAGTACTAGCTATAAAAAGAGATAGTGTCTAGCACCTCTTTTTAAGGATATTTCATATCAGTTAATCAGACTAATATAATGCAAAATTGTTTTTAAAGTCCTAATAATTCTAACAAAAACATATTTTCTTGTCAAATTTAATAAATAATATTTTTATAGATATATAAGCCTTTGCAAAGATAATATTTAGTATTATGCTAACTAAAAAAAGGAACTTTAAAATTGAAATTTTTAGATTTATTTAAAGGATTGACAACTGGGTATTTTTTTAGACAGTTATTTTTTGGTGCACTCATAGCAGGATTAATTATATATATTGACTTACAGGGAGGAATGCCACCAAAGTATGAATTAATTGCAATGGCAATTGTAAATACAATACTATATCCTTATTCACGTTTTGCATATGAATCAATTATGGAGTTTATATTAGGAAACAATATATTTATTCATAATAGCTTAGTATTCTTCATGTGGAAATTTATTACAATGACTTTATGTTGGGCACTTGCAATATTCATTGCACCTATAGGTTTATTCTTCATATTTTTTTATCAAAAAAAACAAAATAAAGAAGAAAGAAAAAATTAATACTTTCCTTTTTTTATCTTGTAAATGCTTAGGTTAATCAATCCTAAGCATTTAGCTTTTCATTGTTTGATAGATGATAGTTATATTAGAATTAGATTTAGTAAGAATATCCATTTTCTACTTTCTTATCATGAATATTTTTAATCAACTGCATCTTTTGATCTTTAAATACTATATTTAAATTGTGTTTTTGTACAGTTTTAATTACTTCTCTTTTAAAGTCTTCTGTACCTGTGATATCTAATTCATTTCCATATTTTGCAATGGCCATTTTTAAAACAGTCAAAATTTCATTAGATCTGTTATTGTTGATATTTACTTTTAAATGATTACCTTTATCTAATACTCTACTTTCTTCATTGATCTTATAAGTTACTGTACCATCTTTATTTATTATCTTATCTCCAAAAGAAAAAATTTGATTATTCTCTTTCTTTTCTACAGCAGCTAAAGTATTTTCTCCTGGATCTATTTTTGGTTTAGATTTTCTTAATGCCTCTAGTGCTTTTTTATCTCCAGATAATGATCTATTTATCAGATAATCTTTATATGAAAGTTTTTTATACTTTGAATATATTTCAGCTCTTTGATCTTTGAACTTATTTTGAAAATTAGTTAACTCTTTTTTTCTAGACTCATTTATCATTTTATAGATTTTTTGTTTTTCTTGTTTAGAGATTGTTCTATTTTTCATTGTCTTCTCTCTGTAGAGCTGCCATTTCTTTTTAACATTTAATTTTAGTCGTTCTCTTTCTATTTTTTCTTGATCTAATAATTTTACTTTTTCCTGGTGTTTTGAATCTTCTAATTCCTTATATTCATTCCAAAAAGTTGATTTTAAATTAGTTTTTGATTCAAACTTATGTATTGATTCTGTTTGATTTATAATAGCTTGTAAAGCTTCTTTATCTTTAGAGCCATATCTTTTATCAAGTTTTGCTTTTGAAAGCTCTCTGCTTATTTCTGACGCTTTTATGAATAGTTTTTGTGTTCTACTTGATATTACATTTCCATTTCCTCGATCTCTTAACTCCAGATCATATTTAGCTAATGTTTTATAAAGATCTTTCCAGGTGCTTTTATCATCTGCAAATACTTTTTTTATATCTGCTGCAGCTGTATTTTTTACCCAATCCTTAAAATTAATTACACCTGTATGAATTGTCTTATCATCAATTTTCTTTTCTTTTTCTTCTTGATTTAATCTAGTATGATTAGTGATTTTTAGATTATGTTTCTTCTCTAGTTCTGCAGCTGTTCTTTGCAACGTGAATTTATCAAAAGAAAGATTTTTTATTTTATGACTTATTGGATCTATTAAATTTACTGCAATATGTATATGCTTATGATTTGTATTGTTATGAATAACACTCAATCTTTGACAATCTTCAAGACCAATAGAAGATAATAATTCCTTTTCAATATCTTGTATTATCTCATTGCTTGGATTTTCATCTTCCTGGAATGAGACAATCAAATGATAAGTTTTATCTTGCTTTGCTCTTTGATTCAAGAATTGTGTATTTTCAATTTCTAGTATATTATGATCTATCTCAGTATAACTACAATTTGAGAAATAATATGATTCAACTTTTTCCATATTATTTGATTTATCAAGTATATAATTAGCTAAAGCTTTATAACTTGATTTAGTAGCCTTTTTTGATGGTACCCTTTTTACAATCATATTTGCTTTTGCATTATCTTTAATGCTTCATTTTTTAATACTATTTGGAGCTTTTCAATCTCAGTTACAAGATCATCAATATCTCTATATGATCTTGTAGAGCTGAAATCAAATTTATCAAATCTATTATCTGATAACCACAATTTAAAAAGACCTCCAAGCCTAGCTATATCTGCATTTACTTTTAAAAGATTAGCTGCTGCTTTTTCATCAACTATTGATTTTATAGGATAATTAAGACCTAACGATCTTAAATATCCTGGTATTTTTAATCCATGATTATTAGAGTTTGAAATAAGATTCTTTTCTTCTTCTTTATTTACCCTAATGGTTATCTTTATATCTCTTCTTTTTTCAGGATTAATTGCTTTTCTCATTTTAGTCTCTTAAAATATTTTCATCTACTCCAGAGATATACTCTGAATTTGGAGAATCGCTATTACTATCTGAAGATTCACTTTTTGATGATTTTATTGCATCTTTAAAATCATTTTTTGGAGTACTAAAAGAAGATGAATTATCAGAAGCCTTTAATATTTCTGATTTTTGGTTCATATTATTCGACATCCTTACACCCATATTACCAGCAGCGTATTTATTAGCTCCAGTAATTGAATTCATCGCATCAGCTCCAGCAGCTTTTGCTAAGTTACCCATCATTGAACCTTGACCAGCTGCAGAAAGATCTTTAGCTGCAGAAATTGCACTATTTCCAGCTATTCCACCAGCGACAGTACCTACCGCTCCACCAACGGCAGCAGCACCTACAGCTTTAGCCATTCCCATGCCAGAGGTAGAATTCCCAGCAAAATGCCCAGAAATTAAAGACTCTACTAATCCAGGAACCATTTGAACAAGAGAGGCAAGGATAATAGCTACTGCAATCATTGCCATTATTGAGTTATTATCTGTTGCTACATTTGCAGCCATACTTTGTATAGTTGTTACAGACAAACCTAGAATTAACTTTATAAAGAATAATTCCATCCCAGCCTTAATAACTGAAATTATTGGATTTATTGCATATGATCTAGTTTGTGAAAGCCCACCAAGTGCAAAAACTATATAAGTTCCAGCAATTAAAAGATACAGTTTAACAATAGTGATAAATAATTGTGCCGTCATAAGAGCAAATGCAATTAAGATTATTACTCCAGCAAAAAATAAGCCTATACTATCAATAGACCATCCTATTGCAGCCCAAATAGCTTTTACAATTAGAAAACCTTGTTCAATAATTGTATCAGGCTGAATATCCACTCCAGTTGCATTATTTGCAAGTTGAGATAATGATTGAGGAATAGTATCTAACATATCAACCATTGTAAAAAGAATTAAAAAGAAGCCAATAATAATTACTTTTCGAATAAGTTCAAAAAATAGCTCTGCGAAATCGGTACCTTTTATTGCCATAAATCCAAATGAAAAAACCCAATCAATTGCTACTAAAGACCAAAACAGCCACAATGCTGCAGGAATAATTACACTTTCCCAATTGCTAGCACCAGTTTTAAAAATTGTTAATATATTCTCAGCTTGATTATCTGTAGTTACAACTGCAAACAAAGGGCTTGATATAATTAATAAACTTAATAAAATAAATATCTTTTTCATATTTTCACCAATCCGTTACTTTTTTTTCATTCCCGATAATTGGGTTATTTGATTTTGAAATCACTTCGTTTACAGCTTTTTGAGCGTTTGAACAATCTATTTTCTCATTTTCAGAAGCAGCACCATTTTTTTTACACTCTTCAACTCTTGATTTTGCTATTTCTATATGTTCTAAATAATAGCCTTTGTCTTTTGCTTTGAATTCATTACAACCAGTTAAAAATACTATTGTTGTCAATGATATAAATAATAAGTTTTTCATTTTATTTCCTTTTACCAATCCGTTACTTTCTTTTCATTCCCTATAATTGGATTTAATCCACCAGTTCTTCTTTGTTGTAATTGAGCCTCACTCATTTCAAGTCTTTCATTTTGAGAAGCTATATATTGAGCTTGTAAATTAATTTGATTCATCATTGTGGATCTTAATTTTCTTGTTTGATCAACTTGAAAGAGAGCAATATCATTAGCAGCTTGAATAACAGCCTTGTTACCAGTTGCATTTTCAGAATTACTTTTTAATGTTCTTATTGTTGAGTCTTCATCGGAAAAATCATCTTGCTGTAAGTTCAAACTATCAAGAGTACCTTTAACTGTATTTCTTGTATTTGCAGTCAATTTTTGATATTGATGAGAAAAGCTTGTGGCTTTTTCTCCTGGTGTAGAATTACTATTTGCTATATTGTAATAATTCGCATAATCTTTATATTGATCTCTAAACATTTGATCATAATTTGACATACTGTATGACAAAGCGTTTGATTGGTTCATCACCGTTTGAAGTTGCGATACACTCGAAGCAAAATCCGTCCAATCAAAATTGCCTAAATCTTCTAAGTTTTGTGTCATCATTTGAACAGCCATTATGTCTTGTTGTAATTGACTTGTTAATTTACTTAATTGTGCTGCTTGTTTAGCATAATCCGCAGCCCATGCAGCAGTATCACTACCCCATTGAGCCATTTGTGTAAATTCAGTCGCTCCAGCGAAAACCCCACTTGCTGAAACATTCATATTCAGAACTGCAGCAGCAATAATACTTAAAGTTAATTTTTTCATGATGCTATCCTTTCATCCTCTAAATAAAATTCTATTTCTTCAAATTTAGTAAAGTTTGTATATTTAATTATTAATCTATAAAGACTTTTAGTATCATCTTTAGATATTTGAAATGAACTTCTTAATTCATTTATTAGATTAATTAAAGATTTTTTTATTTCTGCAGTTTTAGTTTTATTAAATATTTGTACTTCAAATACATATATTTTTGAATTGTGATATTTAAAAGATTTTACAATTGGGATTAATACCCTATTTGTTTTGATTGAATGCAAATCCAAAAATTCGCAGCTATCATTTGAAAATAGTTTTAATATATTTTTGTTGATTGAAATATTAACAATTGAATCTTTTAAACTATAAAACCTAAAGTTTTCTTCTTTCTTAAAAACTGTATCTGAATATTTTAATTTTATACTATTCATTGTTACCCCTTTTTATTTTAATAGGTGATATCAACTTTTTAAAATTTTCGAAATCTTTTATTTGAATACGAATATTTCCTTCTTGCATATGAACTTTAAAATAATCGTCCTCTTCAAAAATTACATCAATCACTTGTCCATTTAATCCCTTATAATTTATTACTTCACCAATAATACTTCTAATCAATTCTTTCTTATCCCATACTAAAAAATCTTCAAAATTTTCAAGTGTCATTTTTTGATTATTCATCAAATTACTATAAATCTTTTTCTTATGTAATCGTTCACTTTTTTTTGGAACTAAACCATCACTTTTTATAAACTGGTAAAAAGATTCAAACTTAGAATTCTTAAATTCATTTGTATATTCCATTCTTCTTCCTCTTCTTCTTTATGGATATTGTTATATATATTCTTATTGTGTAAAGATTCTTTACACCCTGCTGTAAACTTTCTTTACACCTTGCTATCAAGTTTCTTTACACCCTGTTTGATTTTTTCATTTGAAATGTTACAAACTCGTCATACCATAATTGGGTTGTTCGAATATACTTTGTTTCATTATGAATTTCAACTAAATTACTTTTTACTAATTTTTTAACTATAGTAATTACAGATTGTCTACTCATTCCAAAAAATGTCCCAATTTTTTCTCTACTTGCATAACACCAACCTGGACAAATTGAGGAAGGGTTATTTGATAAGTTATAAATAGCATCTGCAATGCAGTAATCATTATTTGATAAATTAAACTTTATCCTAGGGTCATGTTGAATCGTGGTAAAACCTAGTTTTATTTTTTCATTTTTACTATTCAAATTTAACCTTATTTACTTAACCAATAAGATATTTATGATAATATTTCATATCATCTTATCGGTGATAATAGTCCACTTTTGACCGTCGCCAAAACTATTAAAAGTGGACACCTATACTGTTGTTGCTGTATTTTCTTCTAACCATGAAATGAGTTCATTTTTAGGGTATAAAACTTTTGCTTTCCGTCCATTGTTTATTTTTATGTATTTTGGTCCTAACGCTAAACTAGTCCAATAACGCAGAGTATTTTGATGTACTCCAATGAATGTTGCAGCATCTTTTGTTTGCAAGTTCACAGATTGTCTACTCATTGGAAATAATTCATCGATATTTTCAATTGTTAATAATTTCATAATTTTTCCTTTTCATTATTTATCATTGGAATTATAATCACATATTGTTAACTTTGTCAATATATAATTTTTAAAATAACTAAAAAATAACTAAAAATTAACTAAGAATTTTTTTAATAATCCTTATATATAGTCTTTATTGGTGTAATTTTACACGAAACCCGTGTAAAATAATTTTTTATTGCCTATTTCTTGGGAATTATCATGTTTATAGATTTTTATGTTTAATAATTTGGTTAGTAAAAAATAATTTTATTTTATAAGTGAAAAGAATTTTAAAATTTATCTTTTTATATAAAGAAATTTATGAAAATTAAGTATTTGAAGCACAAAAGTACTCCAAATATTTTAAGAATAGTCGAGATAATACTTAAAGTTGTACTAATAGTAATATCTCTAATTTAAGTTCTTTGGAGGATTACTATTATAATTTATGTAACCTTAAAAATAAAACACTTTTATGTCTCAAAATACGATACCTTTGTATCAAAGCCCTAAATAAAGCCTTTGAAATGTCTCAAAGTACGATACCTTTTAACAAAAAACCAGCCTTTGAATGTCTCAAAGTACGATAGGTTTGTGTCTCAATTTACGATACCTTTGCATTAAAGCCCTAAATAAAGCCTTTGAAATGTCTCAAAGTACGATACCTTTTAACAAAAAACCAGCCTTTGAATGTCTCAAAGTACGATAGGTTTGTGTCTCAATTTACGATACCTTTATATCAAAGCCTTAAACAAAGCCTTTTGAATGTCTCAAAGTACGATATTTTTATATGTATGTAATTATATATTTAATATTAGGTGTGAAATAAGTGTGAATTGACTTTTTGGTGGGAATAAAAAAAGCCCGACCTAAACACTGCAAACAGCGATTAAATCGGGCTTCTTTATGGTACGCCTGGAGGGAGTCGAACCCCCAACCGCCGGGGCCGAAACCCAGTGCTCTATCCAGTTGAGCCACAGACGCATGTTTATAATTTTTACTTAGGTTTCTATCCCCTAGTAAATAGATGGGAATTGTACATCTTTTTTCTTTAAAAAGTTCTGAAAATTGATTATAATCTATGGTGAACTTTAATAAAGGGTATAAGGCCATTTTTAGGGGTATTACTATAGGTGCGGAACCTATAGAACAACAATTACTTATTTGTATTTTTAATTACGGATAGTACTGTAGATGAAAGAATTATTCCAGCTTTGCTACAAGCATCGAATACATTCTCATTATTTAGAACAAGTCTCATAAAAACTTCTTCTTTTTCACTTAGCGTTATATTTGCTATTGTCATGTTTTCTCCTTTTTTATTTTTGACATAAAATTTAGAGAGGATAAATTGTTACGTAGTATTTTGGTTGCGGAAGCAAGATTTGAACTTGCGACCTTCGGGTTATGAGCCCGACGAGCTACCGAACTGCTCTATTCCGCGATCTCGAAGTTGTAAAATTGAAGTGATTTCAATTGATTGGTTGCGGAAGCAAGATTTGAACTTGCGACCTTCGGGTTATGAGCCCGACGAGCTACCGAACTGCTCTATTCCGCGATTTGAATAAAAAACAAATTAGAATGAATCGTGAGATAAATTGTAAAATAAGTTTTGTTTTAAAAGATGGTGCGGATGAAAGGACTTGAACCTTCACACCGCGAGGCACCAGATCCTAAGTCTGGCGTGTCTACCAATTTCACCACATCCGCACTGAGTGTCTTAAAAAGACAAAAAAAAAGATTTAGTTGATTGGTAATTCAACAAAATCTTGTAAAATGGTACGCCTGACACGATTCGAACGTGTGACCGATGCCTTAGAAGGGCATTGCTCTATCCAGCTGAGCTACAGACGCTTATATTAAAATGGGGTAAGTAACCGGAATCGAACCGGCGACCCTCTGAACCACAACCAGATGCTCTAACCAACTGAGCTATACCTACCAGTTCAAAATGGTCGGAGTGAGAGGGTTCGAACCTCCGACCCCCTGGTCCCAAACCAGGTGCGCTACCAGGCTGCGCTACACTCCGACAAACACTATTCTTTCAAAAAGTGGACGGAATTATACTATGTTTTAATAGTTATGTCAAGGGATTTTGCAAGAAAATAGATATTTTTTTGAAATCCCTTGTTTCTTTGATTAAAACTGTATCAATCCATCAACAGGAGAACTTGCTGTCGCATAAGGTTTTTTAGGGATTCTTCCCGCCAAATAACTCATTCTTCCTGCAATTGTTGCATACTTAAAAGCTTCTGCCATTTGCATAGGATTTTGTGCTTGAGCGATTGCTGTATTAGCTAAAATCCCATCTGCACCTAATTCCATTGCATAAGAAGCATCACTTGCACAGCCTAATCCAGCATCTACTAAAACTGGAACATTTACTGCATCTCTTATAAATGCAATATTATATGGGTTTTGAATTCCAAGTCCTGAACCAATTGGGGCAGCAAGTGGCATAATAGCATCAGCACCTGCATCTTCTAATCTTTTTGCAATAATTGGATCATCACTTGTATAAGCCATTACAGTAAAGCCTTCTTTTTTTAATATTTCACAAGCTTTGATTGTATCTATTACATCAGGGTATAAAGTTTTTTTAGCATCACCTATTACTTCAAGTTTAATAAGATCAATTCCTGTAGCTTCTCTCATAAGTCTAAAGGTAGTGATTGCTTCTTCTGCTGTGAAACATCCTGCACTATTTGGTAAAAGTTTTACATTTGTATCTTTAAAATAATCTAATAAATTTTCTTCATTTGGATTTGTAATATTAACTCTTCTAATTGCAACAGTTATTAACTCACTTCCTGAAGCTATCGTAGCATCTTTTGTTGTTTGGAAATCTGCATATTTTCCTGAACCTACTATTAATCTACTATTAAATTCATACTTTCCTACTTTTAGGATGTTGTTATTCATTTTTATTTTCCTTCAATTATTCATTTTATATAATTTTTATTTTTCTTAACAGTTTTTATCTACAAATTTTTTATAATCTTTACTTACATTATCTATGTTTATAGATATAATTTCGGGCACATCATAGCTATGTAATTCTTTAATTTTGCTTTTGATTTTTTTGAAATTTTCTTTTTTTGTTTTCACACTTATTAAGACTTCTTTATCTTTACAAAATTCATTTTCCCAGCTATAAAAAGACTCTATTTCACTCATTTGTACGCAAGCTGCAAGTTTTTCGTATATTAAAACTCTTGCAATATTTGAAGCTTCCATTTTACTAGAACACGTAGTTTGAACAATAATAAGACTCATAATTTCCTAACCTCCTCTACTAAATCAGCAGGAATCAAAGAGTAATTATTCTTTTTATAGTTTTTTGCAGCTTTTACATGGGCAAGGCTTGCGCTAATAGCTGCATCAAGAACAGTATAACCTTGTGCTAACAAAGAACCAATAAGTCCACTTAATACATCTCCACTTCCACCTTTTGCCAAAATTGCACTTCCAAAACTATTCACATATATTTTGTCATTTTGTCCTATTAGAACATTTGCACCTTTTAATACCAAAACAACTTTTGGATATTTTTTACAAAAATTCTCAACATAAGTAAATCTATTATCTTGCAAAGTTTCAATATCAAGATCGCCCATTCCACAAAGTTTTAATAGGGAGCAAAACTCTTTTGGATGAGGAGTTAATACAACTTCTTTTTCTAAAGCATCTAAGACAAGAGATTCATGTAATAAATCCGCATCTATTATTGTAGGAATATCTTTTGCTAAGATTTTCTTTATTTCATCAACTTCATAAATTCCTAATCCCATACCAACAGCTATTGCTGTACAATTTGGACTTAAAAAGTGTGTTTGCATAATATGATAAGGTAAATCTATTTCTTCATGGCAAACAACACTTACTAAACCACAACCAAATCCAAAGGCTGCTTTTGCAGCTATTACACCCGCTCCCTTTTTACAACCTGCAATTACATTTAAATGTCCAAAACTTCCTTTATGTGAATTCTTTTTATTTCGAAATGGAAGTTTCATATCCTCTTCATCTAATAAAAAGATATTTGAAGTTCTCTCATAAACTTCTCTTTGCACACCAAGATTTGCAACTATTACTTTTCCCACATAATCTTTTGCTGTATCTGTATATAAAGAGACTTTCAAAGCTCCCATTGTAATTGTAGTATCAGCTTCAAAAGCACTTGTAGTAACTTGCCCTTGATTATTTACACCACTTGGAATATCGCAAGCTATCTTAAAAGCTTCATAAGAATTTAGAGTATTGATTATTTCTTGAGATTGTTTATCTAAGTCTTTATTTAAACCACTTCCAAATAAAGAGTCTACTATTACATCGCACTTAATAAGTTCTGTAACAATATGCACGCCTAAAAGCTGAGCTCTCTTTTCTTGAAGTTTTGCCATTTTTGATTTTGTACCAAAGGGAATATATAGATTTACATCATACTTAGCATAAAGTAAGCGAGCTAGGGCAATACCATCTGCCCCATTGTTTCCCATTCCACAAACTATCAAAATTGACTTGGATGTATCAAATTTTTTTTCAATATAATCACATAAGGAAGCACTAGCATGCTCCATTAATAAATCTTCTGTTAAATGAAATTCTTCATAACATCTTTTATCTAAAGAGGCCACTTCATAAAATAGTTTTTGCATATAAATTCCTAATCTATTTTTTACTTAATGCTTCTATGATTATACCTTGAAGAACTCCTCCTATTATTATATAAATAAAAAGAACTACAGTAAAAAGTACTCCAAAATAATCAATCATTATTGGTATAAATGGTATTTTTATAGATCTTGTATACATAAATGTTGCAAGTAAGCCATCTTTTAAACCATTTTGTCTTAGTTGTGTAAGCATTGGATACCAAACATACATTGGTCCATGACTAACTATACCACCTAAAACTGTATAAATCCAAGCTTTTATTCCACTATCTTTTCCAAAATGTTTCATTATAGATTTTGGCTTTAAAAAATAGTTAATCAAAGTTGTAATAACAATTATCATAAGAAAAATTGGTAAAAGCTTTAATAATACTTCATAACTTTTTTCCAAAGATAAACTTGAATTTTGTCTATCAAATAAAAAAATTAGAATATGAATAATTATAACAAAAAAAAGAAATTTAGTCCCTTTAAACTCTATTTTTTTCATCTTATTTTCACTCATGGAAGAATCAAGTTTACTGTAGATACTGTTAATAAAGAGATTAAAATAGTAAAAATAAAAGTAAATAAAGTTCTATAAAAAGTAAATCTTAAACCAAAGATTTCAAGCTCTGCTGGAAGTTGAATAAGACCAAGAGTTACCCAAGATAAGACAAAAGCAGTTACTGCGTATAAAGGTACTCCTGCATTAGTCAATTCTCCACCTAGAATATATGAAATCATAGGATTACCTGTTAAAACAGCGCCTAATGAAGTTCCAATTACGGTATCAATTAAATTATTTGATATAAAAAGTGAGGCTAGCATTTCTTTTGTGATGTATGTATCAAATATACCTAATAACAAAATTATTGTAAAAAGCATAGGAAGCATTGAAAAAAGACCAAGTATTGCTTTTTTTAATGCTTCTAGTAAAGAGTTATTTTCTTTCAAAGTTTAACCTTACACTCATATGTTTACTTTAATGAGCTGTACAAGTTCCTTCACTTTCCAATTTATCTAGTTTTCCTTGAATAAACATATTAATTGAGTCTTCAACTTTTGGACTTTCACTATCAAAATATACGTCTAACCCTTGTTCAAAAAATCCTTTTGCAGGATTTGCTCCAATTCCACTTACTATTAAAGCATCTGGCTTTAGATTCATAATATTTGTTATAGCACCGCTACAAGCACCTTCATGACCAGGATTTTGAATAACTTCTACATCAGAGATTTTCTCTTCTTTTAATGTAATGATTGTGTAAAATTTTGCTTTTCCAAAATGAGCACCTCTTTTACTAAGATAACCCATGTCTTCATTTGTGGGGAATACTATTCTCATGTATTTTTCCTTCTATAAGTTTTAATTATACTTTTCCCAAATAATTAACTTTATGAAAGAATTGTAGCCATTGTATTATTATAGTTAGTTTATATTAATTATAACTTTAAGTTATGAATGTCTATTTTCTAAACTTCCACTCATCTTTTTCTAAAATAGTTATAACCTTTTCTTTTACATTACCTTGAAGTTCAATCCACTCATCTTTAACAGCACCACCACAAGCAAGCTTTTTCTTTAAAAGTTTGAGCACTTCTTTTTTATCTTGATCAGATAATGAGAATCTACCAACTAAAGTGACTGGTTTACCTTTTCTTTTTTCATAAGTAAAAACCAATTGATGTTGGTTTTTAGGTAAAATTTCATCTTTATTAAATGTAGTATTTGAATTAGTTTTCTTATTGTTTTTCTTATTTTTTACTTTTTTATCTGTTTTAGATGTTTCATATATTTCATCTTCAAGTTTGGCTCCCATCTCAAATATCATTTGAAATCCTTGAGTCTAGTTTGCACATCAATTTCATTTATACCAATAAAATTATTTTGATTATATTGTTCTAAAGCAACACGTCCTATCATCGCTGCATTATCAGAGCAATATTTTAATTGACTTAAAAATAGTTTTGTTTTATTTTTTTCACATAACTCTTCAATTGCTGTTCGTAAACGTATGTTTGCACTAGCTCCACCTACAATTGCAAAATTCGAAGGTACTTTTTGTTTAAAATATTTTTTTGTTTTTTGCATAATATGAGCAACTGCTGTTTTTTCAAAAGAAGCACAAACATCGCACATATCTTGTTCATTTATCTCTTTATCTCCAAGTTTTTCAATTTGAAGTCTTACTGCATTTTTTAATCCCGAATAAGAAAACTCTATATTTGGACTTTGTCTTAAAGGAATTGGAAAAGCAAATCTATCTTCATTCCCTTTTAATGCTTTTTCTTGAACAATTGGACCACCTGGATATCCTAATCCCATCATTTTAGAAACTTTATCAAAACTTTCACCAAAACTATCATCCATAGTACTTGCAATTATTTTCATGTCATTTAAAGAATTTGCTTCAATTATTTGAGTATGTCCACCTGATACCAAAAGAATAGTTATAGGAAAAACCTCTTCTTTTTCAATAAATAGTGAATAAATATGTCCTTTTAGATGATTTACAGCAATTATAGGAAGTTCTAAACTAAGAGCTAAGGCTTTTGCCATTGTAACACCTTCCATAAGTGTAACTGAAAGTCCAGGGGCATTTGTAACTGCGATTGCTTTTAATTTTGGAAAAAAATCTTTACACTCTTCAAGTATTTTTGGTAAGGCTTCCACGTGTAATCTTGCGGCTAATTCTGGTACAACTCCACCATAAACACTATGTTGCAATTCTTGAGATATTTTTTTATGATAAATTAACTCTTTTGTTTCTATATCTGTGATTGCAATTGAACTATCATCACAAGATGATTCTATACTTAATATCACGACTCTTCCTCTTTATTTATCCAATCTAAAGCACACTCAAGTTTTCCATATCCTGAATCTGCATTTATATGTCCAGCTTCTTTTAATAATTTCATTCCAACTTTTAGTTTACTTTGTAATCTTATAACTTCTTCCACATTCATATATGGATCATTAGTTGAAGCTGCAATCATAATCTCTTTTGCTTTTAAATCTTTAGAAATAGGATAAGGGAAAAATGATTTAGCTGCTTCTAGTTCTTCATTTCTAACAGGAGCAACTAGCATTAATTTATCTAATTTTATATCTAACTCTTCACAAATATGAAACCAAAGTAAATTTGCTAAAGAGTGACAAACTATAATAGTAGGTTTAAACTGCTCTATCTCTTTTTTTAAAAATTCTTTCCACTCTTCTAAATCTGGGTTATTTTTATTTGGAAGAAGGGGAAAAGAAACAGCTGTATTTTGTTTGATTAAATCACAAGCTAAATGTGCTTGCCAATGGGGATAATCACTTCCACCTAAACCGTGTAATATTAAAACTCTTTTATTCATCTATCTCTCTTTTTAAAAATCTCTAACACACCTAACATATTTTATTTTATGTCTACTGTCAAAATATGGGGTACCACTTACAAAATGCATATAATCAGCGTAATACCAAAATGTTCGCCAATGTGATTTTAAAGCCCAATATCCATCTGGAACATTAAAGCGAAAGGCTTTATTTATATAATTTTTTTTATTTTTCTTATTAACTATTGTTTTAAACTCATCTATAGTTGGAATTCTCCAGTTTGTATATCCAGCATGGCTTAATTTTTCACAAAAAAGAATTGCTTCTTCATGATTTTTTTTAGTTTTAATTACACTAAGGTCATCTTGCCACATTAGATTATTTGTTCCATCTATTACGACTTTTGAAGAATTCCTTTTTAAATTATTTGAAAAACAGAAAGTAAATAACAAAAATACAACTAGTAAATATTTCATTATTTCTCCTTTATAGAGAATTTTCCTCGTTCTATGCGATCAAGCACACTATTATCTAATAATTCTATACTAACTTTATACTCTTCTTTATAAACCAAGCCAACTAATTCTTTACAAGCTTTTTTTTCTTCTGTTTTAGTATCTTGATTAGCTTGTTTCCATTCTTCAAATTTTTCTTCGTATAAATTTACAATATCTTTTTCAAATCTACTTCGTGAATAGACTAAATATATAGCTAAACTTATTAAAATTCCAAAAGGAATAAGTAAATCAAAACTCACAATAAGCTCTTACTTCTTTATCTATCTCAAAAATATCATCTATGTTTTTTGTGCTTATATTATGAAATTTATTTAAAGCATCTAATGATATTTTAGAAATATCTAAAAATCCAATTTCACTTTTTAAGAACTTATCAACTGCAATTTCATTTGCAGCATTTAATACAACCCCTAAATCAAGATTGTTTAAAATATCTTTTCTAGCTTCCCAAATTGGATATCTTGATGTTTCAATTTCTCTAAACTCTAAGCTTCCAACTTTTAGTAAATCAACAGGTTTTAAAATCTCTTCATCACAAGTTCCAAGTATTGCATAAGCAATTGGAAGTTGCATTGAAGCGTTTGCTATGTGCGCGGTTGTACTTCCATCTTCAAAGTTTACCATTGCATGAATTAATGATTTTGTCTCAATTATTGCATCAACTTTATTTGTATTAAAAAGCCAAGCAGCTTCAACTAACTCAAACATTTTATTTGTCATGCTAGCACTATCTATTGTGATTTTATTTCCCATTGACCAGTTTGGATGATTCAAAGCCTCTTTTATAGAAACATTAGCAAGTTCTTTTAAATCATAATCTCTAAATGAACCCCCGCTTGCAGTGATTGTCATAGAGTTTATTTTTTTATCTTGAATTAAATACCATAAACCAAAATGCTCAGAATCTATTGGACTTAACTTACTTTGGTCTATAAATTTTCCAGCAGCTACAAGAGATTCTTTATTTGCAAGAGCTATTTTCTTTCCACATTCTATTGCTTTTAGTGTTGGTCTTAATCCTAAAAAACCAACCAAAGAATTTACTACAGTTTTAGCTTCACTATTTTCAATAGCTTCTAAAATTGCTTCTTCTCCAAAAGATACATTTGTATGATTTACTTTTGTTATATCTTCTTTATTTGCTATTACTACTTTTTTAGGATTAAACTCTTTTATTTGTTCATTTAGAAGTTTTATATTACAACCTGCTACTAAAACCTCAACATTAAGGTTAAACTTTCTAGCTATATTTAGAGTATTTACTCCAATTGAGCCTGTACTTCCTAATAAAATCACATTATTGCTCGTAAAAGAACTAACATGATAATTCCACCAAACAAGTATCCATCAGTTCTATCTAAAATCCCACCATGACCAGGTAAAATATCTCCACTATCTTTTACTCCAGCTTCTCTTTTTAAATAGCTTTCAAAAAGATCTCCAAAGACTGAAGCTAATGCTACAACAAGAGAGATAACTATAGCTCCAAAAGTTGAGATATTATCAATAGCAAAAATAAGCCCAAAAATAGTTGCAAAAACTAAACCACCAGCAACACCTTCTAAAGTTTTATTTGGACTTGTTTCACAAAATTTTGTTTTTCCTATTGTACGTCCTACAAAATATGCTCCAATATCAGCACCTGCAACAATTACAAGAAGCCATAAAAGAGACATAACACCATATTCAATATATAAAGTTAATAAAAATAGAAATGATGCAGTTGGATATAAAAGAGGTAAAAAGATTTTCTTATCTAATTTTTTTGAGTATGCTAAAACCGAAGCATATACTAAAGCAATTACAAAGATTAAATCCTCTGGATTTGGATAAAAATATGCTGTAAACCATAAAACACCACTATAAAGAAAGATTGAATTACTTTCCATTTTATATAATTTCATAGATTCATTAATTGAAACAACTAATAAACCTCCAAAAAGGAGCCACATTAAAAAAAATGAATCAATGTAACCTACAATTGCGGCAATCATAAAAAGTGCTAATGCTGTTTTTATTCTTGTAGAACTTGAAGATACTATTTCTGAAAAAGACATTTATAATCCTAATTTTTTTGATATAACATAGATTATACTAAAGTTTGGCTTTTTTTTAAATTTTTACAAAAACTAGGATTATTTACATCTAATAATTGTTTGACATAATCCAATATTATCAATCGTTTCTATAATCTCAAATTCTGCTTCTTCTAAAAGCTTTACAAAATCTGTATATTTAAACATTTTACTATAGCCATTTGCCATTGCTGTAAAATAAGGAGAAGTATTAATCACGCAATAAGCTGCTGTTTCATTATTTTGTTTATCCCAAAAAGGTTCCATAATACAAACTTCACTTTCTTTTCCCATTGATTTTTTTAATTTTTTTAAAATAAAAACAATCTGTTCTTCTTTGAAACAATCCAAAAATTGACTCATCCAATAAATATCAAAATCTTTTGGAATAAGAGTCTCTTCTAATAATATATTTCCTTCATAAGTAGCTATATTTTGAATATTTTTTTCATAAATCGTTTGTTTTGCTAATTTTATTTGTTGAGGAAGATCCATTATTGTAATTTCTATATTTGGATTTTCTAAAGCAAATAAGGTGGCAAATTTTCCCGTATTTCCACCAATATCTAAAATCTTTTTAGGCTTTAACTCTTTAAGTTTTTTTATTGCATATGAAAAAGCAGAATCAGAATAAAAATGATCAAAAGTAAACCAACTCTCTTTAGCTTCCCTAGGTAAAGTTGATAAAGCTGGATAAATAGTCTCCCATTCTCCAAATACTTTTAAACCTTCAGCTTTTTCATTTTTAATTGCCTCATCTAAATAAAACAAACCTTGATAATTTACATGATGATTATAATTCATATTTGCTTTAGTCATTTTATCGCTATTAATAAAAAAACCTATTTTTGAAAGAATTACTTTTTCTTCTTTTATAAATACAACTCCAGCACTCAAAGCTGTTTCACATAAAACTTGAATTCCATATTTTGATATTTCACACTCTTTTGATAACTCATCATAAGTCAAGCCAGTTTTATTTTTTGATAAAACATCTAAGATATTCAAATCCCGCATTGTTCTTACAACTTGAAAAACAATAGGAGCAAAAGCAATTTTTTGTGCTTCGTATTGAGCTTCTAAGGCTGTTAAATTTTCATAATCTTTAAAAAACTCTTTTTCCATAGTTTTACTTATTTCCTCTTATTCTTCATTTAGTGCTATTGTAATTTTTCCTGTAACATACACTATATTATTGTTTTGCAGTTCAAAACTATATTCACTCATGCTACCAAAATCAAATGTCTTTTCAATTTCTACAACTGCTTCTAAAAAATTCATCTCTTTTTCTAAAACTACATCTTTTAAAGAGACTAAAAACCCCATTTTAATAGCTGTGTCTTCTTCTGCAAAACCTGCACTACTTTGTGCTGCTGCTTCACAAGCCATAGCAAGAGAAGGTATAAAAGGAAAAATACAACTTACTCTAATTTTTTTTTCTGATGAAGTTAATATTCTATTTGCAAATCTAATTGGTTTTTCATGGGGTAAATTCATATTTGAACCTCAATAATATTTTTCGTATTTTTATCAAACTTATTTGATAATTCAATTAATAATGCAATAGATTTTGGATAAGCAGGATTTATTTTAAGAGGAAAATCTAAAGTTGCTTTTTCATTAGTAACTTTTACTTTTAAAGCAACAACTGTTTCTAAGGTATCTATGCATTTATTAATCTCATCAATATTCTCTATATTAATAGTTTCAGTTGATAATAATAGAATTTCATCCCCATCAAGAGCTTTAATTGCACCAATTTTTAATAACTTTTCTGAAGTATTATCTCCGCTTGAAATTGTCAAGATTTCATTCTTATTATTTTTTAAAATGGATAGATAAGAGACTGCTGTATTATAAACGGAATTTTGAAAATCTGTAGGAGAGAGCATTTCATCTTTTGAAATCGCGTTTAGAATCTTTGCACTAGCATTTAACTCCCCAAAGGCACTACCGTAAATAATTCTTCCATTTTCAAAACCTATTTTATCAACTACCTCAACAACAAGTCTTGCAGCTCTTGTTAGTCTTCTTCTAAAAACCATTTTAGGAACTAATTCTTTTGTTCTTAAATCACTTATTTCATCTTTTGCAATAATATTTACAGCATCAATAATTTCTAAATTAATTTTCATTACATTTTCCAAAGACTAAAGAAGTATTATTTCCACCAAAAGCAAAAGAGTTACTCACTACATAATTAACATCTTGGAAAGTCATCTCATTTGTAAATAATATATCCTCTAAAAAAGGATTTTCTATATTTTTAGAAGGAGGTATTATCTGTTTTTGTATACACATAGCACAAATAATAGCTTCTAATGCGCCAGCAGCTCCTAAAGTATGTCCCGTAATTGATTTTGTAGAACTAACATAGGGTTTATTGGAGAAAAGACTAGCTATTGCCTTTCCCTCTGAATTATCATTTGCTATGGTTCCTGTACCATGAGCATTTATATAAGAAACCTCTTTAAAACTTATTTTTGCATCATCTAGGGCATTTTCAATTGCATTTTTTGCACCTAATCCATCAGGATGTGGCTGAGTCATATGATGTGAATCTGAACTATAACCAACGCCACATAGTTCTACGCTATTTTTATTTTTATCATTTTGTAAAAGTATTACAGCAAGTGCTTCTGATACATTCATTCCTTCTCTATTTTTTTCAAAAGGAGTACAAGGTTTTGAAGATAGTACACTTAAAGCTGAAAATCCACATACTGTTGTTGAACATAAAGAATCAACGCCAACAACTAATACATTTTTATAAATACCTTTTGAAAGTACTTCTTTTGCATAACCTAAAGCATTTGCACTTGAAGTACAAGCAGTAGAAAATGAAATATCATCATAAAAAGTAAACTCTTTTTTTAAATTATATGCAATAGAATCAATTGAGTGTTGTTTATAATCTATGTTTTTATAGTTTTTATCTTTAAAAAAACTCTTCTCTGTACTTAGCATTCCACCAACTGAAGAGCCTACAATAAGTAAAGTATTAGAATAATCATCTAAGTTTGATTCTTCTAATACTTTTTTACATCCATCATAAAGTAATGTTTTAAAGCTTTTATTATTTTTTATTTTGCCAATAGCAACATCTCTATCTTTGACATAAGTTGAATCAATAGAAATACAATCTTTTTTTTCACAAATAGATTCAAACAATTCTTCTGAGGTATTTCCCGCACAAGAAATAGAATGAAAGTTGTTTATATAAACTTTCTTATCTATTTTCATTTATAAATGTTAATAGGCTATTAACTGATGCAAATATTGTATTATACTCTTCAGGATTTTGAATTTTTACACCATATTCTTTTTCAATAATTAAAACTAATTCAATAGAATCAACTGAATCTAAACCTAAACCATCATCTCCAAATAAAGCATCGTTATCATCTATTTCATCTGTTTCAATGTCTTCTAAATGTAAGCCTTCAATTAATACTTCTTTAAACTCTTTACTTGATATTGCCATTGCTCTATGCTTCCTTATTTTTAGTCACTAAAAGTATATTATTATAGTGCTTATAGCTTATTTATATTGATAATATATTTAAGAATAATTATAAGTTAATACAATCTTTAGTGATAAAAAAGTAAAATACTACTAATTTTAATGGAAAGAAAAAAATGAGTTTTACTAATAATTTATATACTATAACTAATAAACTTGATAAAGGTATAGAAATTTTATTAGCAAACAAGGAACATCCTGTTTTCTCTGCACATTTTCCTACTTTCCCCATATTGCCAGGCTTTCTACAAATTGATATTGCCCAAGAATTATTTAATATAAAAATTAAGAAAATTAAAAAAGCTAAGTTTTTAAGTATTATAAAGCCAAAGGATCAAATTATTTTTAATCAAATAAAAAATAAAATTACACTTACCACACTTGAAAACAAAAAAATAAGTGAAATAATTTATGAATAATTTTATTGTAATAGTCCCTACTTATAATAACTTTGACACGATTCAAAGTGTAGTTGATGATGTGCTTTCTCATGGGCATAATCTAATAGTAATTGATGATGGTTCAAGTAAGCCCTTAAGTGATATTTTAATTAAAAATGAAAAACTAATTATTGAAAGACACAGCCTAAATAAAGGCAAAGGTCAGGCCATAATAACTGGAACTAAAAAAGCTAAAGAGTTGGGATATACACATGTTGTTAGTTTAGATGGGGACGGACAACACCTTGCTAGCCAAGCAAAAGTTTTAATTGATGCTTATGAAGATGAAACAATAATAATAGGTGCAAGAAATTTTGATATTTCAAATGTTCCTAAGGGTTCAAAATTTGGAAGATGGTTTAGTAATTTCTGGGCTTCTTGGGACACAGGATATGAAATAACAGATTCTTTATCTGGATTTAGAATTTATCCTGTAAGTATTTTGGATTTACCAATTAAAACATCTAGATTTGATTGGGAGATGGAAGTAATTGTAAGACATGCAGACTCTGGAAAACCAATAAAAGAAGTTTTAATTGAATGTTACTATCCAACTTCTGAAGATAGAGTTAGTCATTTTAGAAAATTTTGGGATACAGCAGCTATTGTATGGGTACATATACAAATTTTACCTTTAAAATGGTTAAGATATTTCTTAAAACTTTTGGGTTTAAAAAAGTAGTTTATGCAGACTAAACAAAGAGGTAGTGGCTGGAGTATTGCCTTAGTTTTTAATTTTTATAAGATATTTGGTTATAACTTTATTTATTACCTAATGTATCCTGTTTCATTTTTTTATTTTATCTTTGCTTCAAATGTAAGAAAATCACTAAAAATATATTATAAACAATTGGATTTACCTTTTAATAATTATATATATTTTACTCACCTAAGATTATTTGCAAATTGTATGGTAGATAGATTTATTTCAAAATTTTCACCCCAATCATATACTTTTGAATATGATAATAAAGAAGAGTTTTCAAAAACTTTAACTGAAGGAACAGTTTTATTAGCTTCTCATCATGGAGGTTGGGCAACTGCTGCAAATGTTCCACTTACAAAAAATATTATAAATATTGTAATGCAAGAAGTCTTACTTCAGAGTATAAAAAGTATTGAAAACTCTATAGAAAAACAAAATCAACAAGTAAATATAATAGATTTAAATGAAGGTGGAATTATTTCTTCTATTAAAATTGCGAATGCCTTAATGGAAGACCAAGTAGTAGCTATGATGGCAGATAGAGCCAATGACAAAAAGTATCATAAGAAATTAGATTTTTTTAATAAAAAAGCGGGATTTAATAAAAATCCTTTTCAAATTGCATACAAATTAAAAAAGAGTATCCTTGTTTTTTTTGTTGTTTATACAAAAAAACAAACATATAGAATCAAACACTTAAAAATTGAATTAGATTATAGTAAAAAAGAAGATCTTGCAGTAGAAATTGCAATGAAAGAATATATAAACATTTTAGAAAAAACTTTAAAAGAGTATCCAAATCAATGGTTCAATTTTTACAATTTTTGGGGAGAATAGATGAAATTAAATATAGATAAAAGGCACATATCTTTAGAAGAGATTAGTAAAGCAAAAAGTATTAAAATATCTGAAGATAAAGAGTTTGTTGAGCAGCTTAATCATACACATGATTTTATGATGAATACTATTAAACAAGGTAAGCCAATTTATGGAATTACTACTGGTTATGGGGATGCTGGAAGAAATTATGTAAATTATGAAGATGCAGCAAAATTACAAACAAATCTTTTTAGATTCCATGGTTGTGGAATCGGGGTAAATTTAAGTTATGAAGTATGTAAATATTCTGTAATTTGTAGAACTATTTCTTTAAGCAAGGCTCGTTCAGGGGTTTCATTAAATCTTTTACATAGATTAGAAATGTTGATAGAAAAAGATATTATTCCTGTAATTCCATCTCAAGGCTCAGTTGGAGCTAGTGGAGATTTAACACCCTTATCTTACATAGCAGCTGTTGTTGCAGGGGAGAGAGAAGTATATTATAAAGGTGAGATTAAAGATGTGATGGAAGTTTATAATGAACTTAATATTACTCCTTATGTATTTGAACCAAAAGAAGCCTTGGCAATTATGAATGGAACTACAATTATGAGTGCAATTGCTCTTAAAGCAATAGAAGAATTTGAGATAATTTTAGATTCTATGGAATCTTATGTTTCTGGTATGTTTGAAGTTTTATTAGGAGATGATACTCCTGTTGCTGATTTTGTACATGATTCAAAACCTTTTTCTGGACAAATAAAAGCTGCAAAAAATATTCAAAGAAAAATATCAGGTTCAAAATTAACTCATGGTAGAGATGGAAGATATGATAAATTCTTTGCTGATAATAACCTAAATATTCAAGATACATACTCAATGAGATGTGCCCCACAAGTTTTAGGTGTGATTAGAGACAATTTAGAAATATCTAAAAACTGGGTAGAAACAGAAATAAACTCTGTAAATGATAATCCATTAATTGATGGTGAAAATCAAAAGATTTATACTTCTGGAAACTTCTACGGTGGATATGTTGCACATGCTATGGATACACTTAAAATTTGTGCGGCAAATTTAGCAGATTTATTAGATAAAGAATTTGCTTTATTAGTTGATCATAAATTCAACCGTGGATTAGGTGAAAATCTAAAACTATCAAAAGAGCCATTTTTCCATGGATTTAAAGCTATGCAAATAAGTTTAAGTTCATTAAGTGCTGATGTTATCAAAAATACAACAGCTGCTTCAATTCACTCAAGACCAACAGAATCATTAAATCAAGATAAAGTATCTATGGGAACAACAGCTGCAAATGACTTTGCAAAAATGATGCCTGATTTACATAATATGCTTTCAATTGCCTTTATAGGTATGGCACAAGCTGTTGATATTAGAGGAAGTAAAGAAGTTTCTCCACATTTAAAAAATATTCATAATGAAATTAGAACTTTGGTTAAACCTTTATATGAAGATAGAAGAATGGATATTGATATTAAGAATTTAAAAACATTATTAATTGATGGAAAATTTATATAAAGAATTAACATGGATAAAGAAATACATAGAAAAAAAGTATTAGTAACAGGTGCTACAGGAAGTATTGGAGAAGCGATAGTAAAAGAGTATGCAGAAAATGGTTACTTTGTATATGTGCATTATAATTCAAATCAAGAAAAAGCACAAAGTATTTTAGAGCAAATAGAATATGGTGAACTAATAACTTTTGATATGCAAAATAAAGAAGACATCAAAGAAAAACTAGGTGATTTAAAAATTGATGTACTTATAAATAATGCAGGAATTATCAAAGATAATCTATTTTTCTTTATGAGCGATGATGAATGGGAAGATGTTATAAATACTAATCTTTCTGGACCTTATCACATTATAAAAACTATTGTAAAAAATATGATGATGCAAAAAAGTGGAAGTATCGTAAATGTGGCTTCCATATCTGGACTTGTTGGAAACCAAGGACAATCTAATTATTCAGCTTCAAAAGGTGGAATAATTGCACTTACAAAAACTTTATCTATTGAACTAGGACGTTATAATATTAGAGTAAATGCCCTTGCTCCTGGTATCATTGAATCAGAAATGATTGAAAACATTCCAAATGTAAAACAGATGAAAAAAGCAATTCCTCTTGGTAGATTTGGTAAGGTGGAAGAAGTAGCTAAATGTGCTTACTTTATGGGGCATGAAGCTACTTATGTTAGTGGAGAAGTATTAAATATCAGTGGCGCGATGGTTCGATAAATTATGAATATCATCATATCTTTAATTTATGCACCCTTGGTGTTTTTAGCTTTAAGATATTTTGATATTGAACTTGTGAGTATTATTTTATTTATTAGCTCTTGTATCTGGTTTTCTTTTACTATAAAAAAAGGATATAAAGAGTCTTTATATCCTTTTTTATATATTCTTTTGTCTTTATGTACTTATTTTTTTAAAGATTTTTTAGTATTAAAAGCTATGCCTTTAATTATTTCATCAATTTTTACCCTCATAATATTTATTTCATATTTAAATAAAAAATCTGTAATTTTATATTTTGCAAAAAAGTTCACAAAAAAAGAAATATCACAAAAAGAAAAAGAGTATATACACAAATCTACACTTTTTTGGGTCATAATATCATGTATAAATATTTATTTTCATCTTCTTATATTTCAAAATGAAGATATAAGTTCATGGATATTTTATAGTTCTTTTGGCTGGTATCTTTTATTTATATTTGCAGGGATTTTACAATACCTGCATCGAAAATTTGTTTTTTTAAAGGTTTCACATGAGTAGATTTATTCTTTTGTTTTTTACTTTTTTCTTAAATCTTAATGCTTCTACTATTAATTTTCAAGAAGAAAAGTATATTGAAGTTATCGATAATTCAGTCTTTAGAAAAGGTACTTTAGATTTTAAAGAAAATAAAATAAGTTTAAAATACAAAAATTCAAATAGAGTTTTAATATATGAAGATGATAATCTTACTATTAAAAGTGGCGAAGATATTCAAAGAGTGGATTTAAATAAGCAACTTGCATTAAAAATGATTTTTTTATTAATTGAAGCTATTCATACAAATGATTTAAAAACATTAGAAGAGTATTTTTTAATAAAAAAAGAGAAACAAACAACCCTATTAGAACCAAAAGAATCTTTAAAAAACTATATTAAAAATGTAGAGTTTAAAAAAGACAAAAAACTTGATTTTATGACTATAAAAATGACAAATGGAAATATCACAACAATTAGAGAGTTAGATGATTAAATATTTTAATTATATTTTATTTAGTATATTAATAACTCTATTTTTTGTTTTTAATATTAACAGTAAAATATCTACAAATATCCACAGCTTATTACCTAAATCTGAAAATAAAGAATTATTAAAACAATTTCTTGAGTTTGAATCAAATAAAAAAATATTAGTAGCTGTAAAAGGTTTAGAAAAAGAAGCTTTAGAAGAATTGCGAAGTTTTGAAAAAAATATTTTAAAAATAAAAGGAATAAAAAAAGAGAATAGTATAAGCTCTTCTAGTTTTAAAGAATACCAAAACAAATACTATTTTTATTTAAATGAATTAAACAATGAAAAAACTAATAACTTAAATGTAAAACAAGAACTAAACAATTTATATGATTCTGTTATCAACTCCTTTCTAACAGTTGATATTAATAAAAAAGATCCTTTTGAATTAGTAAAAAAAGAAGATATAAAACTAAATATAAAAAATGGGAAATTATTCTTAGAAAAGTATGGTTATGTGTCTTTATTTTCTTTAGAAAAAAGTGTTAATTCTTTAAATGACTATGAAAGAATTTATGATGAAATAAAAAAGCAAGAGACTAGTAATATCACAACTTTTTCTTCTATATATTATTTTGTAGAAAACTCAAGATATATAAAAAATGATGTAAATAAAATTGTTTTACTTGCTACTTGCTTATTGATTTTTTTATACTTTTTTATATTAAAAAATATCAACTTATTAAGCAATACTCTTTTAACACTTGGTTCCTCTTCTTTATTTGCAACAATATGTTTAACTCTTATTTATGAAGAAATTTCTTTATTTGTTTTAGTTTTTGGTTTATCAATTAGCACAATTGCTATTGATTATATGTTTCATCACTATTTTCATAGAAATTATGAAGAAAAAAAAGGCTTTAATAAAGAGGTTTTTTTAGGTTTTTTTACAACTTTTTTGGCTTTTTTTATTTTAAGTTTTTGTGACTTTTTATTAATTGAGCAAATTACTAGATTTGCTATGATTTCGCTTTTTCTTTCTTACATTATATTTAGTTTCATATATCCCAAAATCACTTTTAAACAAAAAGAGTTTAAGCTATATGAGCAAAAAAGTATCTCAATTAAAAAACTCTATTTTTTTATTTTTTCCCTTGCAATTTTATCTATATCTTTACAAAATATAAATTATGATTTTGATATTAAGTCTTTGGATTATAATAATAAAGAGTTAAAAGAAAAAGAAAATTTCTTCAAAACACATTTAAACAATAAAGATGCTCAAACAGTTTTAGTAAAAGCTTCTAGTATAAATGAACTTATTTTATATAATGAACAAATTAAAAAAATAGATAACACTTCAAATTCTTCTTTAGATAAACTAATAAGCAAAGAAAAGTTTATAAAAAAACATAAAGAACTATCAAAAAGTAAACTAAAAAAAATAAAAGAAGAGTTAGAAAAATACATTGTAAATACTCCTTTTAAAAAAGATTCCTTTAAAAATGCCTATGTTTATGAACTTGAAGCACCTGAGTATTCATATGAAAAACTACTTGAATATAATATTTCACTAAAAAAATATAAAGATGATTATATTTCATATATCAATGTATCAAAAGAAAAATACAATGATATTTTAAAAGAAGAATTTATCTATTCTTTAAGTTTAAAAACACTTTTTGAAGAAAATCTACAAAATGAACTCGAAAAAATAGTTATTTTAGGTCTTTTAAGCCTTATTTTTATTACACTTATAATAATATTTATAACAAAAAAGAAAATGATTCAAGCACTTAATTTTTTATTATTTCCAAGTGCTTTAATATTTATCTATTTAAGTTTTGTAGCTGTTAATATTTTGCATATATTTATGTTTTTTATTATTCTATCAATTAGTATTGATTATGCAATTTATTCTAGTAAAGATAACAAAAAACAGACAAAAAAAGCGATTATATTTTCTGCTATTAGTTCTTTTGCAGGATTTGGTGTTTTAGTATTCTCAGATATTAATTCCTTATTTTCTATTGGAAGTGTAGCTTCTTTAGGAAAATTTGCGATTTTAATTTTAATTCTTTTTCAAAAGGTAGATAATGCATCTAAAAGTTTATAAGGATAACGGTTCTATAAATTCACATGAAATAAATAAAAGTGAGTTTATAGATAAATTTAAAAATAAAGAGTATAAAAATAAAGTCTCTTATATTTCTAGTTCATCAAAAGAGATAAATGCTTTAAACATATTCAAATCATATTTTAACGATGCAAAATCAATACTCTTTGATGATACAAATAAACTTTTAGTTAAAAAACTAGAATCTTTAAATATTCCTTCTTTTGAGAGTAAAACAAATACACCTACAATTTTTGATGATAAAGAATTTTCATTCATTTATTTTACTAGTGGAAGCACAGGTGAAAGTACAGCAGCTCTTAAAACAAAAAACAACATAGAGAGTGAAATCAAAGCTTTAAGCATTTTACTTAAAAAGTATGACATAAAAAGAGTAATTGTAACTGTTCCTTTTATTCATATTTACGGATCACTTACTGGGCTTTTTTATCCTTATTTTAATGATATTGATATTATTTTAAAAGAGCATTTTTTACCAAATGACTTACTTGAAATTTGCCAAGATAATTCTCTTGTAGTAACAACTCCACTTTATATAAAAGCTTTAAACAAAATAAGTGCTAGTAAAGACTTATCTAAATCACTATTTTTAAGCTCAACTGCCCCACTTGATCCAAAAGAGGCTAAAGAGTTTAATCAAAAGTTTTCTTGCTCTATAATGCAACTCTTTGGCTCAACAGAGACAGGTGGTATTGCATATAAATTTGATGACGAAGTTTTATGGACAGCCTTGCATAATGTTAGTATTTTAACAAATGAAAATAATGAACTAAAAGTAAAATCACCTTTTGTTTCAAAGTATATTTATGAAAATGAATTTAAAGATACAAAAGAAGAAATACAAACTTTTGATTTCATTGAAAAAATTGAAAAAGAAGATGATAAATTTAAATTAATTGGAAGAAGTTCTCAAATACTAAAAATTGCAGGGAAAAGATATTCAACTATACAAATAGAAAATATTTTAGAAGAACAAGAACACATAGAAAAAGCTTTAGTTTATGTAAAAAATGACAAAGAGTCATTAAGAGGTGAAATTCTTGATATTACACTTGAAACAAAAAAAGATTTTAAAGCAAAAGAGATAAAAAAGATTTTACAAAATAGTCTATCAAATTTGAAATTTTCAATGGATTTAAAATGTATTGATAAAATTCCAACTTCAAGTGTAGGGAAAAAGCTTAGGGTAAATATTTAATGGCAATTAAAATAAAAGCACTAAACAAAAGTTATGATAACTCAAAAGTATTAGAAAACTTAAATTTAGAAATAAAAGAAGGTGAAATATTTGGTTTATTAGGACCTAATGGTGCAGGGAAAACTACATTAATCTCAATTTTAAACTATCTAGAAAAAAAAGACTCTGGGCAAATAGAAGTTTTTGGGAAAACTTATGAAAAAAATAAAAACTATATTCAAAGTATAAGTAGCTATGTTCCTCAATCTTATGCTTTTTATCCAGATTTAACAGCCTATGAAAACTTAGAATTTTTTGCTGCTTTATACAAAATAAAAAGCTCTTCAATGAAAGATGCAATAAACTCATCAATAGAAATGACAGCACTTGAAAAATATAGAAATAAACAAGCAAAAACTTTTTCAGGTGGATTAAAAAGAAGGTTAAATATTGCAATTGGATTATTAAATAATCCAAAGATTTTATATTTAGATGAACCAACAGTTGGAATAGATCCCCAATCTAGAAAATACATTTTAGATATTATAAAAAATATAAATAAAGATAAAAAAACAACTATTATTTATACTTCACATTATATGGATGAAATTGAGTATTTATGTGATGAAATTGCTATTTTAGATAAGGCTTATATAATTAAAAAAGACTCAAAAGAAAATCTAATAAATGAAAATGCCCTAGTTACAATATATTGTGAAAATGAAGAGATAAAAATAAATACACAAAATGGCTATGAAGAACTATTAAACACTTTTGAAAAAATAAAACAAGAAAATAAAAAAATAAAAAAAATCAACTATGGAAATAAAAGTTTAGAAGAGATGTTTTTAAAAATCACAAAACAGGATTTAAGAGACTAATGTTTAAATATATATTAAAAAAAGAGTTTTTACTAATCTTTAGAAATATACATGCCTTACTTGTTTTATTTGTAATGCCTAGTGTTTTTATTATCATTATGTCTTTGGCTTTAAAAAATACCTATTCAAATAGTATTGATGTAAAATTTGAGGTTCTATTAAGATCAGAAAACAAATCAAAAGATATTGAAGATTTATTAAAAAAACTTCAAAACAATAACTTTTTTAATATTAGCTATTCTCAAAAAAGTTCAGATGATAAAACTATTTTATATTCAAAAAACTATGATTTTTTAATCAAAATTCCAGCTTCATATCTAAAAGATATTCAAAATAATAAAGATATAAATGTAGATGTTTTTTCTACAGCTGATATGTCTATTCAAAATATTAATCTTCTAAAAAGCCAAATTAGTTCAAATATTAGTAAGCAACTAATAAAAAATCTTCTTATTCAACTTGATGTAAATACGCAAGAAACAAAGGATTTTAATAAAAGCATAAAACATCACTATGTTTCAAAAGAAAATAGTTTTAATATAACTTCAGTTCAACAAAGTGTGCCTGCATGGCTTATATTTTCTATGTTTTTTATTTTGATTCCAATATCAAATACTTTTATAAATGAAAAAAATTTTGGCACATTAAATAGAATAAAAAGTATTAATGTATCTATGTTGCCTATACTTTTTGGAAAAATTGTTCCTTATTATGTAATCAACTTATTTCAAGTTCTATTTATGATTTTAATTGGTATTTATCTTATGCCTATTTTAGGAGCAGACAGTTTACAAATAAAAGGAAATATTTTTCTTATATTTTTATTATCCTCAGTTGTTTCATTAAGTGCAATATCTTTTGCTTTAGTTATTGCAAATATTGCAAATAAAAGTGAAGATGCCACAACTATTGGTGGAATATCAAATATTATTCTTGCAGCCTTAGGAGGAATTATGGTGCCAAAATTCATAATGCCTCAAAGTATGCAAGAATTATCAGAATTATCTCCTATGTCTTGGGCATTAGATAGTTTTTTAGAAGTTTTTGTAAAAGGTGGAACCTTTGTAGATATAAAAGAGTATATTTTAAAATTAACTCTTTTTGCTATAATCTGTTTTATCATTTCGTATATATTATTAATTAAAAAAGGTAGCAAATGATTGGTTCAAAAGATGATAAGTTCAAAAAAGAACTAAAAGAGCTCATAATTGAAGAGTGTGATAAAGATATAGAAGCATCAGAGATTAATGATGATGATATTTTATTTAGTGAAGAGTGTGCTTTAGAACTAGACTCTATGGATGCTTTACAAATTTCAATGGCCTTACAAAAAGAGTATGGAATTGAAGCAAATGACAGTAAAAAACTTAGAAAAATTATGGTTTCAATTAATACTTTAGCTGACTATATTAAGCCCGAATAATTTTGAAAAAACAAGCTTACATAATAGGAAAAGCTTTATCTTGTACTTTAGGTAAGAATAAAGACACTATTACCAAAGAAATCAATAAACTAAATCAAGATAATTACTTATCATTCTTAGAAGATAAATTCAAAGAAAAAGCTTTTTACTCAATTCCAGAAAGTTATGATTGTCAAAAAGATAAATTCTTTGGAATTCTAAGAAATATACTAGATGAAGCAGTTAAAGATGCCAAACTTTCTACTGAAGATAAAAAAGATTTGCATATATTTATTGGCTCAACCTCAATGGGAATTTCAATTGATGAACAAACAAATAAAGAGTTTTATGAAAAAAAGCATTTAGATGAATTGTCTCATATTGGATATGGATATATTGGCACTTTTATTGAAGAATATTTACAAAGTAAATACAAAGCTACTATCTTTTCAACTGCTTGTACATCAAGTACAAATGCCTTAGCATACGCATCAAAATTAATACAGAATAATAAAATAAAAAAAGCAATTGTAATTGGTGTTGAATTATTTAATAAAAGTACCTTTGATGGTTTTTCTTCACTTATGCTTTTATCTCAAAACAGAGTCTATAGACCTTTTGATGAAAAAAGTGATGGAATAATATTAGGAGAAGCTTGCTCTGCTGTTATTTTGGATTCAAAGAAAAATAAAGATACAGATTTTAGATATGTTTCTTCTTCAAATGTTTGTGATAATTATTCTGAAACAACTAGTAATCCTACAGGAGAAGCAATTTTTAATTGTATGCATAATTCAATTAAAAACGCCAAGTTTACCTTAGATGATATTGATTTAATAAAAGCCCATGCAACAGGAAGTGAAAATAATAACTCATCTGAAGCTAAAGCAATAAATTTATTATTTGATAAATACAAAACAAGTACTGATGTTACAGCTTTAAAGCCATACTTAGGTCATACCTTAGGTGCTTGTGGTACTAATGAAATTGTTTTTTTACTTTATTGTATAGACAAAGGATTTTTACCTGCAACCTTAGGATTTTTAAAATCTGAACAGGAATTAAAATTTCTTCCCCTAGAAAAGCATAAAAAAATAAATCATAGTTCAACTATCTTATTCAATTTTGTGGCTTTTGGTGGAAATAATAGTTCAATAATCTTAAGCAATAAGAGTTAATATGTATATTCATCACACGTACTCAATTAGCAATGAAAAGCAAAATACAAATGAAAATATTAAAGTCTATAAATCTTTATTAAAAGAGATTTCGAAAATAAATTTAAGAAGATCTAGTAAGTTTAATATTTTAGCAGTCTTAGGTGCTTTAAAATGTATGAAAGAAAAAACTTATAGCGATAATATGGGAATTTATCTTGCTAGTGAATATGGTTCAATAACTAGCGTTAAAAATGTCTTAGAGCAAGTAAGCCAAGATAGTATTGTAATGCCCTTTGATTTTTTAAATATTAATAGCAATAATGTAAGTTTTTATGTATCTCAAGCCTTAGAATCTAAGGGTAAAAATATGGTACTAACTTCACATGATTTATCCTTTGAAAAAGCCTTAGAACTTGCTCTATTTGATTTAGAAATAGATGAAGTAAAAGACGCTCTAATTGGAAATGTAGATGAATCTCTTGATGAGATAAACAACTTTAATAAATATATATCTAATGTAGAAAAAAAACCATCAAAAGACCTCAGCGCTTGGATTTATATAAATAAACAAAAAGATGATTCACTTGCAAAAATAGAAACATTTTCAGCTTTTACAAATATTAATGAACTAAATGAATTACTTAAAAATACAAGCTTTGAATTAGCCATATTAAACCAATATGCTACAAA
This sequence comes from Halarcobacter sp., assembly GCA_030145305.1. Taxonomy (GTDB): domain Bacteria; phylum Campylobacterota; class Campylobacteria; order Campylobacterales; family Arcobacteraceae; genus Halarcobacter. The sequence goes on along the minus strand of JAQYVX010000003.1, from coordinate 270,842 downwards.
ACAAATAAATGACTTGCAGATAAATAAAGATTTAGTTTTTTCACATGATAATGTTCACGGAAGTGTAAATATAATCTCTATGTTAAATAGTGATAAAAAGAGTTTTATATATTTAGCAATGGATATAAATAACAAAGGTTATTTAGTAAAGTTTACTAAATAATCTTTATATTTTTTTTAATAAAGAAAAAGCTTCTTTCTCATATAAAGCAGCCTCTTGTAATTTCTTTGCAATTTTATTAGCATCAAATTTATCTAAATTTTTACTAGCTTCAACACAATATAAAGCAAACTCTCTTAAAGTATTTCCTGATTTAATCAACAAAGATGCAGCCTCATCTAAAATTCTCTCATCAAGATTATATTTTTTTGACTCTGTTAAAAAAGCTGCATATAAAAATCTAAAACCTCCACCACCTGTTCCAATTTCTTCTTGCATTCGTACAATATGAGTTAAATAGTTTTTTAAGTATCTATCGTTGTTTTCACGTTTTAATGTAGAAATCTTTTTTGCTAATTTATTCATGCCTTTAACTCCTGCAAAAGGAAAAGGAGTAAGCATTGATTTTGCATTTTTCTTAATAGCTTTTTTTATAATAGAAGTAAAATCAATATTTTTTGGAATTTCATTTGGATAATAAATAAAACCTTTTGGAGCAAAAGCACCTTTTGCAAATCTTGCTTTATTTAATTCATTTTCATTACACTTAACTTCTTCTTCAAATACTGGATCTGAAATTAGATAATCACTATTCTCTTTTCCATATACCAATAAATTGTGAGCATTAAAATGAAATCTCATATCTTTTGGAAAATAAGGAAGATAAAATACAGAAGTTTGTAAACCTACTAACTTGCCATCATTTACTAAAGATGTTAGCTCTTTATTTGCTTCTTCTTTATTTGAATAAGTTTTTTTATTCATTTTTATACCTAAAACTTTAGATATTTTTTTCACTATATTTTTTGGCAAATCCCGATATGCGATTAAAGGCAAACCATTTATTTTTACTAAAGGAATAAATACAAAAGATAAAGTACTAGTAATTCCAAAAGCCATGGGTTCTGATAATTTTAAACCATAAGATGAGATAAGAGTTGAAATTACACCACTTTCACAGTGAGCAAATTGAGAGTGTTTAAAATTATTTTCCACTTGTAAAATCCCTTAACTCTTCAATACTAATATTAAAAACCAAAGCATATTTACTAAGTATCTTTTCATTTAGTTTTTTAAAGTGTTTCATCTGTAAATGTCTTTTTACTCTAAACGAAAACATATCAACCATACTTGATAATGTTGGCAAATCCATTCTATTTTCATACATATAAAAACAAATTGGAGAAGATATACCTTTTGAGATATTAAGAAGAGCCTCTTCTTTTAAAAGTTCATACTCATCAACTGCTGTTTGTGTAGCAAACTCTTCAATATTGCTTCCATAATTTTCTCTTACAAAATCCCCTGAAGAGTCCGTTGTATACATAACTTTTTGCATTCCATTTAAAGTTGTATTATCTTCTTTTGGAACTTTTATTTCTTCCACTAAACAACCTCTAATAACATAAAGGCTGTCGAAAATCTACCACTTTCAGGAACATAACAAAGTAGTTTTTCACCTTTTTTTAATTTTCCAGAATTAAATAACTCTTCTAAAATTATATATATAGAGGCAGAACCTGTATTTCCAAATTGCGTTAAGTTTGTAAACCATTTTTCATAAGGAATTTCAAATCCAACTTCTTTTAGTCCAGCATATAATTTATCTTTAAAAAACTCAGAAGAGTAATGAGGCAAGAAATAATCAATACTATCTACAGTTATATCTCTTTTTTTAAGAATTTTTCTAAGTGGTTTTACTACTGTATACTCAACAATATTTTCATTTAATAATTTAACATCTTGCGCTATACTTAAAAGTGATTTTTTTTGTACTTCATCTTGTGAATAGTTTCTCCAGCTAGAAAAAGAATTATTTAATACTTCCCCTCCACTATACATACAAACAGGCATTTCTCCTGCATATGATAAAGTATCAATCCAGTCAATCTTTAGAGAAATTTTATCTTCATTTGCTTTGTTTTGTAAAAGCATTGCTCCTGCACCATCAGATAACATCCATCTTAAAAAATCTTTTTCAAAAGCTATTTGAGGATTTTGTTCCAAGGCTTCTAGGTTTTTAGATTCTTCTTCAAAGTTCTTAGCACATAAAATCATCGAAGCCGTTTCAGAACCAGTTGAAACACCTGATTTTATTTCATCACATTTTATTGCATAATAGACATATTTTAAAGCATTTACGCCACTTAAACAAATTCCAGAAGCACTTAAAACTTCAATTTCATCTAGTTTTAATTCGCCATGAACCATTAAAGCATGATTTGGCATAAGCTGGTCAGGAGATGTTGTCCCACAAGATAAACACTCTAATTCGTCTAATTTAAAATTTTCATTTTCTAATTTTCTAATTGCATTTGCAGTTAATTGGGCATTTGAATAGAGCGCTTTTTGTGTTCCTTTTTCCAAAACATAAAATCTTCTTTTTATTCCATTACTTCTAAGAACAATTTTTCTTGCTTTTGATTTCTTTCCACCAATAAATCCCAAATAATCCTCAATTTCATCGTTAAAGACTGGCTCATTTGGCATATATTTTTGAATATTATTTATATACACATTATTCATACTTACTAAAATCCTTCATCCTAAAATCATCACTACCTGAGGGCATTTCATAAAATGATTTTTGTTTTAATATCTTTTCTTTATTCACTTTTCTAATAATAGTTTGAACTATCATATTAATTGGAACTACAGTTATAATCATCAAAATCAAAAAAACTGTATATAAAGCAATAAAAGGTTTTCTTTTTTTATCCCCTATTTTACCGACTTTTCTAATAAGTTTTCCCCAAATCATAAAACTTTTTGTTCCTATTTGTTCACTTTTAATAAGTTTTTCATCCACAGAAACAGCTTTCAAGCCAGAACAAATACTTACTTTTTCTTTTTCTAAATTATTTTCCAAAGCCTCTTTAATTGCAAAACCAAATCTTGAAGTATTTTTTATATCTTCTTTACTAACTCCTGCTTTGGGGAAAATTTTCCAAAAAGCATTTCTTTTTCCTGTTAACATCCATCTAGGGGTTGTAATAAAAGTAGTAATAGAACTTCCTTGATCTACTAAAACTATATTATCAATAAGTTTTGCATCAATATTTTTTAATAAACTTTTCATTTTTTCTTGTGCCATTACCCACATATTTCTACAAGCAATTACAGTTATAACTGGTTTATTTCTTAATTTTTCTTTTGCAAACTTTGATTTTAAGAAGGCTGTTATTGGTAAAGAAGGAGATAGAAACCAAACTTGATAAAAAATAATTACTAAATCATAATCATTAGAATCTTCAATTTCTTCAATTTCACATGGGTCTAAATATACAGACTCAGGAAAACAATCCATAAACTCAAAAAAATTCCAAGGAAAAGGATATGGTTTTTTTGGTTTAATTATCTTGTGATTTATTTCAATTTCATCACACTTGAAAGGAGAACTTAACGAAGTAAGAACTTCATTAAGCTGACCTGTTTGAGAGTAACTAACAATAAGTATTTTTTTCAATTAATGAATATTCTACTTACTATATCTTGATAACTCAAGATTTATGGCATTTTCTAAGTTTTGAACCCAACCATTATAGTTATTATGAATAATGTTTTTGCTTCCATCATAATTTAAATTCATACTATTTTTGTAATTAATAGAAAAAGATTTACTATTGTAAGGAATCTCAACTACTGCTCTATGTCTTCTAATGTTTATTGTTCCCATTGCTAAACCTGGTTTAACTTGAGTAATAATCCACCCTTTACTAAGACCTGCATTTTTAATAGCATTGTATACTTTAGAGCTTGATGTTTTACCTACAATTGGACTTTTATTAACATTATAAACTGCTGCAGTTCTACAACCAGTTAAGACTAATAAACTTAATAAGGCAATTACACCATATTTAACAAATTTTTTCATATATCCTCCAGAAATTAAATTACTTTATAATAGCAAAAACTAAATTATAATAATTTAAATTAAATTTTTATTTTAAACTTTTACACTTATTGTTGTATACGGATTGTAAAGTACATTTGCGCCATTTTGAATTTTTACATTTCTTCTTTGTGTATAATCAACATCATATGTTCCTCCAAAATCACTTGAAAACTGAGCACAAATTTTTGCAGCTTTACTAATCACAGAATCAGGAATTGTTTTTTTACTATTTTGGACAATTACATGAGAAGATGGTCTATCTTTTAAATGAAACCAAAAATCACTTGCTTTTGAATTTTGCAATAAATATATATTTTCTCTTTCACTAGATCCAAGCATAATTTTATAACCTTCAAAAAAGAAACTTTCATACATTTGAGATTTTTTTGTTTTTGTTTGATTTTTTTGTTTTTTAGGATATAAAAATTCCATTTCATCTATTGAATTAGAGTTTTCTAAATTTGAAAGCATTCTTTTTAAGAATTCAACTTTTTCTTCTAAATTATTTTTTTCAATTTTGATATTTTGGGCTTTATGTTTTGCTTTTTTAGCTTTTTTAAATAAATCATTTGAATATGTAGAAGCTGCCATTCTAGTATCTAATTCTACTTCAATTTCTTCTCCCGTATAATTTATACTTTTAAAGGATTTTTGATATGGTTTTAGAGAATGAAGATTACTCAATATAAGATTTGCCTTTTCATAAAGTTCGTTTGATTCAAACTCCAACTCCTCTTTTTTGGGCAAAGAAGCAATAGTTTTTTCTAGCTTTCTAAGCTTTTTACTAACTTGTGTGATTTTTTGTTTTTTATAGTTTTCAATATCTCTTGCTTCAATATCTTCATAAACTTTATATAAATAAGCATCAATATCTTCAACTTCTTCTATTTTAGGTATAAAACTTTGTTTTGGTACTTCATCGAGCTTTATGCCAACTTTTACAACTCTACTTGATGAGAACTCATCTATATGCCTTAACGCTTCTAAGATTACTCTATTCTCATCTAAGATGATAATATTTGTATGTTTTCCTGTAAATTCAAGCTGTAGTATTGTTGTAAGCTTTTTGTATGAAGAGGAAGAATTCACTTTTATATTGATGATTTTATCATCATTATATAGTTCAACTTCTTCTATTTTTGAATTATTAAATCTTTTTTGCAAGACAACATCAAAAGGAGCATTAAAATCTTTTTTAGCTTTTATTGTATTTTTTCGTTTATAAATAAGGCTATTGCCTTTTGCCATATCAAAGTATAAGTTATTTTTATTATTAAATTCTATTATAATAATATTGTTATCAATTCTCTTCGCAAGGTTTATATTTTGGGCATTTTCTTGAAGGTAGGATACTACCTCTTTTAACAAATAATATTTCACGTTAATTCACTTTCTCTTATTATAATGTAAGAGTTATTTTATTTACATCTGCTATAATTGTAGCAGAAATTTAATTAGGAGATAAAGAATGACGAGATTATTAAAATTAATGCTAGCTGGTGCCTTAGTTCTAGGAATTGCAAGTTCAACTGCAAGTGCGGATGTTGTAAAAGGTCAAAAAATATTTATTAAAAAGTTTAAAGCTGATTGTGGATTCAATGGAGCTAAATTTGCTTCAAAACATACGCAAGCAGAATGGGAAGCAGTTAAAGATCCTGCTAAATTCAAAGAAGAATTTATCAAAATTTGTCCAAAGGTAAAAGAATCTCAAATTAAAGACAAATGGATTCCTCATATTTATGATTTCTCTTATGAGTTTGCAAATGATTCAGGAAATGTTCCTTCTTGTTAATCCTTTTTTAATAAAAAAATAAAAAAGCTTGGAGTTTTTACTTCAAGCTTTTTTTATTTCTCAAAACTTTTAACACTTTTACCAATTTTTTAGACTTAATATTTTTACAATATAAGATTACCTTATAATCATAATATGAATAATCATTCATTTTTAAGATTGGCTTAATAATTTTAACTATATAATAATTTTATAATTACTAACGCTTATTTATAATTTTTGGTAATAAAAAAATAGGAGATTAATAATGACAAAATTATTAAAATTAATGCTAGCTGGTACCTTGATTCTAGGAATTGCAAGTTCAACTGCAAGTGCAGACGTTGTAAAAGGTCAAAAAATATTTATAAAAAAATTCAAAGCTGATTGCGGATTCAATGGAGCTAAATTTGCTTCTAAGCACACTCAGGCTGAGTGGGAAGCTGTTAAAGATCCTGCAAAATTCAAGGAAGAATTTATCAAAATCTGTCCAAAGGTTAAAGAATCTCAAATTAAAGACAAATGGATTCCTCATATTTATGATTTCTCTTATGAATTTGCAAATGATTCGGGAAACGTTCCTTCTTGTTAATTCTTTTTTAATAAAAAGATAAAAAATTTTGAAGTTTTTACTTCTAGTTTTTTATCTTTATTATATAAAATAACTAAAAAACATACTATTATAAATATTAATTATAAGTTTTAACTATAATTAATATTATAAATTTATACACTATAAATATAAAGGAAATAAAATGAAAAAGTCAATAATTGCATTATCTGCAATTGCGGCATTTAGTACATCAGCTTTCGCAGCTAATATTTCTAATGCGGAGATGATGAAACAAATTGAAGCTTTAAAAGCACAAATCACTGCATTAGAGAACAAAGTAGGGACTACAGCCTCAACTTCAAAAGCAAATAAAGTTTCTTTAGAGAAAATGATGAATAATGAAACTACAAAAGCTAGTGATGCCAGATTTAAAAAACTAGAAAAGAAAGTTGCTATTATTGGTAACACTGCACAAAAAGCAAAAATTCAAAGTGCTAGTGATAATATCAAATGGGATATAGACTTTAGAACACAAATGGATAATATTCAATATAAGCATGCAAGTGGTCAAAAATCTAAGAATAGTGGGCTTTTAACAAATAGATTGTGGCTAGGTGCTGCTTATGCACCAAATGACAACACTATATTTAAAGGTAAATTATCTTACAACAAAGCTTGGGGAGATACTGCAAATCACTCTCAATCAAATTCTGCTATGGGTGTAGGATATGCTGATTTTGACTGGGTTACAAATGAAAATGCAGTTGATAATGAAGTAAAAATAAAAGAAGCATATTGGTTATATAAAGACAAAACTTTATTTGGAGCTGATATACCTTGGACTGTATCAATTGGTCGTCGTCCATCAACTGATGGGTTACCAATTAATTTAAGAAACAATCAAAGAGCAAACTCACCACTTTCGCATGTAGTTGATGTAGAATTTGATGGTTATTCTCTTAAACTTGATACAGAAAAAGTAACAGGACTTACAGGTTCATGGCTTAAAATTTGTGGAGGTAGAGGATTAACTAATGCAAAACCTAGATTCCAAATGGATGGAACAGATTATTCAAAAGATAAAGAATTAAATGAAAATGTTGACATGTTAGGATTCATTGTCGCTCCTTATGATGATGGACAATATTCAATTCATATGAATTATGCACATGCTTGGAATTTAATTGGTTTTAATAATGACCAAATGGGAAGATATCAAACAGCAATGAGTATAGCAACTACTCCATCTGCTGTTATGGATGCTTATTCAAACTTACAATTTGAAGATGTTGGAGATATTGACTTTTTCACTATTTTATTAAAATCTGAAGGTATTGGTGATGGAATTTCTGATTATTTAGATGATACAACAGTTTTTGCTTCATATGCAATGTCAAAAACTAGTCCAAATGGAAATAACCAAATGACAGATGGAATGCTAGGATCAGTAGATTCTGAAACGGGTAACTCATTTTGGATAGGAATAAATGCTCCTTGTCCAATCTCACCTGATGATTCAAGAATTGGTGTTGAATGGAATAAAGGTTCTAAATACTGGAGATCTATGACATATGGTGAAGACACATATGCAGGTTCTAAAATTGCTACAAGAGGTACAGCTTGGGAAATTTATAGAAATCAAAAAATCAATAATGCTTTATCTTGGGGAGTAAGTTATACACAAATAAATTATGACTATACAGGTTCAAATGCATTCTTTGGAGCAGAAGGTACGCCTATGACAATGTCACAAGCAACAGCACAAGGACAAGATCCAGTTGAAGAAGCTAGAGATATTAGAGCATATGTAAGATACAAATTCTAAAATACTTTATAAATGAAAAGGGCTTCGGCTCTTTTTATTTCTTCTTTAAATTCTTAAATAAAAAACTATCTAAAAGAAACTTTATCTAGTTTATACACAACTTTTTCAGCTAATTCTATCATTGCTATATTTAAAGACTTAAACTCTTGGTTTTTCATATTTACTAATAATTTATCATAAACATTAGCATATGGATAAATAGTAAAATAAATATACTCTTTAGAGCGTCTTTCTTTATCTAACTCTTTAAACCAAACAGCAAGTAGTGAAAAATACAACATTGCAGGATTAAAGATTTTATTTTTTTCTAGCTCTTTTGTTAATTCTTTATTGATAAAATTATAAGCTTCTAAAACTGCTTTTATTCTATAATGGTTCCTATTATTCATATAATGCTCATTTGGAAAGGTACAATTTTGCATCTGTTTATACATATCATTTGATATTTCATTTATATATGTATCAATATCTTCATTTAAGTCAAATAATTTTTCATCTTTGTCTTTATATGAGGATATTAAGTCTTTACAAAATAGTAATAAGGCTTCTGTTTTTATTTTCGATAAGTTTAAAATCATTACACATTTTAACTAAATTAGATTAAAAAATAGCACTTAAGATTACTTTTAAGTGCATTTGCGATAAAATAATTGAATTTAAAAAAAAATTAAATATAAAAAGGAAATTATTGGAACCAATTGGTGTATTACACGAAGGTCAAATATATGACCTTCAGACTGCTGAAGCTTTAAACATCCAAGGTGATGTTATTAAAGCTGATAATTCTGCAGAGTCTCTAGAAATACTTAGACACTCCTGTGCTCACATGATGGCACAAGCTATCAAAGAGTTATATCCTGAAGCAAAATTTTTCGTAGGTCCTACTGTAAAAGAAGGATTTTATTACGATTTTAAAGTAGATTCAAAAATCTCAGATGAAGATTTACCTACCATTGAAAAAAAGATGAAAGAGATTGCGAACAGAAGACTTCCTATCGAGAGATATGAGACGACTAGAACCGAAATCTTAGAAAAATTTGCTAATGATGAATTAAAACAAGCTGTTCTAAAAAATATTACCGATGAAACCTTAACCTTATATAAGCAAGGCGACTTTGAAGATTTATGTAGAGGGCCACATTTACCAAATACTAGAATGATTAGAGCATTTAAACTTACTCGTGTTGCTGGGGCTTATCTTGGTGGTGATGAAGAGAATGAAATGATTACAAGAATCTATGGAATTGCTTTTTTTGATAAAAAAGAATTAAATGATTATGTAAGAATGCTTGAAGAAGCTAAAAAAAGAGATCATAGAAAACTTGGAACAGAACTAGAATTATTTGCATTTAATGATGATATTGGTGCTGGACTTCCATTATGGCTTCCAAATGGTTCGAGACTTAGAGGAAAACTTGAAAAGCTTTTATACAAAGCGCATAGGGTTAGAGGATATGAACCTGTTCGTGGTCCAGAGATTTTAAAAGCAAATCAATGGGTTAAATCAGGACATTATGCAAATTATAAAGAAAATATGTACTTCACTGAAATTGATGGGCAAGAATATGGTATTAAACCTATGAACTGTGTAGGACATATTCAAATCTTTAAAAATGATTTAGTATCATATAAAGATTTACCAAAGAAATTCTTTGAATATGGAGTTGTGCATAGACATGAATTAAGTGGAGCTATGCATGGCTTATTTAGAGTAAGAGAATTTACTCAAGATGATGCACATATTTTTTGTATGCAAAATCAAGTAAAAGATGTAATTATTGATGTACTTGAATTTGTTGATTCTCTTATGAAGCAATTTGGTTTTACTTATGAAATGGAAGTTTCTACAAAACCTAAAAAAGCTATTGGAGATGATATTTTTTGGGAAACAACAACAAAAGGTATTATGGATGCACTTGATTCAGAAAACTTACCATATGGTATTGATGAAGGTGGAGGAGCATTTTATGGTCCGAAAATCGATATTAAAATATTAGATGCCATTGGAAGAAAGTGGCAATGTGGTACAGTTCAAGTTGATATGAATTTACCTTCTGCGTTTGAGATGGAATACATCAATGACCAAGGTGAAAAAGAACAACCTGTTATGATTCATAGAGCTATTTTAGGTTCTTTTGAAAGATTTATTGGTATTCTAACTGAACACTGTGCTGGAGAGTTTCCATTTGTAATTGCTCCAACACAAGTAATTTTTATACCAATTGCGCAGCCTCATGTGGAATATGCAAAACAATTACAAAAAGAACTTTTATATGAAGAACTAGATTCAGAAATTTTTGATATGAATGAATCATTAAATAAAAGAGTTCGAATGGCTGAAAAGAAAAGAGTTCCTATGATAGTTGTAATTGGTGATGATGAAGTAGAGAATCAAACAATTGCATTAAGAGATAGAAGAAAAAGAGAACAATCAAATATGACTAAAGAAGAGTTCTTAACATTATTAAACGAAATTCAAAAAGGAAGTAAAATTTGAGTAGACAAAACAAAAAAGACGATGTAATCATGAATGATGATATCAGAGCTAAAGAAGTAAGGTGTATGGGAGATGATGGTACTAATTATGGAATCATTTCAACAAAAGATGCATTAACAACTGCGGATGATTTAGGATTAGATTTAGTTCTTATTGCCCCTGATGGAAAACCACCAGTTGCTAAGATTATGGATTATAGCAAATTTAGATATCAACAAGAAAAAAAGAAAAAAGAAGCTAGAAAAAACCAAAAAGTTATTGTGGTTAAAGAAGTTAAATTTTCTGTTAAAATTGCGGATAATGATATTAACTATAAAGTTAAACATGCGATTGAATTTTTACAAAAAGGTTACCATGTTAAATGTAGAGTATTCTTAAAAGGACGAGAAATGGCTCATCCTGAAGCAGGAGCTAAAGTACTTGATAGAGTATGGCCAATGCTAGAAGAGCATGGAATAAGAGAAACTGAACCTAAACAAGAAGGACGATTCGTAAATATGTACATTGTTCCTACAAACGAAAATAAAAGCTAACAAATTCTACATTAGGGAAAAGGATACTACTCTCCTTTTCCCTTCTTTATACTATAATTAATTTTAATTAAAGCAAATTTTAAGTATAATGTCAAACTTTTTCATATGATTGAAATTGCAAATTTATTAGAAAGGACACCACGATGCCAAAGATGAAAACAAATAGTGGTGCTTTAAAGAGATTTAAAGTAAAGAAAAATGGTTCTATTAAAAGAGGATCAGCTTTCAGAAGCCACATCTTAACTAAGATGAGTCAAAAAAGCAAAAGAGGTCTTAGAGGACCTAAAACTGTTGCAGCTGTAGATGCTACAAGAGTTAGAAGAATGTTATGTTTAGCATAATTAACTTTATTTAGTTAATTATATAGTCCCTCCACAATATGTGGACAAGTTCGGTGTGATAAACCCGACACCTATTTAAAAAATATGGTAAAGAAAGGAAAGATATGCCTAGAGTTAAAACTGGTGTAGTTAGAAGAAGAAGACATAAGAAAGTTTTAAAAGCCGCTAGAGGATTTTTTAGTGGTAGAAGTAAACATTTCAGAAAAGCGAAAGAACAATTAGAACATTCTATGGTTTACGCTTATAGAGATAGAAGACAGAAAAAAAGAGATATTAGAAAACTTTGGATCGTAAGAATCAATGCTGCTTGCAGATTAAATGATATCAACTATTCAAGATTCATGAACGGTATGAAATTAGCGGGAATTGAACTAGATAGAAAAATTTTAGCTGATATGGCTATGAATGATTCAGAAGCATTTGCATCATTAGTTGTAAAAGCAAAAGAAGCAATAGCAGCATAATTTAATAAATTTGCTCAAATAATAAAAGGGTTGGAACTTCGGTTTCAACCCTTTTTTTATTCTTAAGATTAGAGCCTAGTCAATTGGCTCATTAACTTCAATTTTACAATCATTTCCTTTACAATCTATATTTGCATCAAAATAGTAAACTTCAGAAATATCATATCCTGCTTGTTTTAATTTTCCCCATGCATCCATAGATCTTCCACCTGCTGTACAATTAAATACAATAGTTTTACCTTTTGGTAATTTTGCATATAATTCTTTTGCTTTTAATGGTTCTGCTTCAATTTGGATAGAACCTTTAATATGTCCTATTTTAAACTCATCAGCTGATACTACAGAAACTATTTGAAGGTATGAAGGCACTTGATCTTTTTTAATAAGAGCATTTAACCAATCACCATCAATACTACCTTCATCACTTCCTAATTTTGCACCATTTTTACTAGTCATAGCTTTTTTAGGAGCATTTGCTTTAGGTGCTACTGTAGAAGCTGATTTTGTAGTTGCTAAACCTGCTTTTTTCCATGCTGGAATTCCAGCAGCGAATACTGAAACATTTCTATAACCTAAAGATATAAGCTTATTTGCAACTTTATGTGACTTAGCACAATTATATCCCCCACAATAAGCAATAATCTTTTCACCTTGATTAGTAGGGAATCTACCTTTTAGAGAATCTAAATCAGTATCAGGAATTGATATAGAACCAGGAATAGTCTCTTTTAAGAACATTTTATATGGTCTTGAATCAATAAGAAGAGCTGAATTTTTAGCTTGAGCTCCCTTTACAACTGCTAAACCAACTTCTCTATAGTTCTTATTTTTCCACTCAGGTTCACCTGCTTGATAAAGTTTTACATTAGTAAAACCATCTTTTTTAAGTAAGTTTGCAACCTTAGGTGATTTACCACAGTTCCAACCACCACAATATACAAGAATTTCTTTATTCTTTGCAACATCTTTTAGTTGTCCAACATAATTAGCATATTCAGTATCTGGAATATTTAAAGACGAAGGAATAGTTCCTGCTGTATATTTTTTAGCTGGTCTTGAATCAATTAAAATTGCTTTCGCACTATTTCTTGTTCCTTTTGCAATTTTAGCTTTTATATAATCATAATTAACCATTTCTAGATTAAACTTATCAATCATACCTTGAACTTTTGCACTTGGTTTTGATAAATCACCTGGATCATTTGCAAAGGCACCTGTTGTCAAAAGACCTACTACTACTAAACTTTTTAAAATTAACTTCATGTTTTCTCCTTATTTTATTAATTTTTATTTTTATTAATGTGATTCTCTTTCTATATTTATAGAAAATAAAGTATCTACTAATTTATATATCATTATTACAATTCCTACGGAACCAAGTACTATTAAAACTTCTCCTAAATGAGGAGGAACATAGTTAAATCTCGATACTAAATCATAGAAATTATATTTTTCATAATCTATTCCAAATCTATTTGACATGGGATTTGCATTTCCCCCATAAACGAATAGAATTCTTCCAATAAATCCTCCTATTATAACAGAAATACTTGCCGTTAAAATATAATGTTTTACAATTCTAAAAAGTAATAAGAATGGTAATACAAGTGTAAATAATATATATCCACCAAAGTATAAACCTCTAAATTCACCAAATAAAATTATAAAAGCCCAGTCTTTATCAATTACTAAATATCCAACTACTTCGTAAATAGCTAATAAGTATATAAAAAATAATAATCCTTTTCTAATTAAAGCCATTAATTCTGGATAACCTTCTTTGTTTCTATGAACTAAATAAGATAAGACTCCCATTATTCCTAAAGATGATACAAATGCTGATATTATAAAATAAACCATTAGCACAGGAAATTCAGTCCATAAATGTCTTGCTGTATTCATAGAAAATAATTTTGCTTGAATATAATATTCAACTAAGTCAACTCCAATACTAAGAATCAAAATAGGAAAAGCTAATTTTCTAGCTAATTCTCTTTTATTTGTTAATATTAAATATATTTCAAATAATACAAATGGAATATATGTTAAATAAAGTGGCAACATTAACCACATTCCTGTGTTTACATTAGGGTCTAAAATCATCCACATCATATTTAATAAATTCAAGTCTGTTGCTATTGTAAAAAGTCCTGCAAAAACCATAGCAAGCCCTAAAACCATAAATGAAGCTGCTAATCTTGCAACTATTTTTAAGTGTAATACTTCAGCTAAAGCAACAAGAAAAATAATTCCACTTCCTGTATATATCATGTACATATAATTTGCAATAAATAGTGTCCATGGATTTTCTCTACTTACTTCCCCTACATTTCCAAAAATTGCATCTCTCATAGCTTGTCTTAATTCAGCAGTTACAGGTTCAACCCCAAAAGAATGCGCAGTTGCTACTTCAGGAAAATATCTTAATTCAAAAATTTCAACTACTCCAATAAGAGCAAGAAGAATTAAAAAATATGAAAAATACATTGTTTTATTTAGGAATAAATCTTTAAATGAAACCTTATTAATTTCAAGGCCAGCAATAATATATTTACCCATAATTAGCTCCTTTTATTTTTTAAGCTATTTTGATAATACTCAGCTTTATATTCATCCCAAGTATAAATCCTAGTATCATGAGAAATACTTTGTCTAGCATAACTTTCTGTTTTAGGAACGATATAAAATAGTTTTGGTAAAGTTCCGGCTTTCTCTTTTGAGAAAAAGAATCTCTCTTTTTTTAGAAGTTTTACTAAGTCACTATTTTCATCATCTAAATCCCCAAACATTCTTACATTTGTTGGACAAGTTGCTTGACAAGCTGTTGTTCCATATTCTTCAATTCTATGGTCACAAAAAGTACATTTATCAACAGCGAGTTTAGTATCATCAACAAATCTTGCATCATAAGGACAAGCTTCCATACAACCTTTACATAAAATACATTTCTCTGCATCTACTTTTACTATTCCACCTGCAACTATATGACTCGCGTGAGTAGGACAAACACTTACACAAGGAGCATCTTCACAATGGTTACATTGAGATGGGTATAAATTTATAAAAGGTTTACTAAAAATTGTACCCTCTACCATTCCAACCCAAATTCTTTGTTTATTTGCACCTAGTTGTACACCATTTTCTTCTTTACATGCTGTTTCACATGCTTTACAATTTATACAATTTTGATAGTCTAATGCCATTGCATATTTCATAGCCAGGCCTTTCTTACTGTTACTATAGTTTCGTGCATAATAGCACTGCCAAATACTGGCTCTATATCATCTTCAATGATTTGATTATCACTTGCCCCATTTTTATACCCAAATGTTTGAGAACTTGATTGTGAACCAAATCCATGTACATAGAAAATTGTTTCAGGAATTATTTTATTTGTAGGGAAAGCTTTAAGTTTTACAATTCCTATGCTACTTATAACCTCAACTAAATCTCCATGTTTTATACCTAATTCTTCTGCCTCTAAATGATTTATCCATACATAATTTTCAGGCATTAATTCTAATAACATTACGTTATTTGCAGTCGAATTTTGAGTAAATTGAGCATGTCTTCCACTAATAAATTTAAATTTCCCTTTTGGAACTTTTTTAATATCAGTATCACGCCATACAGGCATTGGATCAACACCTTTTTTAGCTAAATTTGTTAAATAACATTCAATTTTTTTACTAGGTGTTGAAAAGAATCTTTTTAATTCTGCAATATCTTGTGGATTAATACAAGAATCAATAGCATCAGTATCAGAGTCATTTTCAAGTTTTACAACTGTATGATATTTATCTTTTTCATTATAATATTTAAATGAATTATTATCTATTTTTGCAAAACTTTCTAAGAATTTAGGGTAAAAAACACCTTTTTCTCTTAGTATTTTCCATGCTTTTTCACCATATTTTGGTACAAACATATGCTTATTCATCTCTTCTTGTGAATGACTGTAAACATCTGCTAAATTAAAGCCTCCCTCTTCATAGAACTCTTCAATCTCTTCTTCTGATTTTCCTTTAATCTCATCTTGAACATCTTCATCATATTTTTTAGTAACTTCCCATAAAGGACGTGAAAGTTTTGTAGCTAATCCTCTTACTATTTCTAAAACTGGCTTAGTTTCATACATAGGATTTACAGCTTTTTTTCTTAATGCGATGGAAGGTTCAACACCAGGAAAAGACTTAATTGGATCTTCTCTTTCTAAATAAGTACATTCAGGTAAAATTACGTCTGCTAGCATTGCAGTATCACTTGGCATTGTATCAATCACTACAACTAAATCCATTTTGTTTAATAATTGTTTTGTTTTTTCTGTATTAGGAACAGATAACATTGGATTTTGTTTATATACAAAAAATGCTCTAACAGGATAAGCAGCTTTATCTTCTATAATCATATTTCTCCAAGCAATCCATGAACCAGAACCACCAATAACTGCTGCGGCATCTTTTTCAATTCTTGGTTCAGCATTTGCATAGAATGGTGCATTTGTTCCATGTGAATCTAAAGGAAGTTTTTTTCCAAATACAATTCCACCTTTTACATCAATTCCTCCACCTAAAGCTGAAAAAATTGCTTGAGCACGTCTTAATTGAAAATCATTTTTTGCCCATGTAGATCGTCGACCTTGATAATAAATAGATTGTGGGGCATTTGCCATAAAATCTTCGGCAACTTTTTTTATATCTTTTGCTGGGATTCCGCTAATTTCTTCTGCCCATTCAGGTGTATAATTACTACTTAAAACATGTTCTTTATATTTATCAAAATTTGAAAAATTGTTTTTTACATATGTTCTATTATATAATTCGTATTTAATTACATGATAAGTAAGAGCTAGAACAAAAGCTAAATCTGTTCCTGGTTTTATTGCAAGATACGTATCTGCATGAATTGCAGTATTTGTGAATCTAGGGTCAATAACAATTAACTTAGCCCCTTTTCCTCTTGTTCTTTTAAATAAATCCATGGTGTCAGGAGTTACAATTGCTTCTGCTCTATTAGCTCCTGCCATAATCACATATTTTGCATTTTCTAAATCAGCTTGTCCATACCCACCAATAGTAAGTGCATATCCAGATACTGCTGTTTGCAAACATATAGAAGCATGATTAACAAAGTTTGTTGAACCAATCTTATCTGACATAAAAGTTTTAAATGTATGTTCAGCTAAACCTTCTCCGGCACAGTAACCAATAGTTGATTTATTATCTTCTTCTTCATCTAAGATTTTCGTCATCTTTTCACTTATATAAGTATAAGCTTCATCCCAAGTAACTCTTTTATATTTTCCATCGCCTCTTTTTCCCACTCTAATAAGTGGATATTTAAGTCTATCAGGATCATATAAAGCTTGAATCCCGGCATTTCCTCTAGCACATAGCATATTTCTTGATTTTGGAAAATGCGGATTTGGATCTAATTTTGTAACAACATTATTTTCTACTCGAGCATAAGCTGCACACTTATTTACACACATTTCACATAGTGTAGGAACAAATTTTAAATTTTTGTCCTTTGATACTTTAGTAGTTCCTAGACTTTTTTTATCTTCTTGAGAACTTGTACTTGAAAGTGCAGAAGTTGAAGCTGCAATTACAGATAAAGCAACTGTACCTTGCAAGAATTTTCTTCTAGAAATTTCAACTTGCATTTTTTCTCCTTCTTAATTTTTTCTTTATATTATTAATTAACTAAATAATTTTAGCATAAGAAGTTATAAATTATTCTTATAAATGAATGAATATTCATATTTTTATAAGTTTTTATAATCTTTTATAACTATTATAAGATTAATTGATAATTGTAATAATTTGCCAAATTATTACTTAGATAAGTATAGAATATTCATATCAGAAAGTATTCCTAATTCAAAATCCTTATGACAAGCAAGGCAATTAGATTTTGATTCAACCTTGTCATTTTTGAATACTTTTTCAGGAATATCTTGGTGAGTTTTTTTCCAATATTCAGTTTTTGAAATTATAAATTGTTTGCTTTCTTTTATTTCTTTTAAAAGTTTATATGAAGATTCTCTTGTAGAGTTTTCAGCCGAATTATCTACTAAAAATTTTTCTATCGATTTCACTAAACTTTTATCAAGTTCTAAATCCTCTTCAAAATGATTATCTTGTTCACTCATAAGTTTCACCCAAGACTCTTTGGGTAGAAGATGAGGAGCAAATAAATTATGACAATCAGAACATTCAAAATGAAAATCTTTATGTAAAGCTTTATAATCTATTTTTTCAAATTTACTTTTTACAAAAATATTATCAGGAGTATAATAAGTATAGAAAGAAAAAAGAAAAAAGAAAAAAGTATATAATGAACCAAAAAATATCATTTGTAATCTAGGTTTAATATCTATGCCCTTGGCTTTTTTATATCCGGTTACCATAGACATAATAATATTTGTTTTATGATAGAACTGCTCAATTAAAACTCCAGAAATATGGAAAAATATCATTACTATTAGAACATAAACTAAAATACTATGTATTTGTTCATATACATACATTAAAGAGTAGTAATCCTTATTTAAAAAAGATAAAACTCCATTTCCTTCTTGAATTCCATAAAGTACAAGACCTGCCATACAACAAAAAATCCCAATCCAAGTAATTAGAAAAGCAAACCATGAAGAAGCTGGATTATGTCCTACTTCTATCTCTCTATATCTATCTTCTATTTTTCTTTTAAAATATAACTTTAAATCCAATAAACTAAATTTATAATCACTCCATCTTGCATATTTTGGACCAATCAAGCCCCAAACAATCTTTTTCAAAAACATTGCAAAGACAAAAAAACCAAGTGAAACATGGAGTAATAAAAGATTTTCATAGAAAGAACTTATATAACAAGCAAAAAAAGAACTTACTAAGAGCCAATGATTAAGCCTTCCAAGAAAGGACCAAACGTAAGTTTTATTTTCTACTTTTTGATTCTCTAACATAATGAGTATTCATTCATTTTAAGCATTTTTTAAAAACTACTTTCTTGAAAAAAGTTTTTTTAGCAAATTAAATATAATTCTAAAAATTGCTATTCCCAAATAAATTATAAATACATACAAAAAAGGGTGATAAGGCATAGGATGAGAAAAAAGTGCTTGAAAATGTTCCAAGGGATTTGTCTTCCAAGAAATATAATGATATAAACCTGAACTTACTATAAATAGTATTAAAAATATTACCAATTCTTTTTTTATATTCATTACTTTCCTTTTTTAATAAAAATAAAGGACTTATCCTTTACTTTTATCTCTATTTTTTATAAAAATTATCTTCTATGTATTTAGCCATTTCTTTTGAGTCATAGTCCATACCTTTTTCTATAATTTTTTTCATATTATGTTCCATTACATCATGATCTGTTCCAGAAGATTGGTTCATTCCAGCATTTTTTAAATCATATAAACTTATTTCAAGTTCATGTGCTGTTAAATCATTTAAAGCAGGCCCTTTTTTTTGTGGATTCCCTTCTCCATTTGCCCCATGACATTTTGCACACATTTTTGTATAAATCTCAGATATTGTGTATTTCTTTTTCTTATTATCTATTTCAAAATATTTTGCTTCTGGATTAAAAGCTACAAAAATAAACTCAGCCATTGCTTTAGGTTTATAATCCATGCCTTTTTCAATAATTTTCTTCATGTTATGTTCCATAACATCATGATCAGTTCCTGAAGATTGGTTCATTCCACCATTTTTTAAATCATACAAACTTATTTCAAGTTCATGTGCTGTTAAATCATTTAAAGCAGGTCCTTTTTTTTGCGGATTCCCTTCTCCATTTGCCCCATGACATTTTTTACACATTTTTGTATAAATTTCTAAATTTGAGTATTTAAGTTCTGCGGCACTTGCACTTGCCATAAAAGCAAAACTCAAGAAACTTAATAAAACTGCTTTTTTTATTTGCATATGAATTCCTTTTATCATTTTATTTAGAGATGGTTACAACAACCGCGCCTCTAACTTCTCCACTTTTATAGCCATAACCTTTGTCATTTTTATAAACTTGTGAAAATCTTTTTTTTGACTCTTTATCTACTTTTTTCTCTAAACCATGACATTTTTTACAATCTCTACTTTTCATCTCAATGGGAGAAAATACTTTATAAGTATTATCATCAACTATTTGAACTATCTGATTTGGTAAGTAAGCATCTGACTTTTGTATTAAATCGAAAGATTTTAGGATTTTTATTTCACTATCTAAAGCCTTTGCTTTTTCATTTCTATTATTTAAGCTAACTCTTTTTATTGAAACTTTTAAACCATATTTTTTATCAATTTTTTCTAGAATTTTTTCAGATTTGTCAATACAAAAATCAGTCATTCCCTTTATTCCAGAATCTTTCTTTGCTTGTTTTAAGTCTTTTTTTAATTTCGACTCAAATTCAGAACTAGCTTTTAAAGCTATTTCTTTTACTTTTTCTAGTGTAAGTTCTTCTGCATTTGCAAAATAGATTGATGATAAAATAAGACCTAATAATAGTTTTTTCAAAATATTCTCTTTTTTCTTTTAAAACTATGCTTTTCCAGAAAGAAGACCATATATTGTCATAGGTTTAAGAGCATAAACTTTTAATAACCACCAGATATATCTTTCCACACTTGGATCTAGAGGAAAAGATGGAGTTGGTTTTCTAGTCCAGTTAAATTCAGCCAGCATTACAGTTCCAATTCCTGTAATTAGTGGGCAAACTGTATATCCAGCATATTTAGATGTAAGTTCTTTCCCTTCCATTAAAGAAATAAGATTTTCAACTAATACTTTATATTGTTTTCTAACACTTCCACCTGTTTTACCCATTGGAACACCAGCTACGTCACCTAAGGCAAATACATTTTTATATCTAGTATGTTGTAGAGTTTCTTTATCTACTTCTACCCAGCCACCTTTAGAAGCACTACCTTTTTGCCAAGCTAATGAAGAGTTTTTAACAGCATCAGGTGCTCGCATAGGAGGAGTAACATGAATAAAATCATAATCTCTTTCGACTTTTTTACTCATTGGAATCATTTCATAATCTTCAATATCTTCATCATAAACACCTTTTTCTAACCATCTTTTTTCAAAGATTGCTTTTTTAGTATTTACATCTATTTCTACAAGATTATTTTTATATTCCCATTTCATATCCCGTGCTTCAAATTGTTTTACAATTGCATCGTGATATTCAGGTACTCCAAACATTGTTCCACCATTTGGATAGAAAGATAATTCAACGTTATCTCTAACTCCAGCTTCTCTTAATCTAGCATCAGTAAGATACATAATTTTTTTTGGAGCTCCACCACATTTTATTGGAGTATTTGGGTGAGTATATAAAGCTTTTAAGTTTTTACCAGTTTTAGCTTCTTTTATTAATTCTTGCATTCCAGTCCATGTATTAACTGCACCATCGGCATAATAAATAGAATGAACACCATTTTTACCAATTTTTTTAGATATTTCAGGATTTGCTGAAGCAGATGTTCCTACTCCTTCTAAGCCTTTTATCATTCCAAAATCTAAGACTAATCCTGTTGCAACAATTAAATAATCATAACTTATAACTTCTCCACCCTCTGTTATAACTTTATTATTCTCAGGATCAAACTCTTTTGCTTTATCTTTTATCATTTTAACGCCAGAGGGTATAAAATCTTTAGTTTGATAAACAATATCTGATTTGTCCCAAACTCCACCAGCAACTAGTGTCTGGCCAGGTTGGTATGAGACTGATTCTGGATTTGGTTCAATTATAGTAATATTAGGAGTAGATAAGGAATTTGAAAGTCTAGCTGCTGTCGAGATCCCTGCTAATCCACCACCTACAATTAAGATTTTACCTTTAGCTTCACTTGCACTTGCAACTGTTGCAGCTTCTGCTTCAGTTGTATTTCCCATTAAAAAAGATGCAGAGCCTAGTCCTGCTAGTTTAAAGGCCTCTCTTCTTGAAATACCTTTTTTCTTTAGTTCCGTATCTAGAATATCTAATGCTTTTTTAAGATCTCCCTTATGTCCCATATGACGTCCTTATATTTAGTTAATTTATCTATAAGGGTATCTAAAAACAAATAATACTAAACTTAGAAAAGACTGAATAATTCAATTATAATTATTACTTCAGCTTATAATAGACTTGGCTCTTGCATATTCTTCTTTATCATTTAAATTGATAAATTCATCTTCATTTTCAAAGTTTAGATACTTTGTTTCCATACTTTTCAATAAATAACCTACTTTATGAATATCATTTTTTAGCATATCTTCAATTTTTGATAAACAAGATTTATCAAAAACTCCACATAAATTATGTGTTCTTTCTGTTTGGGCAACGCAGATGTCATTATCAAAAGATTTTTCAACAAGTTGTTTTATTGATTCAATTTTTACTAAAGGAGTATCAACTGTTATTATAAATACTTTTGAAGATTTTATTGTTTTTAGTATAGCTTCCAAAGCTACAATTGGAGAGGATTCTTCTTTTATATCTAAAATTAAATTATTAGTTTGAGTTTTAAGAAAAGGAAATTTATCATTTTTTGAAGAGAGATATATTTTTTTAAAATAAGGTTTGAGTCTCTTGTATTGATATTCAGTTAAAGAGTCTGAATGTGAGAAAGGAAGAAGAGCTTTGTCTTCTCCCATTCTTGAGCTTTTCCCACCACATAAAATTACACAAGGTATATCATATGTGCTTAACATAGTTATAAACTTCTAGGATCTGTTATATATCCAGAAATAGCACTTGCTGCTGCTACAGCTGAGTTTGCAAGATAAATTTTAGAAGATCGTGAACCCATTCTTCCTACAAAGTTTCTATTTGTTGTAGAAATACAAACCTCATCATCACCTAAGATTCCCATATATCCACCTAAACATGCTCCACATGTTGGATTTGATACAACAGCACCTGCATCTACTAAAATGTCTATATATCCAAGTTTTGTAGCATCTCTAAGTATTTTTTGAGTTCCTGGTGTTACAATAAGTCTGGCATGACGTGCAACTTTTTTACCTTTTAAGATTTCTGATGCTACTTTAAAATCAGATAATCTTCCATTTGTACAAGATCCAATAAAGACTTGGTCTACTTTTATATTATCAGCAACTGCTTGTGAAACTGAGTGGCCGTTTGATGGTAAAAATGGATATGCAATAACTGGCTCTAATTTATCTGTATCAATTTCTATTATTCGACAATAATTTGCATCCTCATCAGAATAGTGAATTTTAGGCTCAGCTCTTAATCCATCATTTAAAATAGATGTTTGATCTAAAAACTCTTTTGTAACTTCATCATAAGGAACAATACCATTCTTAGCACCTGCTTCTATTGCCATATTACATAAAGAAAATCTATCATCCATTGATAAGTATTGTATTGCTTCACCTGTAAACTCTAAAGTTTTGTATAAAGCTCCATCAACACCCAAAATTCTAATGATTTCTAAGATTAAATCTTTTCCTGTAATTCCATTTGCTGGTTTTCCTTTGAAAACAACTTTAATTGCTTCAGGAACTTTAAACCAATTTCCCCCAGTAATCATTCCAAAAGAGATATCTGTACTTCCCATCCCTGTAGAAAAGGCACCTAATCCACCATGCGTACAGGTATGTGAATCTGCTCCAATAATAACATCACCTGGTAAGACTAAACCTTTTTCAGGTAAAAGTGCATGTTCAATTCCCATATCTTTTTCATCAAAAAAGTATTTTAAATCATGTTTATAAGCAAAATCCCTAGAAATTTTAGCTTGATTTGCAGATGCAATATCCTTTGCTGGAATAAAGTGGTCTAAAACAATTGCAAAAGCATCTGGATTTGCTAATTTTTCAAAACCACCTTCTTCAAAGGCTCTAATTGAAATTGGAGTAGTAATATCATTTCCAATTACCATATCAATTGGACTTCTTACAATTTCGCCAGCGAAAACTTCACGCCCTACGTGTTCACTAAATATTTTTTCTGTTATTGTTTGACCCATAAATCCCTACTTTTTTTCTATATTTTTATTAAATTTTTGAGATTATAGCAAAAATTCACTAAACCCACCAAACATTAAAATTTTAAGAGTTTGACTCTTCTTGTCTTTTTTCTAATCTTGCTTGTTTTATTTGCTTATATATAATGATTACTATAGCCAAATCTATTATTACATCTGCAATATTAAATATCGCAAACTCAAATCCATAATGCCAATAAAAATAATCAACAACTCCCCCATAAGTGAATCTATCTAAGATATTAGATAGACCTCCTGCACATAATAAAGCAATTGGAATATAATAATCTTCAAATACATCTGGATTTTTATATAAATAAATTAATCCTCCTAAGACTATTGTTAATTGAATATATTTTAAATATTCAGCTAAAAAAGAGAACATTGAAAAAGCTACCCCATAATTATATGCCAATTGCAAAGACATATATGGCCCTTCAACATCCCAATCTAAGTTTGCAAAACCATATTTTACTACTTGATCAATTATAAAAATGATACTAAAGATAATAAAAACAATTTTTAATTTTCTACTCATATTATTTTATAAAGCTTTTTTAATAAATTTTACTAATACATCCATAGAGTTCTCTACGTCTTTTTTATTTTTACCTTCTAATAAAAGTCTAATTTTATTTTCAGTTCCTGAGTATCTAATTAAATCTCTAATACCTTTTTCTCTTATTGGTTTTAAAATATCTTCTAAACCTTCGATTTTATCTAAGGGTATTTTTTCTGTAACTTTTAAATTTGTTAAAAGTTGAGGATAAAGTTCAAACGGGTTTAAAGCTTCACTAGCTTTCTTTCCAGTTCTTAAAATAAGTGCTAATACTTGAAGTGCAGAAGCTAACCCATCTCCTGTTTTTGCAACATCAGAGAAAATAATATGACCACTTTGTTCACCACCAAAATTGATACTATTTTTTTTCATCTCTTGTAATACATGTTTATCACCAACATCAGTACGAATTAAATTTAATCCATTACTCTTTAAATAATCTTCCAAAGCTTTATTAGACATAACCGTAGCAACACAGGCTTTACCTTTTAATGTTCCTTCATTATTTAAGAACACACATAAAGCTCCTAATAATTTATCACCATCAATTACATCACCATTTTCATCAATTACAACTAATCTATCCGCATCACCATCAAGTGCAATACCAATATCAGCTCTATACTCTTTTACAATTTTCCCAACTTGTGCTGGATGAAGAGCACCACAGTTTTCATTAATATTAAATCCATTAGGTTCATTATTAATTGTAATAACATCCGCACCTAATTCATCTAATATTGTAGGCGCTACTTTATATCCTGCTCCATTTGCACAATCAAGAACAATTCTTAAGCCATGTAAAGATAAGTCTTTTGGAAAAGAACTTTTAATCGAAACAATATATCTACCAATTACATCATCAATTCTTTTTGATGCTCCGATTTTTTTACCTGTAACTTGTTCAGAAATCAATCTTTGTTCATCAAAAAATATTTTTTCAATTTCTGCTTCGCAAGCAGAATCTAATTTATCGCCATGATTATCAAAAAATTTAATTCCGTTGTCTTCATATGAATTATGTGAAGCTGAAATCATAATTCCTGCATCACATCTCATAGATTCTGTCAAATATGCAATTGCAGGAGTTGGCATTGGACCAATTTGAATTACATCATATCCTATTGAAGTTAATCCACTTACAAGTGCATTTTCAATCATATATCCACTTCTTCTCGTATCTTTTCCTACTAAAATTCGTTTTGTTGTTGAATGTTTTCTAAAATAGACCCCAGCAGCTGTTGCTAACTTCATAACTGTAATTGCATCTAAAAACTCACCTGCTAGGCCTCTTACTCCGTCTGTACCAAATAGTTTCATTAAATCTTCCTAAAATTAAACTTATTTTAAACTTACTTTAAAGTTAATTGGCTAACATTCTATCCTTAAAAATTTTACAAAGAGGTTAATTAAAATGGCAAATCATAAATCTGCTGAAAAAAGAGCAAGACAAACAATAGTAAAGACTGAAAGAAATAGATTCTTCAAAACAAGAATTAAAAATGTAACTAAAAATGTAATGGTTGCAATCGAATCAGCTGATAAAGAAACAGCGGTTGAAGCTATGAAAGTTGCTAACAAATATGTACACCATTGTGTAAGTAAAGGTATCTTAAAAAAGACTACTGCAGCTAGAAAAGTTTCTAGATTACAAACAAAAGTGAATGCTATATAATTATAAACTTAAATATTTTTATATTTAGTCTATAATACATATAACACTTACATAAATACAAACTACTATGCAGAAAAATAAACTACAACCATTTATAGACAGATATAATGAGATTAACAAGCTGTTAATCTCTCCTGAAATAACAAGCGATATTAAGAGAATGACTGCTCTTTCTAAAGAGCAATCTTCTATAGAACCCACAGTTAATTTAGCGAAAGAGTATCTTCAAAATATTGAAGATATTGAAGAAAACAAATCACTACTTGATGATGAAGACTTAGGTGAACTTGCAAAAGAAGAACTTAAAGAACTTGAAAAACGTCAACCTGAAATCGAAGAAGAAATCAAACTACTAATGCTTCCTAAAGATCCAAATGATGATAAAAATATCTATTTAGAACTAAGAGCTGGAGCTGGTGGAGATGAAGCTGCAATCTTTGTTGGTGACCTTTTTAAAGGGTACCTTAGATACGCAGAAAACAATGGATGGAAAGTTGAAATCATGAACCAAAGTGAGAGTGAATCAGGTGGTTTCAAAGAAATCGTTGCACTTTTTAAAGGTAACCATGTTTATTCAAAATTAAAGTTTGAAAGTGGTACCCACAGAGTACAAAGAGTTCCTGCTACTGAATCTCAAGGAAGAGTACATACTTCAGCTATCACAGTTGCAGTTATTCCTGAAGTTGATGATATAGAAATCGAAATTAATTCAACTGATTTAAAAATTGATGTTATGAGAGCTAGTGGAAATGGTGGGCAATCTGTAAATACTACAGATTCAGCTGTTAGAATCACTCATATCCCAACAGGATTAGTTGTAACAAACCAAGATCAAAAATCTCAACATAAAAATAAAGACAAAGCTATGAAAGTTTTAAAAGCTAGACTTTATGATTTAGAAAACCAAGAAAAAATGGCTAAAGAAGGTGCTGACAGAAAAGAGCAAGTTGGTACTGGAGATAGAAGTGGAAGAATTAGAACATATAATTACCCACAAAACAGAGTTTCAGACCATAGAATAACTTTAACTCTTTATAGACTTGATTATATTATGAATGATGGATTATTTGATGAAGTAATAGATCCATTAATTGCAGATTATCAAACAAGACTTATTGAGGCAAATGGCTTATAATAGCCATTTGTTTCCTTCAAATCCAAAATAAACTTACTAATGATTCAAAAAGATAAAACATACTTACATTATAAAAATAAACAATCTTACATCGTAAAAGATTTTTGTAAAATCCAAGAAAATGATATATGGATAGATGCAGTTATTTATAAACCAGATGATTGCGATGAATTATTTGTAAGAAGCCTTTTTGAATTTGAACAAAAATTTTCTTTAAAAAAATAATCCTTATTTAACTTTAAGGCAAGTTTTTTATTTTTTGGTGTTACTATTTATAAACGAATATGAAAAAAAGATTGCTTTAGATTTTATAAGAAATTCTATAGAAAGACAATCTCCTTTAGGAAATGACAACTGGCAATATATGATATCTAAAAAATATGGTCTTGAATCTACTCTTAGACCTAGGGGCCGTCCTAGAAAAGATTCAATTTAAAGATGCCTGTCCCCGGAATTTCCAGAATTTTTAATTTCCTTCTATCCAAACATCTTTTATCCAACTAGCTAAACTCTCCCATACTTCACAAGATGGTCCATTTAAATCATAATATTTTACATTTCCATTAGGAGTTAGACAATAATAGTTACCATTGTCTTCACAAAGAGGAATCCAATTTCTATCAAGCCCTAATTTTCTAGCTTCTTTGATAATACTTTTTAATTCACTAGGGGCATTTTCATTTCTATTTGTCACTAATACTATTTCATCTAAATTATAAAAAATATTATTTGCTTTTTTTAAATAATATATGTAATCTTTAGGGAAAGGTACTCCAACTTCTTTTTGATAATTCTCTAAAATTTTATCATTTGGTAAATCTATCATTAATCTATTATTTTCAGATACTTCAACTAATTCTTCAATTACATTTTCAATATTATATTTCAATTTAGTTCCTTTTATTTAAAATCTTTAGAACGATTTATCCAATATTGTTTTTTCCACTTTTTAAACTCATTTCGATTAATTCCAGAAGGAATTTTTGTTCCACTATTAATATGAATTGTACCATAATTACTTTGGTGAAAAGATTGTGTTACTTCTGCAATAGCTCCACTTTGTCTTTGTGTCATATGATGTAAATTAATTTTTTTCCCATCAATTCCAATAGGAGAATATCCATTTTTCATTAACTGTAAATTTGTCATTCCTGTTTTTGAATCAATTTTATTTATATCAAATAGATTATCTCTTTGATATACCTTATTTCCATTAAAAGTAATTGGTTCTTTAATCCAATATTTTCTTTCATTACCAAAATAATTAGTAGATAATTGTTCTTGTGAAGTCAGTTGATTTGTATTGCTTTCTGAATTTTTAAAGTTATCGACTCTTCCACTGTCCCTTTATCACCCTTAGTAATACTTGCCTTATCAACCTTCTTAGCACTTCTAATAGTAGAATATGCTCCTCCAAGTGCTACATCAAATCCAAACTCTGCTAAGACATCTGAAAAGTTTTCATAGGCTTCTTTTTTCTCTTTATTTACTATTTCTTGTGTCTTTAATGCTTTTTCATCTATTATTGTTGATACTTTATCTACTACTGGTTTTTTTACAGTATTTAGTATCTCTTCTCCTGCTAAACTTAACAGTGCTTTTGGTGCTCCTTCAAGTGCAACTTGCAATACCATAATTGCGCCAATTGCATTATCCTCTCCTATATACTCTACTAGCTTATTAACTGATTCAGAACCTACTTCAACTAAATCTACCATATGTTCAACAAAGCTTTTTTTAGATGCTGTAACAGAAATCACACCTAGGGCTTCTATAGTTTTACTTTTACTAGAAGCAGGGCTTTCTTGAAAACTTTCATCAGATAAAGTCAAGATACTATTAATATAATCATCATTCATAATTTCTTGTATTTTATCTGCACTTATTCCTTTATTTTTTAAATTCTCCTCAAAGCTTTGTTTTAAACCTTTTTCTTTTATTTTTATTCTTTGTTCTTTTGTTAATTTTGTATTATTAAATTTATCTTTGATATTAGCTTTAAAGTCTCCTAGTTTATTTGCTATTGTTTCATAATCTTTTACTATTTCTTTTCTACCCTCTTCACTAAGAAGTCTATGATTCAAAGAGGCATCCACTTCAACTCCATAGCCTATTTTTGCTTGGCTTTTTTTGATATTTTTTGTATCTCTATTTAATGAGTTTATATCATCTGAGTTTTCTTTATCAGTAACTGTTACCTTACCTTTTCCTAAGGTTGCTAGAGTTTTATCTCTTTGATATCCTAGTTTATTACTAAAGACTAGATTTGTTGAGTTTACTTTTGTTGTATCATCTTTTGCATTTTGATTTAAACCTATATTTGTTCCTATTTTAAAACTATTACTTGTACTGTATTTTTTGAGTATGTTAAGGTTTTTGTTTTTAGATTTAGGTTTTCATTATCTATAAAGGTATTTGTTTTATCATATTTTCCTGCTGCTAGAAGTGAACCTTTTAGGTGAGTATTATTTCCTACATTTACATTTACTTTATTTCCTATTAGAGAGGTAAGTTCTGTTTGTTTTATTCTTACTCTTCCTGTATTTGCTCCATATGAAGCATTTACAGAAGATACTTTTCCATTACCTATTCTTAGTCCTACATTTTGATTTGCAGTTTCTCTTGAAGCTACTGTAGATTTACCCTTTGAGTCTTTCCCTTGGTCTTTATTACTTCCACCTATACTAAATCCTGCACTTACATTAAAACCATTTTGATTTGTATTATATATATCTCTTTGGGATTCTATTACAAGGTCATTTTTTACATTTAATTTTAGGGTATCTTTTGCTTTTACATTTGCTCCTATGAAATTCGCATCATTTGTTGCATTTATATTTATATTATTTGCTTCTATTTGAGTGTTATTATTTTTTAGACTATCTGTATCACTATGTTGTTGTCCAAATGCTATTTGTAAGAAGCCTTTTTGAATTTGAACAAAAATTTTCTTTAAAAAAATAATTCTTATTTAACTTTTACTCAAATACCTTTTAATAAAATATTTCATCCATTCTTACGTAACCAAATTGTAATCATAAAATCATAAACTTCCATATCAAATTTTTTATGGAGACAATAAAATGACAATAAAGAAAACATCGTTAGCATTATTAGCAAGTGCGGCTTTAACAGTAAGTTTAAGTGCAAGAGATCAAATTAAAATCGTTGGGTCATCAACTGTATACCCATTTTCATCTTCAGTTGCTGAAGAATTAGGAGCAACTTCAAAGTTCCCAACTCCTGTTGTAGAATCAACAGGTTCAGGTGGGGGAATGAAATTATTTTGTGCTGGAAATGATTTAAATACTCCTGATATTACAAATGCTTCAAGAAGAATGAAAACAAAAGAGTTTACACTTTGTGAAAAAAATGGCGTTACAGATATTACTGAAGCGGTAATTGGTTATGACGGAATTGCTTTTGCACAAGACAAAGCTAATCCTGCTTTTGATATTTCAAGAAAAAACTTAGCTTTAGCAGTTGCAGCAGAAGTTCCTTCAAAAGATGGTAAATCACTAATTGCTAACCCTTATAAAAAATGGTCAGATATTGATTCTTCATTACCTTCTAGAGAAATCATAGTTTACGGACCACCAAAATCATCAGGTACAAGAGATGCTTTTGAAGAATTAGTAATGCAAGCTACATTCAAAAAAATGCCTATTTATACGGACCTTTACAAGCTTGATAAAAAAGCAAATAAGAGATATAAAAAATATTCTGTAGTAAGACAAGATGGTGTTTATGTTCCATCAGGTGAAAATGATAATCTTATTGTTAAAAAATTAACTAAAAATAAAAATGCATTTGGAATTTTTGGATTCTCTTTCTTAGTTGAAAATGATGACAAATTATCTGGTTCTACAATTAATGGTATTGAACCAACTCCTGAGGCTATATCTTCAGGAAAATATCCTGTTTCTAGATCTTTATTCTTCTATACTAAAAACTCTCACAAGAAAGATGTTCCTGCAATGAATAAATATCTTGAGATGTTTATGTCTGAAAATATGATTGGAGAAGATGGTATTTTAGCTGAGATTGGACTTATTCCTTTACCACAAGAACAAAGAGCAGAACTTAGAAAGTCTGTACTAGCTGGTAAAAAAATTACTTTAAAAGAATTAAAACACTAATTATTAATAAAAAGAGAGAACACCTCTCTTTTTATAGTTTTATATATGGACTTTTATCTGTTGTGCGGACGAAAGAGGTAAAAGTCTATATGTAAATCTACGCTAATAGAAAGGCTTATAATGTCAACAAAAATTGACATTGACAAACTTGATTTTGCATTCCAAGCTATTGTTAATACTTATACAGGAAAAACTTACGCTGTTGAAGCCTTAATTCGAAATACAGAAGAACTAGGATTTAAATCTATACAAGACTTCTTTGATTACTTATATAAAGAGCAAATACTATTTAAATTTGACATTCTTCTTAGAGAAAAAGCAATAAAGAAATTTAAGAAAATCGATATAAAAAAAATAAAACTTTTTTATAATATAGATAATAGAATTCTAAGCATGCCAGATTTTCAAGTAGGATTAACAAGTAAATTATTAGAAGCAGAAGAATTAGAGCAAAATACAATTTGTTTTGAGTTAACAGAACATCACTCTTTTGATGATGAAAATTTATTAAAAAAAATTATTCAAATATATAAAAAACATAATTTTAATATAGCAATAGATGATTTTGGTACGGGAATTTCGGGACTTCATTTACTATATATCTCAGAAGCAAATTTTATTAAAATAGATAGATTTTTTATAAATGAAATTAATCGTGATTCAAAAAAAAGATTATTTTGTTCTTCAGTTGTAGAAATGGCACATATAATGGGGATGAAAGTTATTGCAGAAGGCATTGAAACAATTGAAGAATATTATACTTGTAAGGAAATAAAAGCAGATTATGTCCAAGGTTTCTTAATTTCAAAGCCTACTATAAATACAAATCTTATTCAAAAAACTTATTCAAAGTGTAGAGCTTTGTTTAAAAAAGATAGAAGAGCTTCAAATAATAATTTTATTGACAAAGCCTATATTGAAAGAATTCTTCCATTAAATATTAATTCTTCATTACATGAGTTATTCATATATTTTAAAAATAACACTCAAAATACCTTTGTTCCGATAATCAACAATGAAAAAAAAATTGAAGGAGTAATATATGAAGTTGATATTAAAGAACTTTCATATTCACAATATGGTTTATCTTTGGCCAAAAATGTCTCTTTTAAAACAAAACTTAAAACTTATATAAAGCCTGTATTAGAAATAGATATTACCTGGGGAATAGATAAAGCTTTAGAAATGTTTCATTTAAGAAATGACTCAAAAGGTATTTTTGTTAGAAGAGATGATACCTATTATGGCTTTATAAATCTTAATAATCTTCTATCCCTTTCATACAAAAGAAATCTTGAGATTGCACAAAATCAGAACCCTTTAACTAAACTTCCTGGAAATAAACAAATTGATAACTTTATTCAAAAAGTATTTAAAAAAAATATTAATGCCCACATAGTTTATTTTGATTTTAATGACTTTAAACCTTTTAATGATTATTATGGATTTAGACAAGGAGATAGAGCTATTTTGATGTTTTCTGAAATATTACAAAAGAATATATCAAATGAACATTTTGTTGCACATATTGGTGGCGATGATTTCTTTGTAGGTTTTTTAGAAAAAGATTTTGAAGAAGTGTATTCTTTAATCCACAAAAGCCAAGTAGATTTTAAAAATTGCGCTTCAAGTTTATATTCAGAAGAAGATTTAAAAAATAAATTTATCTTCGCAAAAGACAGATTTGGAGTTGATAGAAAATTTGATTTATTAAGTGTAAGTGCAGCAATTATTGAAATCAAAAAAAATTGCCAACTCGAAACTTTCAATTCAAACCTAAGTAAAATCAAAAAATATTCCAAAGAAGTTCCCTATCCTTTGGCTATCTGCTGTAACTTGTAATCATATTGTAACCTTTTGCCTATACAATATCAAAAATATATAGAAAGGTAATTTCTTTTGCATACATTTGAATCAAAAAACAAATCACGAGAATTAAAAGAAAAAGCAATTAAAATTGCATTGATTACAGCATCAACTATTTCAATTTTAACTACTTTTGGTATTTTATTTTCAATTCTTTTTGAAGCTTTAGCCTTCTTTGAATTAAGAAGTTTTTGGTACTTTTTAACAGGTACAGAATGGTCTCCTGGAATTGTAGGAAGTAAATTTGGAGCCGTACCTATTTTCGCTGGTACAATTATGATTACCTTCATAGCAATGGCAGTAGCAATTCCAATTGGATTAGGAAGTGCTATATATATGAGTGAATACGCTTCTCATACAACAAGAGATTATTTAAAACCCATCTTAGAAATTCTTGCAGGAATCCCAACAGTTGTTTATGGATTTTTTGCAGCAATTACAGTAGCTCCTTTTATAGTTAAAGCTGCTGCTTGGTTTGGACTTGAAGCTTCTTTCAACTCAGCTTTAGCTTCTGGAATTGTTATGGGGATTATGATTATTCCTGTAATTTCATCGCTTTCAGATGATGTAATTAGAGCAGTTCCTGATTCTCAAAGAAAAGCCTCTTTAGGTTTAGGAATGACTCAAGGTGAAACTATTAGAAATATTGTTTTACCTTCAGCTCTTCCTGGAATCATTTCAGCAACATTACTTGGTTTTTCAAAAGCTATTGGTGAAACAATGATTGTTGTAATGGCAGCAGGATTAAGACCGAACTTATCTATTAATCCTTTAGAAGATATGACTACTGTTACAGTTAGAATTGTTGATGCTCTTGTTGGTGACCAAGCATTTAACTCTCCTGGAACTCTTTCTGCATTTGCATTAGGTTTAGCATTGTTTATTATTACATTATGTTTAAATATTGTTTCATTAATGCTAATTAGAAAATTCAAAGAAAAATATAAAGTGAATACATTATGAGTAAAAAAGATAGAAATAACAATAACCCATTTTATGATCCTTCATTAAATGCAAGACATAGAAGTTCAAAAAGATTTAAGACCTTTACCCTTTCCTCTTTAATCTTTTCAATTGCATTTTTAGCATTTTTTCTTTTTGATATTATTTCAAAAGGTTCTCCTGCTTTTGAACAAGCTTATATAAATATTCCTGTGACGTATAATGAAAAAACTATTAAAAATACTAGAACGGCAATTGATAAGAAATATAGAAAAATAATTTCAAGAGCATGGTTAAGAGGCTTACCTAAACTTGTTGAAGCAAATCCTGAATTTATGGGTAAAACAATTGATACTTGGGTTTTAGCAGATGATCAAGTGGATCAATATCTTAAAGGACATTATCACAAACTAAAAAGAAAAGATAGAGCTTTAATTGATAATATGAAAACGCATGGTAAAGTAGAATTAAAATTCAATGAAATCTTCTTTTTAAATGGAGATTCTAAAATACCTGAATTTGCTGGTCTAAACTCTGCAATTGTAGGTTCTATTTTTACACTTCTAATTACAATGGCTTTTGCTTTTCCTATTGGAGTTATGACAGCAATTTATCTTGAAGAGTTTGCTGAGGATAATAAATTTACACAAATCATTGAAGTAAATATTAATAACCTTGCAGCTATTCCATCAATTTTATTTGGTCTTTTAGGTCTAGCAATATTTATTAACCTTTTTGGACTTCCAAGGTCTTCTCCACTAGTTGGAGGGTTAACACTTGCTCTTATGACTTTGCCAATTATTATTGTAAGTTCACGTGCAGCACTTAGATCAGTTCCTGATTCAATAAGACAAGCAGCATATGGTTTAGGACTTACAAAAATTGAAGTTACAAGAGATCACGTCTTACCTTTAGCTTTTCCAGGGATTCTTACAGGTTCAATTATTGGATTAGCCCAAGCAATGGGAGAAACTGCTCCTTTAATTATTATTGGTATGATTGCATTTATTCCCGATGCACCAGGTTCAATTATGGAAGCAGCAACAGTTATGCCAGCACAGCTCTTTACGTGGGCTGGTATGCCTGAACGTATGTATATTGAAAAAACCGCTGCTGGAATTATGGTGTTATTAACAATTTTAATTTCACTTAACGCAATAGCAATTTATTTAAGAAAAAAATTTGAAGTTAAATGGTAGAAGGAAAAATTAGAATGTCAAAAGATAATAAAGTAAAAGTAAAAGTAGAAAAGCTAAATCTTTGGTATGGAGAGAATCATGCCTTACATGGAATTAGTACAGATATTTATGAAAATAAAATCACTGCCTTAATTGGACCTTCAGGATGTGGAAAATCTACATTTTTAAGATGCTTAAATAGAATGAATGATTTAATTTCATCAGTAAATATTGAAGGACAAATAATTATTGATAGAAAGAATATTTATGATAAAGATGTCGATGAAGTTAGTGTAAGAAAAAGAGTAGGAATGGTATTTCAACAACCAAATCCTTTTCCAAAATCTATTTATGATAATGTTGCATATGCTCCAATTAAACATGGTATCGTTTCAAAAGGGAAAGAGTGTGATGAATTAGTTGAAACTTCATTAAGAAAGTCGGGTCTTTGGAATGAAGTTAAAGATAAATTAAATCAACCTGGAACTTCACTTTCAGGAGGACAGCAACAAAGATTATGTATTGCAAGAACAATTGCAATTAAACCAGAAGTAATTTTAATGGATGAACCAACATCAGCTCTTGATCCAATTTCAACTGAGAAAATTGAAGCTTTAATGCTAGAGTTAAAAAAAGATTACACAATTATTGTTGTAACGCACAATATGCAACAAGCTGCAAGAGTTGCTGATTATACAGCATTCTTCCATTTAGGAAAACTAGTTGAATATGATGAGACAGAAACAATATTTGTTAATCCATCAAACAAAAAAACAGAAGATTATATTACAGGGAGATTTGGATAATGTTAAAAATATACGAAGAAAAAAGAAATATTATTAAAGATGAAGTTCTATTTATGGGAAATAGTGTAATTGAAGCACTTGAAATATCTTTACAGACATTAAAAAGTGATGATATATCAGCCTTAAAAGATATTGATTTATCAGTTAAAAAGTTATCTAATAAATCAAATCAAATCGATAATTTGATTGTTACAGCTTTAGCATTATATTCACCAGAAGCCAAAGATTTAAGAGAAATGATTTCATATTTAAAAATTACAAATGAACTAATAAGAGCAGCAGCAAATGTAAAAGGATTTGTAAAAATATTTAGAAAAGCATTTTCTGAAGATTTAAATACTAATACAATTTTAGAATTTACAATTCCATTGCATAAATCATCACTATTAGCATTAAGAACTTCAATGTCAATGATAGAAGAAACAAATGAAAAGCATACAGAAGAAAAATACCATAGAGTAATTGTTGAAGAGAGTAAAGCCAATGATTTATATGCAATTGTTGAAAAAAATATTTTAAAACTCATTTCAAAAAATCTTGAACTTTCAAAAGAATATTTTGATATATTAAGTAGTCTTAGAAGATTAGAAAGAACAGCAGATAGAGCATCTTCAATTGCAAGCCTAGCCCTTTTTGCTCAAGTTGGAGGAGACATTATACAATCATAATTTTATGATATAATTAACATATGAAAAACGCAATAACTAAAATAAAAACTTACTTTAATTCAAACTTTGAAGTGCTTGCTGCTTCAATAATATTTATAGGTATTATGCTTACATCTGTTGATTTTTATAAAGCAATTATTCTTATGTTAGAATTTATTGTTATTATGGAAGTTGTAAAAATGATTTCTGATTTTATAAAAAAACAGAAATTGAGACTACGCTTTGTTATAGATATTTTTATTATCTTTTTAATTAGAGATGTAATTATATTAAGTACCAATTTGCATAAAGACTATTTTGATATTATTTTCTTATTAATTGTAATATCTATATTCTTTATATTTAGAATTTTAGCTATAAAATTCTCTCCTGGTATTATAAAAGTATCAAAAGATACTGTTATAGAATATGAAGATGGTAGAGAAAATAAAGAAGTTAAAGATAATGATAAGTTGATGAAAAATGAAAAATAAATTAATTCTAATAGTAGAAGATGAAGAAGATATTTTAGAACTACTTGAATATACT
Organism: Halarcobacter sp.; assembly: GCA_030145305.1. GTDB lineage: Bacteria > Campylobacterota > Campylobacteria > Campylobacterales > Arcobacteraceae > Halarcobacter. The sequence goes on along the minus strand of JAQYVX010000003.1, from coordinate 233,287 downwards.
CTTCAAAAAGAAGGTTTCGAAACAATAGGCTTTTTGAGTATTGATAAAACCCTAAAAAGAGTCTTAGAAGAAGAAGATATAAGTTTGATTTTAATGGATAGAAACCTTCCTGGAAGTGAAGGAACTACTTTTATAAATCAAATAAAAAAAGAGGGTTATAATATTCCTGTTATATATGTCACAGCAAAAGATAAAGATGAAGACATCATTGATGGCTTCGAAGCACATGCTGATGATTACATAACTAAACCCTTTAAAATAAAAGAATTATGTGCAAGAGTAAAAGCTGTAATTAAAAGAACTTCAAAAGAAGTTGATATTTTAAAAATTAAAGATATTACTTATAAAGCTACTAATAAAAAATTTTACATAGAAAATGAGGAACTAGTTTTAACTCATTTAGAACATGATTTATTTTTAGAGTTTATAAAAAATAAAGATATCTTAATGTCTAGGGAGCATTTATTAAACACTGTTTGGGAAGATTCTTTTGATAAAAAAGTAAAAACAGTAAATGTTGCAATTAAAAGACTTAAGAGTAAAATAGATCCAGATTCAACAAAAAATTATATAAAATCTGTAAGAGGAGAAGGTTACATATTTTGTTAAAAATTCATCAACTTTTTTTAAGAACTTATATTCTAATATTTTTAGGAATACTCCTAACACTTGCTACTATTACTTATTTTTGGTCAAAAAGTGTTTATATTAATCAAATAGAAAAAAATCTTATTCAAAATATAGATACTTTTTCTATTGTAATAAAAGATTTAGAAAATGTTGACAATATAATAAAAGATTTAAGAGCTAGTATTAATCTTCGTATTACTATTATTGACGAAAAAGGCAATATAATAGCAGAGAGTGATGAAGATAAAAACTTAATGAAAAATCATTCAAATAGAGAAGAAGTTCTTCAAGCAAAAGATTTTGGTATTGGAAAAGTCATACGTTTCTCTAATACTGTAAATAAAGAACTTTTATATGTTATTAAAAAAGTAACTATAAATAAAAAAATCTATTTTATAAGAATGGCAGACTACACAGATAAAATAACCGATAACTTTGTTAATCTTACTACCCAAATATTTGCTTTAATTACTTTTTTCTTAATTCTTGGTTTTTTAGCAACTTATTTTATAAGTTTGAAAATTAAAAAAGAAACCGATTCCATTTTAAATTTTTTAACTGAATTATCAGATAAAAAACCAACTTATTTATTAAAATCAAGATATACAGTTGAATTTTATAAAATAACAAGATTGTTAAATAAAGTTGCTTTGAAATTATCAAAAAGAGAAAAACAAAAGTCAAAACAAACTGCAAAATTAAAAATTTCTAATAGACAAAAAGATGAAATTATCTCAGCTTTATCCCATGAATTCAAAAATCCAATTGCGATTATTTCAGGGTATAGTGAAACTATTCTAAATGATGATGAAATGCCCTTAGTTATGAAAGAGAATTTTTTAAAGAAAATTCATACAAATGCAAATAAAATGTCTCAAATTATTGACAAACTAAGATTAACCTTAAAATTTGAAGAAGGTAAACAAGAATTAATTTTAACACCCTGTCCCATAAAAAAAATACTTGATGATATAATTCCTGATTTAAAAGAAAAATATAAAAATAGAGAGATTGTAATCACAGGTTCTGATATTAATCTAAAAGTTGATGAAACTCTAATTTCTATGGCTATTTCTAACTTGATTGAGAATGCATTAAAATATTCAGAAGATGAAGTGATTGTGGAACTCACAAAAGATTCTATTGTCGTAAAAGATAGAGGTATAGGAATAGAAGAAAGTGATTTAAGTAAGATAAATCAGAAATTTTATAGAGTCTCTAAAAATGGTTGGAATAACTCCTTAGGGCTAGGGCTGTTTATTGTTTATTCAATCCTAAAACTTCATAAATTTGAACTAAAAATCAATAGTGAAATCAATGTTGGTTCTGAATTTAAAATAGTTTATTAAAAATAACTTAATTTAAGGTTTAATTAAGTAATTATACACTATTATTCCACCTCATTAATAAAATCGGAGAAAATAAATGAAATTTACTCAAATGGCAAAAGCTAACGAAGTTGAGAGAGATTGGATCATAGTAGATGCTACTGATAAGATATTTGGTAGAATTATTACTGAAGTTGCGACAATCTTAAGAGGTAAACACAAGCCTTCTTTTACTCCTCATGTAGACTGTGGAGACAATGTAATTATAATTAATGCTTCAAAAGCAAAATTTTCTGGTGCTAAATTAGAAGATAAAAATTACTATACACACTCAGGTTATTTTGGTAGTACAAAAACTCACAAAATGTCTGATATGCTAGATAATAATCCTGAAAAATTATTCAAACTAGCTACTAGAGGTATGCTTCCAAAAACTAAACTTGGAAAAGTAATGTTAAAAAAACTAAAAGTATATGCAGGTTCTGAACACCCTCACTCTGCGCAAATTAAAGGATAAGACTAATGGCAAAAGTATACGCAACAGGTAGAAGAAAATCTTCTATTGCAAAAGTATGGTTAGAAAATGGAAACGGTCAACTAACAATCAACGGTCAAACTTTAGATGCATGGTTAGGTGGACACGAAGCAATTAAAAAAAGAGTTATGCAACCACTAGAAGTAGCTAAACAAGAAACTTCTGTAAATATTGTTGTTCAAACTTTAGGTGGAGGTTACTCTGCACAAGCTGATGCTGTTAGACATGGTATTTCTAGAGCTTTAGTTGCTTATGATGAGCAATTCAGAGCTGTTTTAAAACCTTATGGTTTATTAACAAGAGATGCAAGATCAGTAGAAAGAAAAAAATACGGAAAGAAAAAAGCAAGAAAGTCTACTCAATTCTCAAAAAGATAATTGGTCAGAAATTTACTTTTCTACAAAGGGGAACAACTTATGTTGTTCCCCTTTTTTTATTTCAGTTCTTTATTTAAATAATATTTGTAATATAATTTATTATAGGAAAGAACAATGGAAAATAAGCTATACCAACAATTTTTTGAATCATCACCCTTTGCAATAGTTTTACTAGACATAAATAGTGGAAATTGTATAAAGATGAATCAAAGCTTTAAAAACTTATGCTCTTATACCCCAGAAGAATTGTCACATCTGAATTTTTGGAATCTTTTCCTAGATAAAAATAAAAAACAGTTTATAGAAAAATTAAAATCTCAAAAAAAAATCTCAAAAATACATACAAAATTAATTAATAAAAATTTGCATAAAATATCTATTACCTTAAGTTGCTTTTTATTAGAAGAGCAAGAAAATTTAGTTTGGATGCAACTTGAAGAAAATAAAGAACAACAAGAACATGAGATTATTTATGAAGATAATAAGACTCTTTTAGAATACATTGCTATTGAAAATTCATTGAAAAAAACTCTAAATAAAATTGTAAACTTTGCAGAAAAAAGAAATAGAAATAGTATATGTTCAATTCTTCTACTTGATAAAGAAAAAAAACATCTTTTTACAGCTTCAGCGCCTAGATTACCTGAGTTTTATTCAAGTGCAATAAATGGTATAGAAATTGGAGATAAAATAGGCTCTTGTGGTAGTGCGGCATTTAATAAAAAAGAATAATTGTAGATGATATTGATAGCCATGAAAACTGGCAAAATTTTTTAGAGCTTACTAATGAAGCAAATCTACATTCATGTTGGTCAGAACCAATATTTTCCTCAAAAAATGAAATATTAGGAACATTCACTATTTATACAAATACAAAAAAAGAACCTTCTGATTTCGAAATAAAACTTATTGAAACCTACTCTAATCTAGCATCAAAAGCAATTGAAAAAGATACTAATACAAAAAACCTTATAGAAAGAGAAAGAGAGTTAGAGCAACTTTTTGATAATACACAAATTGGATTAATGTATATCTCCTCCAAAAGAGTAATTGTAAAAGCAAATAAAAAATTAGCAGATATTTTCGATTATAATGAAGCTGAGGAAATGGAAGGATTGAAGTTAATTAACTTTTATCTTTCAAAAGAAAGTTTTAAAGATTTTGAAAGGAAATACTTCAATACTTTAAAAAGCACTAATAAATTAGATGTAGAGTATAGGCTACGAAAAAAAGATGGCTCAATTATTTATTGTGAAATATCAGGAAGATCAATAACTTCAGAAGACTTTTCAAAAGGTATGTTATGGATGATAAAAGATATCTCTTTAAGAAAAGAGTATGAAACAAAACTTAAAAATAGTGAATTATTAAATTTGAATATTCTTTCTACTATTCCTGATTTAGTCTGGGTTAAAGATAAAAATGGTTCTTATATTTCCTGTAATCAAGAGTTTGAAAAATGTCAAGGAAAAGATAAAGAATTAATAATAGGGAAAACAGACTATGAGCTTACAAATAAAAAATTAGCTGATATTTTTAGAGAAAAAGATAAATTAGTTATGAAGTCAAATGAAATTTTGATAAATGAAGAATGGGTAACTTATGCTTCTAATAATAGAAAAGTCCTTTTTGAAATTTCTAAAAAAGCTTTAAAGGATCAAAAAGGCAATACTTTAGGAATTCTTGGAATTGGTCATGATATTACAATAAGAAAACAAAAAGAAGATGAAGTAAATAAATTACATAAAAAAACTGCTGAACTTGTAAAATCTCAACAAATACTTTTATCACTTTTCGATAAAGGAGATACTGTTTTATTTATGTGGGAAAATGATGAAAGATGGAGTATTGAGTATGTTTCATTAAGTGTGTCAAAATTATTAGGTTATAGCAAAGAAGACTTTTTAGAAAAAAAAATAGATTACTCTGATTGTATTCATAAAGATGACTTAGAAAAGGTAGTTGAAGAGACTAAAACAGCCTTTGCAAAAAAACTAGATTATTTCAAACAAAAACCTTATAGAATAATTACAAAAGAGAATGAAGAAAAATGGGTTTTAGATAATACAATTACTTTAAAAAATGAATCTGGACAAATAACAAGTTTTATTTCATATATTATTGATATTTCAGAGCAAGTAAAAAATCAAGAATTAGTATATCATCAATCAAAAATTGCATCTATGGGAGAAATGTTAGGTAATATTTCTCATCAATGGAGACAACCTTTATCCTCTATATCAAGTCTAGCAACAGGAACTAAACTAAAAAAAGAAGTTGGTATATTAAGTGATGATGAATTTCATGAAAACATGGATTTAATAAATGCAAATGCTCAATACCTTTCTAAAACAATTGATGATTTTAGAAGTTTTTTTACTTTAGATTCAAATATTAAAGTAAAACATAATTTAAAAGACACTTTTAATAAAATTCATTCTTTAATAAAAGACTCTTTCAGAAATTCTCATATTGAAATTATATTTAATATTGCAGATGCAAATATAGTTATAAATGAAAATATTTTTATTCAAGCTATTCTTAATATTCTTAATAATGCAAGAGATGTATTATCCAAAGCTGAGCTAGCTGACAAATATGTATTTGTAAATCTTATTAAAGATAAAAAAGAGTATTTACTAACAATAAATGATACAGGAAAGGGAATTCCTTTAAATATTAAAGATAAGATATTTGAACCATATTTTACTACAAAACATAAAGCCCAAGGTACGGGAATTGGTTTATATATGACAAGCCAAATTATTACAAAACATTTACAAGGTAGTATTTTAGTTGAAAATATTAATTTTACTTATCAAAATAAAGAGTTTCATGGAGCTTCTTTTGAAATAAAAATTCCTGGGCATTAATCAATAGGTATAAATAAATCAGTAGTAGTTCTGCCAAATAATAAATCTTTATATGAATTATGATGGAGTTGAAAAGATGGTTTTAAAGATATCTGATAATTCTTGTCATGATAGAAAGTATCAAATACGACATTAAAGAAGTTATCGAATTCATCTAAAGTACCAGAAAATGAAAATTTTGCATAGTTACCACCTCTTATAGTTTTTATTGGTAAGCCTGATATATGGGAATGTTTATTTTTTTCATATAAAATACAAGCCTCATATCTTAAATTTGTTTTTTTAAGGGTAATTGAGGGTTCATTGTAACATATAGAAATATATTGAAGATCATTTTGAGGTACTCGATGAAATTTATTCTCAATCTCAATCCAAGATGCTTCTTCTGAATAGTTATAATCTCCACATACTCTTACAAAAAAAACTTTAAAATCAGCAATATTTACAATTTCAAAAGATGGAGTATCAAAATTTTTATTAAATACACGGAATTGATCCTTATATTCTTTAGGAGAACAATTATATATACTTTTAAATGCTCGAGTAAGTGAGGTATTGCTATTAAAACCAGTTCTAATTGCAGAATCTGTTACATTATTGTACTGATATTTTAACATTAATGCAGTTTTTTCTACTCTTAACCTTTTTATATAGTGATGAACACATTCACCTACATACTCTTTAAATAATCTTTGAAAATGAAAAGGTGAATACCCTGCTAAATAAGCTAATTTTTCAATAGATAAACTATGACCTAATTTACATTCAATTTCATCTAGTACTCTCTCAATATGTGGATTATAACTAGATAAGTTAAGTGACTTCATAGTTTGCCTTCTCAAAAAAATATTATTTACTAAAAATTCGGATTATAACATTTTTTATATATTAATAAAAAAGCATAATAATTTTGTATATTTTAATATATTGTTAAATATTATAAAAATATATAATTAATTTATTAATTTATTTATATTTAAGTTTAAAACTTATATAAGCTGTATATAAGGAATCCTTAGAATTTTTCATTATAGCATTTTTTGTATAGTAATAGATAAAACATAGCATTTTTTGTAAAGTATAAAGTTTTATTAAAATATATAATTACTTAGTTAATTAATTAATACTTAAGTTTAAAACTAAAAGAGGAGGTAATTTATGGAATTCTTAGAATTATGTTTATTACTATATGTATCGTACTTGGTTTACAAAAAACCAGAGAAAGAAAAGTTGGCTTTTAATTTATTAGCCTTTACAGCAGCACTAGTCGCCTTTGTATTTTATGCAATTGACATTCATTACAATGTATTACCTGCATTTAATTTATAGGAGCCAATTATGAAAAAAAATATAAATATATATGTATTAATGTCTTTTGCCGTTTTAGCTGTTATGGCAGGACCTGTCGCCATTGCTAACATGGTATTTGGATATATCTTAGGAGATGCTCCTTGTACAAGTTGCTGGGCTCTTAGAATAAATATGATTGTAATAGCAGCAGGAGCATTATTTATAATAAGATATGGATTAAAAATGAAATACTTAGCCCTTATTATTATGGTTGCAGCTTTTGGTATATGGAATGCTTTTTGGCATTTAGGATGGTATGCTCAAATGGATATTGGACAAGGACAAGCCTTACCAATATTTAATCTACATACACAAGTATGGGCAGGAATAGTTTTCTGGGCTGTATTAATTGTTCTTGGCTTGATTCTAGCATTTGCTAATATGAAAGAAGATCAAGAAATTTTAGCAAAATTAAATTATAGAAACTTAACAAAAATAAATAAATTTGCTTTTGTTATTTTTATGATTGTTACAGCTTCAAACGCATTGCAAGCATTTATAGCAGCAGGACCACCTCCTTTTACTGCACCTGATTCACCAGCTAGATTTACTTTTAATCCAAAATATAATAGTTGGAGTAGTTTACTTCCAAATGCATTTTCTGCTCCAACATGGAGAGGTTCTTTTGGTGTAGATAGTCCAGATTTACCAAGTGATAAAGCAGAATATATGGTATTTGATAATAATTCAGAGAATTCTCCTTTATATATAACAAATAAACTAGAACTAGTATCGGAAAAAGAGATAACTCTAGATTTAGATTCAGCTATCAGTGGTATTAGATTTAATAAAGAGAATAATCAATTCGCAATAGTTACACAAGATTGGGGAATGTATCTTACAAATAAAAGTTTAAACAATATAAATGATTATTTAATTTTAGATAATTTCTATTTCCCCTTTATGACAAACTTTGCAGATGTTGACTTTATGGATGATGGAAATATAAAAATGATGGGAACAAATAAAGCATATTCTATTGTGAAATTTGACCCAACAAAAGCTGATGAAGTAGAAGGATTTGCAAACTTTAAAAAGGGTGCAGATAAATTCATTGCTATTGATAAAAATGTATTTAGAACAGTTAGAGCTAATACTCACTATGTAAATAGCTTTGTGGTTATGGGAAATTATAGTTATACAATTAGTGTTCCTAGTAATTTAGAAAAGAGTTTTGTTGTTGTAAAACAATCAAATCTTGATGGAGTACTATCTGCTGAATACACACCAACTTTATCTTCAGATATAAAAGCTAAAAATGACAAAGAACTTGGTGATTATTATGTTACAGGGCTTGCAAAGAAAGATGGCATGTTGTATGCATTAAGCAAAAACTATAATACGATTTTACAAATTAATCCAGAAACTGAAAAAATTGTAAAAACATATTCATACCCAAGTAAGATAACAAATGCTAGAGCTATAGATTTTGTTGATGGGAATATCAACATAGTTAGTTACCAAGATGGTAAAAATATACTTTATATACTTAAATAATAAAGATACTTCTTCTTAATTGAAGAAGTATTTAATTTCACGAAAGAGAAGAAGGAGAAATATTATGGGAGCCTTAGATATTAATAATGGCAGAAGAAGTTTTCTAAAAGGGACTACAGCTTGTTTAGTTAGTGTGCCACTATTTGGAATGTCATATACATCTACAAAGTATGACAAAGTAGATCATAAACCTACCCAAACAAATGGTGCCTCTAAATATCATTTTGTAACTTGTCCAAGAAATTGTAGAGATGCATGTTCTTTAGTTGCAGAAGTACAAAATGGTGTGATGATAGATATACAAGGAAATAAATCACATCCTGTTACAAAAGGTCATCCTTGTGTAAAAGGTAATACTTATAGAGAATACTTATACCAACCAAATAGAATTTTGTATCCTATGAAAAGAGTAGGCAAAAGAAAAGAAGGTAAATGGGAAAGAATTTCTTGGGATGAAGCTTTTGAATTAGCAGGAAAAAAATTAACTGATATTAAAAATAAATATGGTGGTGAAGCTATTGGTGAAATGGTTTATTCTGGGAATGAAGGACATATCTCAAAAACAGTAGGTCCAGGTAATTTACTTGAAAAAATTGGAGCAACAAGATTAGTTAGAAATCCTTGTGATTGGCCAAGATATCAAGGTACTCCAAGTGTTATTGGTACGCCATATTCAAAAGATATGCTTGAAACAGTTGACTCAGATTTATATATTACATGGGGTTCAAATGAAGCATATACTGCTGTTCACTGGGCTAGATTTGGACAAGATGTAAGAAGAAAAAATGGTGGAAAATTAGTTACAATTAATTCTGTTAGAACACCAATGGCAAACAATTCAGATATGTTTATACAATTAAAACCTTCAACAGATCCATTCTTCTGTTTAGGTGTATGTAAAGTACTTATTGAAGAGAATTTATATGATAAAGAATTTGTATCTAAATATGCAATGGGATTTGAAGATTTAGTAAAAGAAACTAAAGAATATACCTTAGAAGAACTAGCAACAGCATGTGAAATTACACCTGAAGAAATAGTTGAATTTGCAAGAATATATGCAGCAGCAAAAAGACCTGCTATTGCTCATGGTGACGGAGGTCAGAGACATTTTAATGGAGCTAGACTTGTTAGAGCAGTTACTTTTTTACCTGTTTTAGTTGGGGCCTTAAATAAAAAAGGTGCTGGATTATTTTGGGCATATACAAATTTAAGTCCATGTTATAATTTCAGTAATGTTATGCCTGATTTATCACCAAAAGATGAAAATGGAGAGACTATTAAAAGACAAACTGCAAATTATGTCCAATTTGGTGGAGCATTAAAACTTGATAATCCAACAAGTTTAGATACAGAATCTCAAGTTTATAAAGAAGTAACTCTTCCTACACCATTAAGAGCAGTTATCCATTTCAACACTAGTATGATGACAACTGCACCAAATTCTGATTTAATTAAAAAAAGATTAATGGAAGATGATGATTTTTATTTAATTGTATTAGATCCTTTTCATACAGATACTGTTGATTATGCAGACTTAGTATTACCAGCAGGGACTTTTTTAGAATCTGAAGATGTTCAAAATGATCAAATTTCTGGCTATGTTTGTTATAACGCGGCAGCAGCTAGACTAGTTGGTGAAAGTAAAATTAATTTAGAAATATTCAATGGTATTGCAAAAGCTATGGGATATAAAGAAGAATGTTTTAATATTAATGATCCAAAAGAAATTATAAAAAATATGATAGATACTCCTTTTAGTAAAATGCAAGGCATTACTTATGAAAGATTAGTAAAAGAGGGTCAAGTAAAACCTATTAGAACAGTTGACTCAATGAAAGAACATTTCCCTTACTATCCATATTGTCCAGAAACAGAGCTTAAATTTAAAACACCATCTGGAAAAGCAGAACTTTATTCTCAATACTTTAAAGATTCAGGATTCCATCCAGTTATTGACCTTGATACAGATTGGGATTATTATAAAGCACATAAAGAATTTGGAAAAGAATATTTGGAAAAATATCCATTATATTTTATGACTCCAGGAACACAATTACAAAATAATTCAAATTGGGGAACAAATAAATATATTTTACCAAGAGTGTTATTCGATGGTTACCCAGAATTATTTATGCATAAAAAAGATGCCCAAGCAAGAGGTATAAAAGAAGGAACAGTTGTTTCAGGAGTAAATGAAAAAGGTAAAGCATTCTTTAGAGTTAGAATTACAACTGATATGAATCCTGGTGTTACATATGCATGGAATAATATATGGTGTAGAACGACAAAGACAGATACAGGGGCCAATATTTTATGTAGTGATGGTATTAGTGACCTAGGTCAAGGTTCAACGTATACTGCGACATTTATTGAAGTTGAAAAAGTATAAAGGAGTATAAAATGAAAAAGTTAAGAAAAAGTTTCCTATTTGATCAAGATTTTTGCATAGGCTGTAAAGCATGTGAAGTTGCGTGTCAAACTTATCATAAACAAGAACCAGAAATAAATTGGAGGAAAGTTGATGAATATGAAGTAACTGAAAATAATAAGTTAAAAAGTGTATTTTTAACACATTCATGTAATCACTGTGAAAATCCAATTTGTGCTGAAGTTTGTCCAGCTGAGGCTTATACGGTTAGAGAAGATGGAATAGTAGAATTAGATAGAGATAAATGTATTGGTTGTGGCTATTGTGCTCAAAATTGTGAATATGATGCCATAACTATGGTGGGTAAAGAAAGTAAAGCACAAAAATGTAATATGTGTACTGAAAGACTAGATATAGGAGAACTTCCTGCTTGTGTAAGAGCTTGTCCTATGGCTGTTTTAAGTATTATTGAGACAGATTTAGCAGATAGAGCGGGTATGGAAAAAGAAGTTGTTGGATTTGAAGCAAATTCTTATGTACCATCAACACGATTTTATCCAAAATTTGTAACAGGTATGAAAAGAAAAGAATTTTCAATAAAAATTTAACTTATAAGTGGGAGAAAAATAATGAAAACAATAAAAGCGTATCATCCGTTGATAATGACAACTCACAAGTTTATATTAATACAAACTATAACTTTAATAATAACAGGATTGCCATTTTTTTCTAAAACATTTAGCTTTTTAGCCTATTATGTAGGTTATCCAGCAAGTATAGTATTAAAGAACAACGAAGCTTTAGTAACGGGACTAATGATTTTTAGAACATTACATTGGGTAAGTGGGTTTTTACTAGCAATAACATCATTGATTTTTGCAATAGTAATGCTAAGAAGACTAAAAGAATTAAGTATCTGGCCTGAAAAATGGAGTGTAGAAGCAATTATAGATGGTATTAAACAAATGAAATTGCATTATATCGAGAATAAACCAGCAAAGTTTGGTAAATATAATATGGGACAAAAAGCATCAGCTTGGGCTATGTATTTTTTTGTTACAGCATTAATAGTTACAGGATTTATTTTAGTTTATAAAAGTGCAAATGCGGGTGCTTTATCATTAAGAGATGCTGAGTTTATAGGTACTCTTCACTCTTTTAGTTTTATTATGCTAGGAATTATTTTGATAATACATGTTATTTTTGCATTATTACCATCAAATTTACCTGCATTTAAAGCAATGTTCCAAACAGGAGAGATGAGTATTGATCATGTTAAAGAACATCATATTTATTGGTACGAAAGACTAAAAAAACAAAAAATAATAAAAGACGAAATAGAAGAAAAATAAGGAATCAAAGATGAAAAATATAGTTAAAGATTGCGAAGATCTAGCCAAAGCCTATGATTTATTAAGAGAACTTTTTTTTAACCAATGGACAGAAGAGACAATAGGTTCATTAAAACAAAAATCTAGTAATTTGAGTATAGATATGAAAGATATTAGATTTATTAAATTGCTTGAAAAATTACAAGCTGATATGCTAGATGAGGCAAGATGGGATTATAACAGATTATTTATAGGACCACAAAAACCTTTAGCTATTCCCTTTGAATCGTCTTATAGATCAGATGAAAACCTACTTATGAGAGAGTTTACTTACCAAGTAAGGGAGTATTACTCTCAAGTGGGAATAGAAGTTGAAGAATTAAATCATTTTCCTGATGATTTTATAGGTTTTGAATTTCAATACCTTTATTGTATGTCTTTATTGATAATTGAGTCATATAAAACGGGTAATATGATAGAAGTAAATAGCTTACTTAAAACAAGAAAAGAGTTTTTTGATAATCATCCTAAAACTTGGATTAATAAATTTAGTGAAGATATTATAATCAATTCTAAACAAGAAGTTTTAAAAGAATTAGGCTCATTTATACAAGATATAATGAAAAAAGAAGAACTTTTTTTAGAAAAAGTAAAATAACTATAAAAATTAAAACAGCAACTTCTCTAATTGTTAGAGACTGTTGTTTTAATTCTCATTTAAATTAAAAAGAATTTTTATTTGTTAGGAAGTTGTCTAACTTCTTTTAAAATAAAGATTCTTATTTGAAGATGTTCTTTATTTAAAAATCACTAGAATTAAGACATGAAATCTTTAAAACTTTTATTTATATTTATCATATCAATAAGCGTCTCTTTTTCTTCAACTCTAAATTTATCTATGAGTTCAAGTCCTAGTAGACTAAATCCAATTTTGGCAAATGATTCTGCAAGTGGAGATATAGCTAAATGGCTTTTTAATGGTCTTTTTAAATATGATAAAGATGGTAATCCAACCCCCGATTTAGCTTCTTCTTATAAGTTTGAAAATAGCACCAAATTAATTATAAAATTAAAAAGAAATGTACTTTGGCATGATAAAAAGAAATTTACAGCACAAGACGTAATCTTTACTTACAATACAATTATTAATCCCAAAGTATTTACCTCTATTCTTTCAAATTATAAAGAAGTAAAAAGCGTAAAAGCTTTAGATGATTATACAATTGAAGTTATTTATAAAAAAGCATATTTTAAGGCCTTAGAGATTTGGATGGTAGGAATTTTGCCAAAACATATTTTAGAAAATGAAAAAGATATAATGAGTAGTTCATTTAATAAAAATCCAATAGGCACGGGTTCTTATAAGCTCGAATCTTTTAAAAACTCCTCAGATATAAAACTTATTGCAAATGACGATTACTTTGATGGCCGACCCAAAATAGATTTCATTAATTATAAATTCTTGCCTGATACTACAACTTCCTTTTTAATGTTAAAACAAAAACAATTAGATGTGGGCGCATTAAGTCCTTTACAAATTGATAGGCAAATAGATGATAAATTTAAAGAAGATTATAAAATAATAGAAAAGCCAAGTTTTGGCTACGCCTACTTAGGCTTTAATCTAAAAAATAAAAAGTTTCAAGATATAAGAGTTAGACAAGCTTTATCTTTAGCAATTAATAGACAAGAGATGGTTGATATTCTGTATTTTGGTCATGGAGAGGTTTGTAATGGTCCTTTTCTTCCTGGAAGTTTTGCATATAATAAAGAAGTCAAACAAATAAAACCAGATATAAAAAAAGCGAAACAGCTTCTAAAAGAAGCTGGATATGATGAAAACAATCCTTTTTCCTTTGAACTTATTACAAATACAGGGAATGAAATACGAATAAATGCAGCTTTAATCTTGCAATATCAACTTGCAAAAATTGGTATAAAAGTCAAAATTAGAGTTATGGAATGGCAAGCATTTTTAAATACAGTTGTACATCCAAGAAAATTTGAAACAGTACTTTTAGCTTGGAGTCTTGCTTTAATGCCAGATGCTTATCCCTTATGGCATTCAGATTCTGATAAATTAGGACGTTTTAATCTTACAGGTTATAAAAATAAAGAAGTTGATTCATTAATTGAACAAGGTTCAACTACTGTAAATAAAGAAGAATTAAGTTCAATTTATAGAAAAATTTTTAAAAAAATAACAGATGATATTCCTTATTTATTTTTATATATTCCAAATTCAATTTCTGTTGTTAATGATACAATAAAAAATGTAAAGCCCTCTTTTATAGGCATTATGCACAACCAAAAAGATTGGATAAAACCCTAAGAATATTTAAAGATTAAGAGAGTATATTCAATTATAAACAATAATATATTACACTATATATTAAATATACTACAAGGTAAGAATTTGGAAAAAATTATTCTTTTTGATTTAGATGGAACACTAATTGATTCAACTGATGCTATTGTTTCGACGTTTCATCACTCTTTTGAAAAAATGGATTACGATTTTAAAGGAACAGATGAAGATATTAAGTCCTTAATAGGATATCCTTTAGATATTATGTATTTAGAGCTTGGAATTCCTCAAGAAATTGTTTGGGACTATGTTCATACATACAAAGAGAGATATAAAGAAATCTCAAAACAACAAACTGCTTTATTAGAATTTGCACTTGAGGCTGTACAATTAGCTAATACTTTTGCAAGACTTTCAATTGTAACAACAAAAACAGGTATATACAGTGAGCAACTTCTTGAACATATGGATATTATGAAATATTTTGAACATGTTACAGGAAGAGAACATGTGGAACACCCAAAACCTCATCCTGAGCCAATTCATAGAACATTAGATTTAATGAATATAAAAAAAACTTGCGATATTTGGATGATTGGAGATACAGAACTAGACTTAATAGCTGCAAATCAAGCAGGAATAAACTCAGTAGGAGTTTTATGTGGATATGGAAAAGAAGAGACATTAAAAGAGCATACTACTTTTATTGCAAAAAACCCTTTAGATGCCGTAAAACTAATCAAAGAACTTTCAGATTTATAAGATAGGCTTATCAAAATACATATTATTTTAATTTAACATATCTTTAGAAAAGACTGTATTAACTATCATACTATTATCATTTCCATTAGATAAACTTAATTCAAACAAAAACTATTCTTTTAGGTATAAATATTAATTAATATCAACTTATTTTACTTCATATTCAAGATATTATAAGTATAGTTTAATTAATATCTATATAGAAAGAAATATAAAGGAAATTATATGTCAAAAATATTTGCTACAATGGATGGAAATGAAGCCGCAGCGCATGTCTCTTATGCCTTTACAGAAGTTGCTGGTGTATATCCTATTACACCTTCTTCGCAAATGGGAGACAATACTGAAAAATGGGCTACCCAAGGTAAAAAAAACCTATTTGGTTCAACTGTAAAAGTTATTGAAATGCAAAGTGAAGCAGGAGCTGCTGGTACATTTCATGGTTCACTACAAGTTGGTGCATTAACTACAACATATACAGCATCACAAGGACTATTATTAAAAATTCCTAATATGTATAAAGTTGCAGGACAACTCCTTCCTGGTGTTATCCATGTAACTGCAAGATCATTAGCCGCACATGCCTTATCAATTTTTGGTGATCATCAAGATGTTATGTCAGCACGTGCAACTGGATTTGCAATGATGGCTTCTGGTTCAGTTCAAGAAGTAATGGATATTGGTGGGATAGCTCATCTTGCTGCTATTAAAGGAAGAGTTCCTTTTATGCACTTCTTTGATGGATTTAGAACTTCACATGAAATCAATAAAGTTGAAGTTATGGATTATTCTGTATTTGATAGATTATTAGATAAAGAAGCTGTTCAAAAGTTTAGAGATAGTTCTTTAAATCCTGAGTCTCCAATTACTAGAGGAACTGCTCAAAATGACGATATTTATTTCCAAGGAAGAGAAGCTTCAAATAAATTTTATAATGCGGTTCCTGATATTGTAAATGATTATATGCAAGAAATTTCAAAAGTTACAGGAAGAAATTATGCACCATTTACTTATTATGGAGCTAAAGATGCAACTGACATAATTATTGCTATGGGTTCTGTTACTGAAACTATTAAAGAAACTATTGATTACTTACAAGAAACTGAAGGTAGAAAAGTTGGTTTACTAACAGTTCATTTATATAGACCTTTTTCTACAAAATACTTTATGAATGTATTACCCCAGTCAGTTGAAAGAATTTGTGTAATAGATAGAACTAAAGAACCAGGATCTTTAGGTGAACCTTTATTTATGGATATTAAATCAGTATTTTATAATGAAAAGAAACAACCAAAAATTATTGGTGGAAGATATGGATTATCTTCAAAAGATGTTCCTCCTGCACAAATCATTGCTTTATATGATAACTTAAAATCAGATACACCAAAAGATAATTTCACAGTGGGAATTAATGATGATGTTACTTTTACTTCAATCAAAGTTGGCGAAAATGTTACAGTTACTGATGATGTAAATGAGTGCCTATTCTATGGATTAGGTGCGGATGGTACTGTTGGAGCGAATAAAAACTCTGTCAAAATTATTGGAGATAAAACAGATTTATATGCACAAGCATATTTTGCATATGATTCAAAAAAATCTGGAGGATATACAAGATCTCATTTAAGATTTAGTAAAAAACCAATTAGATCAACATACCTTGTATCAACTCCTGGATTTATTGCCTGTTCTAAAGAAGTTTATTTAGAGCAATATGAAGTTATTGATAATATTAGAGAAGGTGGGATATTCTTACTAAACTCAATTAATAATGCTGAAGAGATTCTTGCAAAAATCCCTTCAAGAGTTAAAAAAATATTAGCAGATAAAAAAGTTAAATTTTATATCATTAATGCAACTAAACTAGCACGAGATATTGGATTAGGGAATAGAACAAATACAATTATGCAAGCAGCATTCTTTAAATTAGCTCAAGTTATTGATTATGAAACTGCAAAAGAATATATGAAAGAGTATGCGGAAAAAGCTTATGGTAACAAAGGTGACGAAATTGTTAAAATGAACTATGCTGCTATTGATGCTGGTGCTGGAGGAATTGAAGAAGTTACAGTTGATCCTTCATGGTCAGATATTGAATATGCTCCTTTAATTTTAAATTCAAACTATAAAGGTTCTGATTTTGTTGAAAATTTTGCAAAAATTGTAAATGCAGCAAAAGGTGATACTTTACCTGTTTCAATATTTACAAATAGAGAAGATGGTTCTTTTGAAAATGGCTCAACTAAATATGAAAAAAGAGGAATCGCTACAATGGTTCCTGAATGGAATGAAGAGACTTGTATTCAATGTAATCAATGTGCATTTGAGTGTCCACACGCAGTAATTAGACCTTTCTTATTAGATGAAGAAGAGTTTGAACAAGCTCCTTTGGGAGTTAAAAAATATTCAATTGATGCTACTGGAAAAGGTCTTAAGAATCAAGGATTAAAATACAAAATTCAAGTTTCTATTTTAGATTGTACAGGATGTAATGTTTGTGTTGATATTTGTCCAACTGCTGAAAAATCACTTAAAATGGTTCCATATCAACAAGAAGCTAGTGATGGAGAACAAGAAAATGCAGATTATTTATTCAATGATGTAACTTATAAAGATTATTTAGTATCAAAAGATACTTTAAAAGGTTCTCAGTTTGCTAAACCTTTATTTGAATTCCATTCAGCATGTCCTGGGTGTGGAGAAACTCCATATATCACTCTAGCTACTCAAATGTTTGGGGATAGAATGGTAATTGCAAATGCAACTGGTTGTACTTCTATTTATTCAGCCTCTGCACCATCAACTCCATATACTAAAAATGATAAAGGTGAAGGTCCTGCTTGGGCTAACTCATTATTTGAAGATACTGCTGAGTTTGGTTACGGAATGCATAAGGCAAATGAAACTATTAGAAATAGAATTGGTAGAATCATGGAAGAGACTATGGAAGAAGTTTCAAATCCACTTAAGGTACTATATAAAGAATGGCTAGAAAATAGATCTGATGGTAAAAGAACTCAAGAAATTAGAGATAAATTAGTTCCACAATTAGAACAAAATCCAGAAACTGCTGGAGTTGCTGATTTAATAAGTCTTAAAAAATTCATTGTTAAAAAATCACAATGGATAATTGGTGGAGACGGTTGGGCTTATGATATTGGTTATGGTGGATTAGATCATGTTCTTGCAACTGGGGCGAATGTAAATGTTTTAGTTGTTGATACAGAAGTTTATTCAAATACAGGTGGTCAATCTTCAAAATCTGCAAGAACAGGTTCTGTTGCAGACTTTACTAATGATGGTAAACAAAGTGCTAAAAAAGATCTTGGATATATTTCTATGACTTATGGAAATATTTATGTTGCACAAATTAACTCAAGAGCTAGTCAAAAACAAACAGCACAAGCGATGAAAGAAGCAGAAGCTTATAATGGGCCATCATTGATTATTGCATATTCTCCTTGTATTGCACATGGAATTCAAGGTGGGTTAATGAAATCTGTTGACCAAGGACAATTGGCTACGGATTGTGGTTATTGGCCAATTTATATATTTGATCCAAGAAAAATTGAAGAGGGTAAAAACCCAATTAAGATTTCTGGTAAAAAACCAGATTGGACTAGATATGAAGAGTTCTTATTAAGAGAAAATAGATATAGATCTCTAAAAAAACTTAATCCAGAAAAAGCATCATTTTTATTAGAACAAAATAAAAAAGATGCTCAATATAGATATAGACAATTAACAAGAATGGCAGCGGCTGATTACTCAGATGAGATAGAAGCAACTAGCGAAGAAGTATAAGTTAAAGCATTAAGTTATACTTCTAAAAAAAAGGAGTCAAGTTAAATCTTGACTCCTTTTTTTATCTAATAAATAGAGCTTATTTTAAAAGCTTTCCCACTCATTATCATCTTGATTATTTGAAGTAATAACTTTTGAAGAAGAAGAAGTAGAAGTAGAAGTAGAAGGCTTAACTTTCTTTTTATTAACTAGCTCTTTTTTCATTTTTTCTTCTTTTTTTACTCTTACTTCTTTTTTTGCAATTTTAGTATTATTAATTATGCTTTCCTCTTTTATATCATTTTTAGAAGGGAACTCTTTTTTATTAACAGCCTCTACAATTGATTTAGAAATATCAGAAGTTTGCATTGCAATGTTTTGTGTCTCATTTGATGCATTCGCAATTTTTTGTGTTTGTTGATCTTGAATTGTTACAGCATCATTAATTTGTTCAATTCCTGATTGTTGTTCTTTTGAAGCTGCTTCAACTTGATTAATAAGTTCAATTGTTTTTTTGATATTCTCATTAAGTTCTGTATAACCATGAATCATTTTATCTGCAATACTTTTACCGTCATTTGCTTTTTGGGTTGCATTTTGAACTAAATCTTTAATCTCTTTTGCAGCTTCTGCTGATCTTGAGGCAAGATTTCTAACTTCTTGGGCAACTACTGCAAATCCTTTTCCAGCTTCACCTGCTGTTGCTGCTTCAACTGCTGCATTAAGTGATAATATGTTTGTTTGAAAAGCGATTTGATCAATTATGCTTATTGCTTCATTAATAGCCGTTACTTGTTCATTTATCTCATCCATTGAAGATGTAGTTTGATTTGCAAGAGCATTCCCTTCATTAACTGAAAGAGTAACTTTTTGAGCAAAATCAGCCATATCAACTACGTTTTGCGTATTACTTATAATTGTTCCTGTCATCTCTTCTAAAGCGGCTGCTGTCTCTTCAAGAGAAACAGCAGCCTCATTTGAAACATCATTTAGAATATTTACATTTTTTAAAAGTGCTTCAGAAGAAGCATTTAGAGTTAGACCAACTTTTTTCTCTTGTGTTAGCATACTTACAATTGATGAACCAACATTATTAACCCCATCTGAAAGCTTAAGTAAATGATGTTTTACATTTGAAGATTGAACTTGATTTAAATAATTATAATTTGTGTATTGTTCTAAGACATCTAAAACTTCATTAATATTACTTTCCATATGTTCACCCATAGAGTTTACTACTTTTTTAAGATCCATTAAAGCTGGGTTATCAACACTTAAATTAATTCTTTGGCATAAATCACCTTGCTCAAACTCAGAAAGAATAACAACAGAATCATCTATAAATTTTCTATCTTCTTCTATCCCTTTTTTTGTTTTTTCAATATTTTCATTTACAACTTTTGCCATAGTTCCAATTTCATTGTTACTACTATCATCAAGTTTCTCAACTGTTTCTGATTCTCTATTTAAATATTTAAAGAAATCTAATAAACCAATTTCAAACTTCTCAATTTGTGAACTAATCTCTTTTGAAATAAAGATTGCTGATAATAAAACCAATAATAAAACTATGCTTGAAATAATAATAGATATTTTTAAAATATTATCATTAAGTTCGGTAACCTCTAAGCCAATTCTATCTTGGTCATCTTTAATTGAGAGTTTAATATCTTCTGCAAATTTTCCAATCTTTTCATCAATTATATTTAAGTTATTAATAACTTCATTCCTACTATCTATAACCTCAATTATTTCATTAATTCCAAGACCATATTTTTTGATTAAAACAATAGCCTTATCAAGTTTTTTTATTCTCTCTTCACTTTCAATTAAAGCTTTTACTTCAACTAAACTTTCTTCTAAAGTTTCAAATTCATCATGTACTCTTTTAGCATCTTCTTTTGAATTTGTATCTAAAAATTTCATTGCATATAATCTAGCTAATAATAAGTTTCTAATACTATATCCTGTCTCAATTGAAGCATCTTTATTTCCTGCTACTTCAGCTGTTATCATAACAGATGTTAATAATTTATCAATTTCATTTCCACTATGCGAAAGATTCTTAGTATAAATATCATCTCTTTTATTCATAAAATCAATAACTTTTAAAAAGTTCTCTTTATAAGGAACCAGTTCCTCATCAATTTGCTTTACAAACCCTATTCTATTTGGCTTTTTTATAGCTTTTAAAGATTCATGAATAAACTTTTCTGTTTTTTCATAATAATTATTGAAAGTATCAAGATCTTCTTTTGATTGTGTTGATAAATAATTTTTAATACTCGTTCTTGTCATAAGCATATTTGCTTGAATTCCAGAAGCAAGCTCACTATTTTTTGACATTTCCCTATAACTAGTGAAACCTTCTGCTGATTTTAAAACACCTAATATACTATATCCTGCTAATACTAATACTAATATAGCGATTACAGCATAGGAACTGATAAGTTTCAGCTTAATTGACATATTCTTTAACATAATTTTTTCCTTAATTATAAAATTATTTAATAATTTTCAGCTATTATATAAAAAACTTATTAATTTAAAGGCACTATTTTAGAAGTTTTAATAAAATTATTAAATTTATACATTTAAATTATTTATTTTTATAATTATAAAAAATAATGGCTTTATTTACTATTAGAAAGTCTAAATACAAAGCTTTTAACTACATCATATACTTAAGGGTTTAAACGAATGATTTTAGATAAAATTCTTAAAATATATTATATATAAAAGGATTTTTAATGCCTCTATTAGATAGCTTTAGAGTAGACCATACAATTATGCCAGCACCAGCTGTTCGTGTTGCAAAAACAATGAAATCACCATCAGGTGATGTTATTACAGTATTTGACTTAAGATTTTGTGTACCAAATGAAAAAATGCTAACAGAAAAAGGAATTCATACTTTAGAACACCTTTTTGCAGGATTTATTAGAACACATTTAAACTCAAGCACAGTAGAAATTATTGATGTTTCACCAATGGGATGTAGAACTGGTTTTTATATGAGTTTATTGGGAAGCCCAAGTGAAGAAGAAGTAGGAATTGCTTGGAGAGAAGCTATGGAAGATGTTTTAAATGTAAAATCACAAAATGATATTCCAGAATTAAATGAATTTCAATGTGGCACATATAAAATGCATTCTTTAGAAGAAGCAAAAGATATTGCAAAAGATATTTTAAGTTCTGATATTGGCGTAATGTCAAATGAAGAGTTATATTTATCAGATGAAAAACTAAATACTTTAGGTTGCTAATTGCAAAAAGAGTTAAATTTATTTAGAGGTTTATTCCAAGAGTTTACAAATATTTCAATCTTGCATATAAATAACAATCTTTCTTTTATAAATCCTACTATTGAAGACATAGCCTCTTCTTTAGAAGGAAAGGTAGAATATAAAGAGTTTACAGATGAAAATTCTGCAAGATTAAGAGCTAGTGCAAGAGAATATGAATATATAATCTTATCTGATATACTTTTATATTGTCCAAATAAAGACAAAATTTTAAAGCTAATGTATAGAGCTTTAGAAAACTCTGCAAACTTAATAATTTTAGAGAAAAAAACAAATGAAAACTTAGAAGAAATAAAAGAACTCCTAGATAAAACCTCTTTTGTAGCAATAAATAATATAGAACTCTTTGAAGAATATAATTTAATTACCGCAAAAAAAATGCATATGTGGGGAAATGGATTATAATACAAGAATTTTATCAAACCAAAGATGGTTCAAATACTCTTTACTCAAAAGAATACAATCAATATTTTCATGATATAAAAACAGGTGCAATCTTAGAATCCCTTACAAAGCATGTTATTCCTGCTTTTGAGTTTCATAGTAAATTTCATAAAGATATTAAGCATCTTAAGATTTTGGATATCTGCTTTGGACTAGGATATAACACTCTTAGCACTATTTATTATATTTTAGAAAACAATTTAAATATTAGTATTGAGATTTATTCTCCTGAGTTTGATTTAGAGCTTATTAAATCTTTAGAATCTTTTGAATATCCAAAAGAGTTTGATAATATTTTACATATTATTAAAACTTTATCAAAAGATTTAAAATATGAAGATGAAAATATAAAAATCAAACTTTTTATAGGTGATGCAAGAAAATATTTAAAAGAATATTCTAAAGAGTTAAAAGATATAGATATAGTTTATCAAGATGCTTTTAGCGTAGATGTTAATAAAGAACTATGGACTGTTGAGTATTTTAAAGATATTTACAAACTATGTAGTAAAAATACAATTATCACAAGCTATTCTGTTTCTACAAATATAAGATTATCTATGTATGAAGCAGGTTTTGAAATTTATGAAATCAAACCTGTAAAAAAGAAGCAAACAATAGCTTTTAAATCAAAACAAAATATAGAAGCAAAATATATTGATATGCTTTTAAAAAAGCAAAGAAATACAGAAGCTAAAGCGATATATGATTAAATAAAAATCACTCTACTTTGATAACAGCAGCGCCTCTTCTAGAATCACAGCCACCTTCAAGTTCATCATTTACAGCTTGAACTCCTCCAAAAAATAGATTTAAATCATCAAAATATTGGACTTTATAATGTTTTTCTAATTCTTTTTTTATATCTTCACTTATTTTTGGTTCTACACAAACAACACCTTTTTCAAAATGAATTCTTGGAGCATTTATACTTTCATCTAAAGTCATTTTATATTCTAAATTATTTATAATTGTTGCAGTTATTGCAGAACGAATACGGTTACTTCCAGCACTTCCTAGTATTAGTTTTGGTTTTCCATCTTTTAATACAGCAGTTGGAGCCATCATGGAAGGAAGTCTAATACCTTCTTTCCAAGCAAACCAACCATGAGGATTTAAATCCTCTTCTCCCATCATATTATTAAGCATAATTCCAGAACTAGGAATCACATGTCCACAACCTTCTCCATTTGTAGTAGTTACAGAAACTGCATTTCCAAGTTCATCAATTACTGATAAATGAGTAGTATTTCCCCAAAGATTAAGTCTACTATTCATTGTTGTACAATAATTTTTAATAAGTCTATCATTGTCTAAAATTGCTTTTAATTTTTCATCATGTAAAAATTCATCAATATGTTCACGTCTAAAATCACTTGTGGTATTAAAAGCTTCAATCAAACCTTTTACATATTCATAAGATCTAAAATCTTTTAAATCATATTTTTCCAAAA
Source organism: Halarcobacter sp. (assembly GCA_030145305.1). GTDB lineage: Bacteria > Campylobacterota > Campylobacteria > Campylobacterales > Arcobacteraceae > Halarcobacter. The sequence goes on along the minus strand of JAQYVX010000003.1, from coordinate 208,939 downwards.
GTTTCATTGTAAAAGCAATCAAAATTCCACCGCCACTAGGAGGTGGATTAGTTACTATTTCATAATCTTTATATGTAAAATCAATTACTTCTCTTTTTATTACTTTATAATTTTTTAAATCTTCTTTATAAATAAGCCCGTCATTTTCTTTTGATATTTTTTCAATCTCATTGGCCACTTCCCCTTCATAAAAAAGTTTAGCTCCTTGCACTGCAAATTCTTCTAAAAAATTTGCATAATTTGGATTTTTAAATAAATGATTCTCATCAATTAAAGAAGCATCATCTAAAGCATAAACATCCATCGAAGATTTTGTAGAAGTGAAGATTGGTTCTAAAAGCTTTACAAAACTTGCTTGCATTTTGGATAAATAAACACCTTCTCTTGCATACTTTACAGCTGGTTTTATTATCTCACTCATAGACAAAGTACATTTTTCTTTATGCACTTGTTCTATTCCTGCAACTAATCCTGGAATAGCAATAGAACCAGCCCCTATATGAAATTCTTGAACAGCAGCACCAAAGTCAACATAAATGGGATAAAACTCTGGTTCTTCAACTCTTTTTTTAGGAACTTGTACGAAAAAATCATAAAGTTCAGGCTTCTTATCTTTTTCTAAAGCTAATAAAAAACCTCCCCCACCTAAAGAAGTAAAAAGAGGTTCACACATAGGAGCAGCTAACATAACTGCAAGAGCAGCATCATAGGCATTTCCTCCTCTTCTTAAAATATCAGCTCCTGCTTGGGCACTTTTAGGGTCTCCTGCTGCTACTACACCTTTCATTTAAACACTCCTAAGTTATCTATATCTTTTAGATTCTTTGTTTTTTTATAAAGTTCTTGCATTTCTTGAGCTATACTTTTTTTCTCGATTAATTCTTTTGCTTTTTGTATAGACTCTTTTGTTAATAAGCAATTATCTTCTGCTTTTATAATAATAGTAGATAAAACATTTCTAATTGTTTCTAGCCCATTATTGGTAACCATATTTCCACTCATAGAATATCTTGTTGCACTCCACATATTTTGTTTCAATACTTGCATTGGCATTTTTATTACTTTCTCAATTTGTGATAATTTACATATGACTTTTAATAAATCAATAATTACTTCTAATCTTTCAAAATCATTTATAGCATCGCAAATACGGAATTCTATAGTTTTAAAATGGGGCTGAATTCTTATGTCCCACCAAATATCTTTTGTACTATTTATCACATTTGATTTATTTAAAAGATTATATAAGTCTTGCATCTTTTCATAAGTTTCAAAATATTCAGGAATAGAAGCTTTTGGTAACCTTTCAAATATTTTTGTTCTATATGAATGGATACCTGTATTTATACTGTCATAAAAGGCAGAGGAAGCACTTAGAGCTACAAATAAAGGAAGATAATACAAAGCATAGTTATAAGCTTTTAAAGCTTTATCTGAATCCTCAAATCCAACATGAATATGAGTTCCACATATAGTAAAATCATCTAACAAAACTTGGTGCTCTTCATAAAGTTTTTCATATCTATTATTACTATTAATTTTTATATTACTACTCTTTTGAGCAAAACTTCCACTTGTTTGTATGCAAAAGTCTTTTTCTTTTGCAATTCTTTTTAAATCATTAGTAATCTCTTTTAAAAAGCTTATCAAATTTTTATTTTCATAAAATATTGGGCTATTAATTTCAATCATAGAACTTAAAAATTCAGGAGTTATATTATCTTTATATTTGGGATTTATATTTTGAAATATATACTCATACTCATTGCAAGGTGTTAAGTCAAATTTATCTAAAATTCTTACTTCTAATTCTAAACCTAGAGTAAAATTTTCGCCATTACTAAATTTTTTAAATTTCATAATTAATCCAACTTATTGATAATCTTGATTATTGTACACTCTTATTACTTATATTTTAAAATATCAATTTAATTGAAAAAGGAACTAGGGGAAAAGGTTTATTTATAAAGGAGTTGTAGGAGAAGTTTCTTTTCATACTTTAAAAGCATATGAAAAAACAGAGGAAGAGTAAAATTTACTCTTCTATAACCAATTTATCTAAAATATATTTTTCTAAATCTCTTTTTGAAACCTCTTCTTTAATTGCTCTTAGATATATCTCTTCAACTTTATGATTATATTCATCATAAGAGAAATAAGGAAATCTTAATTTCCAAGATTTTTTAATTTGTCTTAATGTAATTATATCTCTCATTTTAGCTCTAAAAAAATTAAATCCCATAAAGATAGCAGCAGTTATCGCCATTGCACCTAAAATAGAAATATGTGAATCAATACCTGCTAAAGGTTTATGTGTTAGTGCTGAGATAGGAATAAGTATAGAAAGAACTATTAATATATAAACAAAATAAGCACGACTTAACTTTAATCTAAAGCCTAGTTTTGCAGGATCAACATGCATTCCTTCTTTATATTGTCTATTTGCATCTAATAAGTCTCTTAACAACAATGGTTGTTTTGACAAAATATAAATATAAGCTAAAATCTTATCAACTAATGTTTTTTCTTGTTGCATTTTTCTTCCTATAAAGTAATCAGAAGTATTTTATCAAAATAAAGATAACAATGTGTTAATTAAAAAATAAAGCTCTTATTGTTTTTTTACTTTTATAGTAAATAAAGCTCCATTATCTTGATTTCTTACATTTATAAAGCCATTCATATTTCGCTCAATTATATTTTTTGACATATAAAGTCCAATCCCCGTTCCTTGGGTTTTATGTCTTGTTGTAAAATATGGATCAAATATCTTTTCTATAATATTTTCTTTTACTCCACCTGCATTATCTTGAATCTTTATTATTGCAAAATTATCGCCAGTTTTTATTTCAATTTTAATTTCTGGATTTTTAATTTCTCTTTCTATTAGAATATCTTTTGCATTACTTAAAACATTTAAGATAACTTGCGAATACTCATTTTTATATCCAAATACAATTGAATCCTCAACTACTGAAATAGTGGTATCAACATTGTGATATTTTAAAGAAGATTCTAGAATAAAAAATGCCTCACGACAAGCTTTTTCTACAGAAAACTCTTCTTTTTCTCCTTGTGGTTTAAAGAAATTTTGAAAATCTGTAATTGTTTGTGACATATAAGTTGTTAAGGTATTAGCCTCTTTCATTTTTTTACTTAAGTACTCTTTTGTGAATTTATCAAAATCATAAGTAACTTTCATATTCATATGAATTGCACATATTTCTGCTAAAGGTTGTCTCCATTGATGTGCAATATTACCAATCATTTCACCCATTGAGGCTAATTTTGATTGTTGTATTAAAAGTTGTTCTTGTTCTAATCTTTTATCAATTTGTTCTTGAATTTTGAATTCTAGATTATCAATCATATTATTCATCATAATTTTTAATTCATGTAAAGCTTCATGCTTACTCTTTTTTGTAAGTCTTGAACCTAAATTTCCACTTTTTATATCTTCTAAAACTTTTGTTGCATTTTTAATTAATTGTTCATTTTCTTCTATATTTGCTTTTATATTTGAAACATTTCCATTAATCATCTCTGCCATTTCATAAAATTCATCTTTTGATGCAATTTCTATTCTTTTTACATCACCTTTTTTATGATTTAGATATTCAAAGAAATCTCTAAGCCCTTTTTGTACAGTGTGTATTGAGTTTATTATATTACTAGAAATCAACCATCCAATAATTGTTGATAAAATTAACACAGTAATTATTACTATTAAGATTTCTAACTTTATCTCTTTTGCTTCTTGTGAAGCTTTTGTATAGGCAACGGTAGAATTATTTAAAGATTTACTTTGAATTTCTAATAAATCTTTCAAAAGTTTATGAAACTGTGTTCTACTTAAAGTAGTAACATTTACATAAGCTCCTTCTTCAAACTCTTCTTCTAAATAATTAATTGTATCATTTGTTAATTTCTTATAAACTTCCCATTTATTTAATAAATCTGTATTTTCAAGATCAAGGACTTTAAACTCTTTTTCAAGTGAGATTTGAAGTGTATTTAAACTTCTTTGAATATTCCTTCTAATACTATTATTGGGGGCCATTACTAATGACTGAGTTAACTCTCTTAATCTATATAGAGGTGTAATAATCTTATCTTGTAAAGATAACATTTCTTGAGATTTGCTATGTATTGTTTTTAAAGTTTGTTTATTATATTCACTAATATTAATCGATTTATAGGCAAGTATTGCTATAGAAATACATAAAATTAGAAATAATATTCCTAACTTAAACTTGATATTTATATTAAAATTCATTTTTTATTCTTTTTGTTTTAATTGGAATGTGTAATTTTTTTGGATACTCTTTTTCTTCTCTAATTGACCAATGATCTTTTGTTAATTCAATCGCCCAAAGAGGTATCATCCCTCCTGTTAAGGGTTTGTATATAAGTTCTTTATTTACGGCAATTACTTTATTAGGAGAAGGCACACGAAGAGTATAGGCCTTTTCTCTCGCTCTACAGAGTATCTTCTCTACTATATTTTCATACTCTTTTGTAGCTATTTTTGTTTCAAAATATTCTTGAATATAGCCATTCAATATTTCATCATTTTTACTTGTTGACCAAGGTGAATCATTTTCATAAATAAAAAATACAGTCCAAGGATTTAGATAATACCAATCATCATCTCCCCATATTAAGAGATCCCATTTTTTGGTATTTTTATTTGCTTTTGTAGCTAATAACTGTTCATAAATATCTTTTTCACTGCTTGTAATTGTATAGTTTAATTTAACACCATATTTTTTTAATTGAAACTCAATTCCTTTGAATAAAAAAATAAATCTATCTTGAATAAAAACATTTAATTCTAAACCATCTAAAAGTTCTTTCTTTTTTTCTAAAGAAAATCTATATTTTTTATACTTTTCTTTTTTTGCAACTTCTTTTACAACTTTATAGTTAATTGAAGCAGAAAAAGGAGAAACTTTCCCCTCTTTTTTATAAACAAAATTTAACAAATCTTCTTGGTTAATAGCTTCATTTAAAGCAATTCTTATATCTTGATTTTCAAGACTTTTATTTCCATTTATTTGATTAAAAAAGATTAAAAAATTATTTGTAGACTCTTTAATTATTAATTTTGAATATTTTGACATTAAAACATTAATCTTTTTGTTAAAAGGAATGGGCATTAAATCAAGCTGTCCTTCATCTTTTGTAATCAAATCTAAAGCATCACTTACTTTTAATTGGGTGTAAACACTTACTTTTTTTATTTTGGGAAACTTTTTATTCCAATAATAAGGATTTGCTTCTAATTCTAATTTTGAAGTTTGCTTTTTTCCAATTGCAAAACCTTCTTTTAAAATATATGGTCCCATTCCAAAAGCACCTGCTATTTTATTTGCCGAGCCTGTTTCTCCACCTTTTGGTTTATATTTCTTTAAATACTCATCTGTATAAAAATAAACCCTAGCTAAATCATGCAAAAACATTTCATATTTTTTTTCAAGTTTTATTTGAAAACTATGCTTATCTATTTTTTTAATTGAAAAATTTACTTTATCAATATTAGTGTATAAAAGTGGATACTTTCTAAAATACTCTAAATTTTTAATTACATTATCAATACTACAAGAACTTCCATCTTGAAATTTTAAGTTTTTTCTTATTTTAAAAATATACGTATAATCATCTATTCTTTTATGTTCTTCTGCCAAATCATATTCCCAGCCTTGTTTATTATCAGCCGAGCGTAGCAATCCTGAGTTTGTATTTTTTGAGATATAAGAATAAGGAATCGAGGGTAAAAATATTTTTATATGAGACTTTGGATGCAAAGGTTTAGCAATTCTCGTTTGAGAATCATCTTCTCTAAAACTATTAGCATTTAATAAAGTAAGCACTAAAAAAAAATTAAAAAAAAGTATTCGCCTAAACAAGCCTATATCCTACTCCTGAAAGATTAAATATTAAATCTGTTGGAAGTTTTTTTCGTAAGTTTCTTACTAATGATCTTAATGCACTATCAGTCATAACATCATCGCACCAGACTTTTTCTTGTAACTCATCATAAGTTACAACTCTACTTTGATTTGAAATTAAAGTTTCTAAAAACATCATCTCTTTTTTATTTAAGATAACTCTTTCATCTTTATATTTCAACTCTTTTAAATCATAATCATAAATATAATCTTCATCAACTTTTAATAAGACTTTTTTATTTGAATCTAAAAGACTTACACATTTTTCTAAAGCTTCAAATAATTCATCTATATCTATAGGTTTTACAATATACTTTTCCATATGTAAACCAACAGCTTCAAGTAAATACTCTTTATCTGTATGTGCTGTTATCATTACAACAGGAATATCTCTATTTGTTTCTCTAACTTTTTTTACAAATTCAAGGCCATTTACCTTTGGCATATGAATATCACTTAAAATAATATCAGGTTCTTTTTCCAGATATATCTCATAAGCTTCTTCTCCATCTTTTGCTTCATAAACATCTTTTATATAATATCTTAATGAATCTGCAATATTTTCTCTAATTCCAACTTCATCTTCAGCATAAAGAAGAGATAAATTTTGTAGTTTTTCAATTACATTTTTTGTCATCTTCTCTCCTTTTTACTTATTATATCAATCTTTATTTTGACTTTTGATAAAACCCATTATTTGCATTTGCTTTTAAATATCTTGCTAAATACTTTGCTTCTTCTTCATCAAGTTGAGCAAAACCATTCATAGTTGCTAAAATAGCATCCCATTCTAACATTGAATGTTCAGATGGTTCATGAGCAGCATGACATTGTGTACACGTTTCATAGAAGAATTCTTCGTGTTCTTCCCAAACTTCAGCTGACTTTTTTGTTAAGTAACCTTTTTCAATAATAGCTTGAAGTTTTTTTTCTTCACCATTTTTTCCAAAAGTATTTTTCTCCGCTGATGCTAGTAATAATGATTTATCTTTATTTATAAAAAGTTTATTATCAAAAACCATTCCTGAGAGCTCTATTAATGCATTTTTATCATCTACATTTTTTAAAACCTTAACAGGTGTTCCAATATAAACAGTTGCTTTTTTATTATCAATTTTAACATCTGCTGTTTGGAAAATAAAAACATCACCTGCACTTGCAAGGGAAAAACTTCCCATTGCAAGTAATGTTATTAATAATTTTTGTAAAACTGTTCTCATACTTATGCTCCTTGAATTCTTGGTGGATTATATGCTACATTTGGAGTAACAACCTTAGCTTTTCTAATTGAAACTAATGTTGAGTTTGCAGATGTTGCACTCGCCATTTGTGATGTTGGTCTAGATGATGTTAATACATTAACTTGTCCTGAGTTACATCTTGATTTATCTTTTGAAGTTTCTTCAGGGCTATACCAAGCACCTTCTTCAATTGCTACAACACCTTCTCTTATTGTTTTAGTAACTACAACACCAGCAAGTAAACTTCCTCTGTCATTATATACTTCTACAATTTCTCCATCTTTAACATCGAATTTTTTAGCATCAGCTGGTGAAATTCTAATAGGCTCTCGTCCTTGTACTTTATGTGCATTTTGTACCCATGTATTATCCATTTGTGAATGAATTCTATATGTTGGGTGTGGAGACACTAAATGTAATGGATATTTTTTTGCTAATTTTTCATTACCTAACCACTCTTTTGGTTCAAACCACATTGGGTGACCTTTAAAGTCTTCATATTTATAATTTTCAAATTTATCAGAGAAAATTTGAATTTTTCCTGTTTCTGTTTTAAGCGCATTATTTACAGGATCTTTTCTAAATGCTTCATGTCTTACATATTTTCTTGCACTAGCTGGAATTTCATAATGAACACTACCTTTTTCCCAGAATTTCTCAAAAGTTACATTCATATCTTTTTTTGCATATGATTTTTTATATAATCTTTCAATCCAATCCATTGGTGTTCTATCTCTTGTAAATTTCTTCTCTGTACCAAATCTTTTTGCTAATAATGTAAAGATTTCATAATCATCTTTTGATTCATATCTAGGTTTTACAATTTGTTTCATTGCATAAACTCTATCATTTGAATACGACATACCACTTGAGATATCGTCTCTTTCCATAGTTGTTGTTGCAGGGAATACAATATCAGCCATTTTTGCTGTTGGTGTCCACCAAGGTTCCATAACAACTACAGTGTCTAATTTTCTCATCGCTTCAATTAGTTCATTTACATCTGGTTGATGTCCTATTGGAGAACAACCTGCACTTAACATAACTTCAACTTTTGGATAAGTAATTGTTTTACCTTTATATGTAACTGTTTGTCCAGGTTTATTAATTAAATCACTCATTCTTGAAGCTGGAATTGTAAGATTTACAGCACCACCTTTACCTTGACTTAATCCTCCAACAGTTCTTTTTCCAGAAGCAGCATCACCACCACCTTCATAATGCATTGAGAAACCAAAACCTCCACCAGGAAGTCCAATTTGTCCAATCATTGAAGCTAATGTAATAATAGACCAATCCACTTGTTCACCATGTTCAGCTCTTTGCATTGCCCAGTTTCCAGCGATCATAGTTCTTTTTGAAACCATAAGTTCAGCTAATTGCTCAATAGTTTTAGCAGGAACTTCTGTTAATTTTTCTGCCCATTTAGCTGTTTTTTCAATACCATCAGTTTTTCCTAAAAGGTAAGGTAAAAATTTATCAAAACCATGAGTATATTTTTTAATAAATGCTTTATCATATTTACCTGTTTTATATAAATGATTCATCATAGCCATCATCATAGCAACATCTGAACCTGGTCTAATTTTAATCCAATCAGCATTGAATTCTTGACCTGATGTATTATAAATAGGGTCAATTAAAATAACTTTCATTCCAGCTTTTTTATACTCTTCATAAGCATCAAAACATCTATGGTTTGCTACAGAATATCCTACTCTATTTGTTTTATATAAATCTGCTCCCCATAAAACCATAACTTCTGTATTTGCAATGATTTGTTCATGTGCAGTTTGAATAGAATAAACTTCCATATCTCCCACAACTGAAGGGTTAACAGGACCAGCAGCACCATTTGAATACTCACCAGCAGTTCCAATAGCACCACCAATTTGATTAAAGAATCTTCCAGCTAAAACATTTGGCTTGAAAGCACCTGGATGTGACCAACCACCATACGACGCATTATAAATAGATTCATTTCCACCTTTTTTTTGTGCTTTTTTAATAGCATTAGCAGCTAAGTCAAGTGCAGTATCCCAAGAAACTCTTACGAATTCTTCTTTACCTCTTAAATCACCTCGACCTTTTCCTTCTAAGTAAGATTTTCTTACAACAGGATATTTCACTCTTGAGTTTGAACTATTTCTATCAGCTAAACCTTTTACAATAACTGTAGGGTTTGCATCAGAGTCCAATTGAGAAGTAATATCTACAATTTTATCATCTCTAACGTGAGCATAAAAAGCACCAAAGTGAGACGCACTTGGAATTTTTACTGTTCTTGATTCCAATATATTGGCAGCAACACCACTTGTACTAGTTAAAGCAACAGCTGTTGTTCCTATAGCACCTTTTTTTAGAAAATCTCTTCTTGAATTATTCATATTTTGTCCTTTTCAATCTTTATGCTGAAATTATAATAACAAAAAATCGAAAAAAAATCGAATAAATAGAGAATTATACTTATATTGTGTTATTTTTCTAAAATATACACATTATATAAGTAATGTAACAAAACTTTTAGTATAATGAATAAAACAATTTGGAAACCCTATGAATAATAAAATTTTAAAAGAAGTAAATAAACTTATAAAAAGAGATTCTTTAACTAGAACAAATATAGAAGGTGTAAATTTATATAAAACTACAACTTTTCTACCACGAACACCTTTAACTTACGATTTTTGCCTAGTATTTGTTTTGCAAGGCAAAAAAATAGCTTACCTACCAAATAAAAAGTTTGAATATGATTCTAAAAACTATTTAGTAGTTTCAGCAACACTTCCTTTTGAATGCGAAACAATCGCTTCTAAAGAAGAGCCTTATTATTGCATTTTAATAGATATAAAAAAAGAGATTATGAATGAAATAATCTCATCACTTTGTAAAGAAGAATCAAAAAAATGTAAAGCTGTAAAAATGGCAATTTTTCAAGATAAAGTTACTAAAGACTTAGAAGATTCAATTTATAGACTTTTAAAAATACTTCAATCAAAAGAAGAATCGAATATCTTAGGAGAATCTATTTTAAGAGAGATTTTTTATAAAATTGCAATAGGTGAAAATGCTCATTTCTTGCATAAGATGTTTCTTAAAAATAAGATGGAAGCTAAGATGACAAGAACATTAAGAATTATTCATACTAATTATAAAGAGCATCTTGACATTCCAAGTTTAGCAAAAGAAGAAGATATGAGTGTCTCTTCTTTTCATACTCACTTTAAAAAAGTGACAATGCTTAGTCCTTTACAATATATTAAAAAAATACGATTAAATAGAGCTAAAGATTTATTAACAAGAGATAATTTACAAGTAAATGAAACAGCCTATGAAACTGGATATGAAAGTAGTTCTCAGTTTTCTAAAGATTTTAAAAATTATTTTGGATATCCACCAAAAGAGGCAAAAGCCTCTTTTGAGATTCTCTAAAGCTTAATTTATATTATTTCATAGCCATTCTTAGAATTTTCTCTGAAACTTCTAAGGTAATGTTTTGATTTTCACCAATAGCTGTCATTCCATGAGCTTTTAAAGAAGGAATTACCTTTTCAATAACCTTATCATCTACTCTTTCATAATCATTTAAATTTGTAGTAACACCAATACTTTGGTACATTTCTTCAATTGCTACAATTACAGCTTCATTATCATCTTTGATTCCAAAAACATTTTCACCCATTTGAGCTAATTTTTCACTCTTTTCTTCAATCATTACTCTTAATAACTGAGGTTGAACTACTGCTAAACTTTGGGCATGATCTACTCCATAAAATGCTGTTAATTCATGTCCTATCATATGAGTAGCCCAATCTTGTACCACACCTGAACCTATAAATCCATTTAAAGCTTGATTTGCAAGAAGCATTAAATTCTCTTGCCAGATTATATCTTTTCTATTTTCCCAATCTTTTGCTAATGCAAATAAACCTTTTAAAATAGTTTCAGAATAACCATCATGCAATAATGAAGTATTTGGGCAAGTTAAATATTGTTCACAAGTGTGCACAAAAGCATCAACTAAACCATTTGCTAATTGTCTATCTGATAATGTAGCCATAACGATAGGATCTAGTACTGCAAATTTTGGATAAACATAAGGCGAGCCAAAAAATCTTTTTTCATTTGTAGCTTTCTTTGATACAACTGCATTCATATTTGATTCACTTCCAGTTGCAGGTAAGGTTAAGATTGCTCCTAAAGGAAGTGCCTTTTCAGGTGCTGATATTCCTTCAAGAAAATCCCAAGCATCACCATCATAAACTGAAGCCGCCGCAATATATTTTGAACCATCAATTACAGAACCACCACCCACAGCTAAAATAAAATCAACTTTTTCAGACTTTGCAAGTTCAACTGCTTTACTTAATGTCTCATAAGTAGGATTTGATTCAACTCCTGAAAACTCTAAATAATCATATCCTTCAAGTGCTGATAAAACTTCATCATAAACTCCATTTTTCTTAATAGACCCGCCACCATAGACTAATAATATTTTATTATCTTTACTTAAATACTTAATAATTGACGCAATTTGACCTTTTCCAAAGTGTATTGCTGTTGGATTTGAATAATCATATATTAAACTCATTTATATTTCCTTTGCACATTTTTAATAACTTATTATAGAAGAATTTTTTATTAAATTGAATATCAAATTCTTTAAATTATATGTTAATTTCTACAAACTAGCTAATTTTTCGATTTTTTTGCGATTTTTTTGTTTTATCATGTTCAAGTCAGAAAATTAGAACTCAATCTAATTTAAACAAAAGGAGAAGAAATGAAAAAGTTTAACGTTGGTTTAGCAGTCGTAGCTGCAGTGTCTTTATACAGTAGTGCAAATGCACAAAGTTTAGCAGAAGCTTTAACAAGTGGTAAAGTAAGTGGTGAAATTGCAGCTACTTATGAAAACAGAAATTTTGATAAAGAGGCTCCAGGTGCTACATATTATCGTGATTCAGCATATAGTGTTGGTTCATTTGCATTAAAATATGAAACAGGTGTATGGAATAACTTAAGTTTAACTTCTAAATTTAGAGCATATGGAACTATATTTGAAGAAGACAAAAACTCTACAACTTTTATGGGAACAGGTGATGCTTCTGAAAGATTTCATGAAAAAAATGGAAGTAATAGATCAGTTGATTTAGAAGAATTATTTTTATCATATAATCTAAAAAACTTTTCAGTAAAAGCTGGTAGACAATTTATTTCAACTGATTGGATTAATAAAACTCAAGATGCAATAAAAATTGATGCAATTTTTGGAAATACTTCACTTGAAGCTATCTGGTCATTAAGACAAGGTAGAGTTTATTCAAGAGATTATAGACCAATGACTAAATTTAATGAAAATGATGGTGTGTATAAATTAGGTCTTACTCATAAATTCAATGATACTATTTCTACAACTGCATATGGATTAGTAATGCCTGATGTAAAAGATATTTATGGTGCTAAAGCAAACCTAACATTTGGTGATACTTCTATTAGAGCTCATTATGCAGTTAGTGATGATGACAATAATTCAAAAAATGATTCTAGTCTTATTGATTTAATGGTAAGTACTACAATTGCTGGATTCTCTCCTTATGCTGGATATATAAAAGTTGATAATGACGCTGCATTCCCAGGATATACTACAGGAACTGGTGAAATTATTGTTCCTTTTGAAGAAGGTGATTATGTTTACAGTAAAGATGCTCAAACTTTCTATCTTGGAGTTACTAAATCAATTTATGACGTAAGTGCTACATTACTTTATGGTCAAACTAAATATGATGTTGGAAATGATTCACTTAAAATGAATGAAACTACTTTATGGTTAGGGTATCCTGTTACAAAAAATTTAAAAGCTAACTTAGGATATACAGTGGTAAATGAAGATTCAAAATCTAAAGTTTCTGATTACAACCAACTTAACTTTACACTTGCTTATTCTTTTTAATAAGTAATTATCTCTCTTCTTTTTAAAGAAGAGAGATAAAGTTTATATATTGAAGCTGTCATTTTTTTTCTCCTAGTAATTAAGACAGTTTCAGTATATAAACTTTTTTTATCTACTTTTTCCAACTATTCCCTTCTATACCAAATTCATACACATAACTGTTACTTATAATTATATTATAAATTTATATTATATTTAAGCAAGTTTTAATTCTCAAAAGATTACAATACTTTTTATCAAAGGATAATTATTATCCATTTAAGGAGATGATATGGCTTGTGATACAAGTATTAAAGCAAGAGAAGAAAGAGTTGCTATAACTAATAGCCAAAATAATGAAAATATAGAAATAAAAAAGGATAAAAAAATGAGTTCAAGTATGGTTCAAAGACAAATGCCAGAGTTTAAAATGGAAGCATTTAATGCTAAAACAGGTCATTATACAACAGTTTCAAACGAAGATTATAAAGGAAAATGGGCAGTTGTATGTTTTTATCCAGCTGATTTTACTTTTGTTTGTCCAACTGAAATTGCAGCTATGAATGCACATTATGATCAGTTCCAAAAACTAGGTGTTGAAATCTTAGCAATATCTACTGATACAAAATTCTCACATAAAAGATTTGTTGAAACTGAACCACTTTTAGAAGGATTACAACTTACAATTGGTGCTGATACTACAACTACTGTTAGTGAAGATTTTGGTGTTTTAATTGAAGAAGAGGGAATGGCTTTAAGAGGAAGATTTTTATTTAATCCTGAGGGAGTTTGTGTAGCTCAAGAAGTACAAGCTCCAATGGTTGGAAGAAATGTAAATGAATTTTTAAGACAAGTTCAAGCTTGGCAACACGCAACAACTACAGGAGAAGTTTGTCCAGCAGGTTGGAGACCAGGAAAGAAAACCCTTCCTGTAAATACTGATGTTGAACAAATGACAGGTAGAGTTGGTGATTATGTTACTATTGAAGAAATTTTATCTTAAGAGATTTATTTTTTAATACCTAAGTTAAAAAAGAACAGGAATATTTAAAGATATTCCTGTTTTTATATAATTTCTTTTCTTCTAAGTTTATATACTGAATTAGTAAGTAAAGTAATCATAATAATACTTCCACCTACAAAAGTGTTAAAGCTAGGCATCTCTTTTAAGAAAATCCAAACCCAAATAGGTGCCATTAATGTTTCAATAATCATCAAAAGACTAACTTCACTTGCATTTATATATCTTGTTCCATGACCTATTAATACTCTTGAAATTGGAGTTATTAGCAATCCCATAATTGCAATTGTTCCTAAGGTATACAAATCTATAGAAATTGAATCTGCTAAAACAAATGCTATTAAAGCTAAGGATAAACCTCCAGCAGCAGTTAATACAACTCTATTTATTTCAGTATATTTTGATAAAACTACAAAATATAAAGAGAAAAACATAGTACATAAAAGAGCGTATATATTTCCTCTTAAATTACCAATCCCTAACTCATCACTAAAAATTATAAATAAACCTACAAACATAAAAAACGAAGCAATAAGAATATTTTTTTCAATCTTTACCTTATAGAATAAATATGCAAAGAATGAGGAAAAAAGTGCCGAGGTTCCAAAAATAAGTACGACATTTGCAACTGTTGTGCTTTTTATTGCTGAAATGAAAAATACATTTGCGCTTCCCATAAATAAGCCACAAAGAAGAACTATTGAAAAGGAATTCTTTCTAATTTCTCTTAGTGATTCTTTTTTATTAACAAGTAATGTTCCTGCCATTGAAAAGAACATAAAAATACCAAGATAAAAAGAAAAGGTAATAGGAGATATTGTTGTTAATCTTATAAAAAGTGATTCTAGGCTCATAATTAAAATACCCAAAGAGGTAATAATTAGGCCTTTTGCGTTATTTGTCAAAATATTACTCTTTAAACATTATAGTAGTTTGCTTTTTTATGTGGCACAACAATAGCACACGTTGATTGCTCAGGATGAATCTGAAAAGTTTCTGAAAGTTCAATTCCAAACTCTTCAGGCTTTAGTAAGTCAAAAATATCTTTACTCATTTCTAAATCTGGACAAGCTGCATATCCAGGAGAGTATCTACATCCTACATATTGTTTCATTTGAACATCATTTAAAGTATGACCCTCTTTTGGTACGATATCTAAATCAAGTCTAACTTGCTTATGAATTACCTCAGCTAAAGCTTCTGCTAACTCTACTCCTAAACCATGTACTTGATAGTATTCTGCAAATTTACTTTCTTTGTAAAGTTCTGCTTCATATGGACTTAGATTATGTCCAGCACTTGCAAAGGTAAAAGCAATTACGTCAAGTCTATCACTTGCAAAGAAGTCAGCTATACATCTATGTGGTTTTTTCTTTTGTCTTGGAAATTCAAATACTTTTATAGCTTTGTCTAAAGATGGTACTTTTTTTGCCTCTTCAAGACTATGAAAAGCATAATCTTCAGAAAAAACATAAACCTTATTCTCTTTTGAAATACAAGGATAATATGCATAAATAGAGATTGGATCAAAAAGTCCTTTATCTATAAATTCACTCTTTAGTCTTTCATATAAAGGTTCAACAACTTCGTTTTCATGTTTTAAAAAATCTTCACTTTTTTGTTTACCTCTTTTATATCCCCATCTTTGTCTAAATAAAACTCTATGATTTATCCATTTAAATACTAGTTCTTTATTAATTTTATTTCCACTTGCCGATACTCTTCCCCATAAAGGAGGGAAAGTAAAAGTCCCAGCTTCTGGTAAAATCACATCCTCTTCTTTTACTATTATTTCTTTTTCTTCTTTTTTAGGTGTAATATCTTCTTCATTTATTAAATCTGCGGCAAGAGCTGTATTACTATCTCCACCTTCAATTCTTTGCATAGAAATAACCCCATCAAAAGCATCACGACAGTAAAATATTGGTCCATCATAAATTGGTCTACAAAAATCATTTACAAAAGATTTTGTAAGTGCAGCACCACCAATTAAAATAGGTATATCTATACCCATTTTTTGTAATTCTTCTAGGTTTTCTTTCATAACTGCTGTTGATTTTACAAGTAAACCACTCATTCCAATAGCTTGAGCTTTATGCTCTTTTGCAGCAATTAGGAAGCTATTTAAATCAGCTTTAATCCCAATATTTATAACTTTAAAGCCATTATTACTTAAAATAATATCAACTAAGTTTTTACCAACATCATGAACATCACCTTTTACAGTACCTATTACAATTACAGTTTCACTAGCTTTTTCTTCTTTTGGTAAATATGGATTTAAGGCGTCCACTGTAGCTTTCATAGTTTCAGCACTTTGAAGTACAAAAGGTAATTGCATTTGTCCTGAACCAAATAATTCACCAATAATTTTCATCCCATCAATTAGCCATTCATTTACAATAATTTCTGGTTTTATTTCATGTCTTAATTCTTCAACTAAAGGAAGTAATCTATCTTTATCTCCATCTAAAAGTAACTTTTTTACTTTTTCAATAGCTGGAAGATTTTGATACTCTTCATCACTTTGCTCTTCAATATCACCAACATTTGAAAAGTGTTCAATAAAGGCAAATAAAGGATCTCCATCTTCATGATTATTAAAAATCAAATCATCACAAGCTTTTTTATCATCTTCGTTTATTTTATTAAGAGGCAAAATATGCTTAACATTTACAATAGCCGAGGTTAATCCAGCTTTTACACAATAATCCAAATAAATAGAGTTTAAATAAGCTCTAGCTTTTATATCAAGTCCAAAAGAAATATTTGAAAGCCCTAAAGTAGTTCCAACTTCAGGATGAAGTATTTGAAACTCTCTAATAGCTTCCATAGTCTCAATCCCAGCTGTTCTATATTCATCATCACCTGAACCAATAGTAAAAGTTAGCATATCAAATACTAAATCATGAGGATCAAAGCCATGTCTATTTACACATAAGTCATAAATACGTTCAGCAATTCTGATTTTATCTTCTTTAGTCTTTGCCATACCAACTTCATCAATTACAAGACAAACAAGTGCTGCTCCAAACTTTTTAGCTAAAGCACAAACAGCATCAAACTTTTCTTCTCCATCTTCTAGATTAACGGAGTTAATAATAGGTCTTCCACCTATTTGTTTTAATGCAGCTTCAAGTGCATAGATTTGTGTAGAATCGGGCATTAAAGGAAGTGATATTTTTTGAGAATAAAGTTCAACAACTTTATCCATATCTTCTCTTTCATCCCTTCCAGCAAAACCAACAGATACATCAATAATATGTGCGCCTGCTCTTACTTGCTGTTGTCCCACAGAAAGTGTTCCTTCATAGTCATTTGATTTAAGTAATTCTCTAAAAGCTTTTGAACCAGTTGCATTTGAACGTTCCCCAATTAATAAAGGCGCTGGTTCTTGCTTTAAAGTTACTGTATTAAATAATGAAGCTAAAGATGCTTTTAAAAACCCACAAGGTTTCTTTGGAACTAGACCTTTAACTTTTTGGCTTAGTTCTTCAATATGTTCAGGTGTAGTACCACAACAACCACCTAAAAATGAAACCCCATTAATTTCTAAAAATTCTTTTTGTAACTTAGTAAACTCTTCTGGTCCCATTGGATAATATGAGACTCCTCCTCTATTTTGAGGAAGCCCTGCGTTTGCATGAACAGAAATTGGGAACTTACAAACCTCACTTAATGATTTTACATGTTTATGAACTTGTTTAGGACCTGTTCCACAGTTAAAACCAAGTGATAAAATATTAAAAGGAGCCATAATAGCGGCAATTGTTTGAGCATCAGTTCCAATTAACATAGTTCCTGTTAACTCAATAGTAACAGATACCATAATTGGAATATGTGGGGCTGCATCATTAAGAGCATGAAGTGCTGCTTTTATTTGTAAAGGATCTTGACAAGTTTCAAGTAAGAAGACATCTGTTCCACCATCAGCTAACCCTTGTGCCATAATTTTATAACCTTCATACATTTCGTCATATTGTATGTGACCAAGTGAAGGAAGTTTAGTTCCAGGTCCAACTGAACCTAAGACAAATCTTGGTTTCTCTGGTGTTGAGTGTTTAATACAAGATTCTTTTACAAGCTGTGCTCCAAGCTTTGATAGTTCATAAGAAGTTTCTGAAATATTATATTCATCTAAAACCCAATTCATTGAACCAAAAGTATTAGTTGTAATTAAATCAGCTCCAGCTTCTGCATAAGCATCATGAATATTTCTTAAAATATGAGGAGCAGTTAAATTTAAAAGTTCGTTACACCCTTCTAAATCTTGACCTTCATATATCCATTCTTCTTGTTTTATATCTGATATTTGAAGCTGTGTTCCCATAGCCCCATCGATAATTAGTACTTTGTTTTCTATTAAATTCTTTATTTTTGTTAACATTTTATTCTCTATTTCTGATTATTTCATAATTGATATTTATTATTAGGAGTGTATTTAAATTTTCGTTAAAAAGTTGTTAAGTAAAAAACACAATTTTTTTAAATATCTACTTTAAGATGTCATCTTAATTTAGTTAATTATATCTTTATAAAAGTTAAATGCAACTAAGTTGCGTTTAATTTTTATTCTACTAATATTCTACAAATGCAACTTAGTTGCAAAATATAAAAGGAGTATTATATGAGATTTTTAATCCCATTGTTTTTATTATTGAATTTTACTTATGCACAAACTAATATTGTAGTAAGTATTTTACCTCAGAAAACGTTTGTTGAGAAAATTGGTGGAGACAAAGTTAAGGTAACTAATATGGTAAGACCAGGAAATGATCCGCATACTTATGAACCAAAACCTGCACAAATGAAAGACATATCTAATGCAAGTATCTATTTTCCAATTGGGTTAGAGTTTGAAAATACTTGGCTTGCAAAATTTGCATCACAAAATAAAAATATGAAATTTGTAGAAATGACAAAAGACGTGAAATATATTGAGATGGCAAAACATTCTCATCACCATCACCATAATAACACGCATAAAGAAGAACATAATGAAGATAAATTACCATATGAATGGGCTGGAATTTTTAATCTAGAAAAAGGTGCTTATACTTGGAGTTTCTCAAAAGTTGATGGAGAATATGCAGATCCAGCTATGAAGATGCTTATTATTAAAGCAGATAAAAAAGATGATGATTTAATTGAATCTTATGAAAAAAAAGCTAAAGATATATTTACTAATAAGAAAGCTAAGACTGTTGAAAATAATAGTTTATTAAAAACAAGTAATTCCTTTTATACGTTAAAGTTTGATGAATCAAAAAATAAAACTATATTCAAAGTTGAAATAAAAAAAGATGGGAAATATATTTTTTTTACAGAACATATGCCAATTGAGTTTGAAGCCAAGGAACACTACTTTAAAGATTCATCAAATAAAGACATTGAAGTTCTTACAAGTGTGCCAGAAGAAGGACATCACGGAAAAGACCCTCACGTATGGGTAAGTCCACAAAATGTAAAAATTATGGCTAAAAATATTTATGAGACTTTAGTTAAAGCTGACGTAAAAAATAAAAACTATTATAAAACTAACTACAATAATTTTATAAAAGAAATAAATCAAACTGATTCAAAAATCAAAAGTATTTTATCTGTATTACCAAAAAATTCTAAGTTTATGGTTTTCCATCCTTCTTGGGGATATTTTGCAAAAGAGTACCATTTAGAACAATTAGTGATTGAAGTTGAAGGGAAAGAGCCAAAACCAAAAATTCTTCAAAAAATCATCAAAAAAGCAAAAGAAGAAAAAGTTAAAGCAATTTTTACGCAAAGAGAGTTTTCAGATAAAAGTGCCAAAGTTATTGCCAAAGAGTTAAAAATCAAAGTAATCAAAGAAACTCCTCTAGCTAAAAACTGGTCACAAAATCTTATTGAAATGGCAAGTTCAATTGCAAACAATAATTAACGCAATTTCTATAAATAAACTCTTTTTCAAATATGAAAAAGAGTTTATTTTAGAAGATATAAACTTACAAGTAAAAGAGAAAGATTTTTTAACTATTTTAGGACCTAATGGTGGCGGAAAAAGTACTCTATTAAAACTAATTTTAGGAATAAACCCTTTAAAAAAAGGTGATATTTTTATTTTTGGAAATAAACTAATAGAGGAACTTCCTAATCTTGGATACGTGCCTCAAAATACTCATATTAATCTTAACTTTCCAATTAGCACTATTGAAGTTGTTATGATGGGACAAAATAATATCAAAAAAAGATTCTTTGGTTATAAAAAAGAAGAGAAAAGCAAAGCCCTTGAAGTTTTAGAAAAAGTAAATATGCAAGATTTTGCTAACTCAAAAATTTCTAATTTATCAGGTGGTCAAAGACAAAGGGTTTTAATTGCTCGTGCTTTATTTTGTAATCCAAAAGTTCTACTTCTTGATGAACCTACTTCAAATATTGATATAAAAGGTTCTAAACAAGTATATGAAGTATTAAAAGAGTTAAATAAAAATATCACCGTTGTAGTAATAAGTCACGATATATCAGTAGTTTTAAAATATGCATCAAAAGCTGTTTATATAAATAAAAAATTAACATATCATGATTTAACAAAAATGAAAGATGATTTTAAAAATATTGAATCAAATATATGTGAAATTGAACTTTTAGAAATGTTAGGAAAATGTAGATGTTAGAAGCTTTATCATACAGTTTTATTCAAAATGCGATAATTGCAGGCGTTTTAGTTAGTATTATTACAGGGATTATTGGTTCATTAATAGTAGTAAATAAAATGGTTTTTTTATCAGGTGGAATTGCACATAGTGCGTATGGAGGTATTGGATTATCTATTTATTTTGGATTACCGATGCTTTTATCAACTTCTATATTTTCAGTTATTATTACCATAATAATAGCACTTTTAACTTACAAAAAAAGAGAAAATCTTGATACTATTATTGGCTTAACATGGGCAATGGGTATGTCTCTTGGAATATTACTTGTTGATTTAACACCTGGATATAATGCTGATTTAATGAGTTATTTATTTGGTTCAATATTAGCAGTTAATAATGAGGATATTAGCTTTATGTTAATACTTCTTGGATTTATTATTTTTACTTTATTATTATTTTATAGAGATATTTTAGCTGTTTCATATGATAGTGAGTATGCAAAATTAAGGGGTGTTAAAACAAGATTTTTTTATACCTTAATACTTCTTCTATCAGCACTATCTATTGTAATTTCCATAAAAATTGTCGGACTTATTTTAGTAATTGCATTATTAACAATTCCAATATATATTTCACAAAGATTTTGTAACACTCTATTTTCGATGATGATAGTTTCTGGGTTTTTTTCTATGATATTTACAATATTAGGATTAATAATATCGTATAATTTTGACTTAAGTTCAGGACCGTCAATTATTCTTGTTAGTTCTTTTTTTATGTTTTCTATTATAGTTTTTGAATTTTTAAATAATATAAAGAAAGAAATCTGATTTCTTTCTTTTAGTAATTAAATCTATTTTTGAATAATTACCCTAATAACACTAGCTTTCCCTTGATGACCTTTTCCTTCATCAAGTATTGTTTCTACTTCTTCAATTTTATGTTTTGAACAAGTAAGAAAAGAGTTTGAAAAATCATCAATACTATAAAGTAAATCAATATCTTTTGGCCCACCACTTTCATATTTTAGTTGATTTGTAGAAAAAAATTCTCCTACAAAAAAGCCACCCTCTTTTAAGCAAGACTCTATTTTCTTAAATAAAAATTCTCTATCATCTTTGTACATATGTAAAAATGAAGCTACAATTGAACCATATTTTTTTGAAGGTTCCCAATTATTTAAATCAACACACTTAGTTTTTACTTGAACTTTCGCTTCTTGGGCTAAAACTTCTAATTTTTTTAATCCAATGTCTGAAGCATCAAGAGCAACTACATCAAAACCCTTGCTAGCAAAATAAATGGCATTTCGCCCTTCACCCTCACCTAAGCATAAAAATCTTTGAGTTTTTTTGAAATTACCTATACAAGAAAGCAAAAAGGCATTTGGTTTTTTCCCATAAAGATAGCCATCTCTTAAATATTTTTTATTCCAAAATTCTTGTTGATTCATATTTCCTACCTCTTTTTATTAAAAAAGAAATTTTACTATAAAAAAGTAAATAAAAACTTTGAAAGCAAGAAGCTATAACAAGAAGCTATAAATAAAATAAACTCGCAAGAATTATAAAAAATAAGATATAATTTATTATGATAAAAAGGAACTTCCATGAAGAGATATTTTTTATTACTTGTAATAATTTTCATTTTCAATGCTTGTTCAGAAAAAAATGATGAAGATATTAAAATAGGCTTCATTGCAGGCTTAAGCGGAAAGTATTCTTCTTTGGGTACACGAATACGAGATGGATTTACACTTGCTTTTAAAGAAATTGATTATACGATTAATAATCAAAAAGTTGTAATTATTCAAAAAGATGATAAACAAGATGAGCTTGAAGCAAAAAAAATTATAGACAATTTAGTTGAAAATAATATAAAACTAATTGTAGGAAATACTACAAGTTCTATGACAAAAGTTAGCTTTCCTGTTATAAATAAACAAAAAGGTTCCCTTCTTATATCTGCCACAGCTAGTGGAAGTGATTTTACTAAAAAAGATGACAATTTCTTAAGAATACAAGTTGAAAACTCAGAAAAAAAATTTAAAAATTTAAAAAAATATATTATTAAAAATAAAAACATAATTTTTATTTATGATTCAAAAAATAAAGCTTATACAGATGGTTATGAAGAATATTTTCAAAAAATGCTTTTTGAAACATGGGGTAATGGCTTTGTTACTAAGTTTGATATTAATAAACCATATAAAAAATTCATAGATAAATTAAAAACAAAAGAAGTTGATTTAATACTCATTGTTGCAAACTCTATTGATAGTGCAAATATTATCCAATATTTAAGATTAGCAAAAATTAATGCCCAGATTTTAGCTTCTGGCTGGTCTAAAACTATGGATTTTATTGAAAATGAAGGGAAAGCAGTAGAAGGTGTTCTATTTTCTAGTGAATATAATGAAAATTCTAGTGATAAAAGATTCTTAGATTTTATTAACTCTTTTCGTAAAACTTACAATAAAACTCCTTCAGCATTAGAAGCTCAAGGTTATGAACTAGGGAAAATTTTAATAGAAAATCTTTCCATATCAAGTGATATTTCTACATTAAAACAAAGAATTCTTAATCAAAAAACATACAAAGGCTTACAAGGAGATATAATTTTTGATAAATATGGTGATGTTTCTAGAGAATATTTTATGATGAAAATTGCAAATGCAAAATATGTAAAGATTGACAATGAGATGGAAAAATAGTTTAAAATCTAAAATAATATTATATTTTATAATATTTACTACTATTCCATTGTTTTTATCTTCTTCATGGATTTTATACGAAATGTACAAATCTAAAGAAAATTCTGTTTTTCACAAACATCTACAATTACTTAAAATAGTTCAAGAAGAATCAGATAATATTGCCTCAAATATCGAATATTTAGGAGAATATGTAAAAAAAGAATACCCTTTAACAAAGCATCATTTAATTACAGATTTAATAGAACTACAAAAAAATATATCTACTATACTGATATTAGATAAAAATGGTATTTTGATAGATTTTGCCACTAATATTAAAAATAAAAACCTATTTAAAGGTTATGACTATTCAAACACAAAACATTTTGTAAGTGTTAAAAGTACTAATAATCCATATTGGTCTGATGTTTATCTGTCAAATGTAAGTTTAAAACCAGAGATTTCATATTCTTTAAAAATAGATGAAAATCATATAGCAGTGCTTATAGTTAATCTTGGTATTTTAAATGATTTCGCTAAAAAATTCAAAAGTGATGATGGAAGCACAATGGTTAGAATTATGGATAGTGATGGAATATTTTTAGCACATCCTGATTATCCATATTATATCTCACAAAGAAAATCTGTACAAAATTCAAATTTATATAAAGAATATATTTTAAAAGATCATACTTATAAACAAATAAAATTTAATAGTGTAGAACAAGGTAATAATATTGGAATATATGGAACAACACAAAAATTACATTGGCATGTATTTGTAAGAGAATCTTATGATTTCTTATTTAAATCATTTAATAATCTATTATTAATAATTGGTTATTTTATATTTTTATTAATTCTTTTATCCATATACTTTTCAATTAAATTATTTAACTCCATTTTAAAACCCTTGGATATTTTAGTATCTAATATGAATAATATGGCACATGATAAGTATTCTAAGGATATACAAAGAACAGATTATATTGAGCTTGACAATTTACTTGAAAATTTTATTTTTATGCAAGAAAAAGTTAAAAATAGGGAAAGAAAGATTTTTTCAGAAATAGAAAAAAATAGAGAAAAGGATATTCAATTATTCGAGCAATCAAAAATGGCCTCAATGGGTGAAATGATTGGTAATATTGCACACCAATGGAGACAACCATTAAGTATAATATCAACAGCTGCCACAGGAATGCAAATGCAAAAAGAGTACGATGTCTTAACAAATGATAGCTTTGAAGACATTTGTAAAATGATAAATACTCAAGCACAATATTTGTCAAAGACTATTGATGATTTTAAAAATTTTATAAAAGGGGAAAGAATTCTTGAAACTTATGATTTAAAAGAGTGCATGGAGAGTTTTATAGAACTAGTAACTCCTACTGCTAAAAGTCATAATTTGAATTTAATATTAAATTTTGAAGAAGATATAACACTCAATGGATATCCAAATGAATTAAAACAATGTCTTATAAATATTTTCAACAATGCAAAAGACGCT
The DNA here is from genome assembly GCA_030145305.1 of Halarcobacter sp. GTDB lineage: Bacteria > Campylobacterota > Campylobacteria > Campylobacterales > Arcobacteraceae > Halarcobacter. The sequence goes on along the minus strand of JAQYVX010000003.1, from coordinate 183,960 downwards.
TTAATGGATTTAGAAGATAAGGATAAACTTTTATTTATAACTACGTCTAAAAAGAAAAATCACGTAAGCATTGATATAAAAGATAGTGCGGGGGGAATACCTGAAAGTATCTTATTGAAGATATTTGACCCATACTTCACAACAAAACACAAAAGTAAAGGTACAGGACTTGGTCTTCATATCTTATATAGGATAATTGTTGATGGGATGAAAGGTTCAATTTTGGCAAAAAATGTAACATTCATATATAATAAGAAAGAATACTTAGGCGCAAACTTTACTATAAGTTTACCAAACAAAGAAAAAGCTTTGAAAGAGCCGTAAAAAGCACTCCTTTAGTTTTTAAAATTGACTATATATTAAATTCTCTTATCTGATTTTTATCTAAAATTTTTAACTCACTTAATTTTAATAAAAGCTTCGATACACTATTACCTTTAAAAAAAATAATGTAGGATATGTAGATGACTGAAGCAAAATACATCTGGATGGATGGGAAACTTGTTGATTGGCACGATGCAAAAGTTCACGTGTTAAGCCACACATTACACTATGGAAATGGTGCTATTGAAGGTACAAAAGCATACAAAACTCATGATGGAAGATGTGCGATTTTTAAATTAAAAGAGCATACAAAAAGACTTATTAACTCAGCAAAAATGACACTTCTTGAAGTTCCATTTACTGAAGATGAATTAAATAAAGCTCAAATTGAATTATTACAAAAAAATGAATTAACCCAAGGTGCTTATATTAGACCTCTTGTTTATTTAGGATATGGTGTAATGGGCTTATACCATAAAGAAGCACCTGTTCAGGTTTCTATTTCTGCTTGGGAATGGGGAGCTTATTTAGGTGAAGAAGGAATGAAAAAAGGTGTACGAGTTAAAATTGCATCAATGACAAGAAACTCTAATACTTCAGGAATGGGTAAAGCAAAAGCTGTTGCAAATTACTTAAACTCTCAAATGGCTAAGTTTGAAGCTGTAGAATGTGGGTATGATGAAGCACTTTTAAGAGATGACCAAGGTTATATAGCAGAAGCGTCAGGAGCTTGTTTCTTTATTGTTAGAGATGGTGTAATTATCACTCCTCCAAATGACAACTCACTAGAATCAATTACGCAAGCTACTGTTATTGATTTAGCCCAAGACTTAGGTTATGAAGTTATTAGAAGAAGATTAACTAGAGAAGAAGTTTATATTGCAGATGAAGCATTTTTTACAGGAACTGCTGTTGAAGTAACTCCTATTAGAGATATTGATGCAAGAGTAATTGGAAAAGGTGAAAGAGGTCCAATAACGGAAGCTTTACAAACAGCATATTTTGATGTAGTTGCTGGTAAAAATGATAAGTACTTAAAAGATTTAACGTACATTAACTAACAAACTTTAAAAAAATAAAAGGAAAAAAAATATGCCAATTGATAATGACTATTTCAAAAATAGACAAAACAACAACAGTGGTGGTTCTAACAACAATGGAGGTGGTGGAAACTTTCAACCACCTTTTGAGCCACCTGAATTCTTCAAGAACCTTGGGAAAAAAGCTGGAATACTTTATGTAGTAATTGCAATTATTGCTGCATTATTTATCTTTAAACCATTTGTAATTGTAGAATCAGGACAAGTAGGTATTAAAATTACTACAGGTAAATATGATGCTTTACCATTAAGACCAGGTTTCCATTTATATATTCCAGTATTTCAAAAAGTTATCATAGTTGATACAAAAGTAAGACTTATTAATTATGCTTCAGTTGAAACTATGGGTGGATTTGATGAAAGTATTAGAGCAAATCCTGCAATTAATATCTTAGATGCAAGAGGATTACCTGTATCTATTGAATTAACTGTTCAATATAGACTAACAGCAGATGGTGCTCCAACTACAATAGCTAACTGGGGACTTTCTTGGGAAAATAAAATTATTAACCCTGTTGTTAGAGATATAGTAAGAAATGTTGTAGGTGTTTATACAGCAGAAGAGTTACCAACAAAAAGAAATGAAATAGCAATTAAAATTCAAGAAGGAATTCAAGCAGAAATTGATTCACTTGAAGGTAAACCAGTACTTCTTCAATCAGTTCAATTAAGAGAAATCGTACTTCCTGCTAAGATTAAAGAGCAAATTGAAAGAGTTCAAATTGCTAACCAAGAATCTGAAAGAGTTAAATACGAAGTTCTAAGAACAAGACAAGAAGCTGAAAAAAGAGCTGCTAAAGCTACAGGTGATGCGGAAGCTAATAGAATTGAAGCAAAAGGTCGAGCAGATGCTGTAACAATTGAAGCTAAAGCGCAAGCTGTTGCAAATAAAATTATTGCTGAATCTTTAACACCTAAATTACTTCAAATGCAACAAATTGAAGTACAAGGTAAATTTAATGAAGCACTTAGTGTTAACAAAGATGCAAAAATTTTCCTAACTCCTGGTGGTTCAACTCCAAATATCTGGGTTGATACAAAAAATCCAGCTAGAGATACAACTATTAGTCAATAATTTATAAAGAGTAGATTTTCTACTCTTTATAATAAAACCTTATGAAAATACTAACTAAATAATATGCTAAAAAATATCCTAAATAAATTCTTTATCCCATTTTTTACTTTTCTTATACTTCAAAACTCTTTATTATCTAAAGAGATTTTAGATAAAGTTAATCTGCAAGATATAGAAATTCCATTAAATAAAAAAGATAAAACAAAAGAAGATTACGAAAAAGAGGAAAATTTACTAAATCCATCCGTACTAACATATGAAAAGTTAAAAAGAGAAGAGAAGGATGATTTAGAACTTGATGGCTCACTTGGTGTTAATAAAGAAAGAAGAAGTATTGATGAAGTAAAAGTCAATATTGGAACAAAATTTTAAGGTAAATCATGAATCAAATAGAAAAAATTGATTGGCAAAAGATGAATAATCTTATTCCAGTTGTAACGCAAGATGTAAGTACAAATGAAGTTTTAATGCTAGCATATATGGACAAAGAAGCTTTATCTTTAACAATTAGTACAAAACAAGCCCACTACTTTTCAAGATCAAAACAAAGAATTTGGAAAAAAGGTGAAAGCTCAGGACATTTACAAAATGTGAAAAATATTATGCTAGATTGTGATAATGACACACTATTATTAAAAGTTGAACAAATAGGTGTTGCTTGCCATACAGGAAGAAAATCTTGTTTCTTTACAGACCTTGAAACTAACGAAACAGTAAGCAATGTTGAAGTTAATACAACAAGTGCTTATGGAGTTATTGATACTTTATACCATGTAATCCAATCAAGAAAAAATGACAACCCTGAAACTTCATACACAGCAAAACTTTTAAAAGGAAAGCAAAATTCTATGCTTAAAAAAGTTGTAGAAGAAGCAGGAGAATTTAGTTTTGCTATTAAAGATAATGATACTGAAGAAATCATTTATGAAGCTGCTGATTTAATGTATCACTGTTTAGTTGCACTTTCATCAAAAGATATAAATCCAGATAGAGTAAAACAAGAAATTGCTAGAAGATTTGGTTTATCAGGAATAGAAGAAAAAAACTCTAGAGAAAAATAAATTAAGAAATAAAAAGAGGAGAACCTCTTTTTATTTAGTTACTACAACCACATCCAGCGTGGCTTTCTTTCTTTTCAGATTGTGATGCTGCACCTGCAGCCGATGATGAAGAACAAGCAGATACACCAGGAGGTGTAGTTGGTTGAATAGAAGCATTTTCAGCTTTATCACTTACTTCATCAACAAAAGCTAAAAGTTTAGCTGTTGCTTCCATATATCTTTTTGCAGATATAGATTCAGGTTGACAATAAACAATAGGTTTACCAGTATCTCCACCTTCTCTAATAGCAGGTTCAATTGGTAAGTTACCTAATACTTGAGTCTTATATTCAGAAGCTAAACCTTCACAAGTTCCCATTCCAAAAATATCTGATTCTGTATTACATGAAGGACAAATAAATCCACTCATATTTTCAACAATCCCAGCAATTGGAATATGAAGTTTTGCAAACATATCTAAAGATCTTTTTGAATCATCTAAAGCTACATGTTGAGGAGTTGTAACATTAACACCACAAGTAACAGGTACACTTTGAGCTAAAGTTAATTGAGCATCACCAGTTCCAGGAGGCATATCAATGAAAAGAATATCTAACTCTTCCCATAAAATATCTCTTAATAATTGTTGAATTGCTTTCATAATCATAGCACCTCTCCAAATAAGAGCCTGACCTTCTTCCATTAATGAACCCATTGACATAACATCAACACCATATGCATTAAATGGTTTAGCTTTATTTCCTACAACTTCAACTTCTTGACCTTGTAAACCCATCATTCGAGGGATATTTGGACCATAAATATCAGCATCTAAGATACCTACTTTTTTACCTTGCATTGCTGCTGCAATTGCTAAGTTTACAGTTGTAGTTGATTTACCAACCCCACCTTTTCCAGAAGATACCATAATAAAGTTTTTAATTTGAGGAGCAATGTTACTTCCACTTACACTATTACTTTGTTGTTTTGGTTCTTCTGGTTTTTTTAAGTTTAAAGTTGCATTTGAAATACCAATTTTCTCTAATGTTGAAGAGATATCTCTTTGTAGTTGTTCTGCTACTTCTGCCGAACTTGATGTAATATCTAAATAAACTACACATGTTTTATCATCTACAAGTTCTATATCTTTTAAAAATCCAAAATCTATAATAGATTTTTGGAATCCTGGATATAAAACTTTTGCCAATTCTACTTTTATGTCAGCTACGGTTGTCATATGTTCTATCCTTAAAAATAGTCCCTATTTTATTAAGGACTTTGATTTTTCAATTTCTTTTACCAAGAGAATAAAATTCTCTCTAAAAAAACAAACTTTAAAAAGAGCAATAAGTTGCACTTAATTTTATAAAATTTTCGTATTATATTTAAAATAGGATAATTTTAGTCTTAATTGTAATTTTTATAGTTTGAAGTTTATAAAAAAAGCAAAAATTAAATCTTATTCTCTAATAATATTTTAGAAAAAGTTTAGTTATATTTACATAAATTTATTACTTATATAAGATATTTTTCATATAATCATAAGTAAGTAAAGAATAGGCTTAATATGGAAAATAATAATTGGATAGAAGAAGATATAAAAATGCAAAATATCATAGATACTCTTTCGTCTAATAAAAAGCATAGTGAAAAAGAATTACTAGCTTTGATAAATGAAATATCTAAACTCTTTAATTTTCACATTAATCAACTAAGATATAGTTTTAATGATAATAAATCACTCTTTTATTTGAGGTTTAAAGCTTATCTTCTAGTTATTGACTCTTTTACAAAACTATGTTTAACTTTTTCTACAAATAAAGAGAAAAGAGCTTTAATAGATAACATCTTACAGATTTTAAATGAATCAAAAAGTATGTTAAAACTTTTTGTACCTTTAGAAGAAAATGAAATTAAAATCTTAAATAATTTAATTGGGCAACAATTGTATTACTATACTCATATTAATTATATAAAAGTTCAAAATAAAGAGATTGACTATCTTTTAGAAGAGTATCATTTGAATCTTGAAAAAATAATTCATGGTTATGAATTATCTTTTGAGTCAGATTTTGGAAATAAAAGTAAATTAAAAGAGATTTTTAAAGAGAATGAAAAAATGATTTTTTTAAATAATGCTTCATTTTTACTTCTTAAAATGATTTATAAATTCAATTACCATATGAGTGAAAAGAAATATAATAATAATCCAAATTTTATAAAAATTGTCAACTTATTTTTAGAGTATTCAAAATTAAGTAAATACAAAAATATAAAAACTATTTTAGAATTTGAAAAGGTATTAATTCAAGAATTTGAAAATAGCGCAAGAAGCCTAAATAATAGCGATAGAATTGACGTATTTGATGAAAAAATCAAGCTATTAAAAGTTGATACAGATGAGTATAAACAATTAATTGATATTATAATAGACTTAAAACCACAAGTTATCTAGGATAAATAAATGAAAAAATTAATAATTGAGAAGATAGATGCTCTACCTCCTTTGCCTAAATCTGTTTTAGAGTTAGAAGAGTTTAGGAAAATGTCAAAGAAAGAGCCTTTAGATCTTTTAAAGATTATTGAAAAAGATCCTCTAATTATTACAACTGTATTAAGAGTTGCAAACTCAGCCATGTTTGGTTTTGTTAGTCAAGTTGAAACGCCAAGTCGTGCAATTTCATTATTAGGAATTAACTTTACTATTTCACTTGCATTAGGTTCAGTTATACAAAATTTAGTAAAATCAAATTTAGATTCATATAATGTAAGTACAGAAGATTTTATGTTCTCTTCAAATCTTGCATCAAGTCTTGTAAATACTTGGGTTTCAAAAATTAGTTTTGATTTAAAAGAAGATTTATTACTTCCTGCCTTTTTACAAGAAACAGGTAAATTTGTAATTTCTGAGGCTATTAAGGATAATGATCAAGTTGCAGATTTTCAAAATCAATTGGAACTTTCAAATAATATATCAGCTGTTGAAAAAGAGTTTATTGGATTTACTTGTGCAAGAATAACTGCAAATATTTTTAAACATTGGCACTTAAGTCATAACTTAATATTCTCAATAGGCTTTGTAGAAGACTTAGAGCATTGTCCAAAAGATTATATTAAAAAAGCAAAAATTTTAGAAATAATAAAAATTTTATGTGATATTAGAAAGCCACTTTCAGACCAAAATATAAAAAGAGCACTACATAAAGCTAATGAATACGGATTAGATACAGAACCTTTACTTCAGTCCATAGATTCTATTAAATTCAAATTAGAAAATGCCCTTTAAGCTTTCATAAGTTACATTAAAGTACAATATGTAACTTATTTACTCAAAGGTTGTTTGTGTCAAACATTACATTAATAGTATTATGTGCTGGAAACTCCACAAGATTCGCCCACCAAGCAAAGAAACAATGGTTAAGAACTGACAATATCCCACTGTGGTTATTCGTTACAAATAGGCTAAAAAAATTCTCTACTTTTAATAAAATAATTATAGCTTCACACAAAAAAGAATTAAATTATATGAAAAATTTCTCAAATGATTATATTTTTGTAGAAGGTGGAGAAACTAGACAAGAGTCTATGAAAAATGCTTTAAAAGAAGTTGATACTGATTATGTAATGGTTACAGATGTTGCTAGAGTTTGTATCCCTAAAGAGGTAATTGAAAGTCTAGTTTTAGCTAAAAATGAAGCTGATTGTATTGTTCCTGTATTAAAAGTAAATGATACAGTAGCTTATAAAGATGAAACAATACAAAGAGAAGAAGTAAAACTTATTCAAACTCCTCAACTTTCAAATACAAAAATCTTAAAAGAAGCATTAAAAACAGAAGATTCTTTCACTGATGATAGTTCCGCTATTAAAAATATGGGAGGGACAATTAAATATGTTGAGGGAAGCATTAAAAGTAAAAAATTAACTCTTGGAGAAGACATTAGCTCAATTGAGTGTTTAAAAGAGCCTTCAAACAATTTTTTCACAGGTACAGGTTTTGATATTCACCCCTTTGAAGAGAATAAAAAGATGTTCTTAGGTGGAATTAACATTGATGTACCTTATGGATTCAAAGCCCATAGTGATGGGGATGTATTAATTCATTCTCTTATAGATGCAATCCTAGGGGCAATTGGAGCAGGTGACATTGGAGAGTTTTTCCCCGATACTGATTTACAATATAAAAATATAGATTCTAAAATTTTATTAAAAGAAATTGTAGAGTTTGTTTACAATGTTGGATATGAAATTGTAAATATAGATTTAACAATAATTGCACAGAAACCAAAAATTAATCCCTATAAAAATGAGATAAAAGAAAAAATAGCAAAACTACTAAATCTTGAAAAGCAATTTGTAAATATCAAAGCGACAACAGCTGAAAAACTTGGTTTTATTGGCAGAAATGAAGGAGTTGCTGTACAAAGTATTGCAACACTTAAATATTATAACTGGAAAAAATAATGAATATATTAATTATTGAAAGTGAAATTTATCTTGCACAAAAAGTTGTTTCAAGATTATTAGACGATGGACACAATTGTGATTTTGTAGAAACACCAAATATTGAAAACCTGACAAGAGATTATGATATTATTCTTTTGTCTACTTCTTTACCCTCAGCACTATGTAAAACAATTATTAGAAGATACAATGATTCTATTATCTTGCTTCTTGTTTCGTATATATCTGATGAAACAGTGACAGATCCTATTAAAGAAGGTGCTAAAGATTATATAATGAAGCCTTTTATAATGGATGAACTTATAAGAAAAATCTATCATTTTAGAGAGTGTAAATCTTTAAGACGGGAATTACAAACATTAAGAGAATACCTTGAATTCCAATTTGATGATGTAGATACCTCAGGAACTATTCTGCCTACAGCTTTTCCCATTTTAATTGAAACAAATTCTCAAATAAGTGCGGATAAATTAGCTTTTGAGCTTTCAAGAAAGCTTAATTTACAAGTTAAATTTATTTCACTTTGTTCTGATAATTGGCAAAAATTAATAAATGAAAAATATAATGGCATAATATACTTAACGGAATATCATACTTTAAAGAAAAATTCTAAAGAAAATTTAAATAAACTAATAGATGGTAAAAAATGTGTTGTAGTCTCCCTTGAAAAAGAAGAAATTTTTCCTTACGCAAAAGTACAATTTTACAAAAAAGACACTTTAATATTAACTAATAATATTATGACAATAAATGATTATGTAAAAATGATGGTTGAATCTTTTCAATCAAAATACCCTGATACCGAACTTTCTAAAAAACTAGGGATTTCAAGAAAATCTCTTTGGGAAAAAAGAAAAAAACTTGGTATAGAAAAAAAGAAATAAGGAAAAACATTGAGAAAACTCTTTTTAACTCTTTTTTATAGTGGGCTAAGCCCAAAAGCACCTGGAACAGTAGGAAGTTTTTTAGCACTAATATTAGGACTTGGACTTATCCCTTTTATTCCTCTATCTAGCTTGTTTCTATTAGCACTTCTTATTACAGTTATAGCTGTAAAGCAAATCGATATTTACGAAAAAGAAGTTGGTGCTCATGATGGAAAAGAAATAGTAATAGATGAATTAGCAGGAATGTGGATTGCCCTATCAATTTGTGGAATAACCCAAGAGAACATGATTATAATGGGAGCATTAGCCTTTATTTATTTTAGAATATTTGACATCTGGAAACCTTCATTAATAGGAAGAATAGATGAAAAAGTAAAAGGTGGATGGGGAGTTATGGGAGATGATTTACTAGCTGGAGTTGCAGCAGGAATCGCAGCATCTGGAACATATCAACTATTAGTGATGTTTATTCTATAAAAGTAAACTAAAAGATTGTAAAATAAGTTACCTTATTTTACAATCTTAGAAAATTCGTTGAAAATATATTTAGACTCATGTGGTCCTGGACTTGCTTCTGGGTGATGTTGAACAGAAAAAATCTCTTTATTTTTATACTTTACACCTTCAATAGTATCATCAAATAAGTTTTTATGAGTAATCTCTGCAATCTCTATAATATTATCAGGAACATTATAGTTATGATTTTGAGCAGTTATTTCTACTACATTATCTGTATTTGCTACAGGATGATTCCCACCATGTTGTCCAAATTTTAATTTATATGTATCATAACCATGTGCAATTGAAAGCATTTGATGCCCTAAACAAATTGCAAACATTGGAATATTTGCATTAATTAATTTTTGAACTTGCTCTTTTTCCTCAACTAAAGTTAAAGGATCACCTGGTCCATTTGATAGAAAAATTCCACCAATTTCTTTTGCTTCAAATCTTGCAATTAAATCATCTGCTTTAAAAGAAGATGGAATAACTTCAACTTCAAGCCCTGATTGAACTAATTCATTTAAGATATTTCTTTTTACCCCAAAATCTACAACCACTACTTTTTTATCACTCATTACTGCTTTATTATAAGCTAACTTTTCGTGATCCCAAGATCCAAATTTATGAATATATGCTTCTTTTGTTGAAACTTCTTTAATATAATTTATATCTTCAATTCTAGGACTTTTAGATAGTTTTTCTGCTAATTCTTCTTTTGAAGAAATTTCAGTAGATGCTATCATCATCATAGCACCCTCGTCTCTTAGCATTTTTGTCAAATATCTAGTGTCTATATTACAAATTCCTAGAACATTATGTTCTTTTAATAAAGAGTCTAAATCTCTTTGCCCTCTAAAATTAGAGTATTCATGATGATAATTTCTTACTATCACCCCTTTACAATGAGCAGTTTTACTTTCCATATCATCATCATTTACTCCAACATTACCAATTTCTGGCATTGTAAATGTAACAAATTGTCCTGCATATGAAGGATCTGTTATGATTTCTTGGTATCCTGTTAGTGAAGTATTAAAAACGATTTCTCCAACAGATGTTCCTACTGCACCAAATGAATTGGCTTCTAAAAAAGTTCCATTTTCTAAATATATCCATACTTTTTGCATCTTACATTAACCCTCGTCTAATTAGTTCTTCTTCGTATAATCTATGATAAACAATATCATACTCATCAGTTCCTGGTATTAACTTTCTTTTATAATGTTTTAATTTTTCTAATACGTCAGAATCAGCATCTTCAAAACCTTTTAAGAATTCATCAATTGAAGTAAAAATTACATTCTTTACTTGATTGTCAGAACACGTATAATGAATATAGTCCTCTTCCCATAAATAATCTAAAATTTGATGAGCGATATCTGAAAATCTATCTTCATTATTTAAAATAATTCCAAAATCGTTTGCCAGTCTTTTTTTAGTTAACCAAAAAAGTTGTCTATAATCTGCATTATAGAACTCTATATTATCTTCTTGTTCATCTAAAATATCTGCAACTTTTTCATCAAGTTCATTCTCTTTATCTAAGTCTGCATCTAAAATCTTTTCAATTTCTACTGCTATTTCATCTTTTGTTTTTCTAACTTCTACAACTTCACAGGTAGCTAAATCTCTAGCAATTCTTCTTGCTATATATTGTGTATGATGTAATTTCATTCTCATATGATTATCCTCTAATAATTGTATCGTCTCTCTCTGGTGATGTTGAAACTATGCCAACTCTTACACCAGTTAATTCTTCTATTTTATTTATATATTTTTTTGCATTTTCTGGTAGTTTATCAAATTCTCGACAACCAACTACGCTATCCCATCCAGCTATTTCTTCATAAACTGGTTTTACGTTTTCTAAATCTGATGGCATATATTTAATTATTTCTCCATTTACTTCATACGAAGTACAGATTTTGATTGTTTTAAATCCATCTAAAACATCAAGTTTCATAAGAGATAATTGATCACAACCATTTAATCTTGCAGCGTGTTTAACAGCGATTGCATCAAACCATCCACATCTTCTTCCTCTTCCTGTTGTAACACCTACTTCTTTACCAATATCAGCAATCTTTTGCCCATCTTCTGTAAAGTCTTCTGAAGGGAAAGGACCATTTCCAACTCTTGTTGTATATGCTTTTACAATTCCTGTTACAACACCTATATCTTTTGGTGAAATACCAAGTCCTGTACAAGCCCCTGCACTTACACAAGATGATGATGTCACATAAGGATATGTTCCATGATCAATATCAAGTAGAGTCCCTTGAGCACCTTCTAATAAGATTTTCTTGTCACTATCTAGTGCATCCCAAATCATATTTGTAGTATTTGCAATAAATGGCTCTAATTTATTTTTATATTCAGTTAATAATTCAACTAACTCTTCTTTATTAGGTGTTTCTACTTTTAATACTTCAAAAATAGCTCTGCTTTGTTCAAAATAATCAATTATACCACTTGCAAGTTTTTTAGGATTTAAAAGTTCACCTACTCTAAAACCTGTTCTACTTATTTTTTCAGAATATGCAGGTCCAATTCCTTTTCCTGTAGTTCCAATTGCCTTGTCACCTTTTAATTTTTCTTTTGCTTGATCAATTAATGCGTGATAAGGTAAGTTTAAATGAGCTTTATCAGAAATAAATAATCTACCTTCTAATCCCTCAAATTGTTCCATTTCTTTTATAATTGATTCTGGACTTAATACAACACCATTCCCAATAATATTGATGGCTTTTGGATTTAATACTCCAGAAGGAATTAAATGTAAAGCATGTCTTACCCCATCAACCCAAATCGTATGCCCAGCATTGTGACCACCTTGCGATCTACATACTATGTCATAATTTTGAGCAAGCATGTCAACCATTTTGCCTTTTCCTTCATCACCCCATTGAATACCTACAATTAAATCTGCTTTCATTTTATTTTAATCCTCTAATATTTTTAATAAACTATCTGTATAAAGAGCGAACCCTAAAGAACTAATCCCATCAGCGCTATATTTTCCACCCTTAAAAAGTACATAATTATCTTGAATTACTCTGTAATAGACATCATCATAATACTTTAGTGTATCATGATAAAGTGGTGCTATCACTAAATTTTTATATTCCACTTCTTTAGCTGTTTTTAAAAGTTTTTCTAATTCAAACTTAATTGTACTAGGAACTACTTGCATAGTCTTTTCCAAATCTTCAATATTTTTAACTTTTATTAATTCATTTAGCCAAGATATTTTTAATTCAAATAGTTTTGCAATTTCGCCATTTTGAAATAATTCAATTTCAATATCTAACTCTTTTGCAACTAACTTTGGAATATTTATATTTGATAATTGCAGAATTGGATTTATATTTAAACTATTTAAAATAGTTCCTGTTAAATTTAAAATATCCCCAATATTATCATGAGCAATCCACTCACAACCAATTTGGTAATCTTCACTTGATGGATATGTAAATACAGGCTGAATATAAAACCATTTTTTATGGTCAGTAGTTCTTCCTAATCTTTTTGTAATAATTCTAACAACATCTAAAGTAGAATCAGCTCGTAAACTAACTTGTTCGTTTTGTTCATCTGAAAACTTAATAAGTTTTTTTTCATTTGTAATTGATTGATGTTGCGAATATGAAAAATTCGGAGTAAGTACTTCTTCAAAGCCATTATCGCATAAAAGATTAGACATTTTATATTCTAATTCTCTTTTTGCACGAGCAGCTTTTCCAAAATATAATCTACTTCCTTTTGGTATTTCGTGTTCAAAAACCATTATTTACCTTTAAACATATTTTGTGCAAATACTTTATTTGCTGTTCCATCAAACTCTCTAAGTCCTAGTTCGTCCATTGCTAACTCGACTGCATTAACAACCCATGAAGCTTCAAAATCTTCCACAAGTCCCATATGATTAATTCTAAAAATTAAGTTTTTAATATGATCTTGACCACCAGCTATATTTACATTGTATTTAGTCTTTAAAATCTTTCTAATTGCAGGTGCATGCTCTGTGTAAATTGTGGTCATTGCATTAGCAGGTGTTTGTGGATATATCTCACAAGTAATTGCTTTTAATGCTTCTCTAGTTGCACTTGCTCTAAGAGCTGTATTTTCATATAAAGCTTCAAATCCACCATTATTTTTAATATGTGATAAAATCTCTTTAAGCCCAATAATCAAAGTTGTAGCCGCTGTCCAAGCTGTTGTATTTTCTTTTTGTTTTTTTATTTCAGTTGATAAATTAAAGTAATAACCTTTTGCATTTGTTTCAATTTTTGCAACAGCTGCATTTGATAATCCAATCATAGCAAGGCCAGGAGGAAGCATAAAAGCTTTTTGACTTCCTGTAATAACTGCATCTAGATTTGAAGTATCAACTTTTTCAACACCAATTGCTGTGATACCATCTGCAACAATCATAATGTTTGGATTAATCTTTTTAACCTCAGCTGCTATTTGTTCAACAGGATGCCTTAATCCCCCTGCACTTTCACAAAGTTGGATAAATATTGCATCAATATCTGAATCATTTTTTATCGTATCTATTACTGTATCTACACAAACAGGTGTATTCCACTCGCTTTTAATCTCTACAAAATCAATATCAAAAGATTTACAAATTTTTCCAAATCTTTCTCCAAATTTTCCTGAATTGATTGTCAACGCTTTTTTACAAGTCAAGTTTGTAACACATGCTTCCATCGCACCCGTTCCACTTGAAGCTAGCATTACAGCTTCAGGCATATCAAAAATTTCCAATAATAATTCTCTAGTTTCTTTAAATATTTTTTCGAACTCGGGAGTTCTGTGATGAATCGTAATGTCGGCCATAGCCTTTCTTACAAACTCTGGTACAGGAGTTGGTCCTGGTGTTAATAACATATAAATTCCTTCATAAGTTTTTAGTAAAGCGTAATATTTTATCTAAGTCTTTATTACGAAAAGGTTAAGTAGTTAAGTACCTAAAGTATGCTATTATTTTTGAAAAATTATTTATTGGACTATTATGGAATTTGATGTTTGGCTTACACTACTTTTAGCTTCTCTTGCTATTTCACTCTCACCAGGAGCTGGGGCAGTTGTTTCTATGAATTATGGAATCAAATATGGCTTAAGAAAATCATACGCAGCCATTTTAGGCTTACAATTAGGATTATTTAGCCAAATATTTATAGTTGTAATTGGACTTGGCGCAATTATAGTTAAATCTGAAACTGCCTTTACTTTTATAAAATGGATGGGCGTTGCATACTTATTATATTTAGGACTTAGCAAAATTTTTGAAAAAGTTGAACTTGTAGAAGAAGGAGTTCATTTAAAAAATTATAATCCTAAAAAAGCCTTTTTAACCTCAGCTTTTATAAATCTTACAAATCCAAAAGCAACAATTTTTCTTGGAGCTTTTATTCCTCAATTTTTAGATCCAAATGGCTCTTTGTGGACTCAATTTGCAATTATAGCTGTGACTCTTTGTACAATTGATGTGCTTGTTATGACAGGATATTCTTCTATGGCTTCAAAACTAAAATTTTTAATTAAAGATGTAAAAGCCATGAAAATACAAAATAGAATTACAGGTGGGCTTTTAATATTAGCTGGGATTTTTCTATCTACTACAAATAGAACATAAAAATTTAAAAAATAGGTAAGTTTTAATAATGAAAACAAAAATACTCATAAATGGCATCGGACGTATTGGAAAAGCTATTCTAAAAATAATACTTGAGAACAAAGACTTTGAAACTTTTGAAGTTGTTGCAATCAATGAGATTAATCCGTATATTGAAAATATTATTTATTCAATTAATCATGATTCAACATATGGAAATATTAAAAATAAATTTAAAGTTCTTGATGATAATTATATAAAAAATAGTGATGCAAAAATCAAAATACTAAATCATAAAGATTTATCAAAAATTGATTTAAGTAATATTGATATAATAATAGATTCAAGTGGAGTAAAAAGTGCTATTTCTGTTTTACAAAATCTTCCGGTAAAAGCTGTTTTTTTAACTCATCCAAATTCTCAAGCTGATATAAACGTTATTTTAGGGGTAAATGAAGAAAAAATTGATGTAAATAAACATAAAATTATCTCAACTAGTTCTTGTAATGCAACAGCCCTACTTCCTGCATTAAAATTAATAGATGATAAATATGAGATTTTATGCGGAGATATTGTAACAATTCATCCTTTATTAAATCATCAAAGAGTTTTAGATGGACACTATGTTGCTAGTCAAACCAGAGAAGTTGAATATAATTTTGAGTTTGGAAGATCTTCTACTCAAAATATAATTCCAAATCAAACTACAACTATAAAAGCTTGTTCTTTTATTCTTCCTAAAGTAAATGCAGATTTAATATCATCAAATTCACTAAGAGTACCAACTGATACAGTTGGAGCTATAAATGTAACACTTTTTACAAAAAAGAATAGCTCAAAAGATGAAATAATCAATTTATTTGAAACTTATGAAAAAAATCAAAAATTTGATGTAGTATTAAATAATTTTGAACCTTTAGTATCAAGTGATTTTAAAAAAGAACATAAAACTACAATAATAGATCATCGATATACAGATGTTAAAAATCAAAATATGATAAAACTATTAGTTTGGTATGACAATGAATGGGGATATGCATCAAAAGTTGTAGATATTTTAAAGTATTATACAGACATAAAAAAAGGCTAAGTTAATAAACCTAGCCTTTTTATTTAGCTAAAAGATATTATATAAACTCTACACCTTTTTCGCCACTAGCAATTTCTCCAATAACATAAGCATCAGTATTAGCTAATACAGCGTCTACATTTTTTGGATTTACTACTAAAACCATACCAACACCCATATTAAAGGTTCGGTACATTTCTTCTAATTCTACAAATTGTCCCATAAATTCAAAAATTGGTAATACTTTTATAGCATCTCTTTTTACAATTGCTTTAAAATTATCAGGTAAAACTCTTGGTAAGTTTTCTGTAATTCCCCCACCTGTAATATGGGCTAAAGCATTTATATTTTCTTTATTTTCTTTGAATTCTTTTACATAGATTCTTGTAGGTTCTAATAAAACATCACTTAGTTTTTTCCCGTCAAAATCATCTTCTAATGTCATTCCTAATTTATCTAAAAGAAGTTTTCTTACAAGTGAAAAACCATTTGAATGAACTCCTGAACTTGGAAGTGCTAATAAAATATCACCCTCTTCTATTCTTTCAATTCTATTAAGCTCTGATTTTTCTGCAATTCCAACACAAAAACCTGCTAAATCAAAATCACCCTCTTTGTACATACCTGGCATTTCAGCAGTTTCACCACCAACAAGCGCGCATTCGCTTCTAATACAACCTTCGGCAATACCTTTTATAACATCAGTAGCTTCATCAACTTCAAGCTTTGCAGTTGCGTAATAATCTAAGAAGAATAAAGGTTCTCCAAAGTTACATAATAAATCATTTGTACACATAGCAACTAAATCAATCCCAACAGTATCAAATTTTTTAGCATCAATTGCTAATTTTAATTTTGTTCCAACACCATCAGTTCCTGATAAAATAACTGGCTCTTTATACCCTTTTGGAAGCTCAAAAGCCCCAGCAAATGAACCAATTCCACCTAAAACACCTGGAATCTTTGTTGATTTTACATAAGGTTTAATATTCTCTACAAATTGGTTTCCTGCATCAATATCTACACCAGCATCTTTGTAACTAACTGTTGCCATTTATTTCCTTTTTTATTATTAAACTTTTTATTACTAAAGTACCCGTATTAAAAGCTCTACTTTAAATTTCTTGGTATTATATCCAAAACTTAATAAAATATAAGGTCTTACATAAAAGCAAAGAGAGTTTAAAATAGCTGAGAAAACTGAAGTTAAAACTGGCATTCTTTTGTAAATATTTTGTTGATATAGTACAAAAGCTCTTCAATAATCATAAATAAATTATTATTATAGTAAAATTTTTCATGACTAATAATTTATTTAAACACGCGATAGCTTTAACAGGCGGAATTGCAACAGGTAAAAGTACAGTTAGTAATTTATTAAAACTTCATGGTTTTTCGATAATTGACGCAGATGCTATTGCTCATAAATTACTTGATAAACATAGTGCCCAAATTGCATTAATGTTTGGACAAGATTTTGTGGAGAATGGAAAAGTTCTAAGAAAAAGACTAGCAAAAATAATCTTCTCAGATGAAAAAGAGAAATTAAAACTAGAAGCTTTTATTCATCCTTTAATAAAAGATGAAATATATAAAGAAGCAAAAGTATTTGAAAAGCAAGAAAAAACCTATTTCATAGATATTCCACTATTTTTTGAGAAAATGCATTATCCTATTCCAAAATCTTTAGTTATTTATATTCCAAAAGATATTCAAATACAAAGATTAATGCAAAGAGATGGGATAAATGAAGAGGAAGCTAAACTAAAAATGTCAAACCAAATGGATATTGAAGAAAAGAAAGATTTGGCCGATTTTGTGATTGATAACTCTTCAAGCTTACAAAATTTGCAAAATGAAGTAGAGAAAACTATTAAGGAAATTTTATGACTTATACTAAATATTCTGCAAGTGGAAATGATTTTGTGATTTTTCATTCTTTTGTTGAAAAAGATTTTACATCTCTGGCAATAAAATTATGCAATAGAACAGAAGGAATAGGAGCAGATGGCTTTGTAGCTTTATTACCTTGCAAAGAGGCTAATTTTAAATGGCAATTTTATAATAGCGATGGAAGTGAGGCTTCTATGTGTGGAAATGCCACTAGAGCCGTTGCACATTATGCCTATAATAATAATTTAGCTCCTTCTAAAATGACATTTTTAACAAAAGCTGGATTAATAGAATCACAAGTCTTTGGAAATGAAGGAAATGGAAACATAGTAGAAACTCAAATGACTAAACCAATAGTTATAAAAGAAGAGTTTGAGCAAGAAGGCTTAACTTGGTATCTAATAGATACAGGTGTTCCTCATTTAGTAAGTATTGTAGATGATTTAGAAAAATACGATCATGACTTATGTGCAAAAATGAGGTATAGATACAATGCAAATGTTAACTTTGTAAAAATTGAAAATAATAAAGATTCAAAAGTACTAAAAGTAAGAACATACGAAAGAGGCGTTGAAGGTGAAACATTAGCTTGTGGAACAGGAATGGTTGCTTGTTTTTTAAGAACACTAGAGCTAGGATTAATTGAAAATAAAACTTTTGTTTATCCTAAAAGTAATGAAGAGCTAACAATTTCAAAAATTGATGAAAAGATATATTTTAAAGGTGCGGTGAAAAAAGTTTTTGCTGCTGTATTTGAGTAAGATATGAAAAACTTACTCAAAATACTCTTGTTAATCTCTTCTCTTGTCCTTGTATCAAATGCCCAAACAGCCTTTTCCAAAGATTACTATAAACTAAATATTTCCAAACAAAAAAAGTATTTCTTCGATTTTTTTAGTAAAAGAATAGAATTAGAAAATAAAAAAATTCTAAAGGAGAGAGCTTTTATAGAATCTTTAAACAAAAATAAAAATCTTGATTCAAAGTCTAGTGAATATAAAAAACTCTTAGTATTACAAAAAAAATATAAAATAAAAAAAATTTACAACTACCCACAATACTTAGAAAGAATAGATATTATTCCTACTTCTTTAGCTTTAGCTCAAGCTGCAACTGAAAGTGGTTGGGGTAAAAGTAGATTTTTTAAAGAAGCAAATAATATTTTTGGCCATTGGACTTATAATAAGAAAATAGGGATGAAGCCCTTACGTAGAGCTGCAGATAAAAAACATTTTATTAGAGTCTTTTCTTCCTTACAAGATTCTATTTCTGCTTATATGCTAAATTTAAACAGAACTGGTGCTTATTATGAGTTTAGATTAAAAAGAAAAAAAATGAGACAAGCAAATAAACTTATAAATGGAATGGTTCTAAGTTCAACTATGACAAAATATTCAGGCATTGGTCATGATTATATAAAAATATTAAAATCTATTATTAGAAAAAACAAGCTTGTAAACTATGACATAAGTTTTCAAGATAAAATAAAAAAAGAACAAGGAAAAAAATGAAATTCACAGCCCCATTAAAATCTAACTCAAAAAAAATTATGCTTCTAGGAAGTGGAGAACTTGGGAAAGAAGTTATTATTGAAGCACAAAGACTTGGAATTGAGACAATTGCAGTTGATAGTTATAGCAATGCTCCAGCACAATTAGTTGCAAATAAATCATACACTATAAATATGAAAAATAAAAATGAAATTTTAGATGTAATAAGAAGAGAAAAACCAACATACATTTTACCTGAAGTTGAAGCTATAAATATTGAAGCTTTGTTTGAAGCTGAGAAAGAGGGTTTTCATGTAATTCCAAATGCCGATGCTGTTAATAAAACAATGAATAGAAAAAATATTAGACAATTTGCAGCAGAAGAACTAATAGTAAAAACAGGAGCTTATAAATTTGTTTCTACTTTTAAAGAACTTCAAAAAGCTGCTTTTAATATTGGCTTTCCTTGTGTTATAAAACCAGTAATGAGTTCATCAGGACATGGACAGAGTATTGCTAAATCAGAAAATGATTTAGCTACTTCATGGGAAATTGCAAAAGAAGCTAGAGGTGATGCTAGTGAGTTAATTGTAGAAGCTTTTATTAAATTTGATTATGAAATAACTTTATTGACTGTAAGAAATGAAAATCAAACTGTATTTTGTGAACCAATTGGACATATTCAACAAGATGGAGATTATATATTTTCATGGCAACCAATGCAAATGAGTGAAAGTGCAAAGAAAAAAGCTCAAAAAATTGCCAAAACTGTAACTGATGGTTTAGGTGGTCGTGGTATTTTTGGAGTAGAAATGTTTGTACAAGGAGATGAAGTATATTTTTCAGAAGTAAGTCCAAGACCACATGATACAGGAATGGTTACTATGATTACTCAATCTCAAAGTGAATTTGCACTTCACGTAAGAGCTGTTTTAGGCTTACCTTTAGATTATATTGATTATGGTTGTGGAGCTAGTGCGGCTTATAAAGCAAAAAATGATACTTTTAATCCAAAAATCAAAATCAAAAAAAGTGCTTTTACTAAGAACTCATATCTAAGAATATTTGGAAAACCCCAATCACACATTGGAAGAAGAATGGCAGTTGCCCTAAGTTTTGATAAAGATTCTAGTGAAGTTGCTTTAGAAAATGCAAAAGAAATTATCAAAAAATTTAGCGATTGCTAAAATAGGACTGTAAAAAAATGAAAAAAACTCTTTTTTTATCGATTATAATAACTATATTTTTTAGTGCTTGTTTTTCTTTTCAATCATTAAATCCTTTTTCTGAAGAAAAAGAATTTGGCGAAAAAAAGGAAATAGAGATTCCTTCTAATGCCCCAATATGGCTAGAGAAGAGGGAAGTTAAAAATCATATTTCTGCAATTGGATTAAGTATTACAAGAAAAGAAAAAAGTAATTTAAGTGAAAAAGAGTTCATTTTTCATAAACAAAAAGCACTTATTAGTGCTAGTCAAAATCTTACAAAAAAGATATATTTAAAAACTCTAACTTTGTATAAAAATTATTTAGAAAAATTAGATAACCCAAATATTTATGATAAAGATCTTAAAAAGAGTGCTGAGCATATTGCCTTAAAATCTTTGACTTATTCAAAAGCAACTAATCATTGGTTAAGTGATGAAAATAAATTTTTTGTTCAAATTGCAGTTGATTCCCAGCTTGTAGCTATGGAAATACAAAATAAAAGTAAGTTACTTTTTAAAGTTAATAAAACTCTTTATACAGAGTTTTTATCAAATAGAGCAAAAGAAGAGATTATCAAAGAACTAGAAAATAAATAAAAAGATATGTTTTTAAGAGATATTTAACTTCTAGTTATTCTTCTCTTAAAAAGCATCTATCAAAATAAAGAAAAAGAAAATAATTCCCAAATATCCATTTACAGTAAAAAAAGCCTTATCAATTTTTGTAAAATCTCTATTTACTAATATATGCTCATAACTTAGCATTATTGCAGCAACAAAAACAGCCATGTAAGTAAAAACCCCACCATTTGAACTTATTGCAAAAAGTAACCAAAATAAAACTGTAAAAGAGTGAAAAACTTTTGAAATAATCATAGTCTTTTTTGCACCAAATTTACTAGGGATTGAATGAAGCCCTAATTCTTTATCAACTTCTATATCTTGCAATGAGTATAATAAATCAAAACCTGCAACCCAAAACATAACACCAATACTAAGTAATATTGACCATAAAGGAATAGTTTCACTTACAGCTACAACACCTGCAATTGGTGCTAGGGCTAAAGAAACTCCTAAAATAATATGTGCTAAATATGAAAATCTTTTAAAATAAGAATAAGAGCCTATAATTAAAAGAATAGGAATAGATAAATAAAAGGCTAAATCATTTATAAAATATGCCACAGCTACAAACACTAAGGCATTAGCAAAGATAAACATAAGCATTTGATTAGCTGAGATTCGGCCATCTACATTTGGTCTATTTACAGTTCTTGGATTTAAAGCATCTATATCTCTATCCATATACCTATTAAATCCCATTGCAAAATTTCTTGCACTAATTGCCGCTAGTATTCCAAAAATCAAAAGTTTGAAACCAAACCAAGGACTAGCATTTAGTTGAACGGACGAGACAATCATTGCTATAAAAATAAATGGTAAAGAAAATATTGAATGTTTAAACATCACAAGTTCGTTAAAATCGTTTAAAAGTTTTGGTAATTTATTCATGGGCGAAAGTATATCAAAATATAAATTTACTCTTCTTTTGATATAATCAGATTATGAAAGAAATAGCAATTATTGGACAAACAGCCTCAGGGAAAACAGCTTTATCATTAGATATTGCAAGTAAAACTAACTCTATAATATTGTCACTTGATTCATTATCAGTTTACAAAGAAATAGATATAGCTTCTGCAAAACCTACAAAAGAAGAGCGTGGAGATATTATTCACTTTGGAATAAATGAAATTTATCCAAATGAAAAATTTGATGTAATACAGTTTTTCGATTGTTACAAAAGAGCAAAAGAATATGCTAAAAACAATAATAAGAATCTAATTATTGTAGGAGGCACAGGTTTTTACTTAAAAGCTTTGGTTGAAGGCTTGTCAACGGGAATAAAAGAAAATATAAAACTTGATATGTCACTTAAAGAAAGTTATGATTTTTTATACTCTCTTGATAAAGAATATATGAGTAAAATTGCTTCAAATGATAAATACCGAATAGAAAAAGCTTATGCTATTTATAAACAAAGTGGATATTCTCCTTCAAAATATTTTGAATTAAATCCTAAAGAACCTATAGCTAAAAATTTAGAAATATTTGAAATATTGTGGGAAAAAGATGAGCTTAGGAAAAGAATAAAACTAAGAACTTCTTTGATGATTAAAGAAGGAATAATCGAAGAAGTTCTATTTTTAGAGAAAAAATATAGAAGAGCACCAAATTGTATGACTTCAATTGGAATTATTGAAACATTAGAGTATTTAGATGGGAAAATTGACAAAATACAATTGGAAGAAAAAATTGCTCTAAATACTGCAAAACTAGCAAAAAGACAAAATACTTTCAATAAAGGACAGTTTAAAAATAAAACTTCTAATATTATAGAAAACTTAAATTCAGATATTATTAAGTATTTTAAGATATAATCGTTCTCCATTTTTAAAGAGTTTAATAAAGGGCGACAAAGACTCGACCTTTTGTTAGACATTAATTATTTTAAGGAAAATGAAGTGAGAAAAGAAATACACCCAGATTTCAAAGCTTGTACAGTATCTTGTGCTTGTGGAAATACTTTTGAAACTAAATCAAATGTTGAAACAATGAGAATCGATATTTGTAATGCTTGTCACCCTTTCTTTACTGGAGAGCACAAAATTGTTGATGCTGCTGGTAGAGTTGAGAAATTCAAAGCTAAATACGCTAAATAATCTTATTATTTAGTCTATGTTAACATTAGTCCCAACTCCAATAGGAAATTTAGAGGATACCTCTAAACGTGCTATCAATGCCTTATTGGATGCGGAACTAATATTTTGTGAAGACACTAGAGTCACAAAAAAACTTCTTCAACTTTTATCCCAAAGAGAAAATTTAACTTTTACTTGTACTGAATTTAAATCTTTCCATTCACATAATGAAACCCAAGTTTTAAAAACATTAAATAAAGATGATTTTGAAAAAAATATTGTATATGTAAGTGATGCAGGAATGCCTTGTGTTTCAGATCCAGGTGCAAGTTTAGTTCAATATTGTATTGAAAATAACATAGCATATGATGTACTTCCAGGAGCAAACGCTGTTTTAACTGCTTTTGCAATGAGTGGATTTTTACAAACAGAATTTACTTTCTTTGGTTTCTTAGCCCATAAGGGAAAAGAAAGAAAAGATAAATTAAATCAAGTAATGCAAAGCTCAATTTTACCAATACTTTATGAATCACCACATAGATTATTAAAAACACTTGAAGAGATTAAAAATATTGATGAAAATAGAACTGTATTTCTAGCAAAAGAGATTACTAAACTTCATCAAACAACTTACAAAAACAGTGCCTCAAAACTTTTTGAAGATTTAAAAACAGAAAATATTAGAGGTGAATGGGTAATAATAATTGAACCCACAATTTTTCAAGGACAAATACTAAGTCTTGAAGATATTGAAACTTTAGATATTGCTCCAAAAATAAAAGCTAAATTAATCGCTAAAATGACTGGTGCAAAAATAAAAGATATCTACGCAAAACTACAAGAAAATTAAAAGCCTCTACAAATAAACTTATAAAATATTCTATAAAAGTCGTTTATCAATAATATTTAGATAAAATCTAGCCCATGATAATATACGGAAAACAAGTAGTACACTATGTACTAGATAATCACCCAGAAATAATTGAAGAAATATTCTTTTCAAAAGAGATTGAAAAAAAGTTATTTTCTAAGTTTTTAAAACTTGGAAAGAAAATACACAAACTTGATAACCAAAAAGCGCAAGCTTTGGCAAAAGGTGGAAACCATCAAGGATACTTTTTAAAAATATCTATTTTCGAATATACTTCATTTAAAGATATGAAAGATATGAATTTTATAGTTGTTCTTGACGGACTAACAGATGTTGGAAACATTGGAGCTATTTTACGATCAGCTTATTCATTAGGTATTGATGGAGTTATTGCTTCAGGAGTTAAAACTCTAAAAGAATCAGGACTAGTAAGAACAAGTTCAGGTGCTATGCTAGACCTTCCTTTTTGTAAAACAGAAAATACTTTAGATGTTGTAAATGAGTTAAAGCAAGTAGGATTTGCATTAATTGGTGCAACACAAGATGGAATAGATTTAAAAAAATATGGAAAAATAGAGCAAACTGATAAAGTAGCTTTAATAATAGGAAATGAAGGAGAAGGTATTTCAAGTAAAGTTGTAAAAAAACTTGATTTGAAAGTGTCAATTGCGATGTCAAATAGTTTTGACTCTCTGAATGCTTCAGTTGCTGCTGCAATATTAATGTATACATTGAAAAGATAGTAAACATGTTTAAAATATTTATAAGTTCTTTAATTTTATTTGTATCCTTAAATGCAAGTGGGTTTAATGAAAAAATCATTAATATTATAGGCTATGATGAATATAAACAAAATAAAGGTCTAATTGACCACCTATTTTCAAATGAAGGTGCTTATTACAAAAATGGCTCTTTAAATTATATAAATGTTATGCAAAGATTAAAAGATAATGGTTTGTTAGGTATGGGGTATAACGAACCACAAGATTTAAATATTACTTTTAAAATAAGTCATGACCCTATTAAATCACTTAAAATAATATCTGATTCTTTAAAAGCATTAGGTTATTATCACTATTTTACAAAATATCTAGTCTACGATGAAAATAGCTCTTTAACTTGGACAATCAAGTTAAGAACTGAAGCCGCCATTGACCCTCTTATGTTATCAAGAGAGTTATCAACATATAACTGTGAATTTATTGATATCAGAAAAGAGGGGTATACAAAATGGGTGTATACAATTAATACATCAAACTCAATAATTTCACAAGCTGTATTAATTACAACAGGCGAAAAAGTTGATTTTAGGAAACCATTAAAACCATACTTTGTAAAAATACAAAAAGCTTCAAGCGTAAATATTTTATCAAAACCTGCTAACCAATGGTTTCCTCAAGTAGTGTTTTATGATCGTCATCTAAATATATTAAATATTGTAAAAGAAGATAGTAAGCATAATAATCTTCAGTTGGAAATACCTGAAGAAACAAAATATATTAAAATAGAAGATATATACACGTTATCAAATATAAGACGTGGATTAAGTGTACTTATTAAGGAGTAAATAAATGTTTCCAGAGATAGAATTTGAAAGGATGAAAAGACTTCCAAACTATGTGTTTGCAGAAGTTAATAACATCAAAATGGAGGCTCGACGAGCAGGAGAAGATATCATTGATTTTTCAATGGGGAACCCTGATGGTCCAGCACCACAACATATTATAGATAAATTAAAAGAAACTGCAGATAAGCCAAAAAATCATGGCTATAGTGCAAGTGCGGGAATTTATAAATTAAGATTAGCAATTTGTAACTGGTATAAAAGAAAATATGGAGTCGATTATTTAGACCCAAATAAACATGCTTGTGCAACTATGGGAAGTAAAGAGGGTTATGTTCACTTAGTTCAAGCTGTTGTAAATGTAGGAGATGTGGCAATTGTTCCAGATCCAACATATCCAATTCACTCATATGCTTTTATGTTAAGTGGGGCAGCAATACATAAATTTGAACTTTCATTTGGTGAAGATTTTAAAGTTGATGAAGACTTATTTTTCCAAAGACTTCAAACAACTCTTGATGAATCAATTCCAAAAGCAAAATATGTATTAGTTAATTTTCCACATAATCCAACTTGTGCAACCGTTACACCAGAATTTTATCAAAGATTAGTTGATTTAGCTAAAAAAGAGAGATTTTATATTATCTCAGATATTGCTTATGCAGATATTACTTTTGATGGATATACAACTCCATCAATTTTTCAAGCTAAAGGTGCAATTGACGTAGCTGTTGAAGCATTTACTCTATCAAAGTCATACAATATGGCAGGATGGAGAGTTGGATTTATGGTAGGAAATGAAAAATTAATTGGAGCTTTAAAAAGAATAAAATCTTGGCTTGATTATGGAATGTTTACACCAATTCAAGTTGCAGCAACTGTAGCACTAGATGGGCCACAAGAGTGTGTAACTGAGCATATTGAAAAATATCATTATAGAAGAGATGTACTGATAGAAGCATTTAAAGAAGCTGGATGGGAAATGAATACGCCTAATGCTTCAATGTTTATTTGGGCTAAAATTCCCGAAAAAGCTAGACATTTAGGAAGTATGGAGTTTTCAAAACAGCTTCTAACAGAAGCAAAAGTTGCGGTTAGTCCTGGTATTGGATTTGGACATTATGGTGATGAATATGTAAGAATTGCCCTAATTGAAAATGAAAAAAGAATTAGACAAGCAGCAAAAAATATTAAAAAATATTTAAATAGTTTATAGGAATAATAATGAAAGTTGGAATAATTGGAGTTGGTACAGTTGGTGCAAGTGTTGCAAACATCTTAAGAGATAATAGAGATATTATAACTGCACGTGCTGGTTGTGAAATCACAGCAGTAATTGGAGTGGTAAATGATCTTTCTAAAAAAAGAGATGTAACAATTGAACTAACCGATGATATTGAAAAAGTTTTAAATGATGATTCAATTGATATTATTGTTGAACTTATGGGTGGAATCGAAAAACCTTATGAAGTTGTAAAAAAAGCTTTAGAAAATGGAAAAGCAGTGGTTACTGCAAACAAAGCTTTACTTGCATATCACAGATATGCATTACAAGATTTAGCAGGAGATACACCTTTTGAATATGAAGCAGCAGTTGCTGGTGGAATTCCAATTATTAATGCTTTAAGAGAAGGATTAACGGCTAATAACATAGAATCTATTAGAGGTATTATGAATGGTACTTGTAATTATATGTTAACAAAAATGATTAAAGAAGGTATTGATTACGATACTATTTTAAAAGAAGCCAAAGAATTAGGTTATGCAGAAGCTGATCCAACATTTGATGTTGGTGGTTTTGATGCGGCACATAAATTACTAATCTTAGGTTCAATTGCTTATGGAATAGATGCAAAACCTGAAGATATTTTAATTGAAGGTATTCAAAATATAAGTCCTGAAGATATTGATTTTGCAAAAGAGTTTGATTATTCAATTAAGCTTTTAACAATTGCTAAAAAAATTGGTAATAAAATTGAATTAAGAGTTCATCCAGCTTTAATTCCAAATTCTGAAATGATTGCAAAAGTAGAGGGTGTTATGAATGGCGTTTCTGTAATTGGAGATAAAGTTGGGGAAACTATGTATTATGGACCAGGAGCAGGGGGAGATGCAACTGCGAGTGCTGTTATTGCAAATATTGTTGATATAGCACGTCGTGGGAAAGGTTCTCCAATGCTAGGGTTTGAGTCATCAAATAAAGAGTTCCTTACACTTATGCCAAAAGATGAAATTCAAACTAAGTATTATATAAGGCTTAGAGTTGAAGATAAAATAGGTGTTTTAGCAAAAGTTGCTACTATTTTAGGGGAGAAAAATATTTCTATAGAAAAAATGATTCAAAAACCTCTAAATAAAACTTGTGCACATCTTCTACTTTCAACTCACACTTCAATTGAGAAAGATGTAATTGAAGCTTTAGAAAATATTGAAAATGCAGGGGCGGTTACTGAAAAACCTGTAATGATTAGAATTGAAGATTAATCTTCAATTCTAAACTATTTAAAGTTTTAATAGGATAAGATTCCAATAATTAACATCTGCTATTGGAATACTATGAAAAATGATACAAAACACCTTTTAACTGACGATATCCCCTCTTTATTAAAACAAATTGCAATACCTGCAAGTACTGGAATGTTTTTTAATACTATGTACAATGTAGTAGATACCTTTTATGCTGGACTTATCTCAACAGAAGCAATTTCAGCTCTATCTTTATCTTTTATGATTTTTTTTACGGTTATTGGCTTAGGATATGGATTTTCAGCTGCAATAACAGCCTTGATTGGAAATGCAATTGGGAAGAATAGACGTTTTCTAGCTTCTCTTTATGCCCATAAAGGTATTCTTTTTATGCAAATACTTGCAATATTTTTAACTATTATTGGTTTTTATACTTCCCCTTATTTATTTAAATTATTAGGGGCTAATGGGCATTATTTAGATATTTCACTAGAGTATATGAATGTGATTTTAGCAGGTACTATTTTCTTTATGTCAAACTTTGCTTTAAATGCAATTTTAGTTTCAAGAGGAGATACAAAGACTTATAGAAATACTTTGATTTTCGGTTTTTTTGCAAATTTAATTTTAAATCCACTTTTTGTTTTTGGATTTTTATTTATTCCAGCCATGGGAATAAAAGGTCTAGCACTTTCGACTGTTTTAATACAACTAATAAATGCCCTTTATATGTTTTATAAAGTACAAGAAACTAAACTTATTCATTTTAAAAATTTTAAATATTTCTTACCTCATAAAAAGATATATAAAGAGTTTGTAATTCAAGGAATACCTTCTAGTATGAATATGCTTATTATGGCTTTTGGATCTATTGTTTTAATGTATTTTGTATCTTTATACGGAGTAAAAGCAGTCGCAGGATATGGAATAGGGTTCAGAGCAGAACAACTTATGCTTTTACCAGCCCTAGGATTAAGTTCAGCTGTTCTTTCAATCGTCTCTAATAACTTTGGTGCTAAGAAGTATCAAAGAGTTCAAGAGACAGTAAACAAAGCTTTAAAGTATGGTTTTTATATTTCCACCTTTGGTATTACCTTTTTATATATCTTTGGGAAACTAATCATAAAACAATTTGATAATGATTTAGAAGTTGTAGCTTATGGTTTTGATTATATTTTAATTGAAGTTTGGATTTTCTACGCTTATGTGATTTTATTTGTTTGTGTATCAACTTTACAAGCAATAAAAAGACCAAAAATGATTTTATATATAGCTTTATATAGACAACTTATAGCAAAGTTCTTTGTTGCATACATCATCGTTATTTGGCTAGCGTTAGACTATATCTATCTTTGGGTAGGGGTTTTACTGATGATTTATAGTGCAGCTATATTTACATACTTTTATACTCAAAACTTATTAAAAAAGCTTTGCGTTTAAAATCAAAAAATATGATAAAAAGAATATATTTAGTTAACTATTAAAACTTTATTTAAAAAAAGTTCTTCAAAAGGCTCTTCTAAAAGAGTCTTTGCCTCTTTGAAATCAAGTTCATTTTCTTTACATATTTCTTTTAGGACATCACTTAAAGATTGTTTTTTATTTATTCTTTTAAGTATTAAAAAAATTAACTGATTTATCTCTCTATAAACTACATCTATAGTTTTAAAATTTTGATAAATCGCTACAAAATTTTCTCTTTTTGTTTTATACTCTTTGTTTATAATGTCAAATTTAAATCTCTTGATTCTTGCACTTTTTGATAAAATATATTTTTCTTTATATGAAAACTTCTTTTGTTTTTTAAATTTATACTCTTTCATATAAATTTCTATCTCTATCCAATCATAATACATAAGTTCATATAGATATTTTTTATCATCAAAAAGTTTAGCTTTTTTTACAAACTTTCTATACTCATTTGGTATTTGCCAGACAAAAGGTGTTTTAGGACTATTTTTCATAAAAGCTTTTACACTTTTTTCTAATTTATTTTGAGATATTTCATCTATAAATAAAGGGAAACTATTTTTTATAACTTCTATATATCTTATTAGGACAAGTTTTTGATATACATTTATTGCTGTATTTTCAAAACCTTCTTCTTGATTTAGAAGATTATCAAAAAATCTTTTTTCTATATTTTTTTCTAAACTATATTTAGCCACGTTGAACTCTTTTTACAATTTCACTCATTTGTTTGTACTCTTTAGCTAATTCTTCCAAAGGAGGAATATTATTATCACGTTCAATCATAACAGGAGCATTTATTTGTTTTAAAGTATATTCTAAAAGTTTCCAAACCCCAGAACAAATTGGCATACCATGGGAATCGATTTTAAGACCAGAATCTTCATCCGAATAATGTCCAGCCATATGCATATAAGCTACTTTGCTTTTATCAATTTCATCAATAAATTTTCTTGCTTTAAAAGTATGATTTACAGAGTTTACAAAGACATTATTTACATCAAGAAGCATTTTAGCCCCTGATTTTTCTAAAACTTCGTTTATAAAGTCTACCTCAGCCATTTCAGAATAGGGTACATAGTAATAAGTTGCATTTTCTAAAATCAGATTTCTTTGAATAATATCCTCAACTTCTTTCACTCTATCACTTATTATTTGAACCATTTTTTTAGTCATTGGAACAGGTAATAATTCATAAGATTGTTTTCCTTCAAAAGAAGAAAAAGAAAGATGCTCAGAATAATGTTTAATATTATATCTATCTAAAAAAGTTTTAATTTGTTTCACAAACTTTTTATTTAATTTATCAGCAGAACCTATTGATAATGATAAACCATGAGCAAGGGTAGGTCTTGAAAAAACCGCTTCTTCAAATGCTTTTTCATAGATTTTTGGCATATGCATCCAATTCTCAGGAGTAACTTCCCACCAATCTGGTTGGAAATCACTCTTATTAACATCTAATAAAAAATCGCTTCGTAGACCTAATCCACAGCCTTTAATGTTTATCATTTACTCATCTTCCCCGTTTCATCCACATTTACCAGCGCCACATGAACCTTCAACTTTTTTCTTAGCATCTTTTTTCATATCAGCACCACATTTACCAGCACCACACGAACCTGCCATTTTTTTCTTACCAGCAGTTCCAGTCATTTCTTTAGTTTCTTTTTTCATATCGCTACCACATTTACCAGCGCCACATGAACCTTTTTTCTCAACTTTTTTCATATCACTACCACATTTACCAGCACCGCATGAACCACCTGCTGCATATGCACCAGTACTTGATAATGCCACACCTAAAAGAATCCCTGCTAATTTAATTTTAGTATTTTTTTTCATTGTATATCCTTTTTTATTTTTTAATATTTTTTTATGTATTCTATTTCTTTTTTATTAATATAATTTTAAATAAAATTATTTCTCTACTGCTTCAATCTCTATTTCAAGTTTAACTGTTTCATCAACTGCTATACCACCAAATTCAAGAGCTTTATTCCATTTTAAACCGAAATCAATTCTATTGATTTTACCTTTTAAGGTAAATCCAACTCTATTATTTCCCTCAAAATCTTTTACTGTACCTAAATCTTCAACTTCGAGTTTTACTTCTTTTGTAACTCCTCTTATTGTTAAATCACCAGTCATTTCGCCTTCATCACCATCAGCCTTATATGATTTCATATTAAAAGTCATAAGAGGATATTTTTCTGATAGGAAAAAATCTTCACTTTTCAAGTGATTATCTCTTTTTTCAATTCCGGTATCTACTGATTTTGTTTCAATCTTTGCATTTAATTTATTAAATGTTTTAGTTTTATAATCAAAATCAATATCAGCTGTATATGATTTAAATTCACCTTTTACATTTGTAATCATCAAATGCTTAACTTTGAAGCCAACTTCTGAGTGTGCATTATCTAAAGTATGAGGTGTTGCATTTGCTAATGAAAATGTTAAAGCAGATGCTGTAATAATTTTTGTCAAAAAATTCATTTTTTTACTCCTTATTTTGTTTATATATGGAAATTTTAATAGAATTTTGTTAAGTCATTGTGTAGAAGCTATATATACACTTTTTTTATTATATGATATACTTGTTTTTATGAAAATACTACTACTTGAAGATGATCTAATACTTAATGAAATTATAGAAGAATTTTTAGAATCCCTAGAATACAAAGTCGTATCCGTATATGATGGAATGAAAGCTAGTGAAGTAATTTACGACGAACAATTTGATTTAATGATTTTAGATGTAAATGTACCAAATATGACAGGCTTTGAATTTTTAAAAAGCTTACGAGAAAACAATATAACAACTCCAGCTATATTTATTACTTCTTTAAACTCTGTTGAAGATATTGAAGAAGGATTTAACTCTGGGGCTGATGATTATTTAAAAAAACCCTTTGAATTAAAAGAACTAGAATTAAGAATAAACAATATAAAAAGACTTTTACATCTTGAAGAAGATGAATTAAAAATTGATGAGAATATAAGCTTTAATACAAAACTAAATTATATAGAAAAGAATTCAAATAAAACAAAACTTCCATTAAAAGAAGCTCAGATTTTAAAATATCTTTTAAGTAATACAAATAGATGTGTTTCACAAGATGAACTAAGCTCTAATATCTGGTCATATGAAGGAGCGCCAACGTCTTCAACTATTAGAACCTATATTAAGAATATAAGAAAAATATTAGGCGAAGAGTATATTGAAACTATAAAAGGAGTAGGATATAGATTTAACAAGAAGTGAGAAAAGAACCTTTGTTAGGTTTTTTGGTCTTTACTTAGGATCATCTTTTATTCTATTACTAGTAATCTTTTGGCTTTTTTACAAAATTGAGTCAAAATTACAATATGACTTAGTTACATCAAACATGCAAAATGTAGCTTCTAAAATCTCTTCAAGCATCATTTATGCACATATGTCTAAACTTACAATTAATACCACTAAACTAGCAAGCTATATTCAATATGATTATGCCCTTTATGATAATAAGCACAATAAGTTAGCAGGAAATATAAAAGAAGATATAGATTTGACAAAAAGAATTCAAAAGATTGATGATACTTATATTCTTGTAGATGGAACGCCAAGAGGACATTTGGGTGTTTATCATATTGTTATTAGAGAAAATATTTTTAAAGATAAAATTACTTCTTTAATAGAAAAGTCTATCTTCTATTTTGTAATAATTTATTCTATAATTGCAATTATAGGTTACTATTTAGCAGACCTATTCTTAGCTCCAATTATAAATGAAAGAAGAAAACTCAATAACTTTATAAAAGATACCACTCACGAGTTAAATACTCCTATTACAGCGATTTTAATGAGTACAAGTAAAGATTCTCCTTTAACTGCAAAAAATATGCAAAGAATAAATCTTAGTGCAAAAAGAATCTCAGAGATATATAAAGATTTAGTTTATCTATTCCTACATGAGAATAAAAATGAACCTAGGTCTTCTATTCTGCAATTAGATAAAATTATTGCTGTTCAACTTGATTATTTTGAAGCTTTTGCAAGTAAAAAGAAATTAACAATTACTTCAAATATTGAAGCTACAAGTTTTGAAATGGAAAAAGAAAACTTTATAAGATTATTTAACAATCTTATATCAAATGCCATTAAATACAATAAAATTGGTGGCTCTATAGATATAGAGCTAAAAAATAAAACACTTATTATAAAAGATACGGGAATTGGTATAAAAAAAGAGTTAGTAAAGGATATTTTTAATAGATATTATAGAGCTACAAAAGACCAAGGTGGTTTTGGAATAGGGCTAAATATTGCTTATCATATTTGTAAAACCTATAATATTCAAATTGAAGTAGAATCAATTGAAAAAGAAGGAACAACTTTTACTCTAAAGTTCTAAGCTAAATTCTTCATTTTATAAATTTAATTTATATCCAATAGCTTTTATAGTTGTAATACTATCTTTTCCTAATATTTTTCGTAAATTCTTTATATAAGTTCTTATGGTTGTAGCAGTTGGAACTTCATCATAAATCCAATTGTTTAGAGATATTTCTTCTATTGAAATTGTTCTATTTTTATTTTTTATAAAATATTCAAATATTTTTGTTTCAGTTTTTGACAAATGAGTTTCTACTTCATTTAAAGATACAAACTTTGTATCATAGTTATATGAGACTTCTTCGTTTAAGTGAATTATTCCTGAGGTATCAATTTGTCTTAATCTTTTTATATTATTAATTCTAAGCTCTAATTCACTTAGATGAAATGGCTTTTTAATATAATCATCAGCCCCAGAGTTAAAACCTTTTTCCATATCTTTTGAAGAATGAAGAGAAGTTATAAAAATGCTAGGAATATCTATTTTATTTTCTTTTAAATTCTTTAATAAATCAAAGCCGTTTAAAGAGGGTACATTTACATCTAAAAGTAATAAGTCAAAATGCTCTTCATAAATAGCTTCTAAGGCCTCTTGCCCATCTGAAGTTGAGACATATTCATAGTTAAGGTCTTCTAAAAACTCTTCTATTATCTCATTTAATAAAGTATCGTCTTCAAGTAATAATATTTTCATAGTTTTATTATAGTTAAATTTTTGTGGAATCCCTGTGGAAATATTTTATGATATAATTTTAAACTGTAAAAAGAGAAATAGGAGTTTCAAATAGATTTAACACAAAGTGAGAAAAGAACCTTTTTTAGATTTTTTGGACTATATATAGGCGCTTCATTTATTTTAATGACTCTTATTGCTTTATTATATTTCCAAAATGAAAAAAAACTCTATTTTGATTTAACAAAAACAAAAATGCAAAATGTTGTTTCAAATATTTCCTCCCAAATCATCTTTTCACATATGAGTAACAAAGGCTTAAATTTAGAGCAATTTTTAAAAACTGATATTTATAAAATTTCTTTTTATGATGAAAATAAAAATGTAATAGTAGGGAACCTAAAAGATAAAATAGATTTTTCTAAGAAAATTATCAAAGAAAAAAGAAACTTTATTTTAGTTGATGACTCTACATATGGACATTTGGGCATTTACTATATTGCCATAAAAGAAAACCTATTTTTTAAAACAATCAATACTTTAAAAAATGAAATTATTATTCTATTTTTAATCATTTTCTCTATTCTTTCACTTATTGGTTTTTTCCTTGCAAAACTATTTTTAAAACCAATTAAAGATGAAAGAGAAAAACTAAACAACTTTATAAAAGATACTACCCATGAGTTAAATACTCCAATAAGTGCTATTTTAATGTCAGCAGAGAATAAAGATTTAACAAAAAAGCAAATAGAAAGAATAAAACTCTCAGCTCATAAAATTTCAGAGATATATAAAGACTTGACATATATATTTTTAGAAGATAGGGAAGAAAAAATAGATTTAAAAGAAATCTTACTTAAAAAAGTTATCAAAGAACAACTAAGATATTTTGAAGCCTTAGCAGAAAAAAAGAAAATAACAATAATCACAGACTTAGAAGATTTCAAATACTTAATAGATGAAAATGATTTCACTAGATTATTTAATAATATCCTATCAAATGCAATAAAATACAATAAAAAAGCAGGAACAATAAATATAAGTTTAAAAAACAACACTCTTACAATAAAAGATACAGGTATTGGAATACCAGAAGATAAAATCAAAGATATCTTCAATAGATATTTTAGAGCTACAAAAGATAGTGGAGGTTTTGGAATTGGCTTAAATATTGTTCAAAATATCTGTTTATCCTATGACATAAAATTTGATGTACAATCTAAAGTAAAAGAGGGTACTACTTTTACTTTTATCTTTTAATTCTTTTTATAAATCTTTCCACACTGCTTCCATATTAAATAAATAAACTCTTTAAAATAAAAAAGGAGTTTTTATGCAAAAACATAACAAAATCCCATTTTTGGGTAGCTTACTTAAACTAGTTTGTATTTTAGCCTTAAGTTTTGGTCTTTTAAATGCTCAAGCAATTGATTTAAAAGGAGATAAAAATGGATATCAAGCACATTTTTATTCAAAGAAATCTTTAGTTGTAGGAGATAATTATTTTTTTGTTACATTAACAAAAGATGGAAAAGAACTTACAAATGCAAAAGTAAAAGCAAAATTCTTTATGCCTGAAATGCCAGGAATGCCATATATGGAATATGTGGGAAAAGCAAAATTAATTGATGGCAAATACAAAATGTTGATTAATCTTTCAATGAGCGGAACGTGGCAATTTCATTTAATGTTTAAAACAGCAGATGGAAAAGTTCATAAAATTAGATCAAGTGTAAACTTATAGGATAATATTATGTTCAAAAAATCTCTTCTACTTTTTTCACTTTTTTTTGTAACTACTTCTTTTTTAAATGCACAAACAATAAGTAGTATTGTAGAAAACACTTACAATAAAAACTATACTTTAAAAGCATTGGAAGAATCTATAAAAGTTGCAAAACAAGAAATAGAATTATCTTCAAAATGGACAAATCCAACACTTAGTTTTGGATTAACAGATATTCAGTTTGATGAGGTAACAAGAAGGGATTTAGAACCTATGCAAGCCGCATTTGTAGGAATTACTCAAAGTATTCCTTTAGGTGACAAATTAAAAATCTCGGAAAAAATCGCAAGAAATGATTATCAAATATCAAAATATTTAGTAGAAGAACAAAAACTACAATATAGAGCAAAAATATACGAATATGTTTATAATATTAAACTATTAAAAGAAAGATTATCTTTATTTGAAGAGTTTAAAAGAAATACTTTAAATCTAGAAAATTTACTAAAAGAGCTTTATAAATTCAATAAAGCAAACCAAGCACAAATTTTGAATGCTCAAATTATGCAGCAAGAACTCAATTTAAAATCTCAAAAATTAAAAACACTTTTAAATACAATAACTTTAAGACTAGAACAAATCACTTATGAAAAAATAGAAAATATTGATATTGATACAAATATAAAAAATATTCAACTTTCTTTGAATATTGATTCCCATCCAAAAATCTTATCTTTAATGCAAGTTTCTAAGAAATTTGATAATCTTTCAAAGCTAGAAAAAGAGAAAAAGAACTCTGATATAAAAGTTTCTCTTACTTATTTTCAAAGAGATAACAAATATAAAGATTATGCAAACCTAAGTTTTGCAATTCCTTTGTCTGTTTATGGAAAAGAAGATATAAAATCTAAAAAAGCAAAATTTAATGAAATTGAAACAAATCACAAATTAGAAGATATAAAATTAACTTTTAAAAATCAAATCAAAACTTATCAACAAAATATAGAAGATTCTATAATAACTTTAAATATTATTAAAAAAGATATTCTTCCAAAATACAATCAACTGCAAAAAGTTTTAGAAACTTATAACTCTTTCTCATCTACAAATATAGATTCGAAATCTTTAATAAATAATTTTAATGAAATTATAAAATACAAATTAAAAGTGCTTGCGGAAAAAGAGAATTATTTTAATACTCTTGCAAAATCTAGCTATTATACTAAGGAAATAAAATGAAACTACTACTAAGCTCCCTAATAATAGGCTTTACAATACTAAATGCTCAAATTCTTGAAGTTTCGCAATTGTTCAATAAAAAGCTCGTCAAAGTAGAAAAAGAGCAAATAGGTAGCTTAAAAAGCTTTTATGGAACTACTGCTTTGAATGAGACAAAAATTTATGATATTGTGACTAGATTTGATGGATATATCACAAATTTATATGCAAATGAACAATATAAACAAATAAAAAGAGGATCTTTACTTTTTACAATTTATTCAGATGAAGTAAATTCAATTCAACAAGAGATTCATGTTGCAAAGAAATATAATAAATCATTAGTAAGTAGTAATATTGAAAAATTAAAATCTTTGGACATAAACTCTTCAATAATTAAAAAGATAAAATCTTCAAATAAAACGATAACTAGCCTTCCATTTTTTTCTCCAATAAATTCAATTATTTTACAAAAAAAAATAAATAAAGGAAGTTATGTAAAAAAAGGTCAACTTTTACTTCAACTAGCATCTTTAGATGAACTTTGGTTTATTGCTTCAGTTTATCAAAAAGATTTGGCTTTTATAAAAAAAGATATGAAAGCTAAAATTTATATTGATGGAATAAAAAATCCAATTGATTCAAAAGTTGATATGATTTACCCAAATGTTGATTTAAAAACAAAAGCTGTTGATGTAAGATTTATAATTCCTAATAAAGATTTGAAGCTTTATCCAAATATGTTTGCAAAGGTGAGTTTAAAAGCAATATCAAAAGAGAGATTGACTTTACCTAAAACTGCTGTTTTAACAAAAGGTTCTAAATATTTTGTTTTCCAACATTTATCTGAAACTGAATTTGAAGCAATTGAAATAGAAGCAAAAAGAATCTCATCAAATAAATATGAAATTTTAGAAGGACTAGAAGAGGGTCAAACTGTTATAAATAATGCACTTTTCTTACTAGATTCGGATGCCATTACAAATGGTCTTTATAACCAAGATGATGATACAGACTGGTAAAAGGAAATAAATTATGGTAGAAAATATAATCTCATATAGTATAAGAAAGAAATTTTTAATTCTTTTTTCTATTCTTGTTTTATCTATTGCTTCTTTTTGGGCTGTTAAAAATACAAGCTTAGATGCCTTACCTGATCTTTCTCCACCTCAGGTTATTGTGCAAGTTAAATGGGCTGGTCAAAGTCCTAGTACAATTGAAGAACAAGTTTCTTATCCTCTTATTTCAAACTTAATGAGTTTGCCAAATATTGATACAGTAAGAGCTATGAGTTCTTTTCAAAATGCCTTGATATATATTATCTTTAAAGATGGTACAGATCTTTATGATTCAAGAAATAGAATCTTAGAACAACTCTCTTCTTTACAAGGAAGTTTCCCTTCTGGCGTTGATGTCTCAATGGGACCAGATGCAACAGGAGTTGGTTGGGCTTATGAATATGCACTTAAATCTGATACAAAATCACTTGATGAACTTAGAACTTTACAAGACTATTATTATAAATATGCTTTATTAGGTGTTGATGGGGTTAGTGAAATTGCCTCTATTGGTGGCTTTATAAAAAATTATGAAATAACATTAAATCAAGATAAACTAGTTCAATATAATATAAGTATTCAAGAAGTTAAAAATGCAATTGTGAAAAACAATGATGAAAAGGGTGGACGAATTATTTTAGAAAATGGTTTTGAACACATGATTCAAGCCAAAGGATATTTAAAAAGTGTTGTTGATATTGAAAATATTACAGTTAAAACAAATGAAACTATTCCTTTAAAAATAAAAGATATTGCTCAAGTTAATATTACTTCAACAAATAGAAGAGGAATGGCAGATTTAGATGGACAAGGCGATACTGTTGGAGGAATTGTAGTTGTACGATATGGAGAAAATCCATATTCTGTTATAAAAGCTGTAAAAGAAAAAATCAAAACTCTAAAAGTAGAAGGTGTTGAAGTTATTGAAACATATGATAGATCTTCACTTATTGATAAAGCAATTGATACACTTAAAAATACACTTATTGAAGAATCTATTATTGTTATGATTATTACAGGTTTATTCTTATTTCATTTTAGGTCTGCATTAATTATTATAATTACGCTTCCACTTACTGTTTTAATTACTTTTCTTCTAATGAAAGCTTTTGGAATGGGTTCAAATATTATGAGTCTAGGAGGAATTGCAATTGCAATTGGAGCTATGGTTGATGCCACAATTGTAATGGTAGAAAATGCTCATAAATATCTTCAAGGTAAAGAAAATATCTCAAATGAAGAACGTGTTAAAATTATCTTAAAATCAGCAAAACAAGTAGGGCGTCCAATTTTCTTTGCATTGATGTTAGTTGTAGTTTCATTCTTGCCAATTTTTGCCTTAACAGGACAAGAAGGAAGATTATTTACTCCTTTAGCTTTTACTAAATCATTTGCAATGATAAGTGGAGCAATATTATCTATTACCCTTGTTCCAATTCTTATGGTATTTTTTATAAAAGGAAAACTTCTAAGAGAAGATAAAAATATATTAAATAAGTTTTTTATTACTTTATATTCTCCTTTACTAAAAATCTCTTTAAAGCTTAGATACTTAATTGTGCTGATTTTTTTAGCAACAATAATTCTTGCATATCCAGTTTATAAAAAACAAAACTGGGAGTTTATGCCTATGATGAATGAGCATACTTTTATGTATATGCCTGTAACTCCTTATGGTTTAGGAATTGATTTAGCAAAAGAATTAACTCAAAAAACAGATAAAATTATAAAATCCTTTCCAGAAGTTCAAACGGTCTTTGGAAAAGCAGGGCGAGCAGATACAGCTACAGACCCAGCTCCTTTGGCAATGATTGAGACAATTATTACTTTTAAACCTGAAAGCCAATGGCGGGAAGGAATGACCTATAAAAAACTTATGCAAGAGATGGATCAAAAACTTCAAGTTGCAGGACTAATCAACTCTTGGACTTATCCAATAAGAGGAAGAATTGATATGCTTCTTACAGGGATTAGAACACCTCTTGGAATAAAACTATATGGAAATAACCATCAAGTTTTAGAAGATACAGCAGGAAAGATAGAAAAGAAATTAAAAACTCTTGATAATACACTTTCAGTCTCTACTGATAAAATAAATTCTGGCTATTATTTAAATATAGAAGTAAAAGAAGAATTACTTTCAAGATATGGAATTACAAAAAATGATGTTCTTTCAACTATTTCTTTAGGAGTTGCAGGAAGTAAAATATCTACATTTATAGATGGATTAGAAAGATATCCAATTAGTCTTAGGTATGAAACTACGCAAAGAGAAGATATAACAGTTTTAAATAATTTGCAAATCAAAACAGCTCTTGGTTTTCAACCTTTACAAATGTTTGCAAATTTAAAATATGAAGAAGGTCCTTCTGTTATCAAATCTGAAAAAGCTTTAAATGTAAACTTTATTTATATCACTCCAAAAAGTGATATTTCTGCTAAACAATATAAAGATGAAGCGAAAGAACTTTTAAAAGATATAAAGCTTCCTGATGGCTTTTATTATGAGTGGGCAGGGCAGAGTGAATATTTAGAATCAGCAATGCAAAGATTGATTTATATTATTCCTTTAACTTTTGTTATTATCTTTATTTTAATTTATTTTGCACTTAGAAATCTTACTTATACAATGATTATATTTTTCACTCTTCCTTTTGCATTAACAGGAGGAATCTTCTATTTGGACTTTCTAAACTTTAATATTTCAATCGCTGTTATTGTTGGCTTTTTAGCTCTTTTAGGGGTTGCTGCTGAGACTTCAATTGTGATGTTAGTTTATTTACATGAAGCAATGCTTGAATTAAAACAAAAAGCAATCAAAATAGAAAAAGAGCATATTTTTCATGCAATTTATAAAGGTGCAGTTTTAAGATTACGTCCAAAACTTATGACACTATTTGCTATTCTAGGAGGATTAATTCCAATTATGTATATAAATGGAGTAGGGAGTGAAGTTATGCAAAGAATAGCAGCCCCAATGATTGGAGGCATGATATCTTCTGCATTTTTAACTCTAATTATAATTCCAGCTATTTTTTATATTTTAGCTATAAGAAAAAAAGGTGAAATGGCTGATTGTGATTTATAATTTGAAGCTTGCCAATTTAAATAAAGAACTTAAATTTTAGGCAAAAAAAAAGGTCTCAAAAGAGACCTTTTTTTTTTGAAAAGAAATAAAGACTAGTATTGTCTTCTTGGTCTTTCTTCTCTTTCTTTTGCTTCGTTAACTCTTAAGCTTCTACCTTCACTGTCACTTCCATTTAAAGCTTCAATTGCTTCATTCCCTGCAATTGAAGTTTCCATTTCAACGAAACCAAAACCTTTTGATCTTCCTGTTTCTCTGTCCATGATAACTTTTGCGCTTTTAACTTCACCAAATTTAGCGAATAACGCTTTTAACCCACTATCGTCCATTCTATATGACAGATTTCCTACATAAATGTTCATTACATCTCTTCCTTATTTAAAGTAATATAATTATGCCTGATTATTTTTCAATAAGCAAGCAAATATTCTTTATTCTTTATTGAAATTAAGTTCTAGTGCTTTATTTACTCTACTTTTAACTTCATCAAAGCCTAAGATTGCCATTATATCGTATACAGAGGGAGCTTGTGTTCCACCTGTAAGTGCTATTCTAATTGGTTGAAATAGCTCTGGAAATTTTAATTTATGCTCTTCAATAAATGGTTTAGTTAGTAATTCATAATCAGCAACTAAATGTAAAGTATCTTTTTTCTGCTCTAAAATATTTAAGTAGTTTTCTAGCATTTGAGCAGTACCTTCTTTAACAAATTTTCTAGAACCTTTTGCTTCATAAGTAGTTGGGGCATCAATAATTTTACTTATAGATTCTTTTAATTCAATTAGTGTTTGTGCTCTTTCTTTTGATAAATCTAAAATCATCTCTTTTTTGTCATGTCCATTTAAATAACAATCAAAAGACTCTAATTCTTTTGCTAATCTATCATTTGATACATTTTTAATATAATGTGCATTTAACCATAATAGTTTTTCTTCATTATATGAAGATGCTGATTTATTGATATTTGAAGGATCAAATAGCTCTAGCATCTCATCCATTGAAAAAATTTCTTGATCTTTATTTGACCAACCAAGTCTTACTAAAAAGTTTAAAAGTGCTTCAGGAAGATAACCTTGTCTTTTATAATCCATTACATCTAAAGCCCCATCTCTTTTAGATAGTTTTTTCCCTTGAGGATTATTAATCATTGGTACATGACAAAATTTAGGAACAGTAAAACCAAGTGCTTCATAGATAATTATTTGTTTAGGAGTGTTAGTTAAGTGATCATCTCCTCTAATTACATCTGTAATTCCCATTAAAGCATCATCAATTGCAACAACAAAATTATATGTTGGCATTCCATTTGATCTAGCAATTACAAAATCATCAACCTCAATACAATCAAAACTCATTGTAGATTTTATTCCATCAATAAAAGTAATAACTCCTTCTTCAGGAGATTTTATTCTAATAACAGGTTCAGCACCTTCAGGAATAGCAGGTAAAACTTTACCATCTTCTGGTCTCCAAGTTCCATCATATCTTGAAGTTTGTTTATTTGCCATTTGCTCTTCTCTTAAAGCATCTAACTCTTCTCTACTCATATAACAACGATATGCTTTTCCTTCTTCAAGAAGTTGATCAATATATTTTTTGTAAATATCTAATCTTTTTGATTGATACTCAACTTTACCATCATAATTTAATCCAACCCAATCAAAAGCATTAATAATCGCTTCCATTGCTGCATCATTATTTCTTGAAGTATCTGTATCTTCAATTCTTAATTTAAATTCACCATTAGTTTTTCTAGCCCAGAGATAGCTGTAAAGTGCAGTTCTTAAACCACCAATATGTAAATATCCTGTTGGACTTGGAGCAAATCTAGTAATTGCCATTTTATTTATTCCTTATTCTTTTTTTATCTTTTATTATTTATATAAAAACCAATTGCTGAAATGATTGCAACAGCTGCTATGAAAACCAACATTACATAATCAAGTGCTTCCATTTAGTTCCTTCTCTTTAAGTTGTCCACACGCAGCTGAAATATCAAGACCTTTTGATTCTCTTATTGTACAAAGTAGGCCTCTACTCGTTAAATATTCTTGGAATTTTAGCATATCATCCCTTTGTGGTCTTTGATATGTAGTTCCTGGATATGGATTAAAATAAATTAGATTTACTTTTGCTTTTATTCCATCTAAAAGTTTTAATAGTTTTTGTGCACTTGGAATATCATCATTTTTATCTTTTATAACTAAGTATTCAAACATAACTTTTTTTCTTGTATCAATAGGGAATTTTTTAACTGCATCAATAATTGACTTAATATTATAAGCTTTGTTCATTGGAATTAATTCACTTCTTAATTCATCATCAACAGCATGTAAAGAAATAGCTAATTGAATACCTAAATCTTCATTTCCAAGTTTTTCAATTTTTGAGGAGATTCCTGAAGTTGAAACAGTAATTCTTCTTCTATTTATTGATAATCCTTCAAGTTCAGAAAAAACCTTTACAGAATGAATAAAGTTTTTATAATTATCAAGAGGTTCTCCCATTCCCATATAAACAATGTTTACAGATTTATTCTCTGCTATTTCATTATCTCTCTTTATTTGAACTATTTGATCAACTATTTCACCAACAGATAAATTCCTAATAAAGCCACCTTTTGCTGTTAAACAAAAAGTACAGCCAACTTTACAGCCAACTTGTGTTGAAATACAAACAGTATATTTTTCACTTCTTTCAATCACACCTTCTTCGTTTATCTTTTTCTTTTTCATCAAAAGTAAAACAGCTTCTACAGTATGTCCATCATGAAGTTTAAATAAATATTTGATACTCCCATCACTACTTTGTTCTTTTTTTGCTATCTCTAGAATATTTATTGCGTAGTTTTCTTTTAAATTCTCTTTTAAATCATTTGGTATATTTTTCATCTCATCATA
Organism: Halarcobacter sp.; assembly: GCA_030145305.1. Classification (GTDB taxonomy): domain Bacteria; phylum Campylobacterota; class Campylobacteria; order Campylobacterales; family Arcobacteraceae; genus Halarcobacter. The sequence continues at coordinate 139,170 of JAQYVX010000003.1, read as the reverse complement.
TGAGCTTGCATATTTTTTATAAATCCAATTATAAACTTGCTTCGCCCTAAAGCTTGGCTTTAATTGCTCTTTTAATTCATCTAATGTGTAATCGTATATTGAATTCAATTTTTTCCTTTTTATTGTTTCTTCGTGAAACTCTTCACATTTTATGTTTCCCTAGCTCCATGGATGCTTTGCATACCATTTCGCTTTCAACATCTAAAAATGTGAAACTCTTCACATTTTATGTTTCCCTAGCTCCATGGATGCTTTGCATACCATTTCGCTTTCAACATCTAAAAATGTGAAACTCTTCACATTTTTTTCACGATGTTTCACGTGAAACTTTCTGTTTTATTATCTGGTTTGCTTCCAAATACTTAATTAATTTTGACATAGCTTCTTTATGATTTTTAATAAAATCCTCATGAGCTTTTTCATTAGTATAATTAGTAACTACAAATACTCCTGCAACTGGAATTTTAAATTCCTTGGCTACTTGTAGGATAGAGAAAAATTCCATATTCTCAATTCCAATTCCATATTGTTTAAATTCTTTACATAAATCTTTATTTACAGATATATAATTAGAACTATTTACAATCGTATCATTTCGTGTCATTGCATTTTCTGATTCTAAAACCTTATCTAAAGGTGTGTATGAGTCTTTTGATAAAAATGATAATTCTAAATTTGCAGCTTTTTTTGATTCAATAATATCAAATATTTTATGTTCTCCATAAGAACCAGCGCTTCCAATAAAAAGCAAAGAGTCTGGTTTATTCATTAAACAAAGTTTTGTTAAGTTGATCGCAGATTCTATAAGTCCAACACCAATTGATTCTGCAAATTTAAAAGTTTCATTTCTTCCTGCACAAATAATCATTCACAGTCCAAGACATATTTAGGATTAATTTTTATTTTTTCTTGATTTGCTTCTGGTACAGGAATACTATTTCCAGATCTGCTTGAAGCTGAAAACATTATGTTTCTTGATTTTTGTAAATATTGTTCTTCATTATTAATAACAATAGTTTTTAAAGTACAAGTTTTACTAATATCATTTGATAAAGTTTTTGCATATCCTTGACCCCAAACAATTGCTTCAAGTCTTAGCAAATCTAAAGTTTTCTTATAAGTTTCTTCTTTTACACTCCAAGATAGATTATTAACAGAAACACTTGTATCTCTATTTTTCTTTAATAAAGTAAGTTCAGAAATAAAGTCATGTATATCTTTTGCTTTAACAGAATCTACTTTATATCTTAATTCTCCTATATATGCAATAATCTTAGGAGTGCTATTAGAATGCTTATATTCAGGTCTAATAGTAAAAGAACCTAGACTCTTTTCTACTTTATTATTACTCTTTATCTTTTCATTAAAGAGTTCAAGACGTTCACTTACTTTTGCTTCGCTATCATCAGATATTGAAACTTTTAAAAATGCATTTAATGTATCATGTGGAAGTTTTTTAGTGAAGTTTTTATTAAATTCAACTTCAAATGAAAAAGCCATTATTGGCAATATCAATAGAAAGGCTAAAGGTTTCGTAAATTTCATTTTATATCCTTACTGCTATATTATTATCTCTTAGGTATTTTTTTAATTCCATTATATCAATCTCTTTAAAGTGAAATATTGAAGCAGCTAATGCAGCACTTGCACCATGTTCAAAAGCTTCTTTCATATGCTCCATAGTACCAGCTCCACCGCTTGCTATTACTGGGATATTTACAAGAGATGATATTTGTTCAGTTATATTTAGTTCAAAGCCAGTTTTTGCTCCATCTGTGTCCATAGAAGTAAGTAAGATTTCTCCAGCTCCTCTATTGGCAACTTCTTTTGCCCATTGTAAAGCATCAATTCCAGTGTCTTCTCGTCCACCTTTTACAAAAACATGATAAGTTCCATCTTGGACTTTTTTTACATCAATTGCTACAACAATACATTGACTTCCAAATCTTTTTGCACTTTGATTAATAAAGTCTGGATTAACAACTGCTGAAGAGTTCATGGATACTTTATCGCAGCCTACATTAAGGAGTTTATAGATATCTTCAAGCTTTCTAATTCCCCCTCCAACAGTAAGCGGGATAAAGACTTCTCTTGCAACATCTTTAACAATATCAACTATAGTATCTCTATTTTCATGACTTGCAGTAATATCAAGAAAAGTGATTTCATCGGCACCTTCATTGTTATATCTAATAGCCGCTTCAACAGGGTCTCCTGCATCACGAAGACCTACAAAATTAACCCCTTTTACTACTCTGCCATCTTTGACATCTAAGCAAGGAATAATTCTTTTTGCAAAATAACTCAATCTAAATCCTTTGATTTTATAAGATTTATATTATCTAATTATAAGTTAAAACCAGATATACTATTTGTTCTTATGAAAAATAATAATATAAAAGCAAAAAAAAGGTTTGGACAAAACTTTTTAAAAGATAGCAGTGTTTTAACTAGGATCATCCAATCGATGCCCAACAACAATAATCATATTGTAGAAATTGGCCCTGGATTAGGTGATTTGACACAAAATTTAGTCAAGTACAAAGATACGACTGCATATGAAGTCGATACTGATTTAATCAGTATATTAAAGTCAAAATTTGCAATAGAAATAGAAAGCGAGAATTTAAAACTACTCCACACAGATGTTTTAGAAGCTTGGGATAGGCAAGGAAGTTTGCATAACTGCAAATACGATTTAATAGCAAACCTGCCATACTATATTGCAACAAATATTATATTAAGAGCATTTGAAGATATTAATTGTCAGAACATAATTGTAATGATTCAAAAAGAAGTAGCTCTAAAGTTTTCTGCAAAAGCAGGAGCTAAAGAGTACTCTTCCTTAGGAGTTATCACGGAACTTGTTTCAAGAGAAGCCAGGATACTATTTGATGTTCCTCCTGAGTCTTTTGATCCACCACCAAAAGTTATGTCCTCAATATTATATATATCAAAAAATGAAAACGTAACATTAGATAAGGATTTTAACAAATTCCTAAAGATATGTTTTTCTCAACCAAGAAAAAAACTTTCAAAAAATCTTTCTTCTTTAGTGAATAAAGAGTTTTTATCTAATATCTATAATGAACTTAATTTAAAAGAGACTTTACGACCTCATGAGGTAAGCGCATCTTTGTATAGCCAATTGTATACAAAGGTAAAACATGGAAAACAACAAAGTTGACAATCAAGAAGTAGTAGTAAAGAAAGAAGAAATAGCTAAAAAAGAAGTAGTTAAACAAGCTCCAAATTCTTCTACACCTCAAGAATCAAAGAATACACAAAAGCCAAAAGAAACGGCACCGACTGGCGATAAGAAAGCTCCTTATAACAAAAAAAGAAAACCAAACAACAATAATAACAGAGCAAAAGCACATAACAATAAAAACAACTCAGCTTGGATTACAGAATTAAGAAAAGCACATTCAATAAATGAGAGAATTCACAAAGACAGATTAAATCCACATAATAAACTTAACTTATCTACTAATGCAAAAGTTAGAATCACGCCATTAGGTGGATTAGGTGAAATTGGTGGAAATATGATGGTAATTGAAACTGATACTAGTGCAATTGTTGTTGATGTTGGAATGAGTTTCCCTGATGAAGATATGCATGGTGTTGATATTTTAATTCCAGATTTCACATATCTTAGACAAATCAAAGATAAAATCGTTGGTATTGTAATTACTCATGGTCATGAGGATCATATTGGAGCAATGGCATATCTATATAAAGAGATGCAATTCCCAATTTATGGTACATCTTTACCATTAGAGATGATTGGTTCAAAATTTGATGAGCATAAAATAAGAGAATATAGAAATCTATTTAGACCAGTAGAAAAAAGAACTCCTGTTAAAATAGGAGATTTTGAAGTAGAATGGATTCATATTACTCACTCAATTATTGATGCATCTTCTTTAGCAATTAAAACTGAAGCTGGAACAATTATTCACACAGGTGACTTTAAAATTGACCATACTCCAATAGATAATTTCCCAACAGATTTACATAGATTTGCTCATTATGGAGAAGAGGGTGTTTTACTTTTAATGTCTGATTCTACAAATTCACACTCACCAGGGTTTACAAAATCAGAAAGAACAGTTGCACCAACTTTTGATAGAATATTCTCAACTGCTAAAGGAAGAGTTATAATGTCAACTTTCTCTTCAAATATTCATAGAGTTTCTCAAGCAATTGACCATGGAATTAAATATGGAAGAAAAATTTGTGTAATTGGTAGATCTATGGAAAAAAACTTAGACTTAGCAATGAGCTTAGGATATATCAAATTTCCAAAAGATCAATTTATTGATGCTTTTGAAATAAATAAATATCCTGATAATGAAGTATTAATAGTAACAACAGGTTCTCAAGGAGAATCAATGTCAGCACTTTATAGAATGTCAATTCATGAACATAGACATGTTAAAATTAAGCCAGGAGATCAAATTATCCTTTCTGCTAAAGCAATTCCTGGAAATGAAGCAAGTGTATCTGCTGTACTAAATCACTTATTAAAAGCTGGAGCACAAGTTGCTTATAAAGATTTTAGTGAAATTCACGTATCAGGACATGCTGCACAAGAAGAGCAAAAATTAATGCTTAGACTTGTAAAACCAAAATTCTTTATGCCAATTCATGGTGAATATAATCATGCAGTTAGACACCAAAAAACTGGTATTGACTGTGGTGTATTAGAAAGAAATACATATATCATGAGTGATGGGGAACAAATTGAAGTAAGTCCTAAATACCTTAAAAAAGTTAAATCTGTTAAAACAGGAAAAGTTTATATTGATAATCAACTTAACAATAAAATTGCAGATGATATTATTATGGATAGACAAACAATGGCAAACGAAGGTGTTGTTATGATTGTTGGACAAATTAATGAAAATGATAGAAAAATGGATCAAAAACCAAGAGTTTCATCATTTGGTTTAGTTCCTGATAAACTAGATAAAGCATTTTCAAAAGAGATTGAAGATTTATTAGCTACATTCTTAGAAAATGCTAAAGAGGGTTTATTTAAAAATACAAAAATTTTAGAAGATGAAATTAGAAAAGTTGTTAGAAAACATTGTGTAAGAAAATATAAAAAATACCCAATGATTGTACCAACTTTATTTGTTCATTAAGGAAAATTATGGATTTTAATAAAATTGCAAAAGATGTACTAGATACTGAAGCCAATGAGCTAAAACTTGCATCTGAGAATATTTCTGATATTGATTTAGAAAGACTTTTAGACTTAATAGTTTCATGTAAAGGGAAACTTATAGTAACAGGAGTTGGTAAATCAGGATTAGTAGGTGCAAAAATTGCAGCAACATTAGCAAGTACAGGAACATCATCGTTTTTCTTACATCCTACAGAAGCTATGCATGGTGATTTAGGAATGATTGGAAAAGATGATATTGTTTTAGGAATTTCATATAGTGGGGAGAGTGAAGAGTTAATTCAACTTCTTCCTCATTTAAAAAGATTTGACATTCCATTAATAGCAATGGCTAAAAATAAACAATCAACTCTAGGAAAATATTCAGATTTCTTTATTAATGTTTCAGTTACAAAAGAGGCTTGTCCTTTAGATACAGCACCAACATCTTCAACAACATTAACAATGGCTATGGGTGATGTACTTGCTGTTTGTTTAATGAAAAAAAGAAATTTTAAAAAAGAAGACTTTGCTTCATTTCATCCAGGGGGAAGTTTAGGAAAGAAACTATTTATTAAAGTAGATGATTTATTAAGACGAGAAAATCTTCCAATTGTTTCACGTGAAACAAAATTAAAAGATGCTATTGTATCTATGAGTGAAGGAAGACTTGGAAGTGTTCTTATAGTAAATGAAAAAAAAGAACTAACTTCAGTGCTTAGTGATGGGGATTTAAGAAGAGCATTAATGAATGAAAACTTTACAATGGATTGTGAAGTTGAATCAATAGCTACAAAAAATCCAAAAACAATAAATGATAAAAACCTATTAGCAAGTGATGCTTTAAAAGTTATTGAAGATTTTAAAATTCAACTTCTTGTTGTAACTGATGAACATAATAAAATAGTAGGTGTTTTACATATCCATGATTTAATTCAAGCAGGTATAAAATGAGAAAAGAAGAGAATGAAATAGATGAACCAGTTAGACTGAATAAATTTATTTCACATAATAGTAATTATTCAAGAAGAGAAGCTGACAAAATTATAGAAGAAGGAAAAGTTACAATAAATACTAAAACTGTAACAAATCTAGCTACTAAAGTTACATCTACTGATATTGTAAAAATAGGTAAAAGACTTATTAAAGAAGATAAAAATAGAATGTACACAGTGATAATTTACAATAAACCAAAAGGTGAACTTGTAACAAAAAAAGATCCACAAGGTAGACGTGTAATTTTTGATTCTTTAGATAGCAAATATAAACACTTTATGCCAATAGGAAGATTAGATTATGCAAGTGAAGGCCTAATCTTATTAACTGATGATGTTGTAGTTGCTAATAAACTAATGCATTCAAATCTTGAAAGAGTTTATAAAATTAAAGTAGATGGAAAAATACATCCCAAAGTTGAAGAAGCTATGTTACATGGTCTTGAACTTGAAGATGCTACAAATGGTGCACATGAAAAATCAAAAATCAAATCAATGACTTTTGAGCCTTTTGTTGCATATCAAATTCTAACAAATGGAGACAATTTCTCAAAAATAAAAGTTGGAATTACTCAAGGTAAGAATAGAGAACTTAGAAGATTCTTTGCTCACTTTGGATTAGAAGTAATGGACTTAAAAAGATTTGAGTTTGGGGGAATATCATTAAATAATTTACCTACAGGTAAAAGTAGATATTTAACTAGAGATGAATATAGAGATTTAAGACATTTTGTAAACCATACAGATTTAAATGATATTAAAAGTAATAATAAAGATAACATCAATATTAATAAAGATGATAAGTATGATGAAGACGATATAGACAGTGATTATATAAATAAAGACTATGACTGATTTATCAAATAGATTAAGACCTACAACTCTAAATGAATTTATAGGTCAAAAGCATATTATTGGTAAAGACAAAGCTTTATATAAACTAATATTAAAAAAAGAGATTCCCCATCTCTTTTTTTATGGAAAACCTGGTACTGGGAAAACTACCTTAGCAAAAATTATTGCAAAATACATCAATACAGACTACTACTACTTTAATGCAACCTCAATAAAAATAGAAGATTTACGTAAAGTATTTGATAGATATAAAAATGCTTTAATTAAGCCTTTGATTTTCATTGATGAAGTACACAGGCTTTCAAAAAATCAACAAGAAGTTTTACTACCAATTATGGAAAGCTATCAAGCTATTATAATTGGAGCAAGTACAGAAAATCCATTTTTTACTTTAACAAATGCAATACGTTCTAGATCATTTTTATATGAATTTTTACCATTAACTAAAAATGATTTATCAGAAGTTATAGATACAGCACTTAAAGATAGTGAAATAATATTAAGTACAGAGGCAAGAGACTACTTAATAAGCTCAAGTAGTGGAGATGCAAGGGCTATGTTAAATTTACTTAATTTCGCCTCTAAAATTGATAATGAAATTACTTTTGATTTATTAAAAGAATTAAGACCAAATGTAATAGGAGATGGAGTTTCATCTTCAGATTCTCATTATGATTTAGCAAGTGCCATGATAAAATCACTAAGAGGTTCAGATGTGGATGCAGCCTTATACTATTTAGCAAGATTAATAAATGGTGGAGAATCTGTAGAATTTATTACAAGAAGAATGGTAATCTTTGCAAGTGAAGATATAGGAAATGCAAATCCAAATGCTTTAAACTTAGCTGTGAGTACAATGACTGCAACATCAAAAATAGGTTATCCTGAAAGTAAAATACTTTTAGGGCAATGTGCTGTTTATTTAGCTTCATGTCCTAAATCAAATAGTTCATATAAAGCAATCAATAAAGCACTAAGTTTAGTTAAAGATGGTAAAATATTAGATATACCTAAACATCTTGATAGTCAACATCTAGGGTATTTATATCCACATGATTTTAGTGGGTGGGTAGAACAAGAGTATTTAAAAGAAGAGTTAAATCTTTATGAAACACTAAATATGGGATATGAAAAAACTTTATCTGACTGGTTAGGAAAGATAAAAGGGAAAAACAACTAAAGGAAGAAAATGGAGATAATGGAATATTACTTATGGATTGTGGTTTTTCACATAATGGCAATGATATCATGGATGGCAATGCTTTTTTATCAACCAAGACTTTATGTATATCATACAGAACAGAAAAATAAAAAAGATTTTGTTGATGTTGTAAAAATTCAAGAGTATAAAATGTATAAATACATTGGTTTTCCTGCTATGTGGGCAACTGTTGTTAGTGGAATAATCATGCTTTACTTAAGACCTGATTTACTTCAAGGTGATGGCTGGATGCATGCTAAAATATTAGTTGTAATAATCCTTATGGCTTACTCTTTTTCACTAGAATATTATAGAAAAGAATTAGAAAAAGGCAATTATTCAAACAGCGGAAACTTTTTTAGAGCATATAATGAGGTACCAACTGTATTATCAATCTTAATTGTGGGGTATGTTGTTACTAAAACTTTTTCACTTTTATTTACATTTTTAACACTTTTATTTGGAGCATTTATAATCTATAAAGTATTAAGACAAAAACCAAAAGATGCTAAATGAGTTTTGAAAAAATATATGTACTAGATACAAATATCTTACTTGGAGATGCTACTAATATCTTCAAGTTAAGTGACGATAGCAAAAACCTTATTGTATTACCAGAAACAGTTTTAGATGAAATAGATACTAAAAAAAGTGGTTTTGATGAAATCAATTTCCAAGCAAGAGAATTTGCAAGAATATTAGAAAATTCTACAATATTAAACTCCAAAAAAGAGGGTAATTTTAAAATAGTAAGATTAGAAGTTCTAGGAAAAGAGAATAGTATTATTGATATTATCTCAAGTGATGAATATTTAGTAAATACTAGAAATGTAGCTTTAAATATAATCAATGATAGAAAAATTCTTGAAATTGCGAACTTTGCAAAAAACTACTATAAAAGTGAAACTACTTTTATCTCCTTAGATATAATGGCAAGAACAAGAGCTGTAAGTTTAGATATTCCAACTGATTCCTTAATAGGCTCAAATAAAGAAGAGTTTAACTATGAATATATTAAAACTATTGAAATAAAATTTGAACAAATAGAGTTTTTAGATAATTCATTAATTACAGATTTTGATAAAGAGTATAAAGACTATAATTTTTGTTATTGTTTTAAAGTAAAAGCCTCAGATCAGGTAATTCTAGGAACAATTCAAAATAATAGAATTCAACTGCTTGATGAAAGTGAAATTAGAAACCAAGTAATTGTACCTTTAAATAAAGAACAATTATTTTTCTCAAATGCTATTCTTTTACATTTCTTTAATGTATTAATTGTAGAAGCAAAAGCTGGAAGTGGTAAAACTTTATTAGCACTAAGTGGAGCTTTAAAATTAGTACGTCAAAAATACTTTCAAAAAATAATCTATATAAGAAACTCAATTGAATCACTTGATAAAGGTGAAGATGTTGGATATCTTCCAGGATTAGAAGAGAAATTTAAAATTTATAACCACCCTTTAATGGATAGCTTAGATTATATTATAAGAACTGAATATAAAAAAAGAAAAGCAAATAAGAAAAATGGTGAAAATATTAGCGAACTTGATGATCAAGAAGTTAGTCAAAGAATCGAACAAATGATTCAAAATTATGGAATTGAGACTATGTGGGTAGGAGAAATGAGAGGAAGAACTTTATCTAATGCATTTGTAATAATAGATGAAGCCCAAAATATGTCAAACAAAACTATGCAAATGGTTTTATCAAGAATTGATAGCTCATGTAAAGTTGTAGTTTTAGGAAGTAATAAACAAATTGACAACTTCTATGTAAATAAATACACCAACTCATTAACAACTCTATTAAAGTCTACAAAAGAGAAAAGTGAACTTGTTAACACTTTTGCCATTAAACTCCAAAAAGTTCTTAGAGGTCCAATTACAGAATGGGCAGAGCTAATATTTACTACAAAAAATAAATAATTCTACCTTAATGAAAAATTTGATACCTTTACATATCTAAATATGTAAAGGTACACAAAATGAAAATCGTATTTCTTGATAGAAAAACTTTAGGTTATGATATAAACCTAGATAGATTTAATACTTTAGGTGATGTAACAATATATGAAACTACAAAAGCAAATGAAACCTTAGAAAAAGTCCAAGATGCAGATATTGTAGTTACAAATAAAGTTGTGTTAAACAAGGATATTTTAGAAAAATCAAATATAAAACTTATTTGTGTAATAGCAACAGGTACAAACAATATAGACCTAGAATACGCAAAACAAAGAGGTATTGAAGTTAGAAATGTAGTTGGTTATGCCAAAGCAACTGTTGCACAACTTACTTTTACTTTTGCACTTCATTTTATACAAAAACTTGATTATTATAAAAAATACGTTGAAGACAAGAAATGGGAAAAATCAGATATTTTTACAAATTTAGATGAACCATTTTACGAACTTGAGAACAAAAACTGGGGAATAATAGGTTTAGGAAATATAGGAAGAAGAGTAGCAAATATAGCAAAAGCTTTTGAATGTAATGTAAATTATCATTCAACTTCAAAGAAGAATTTAAATACAGAGTACAATCATATGGAACTTGAGGAACTATTAAAAACTTCAGATATAATTTCTATTCATTCACCATTAAATGAATCAACTCATAATTTGATTAATTCTACAAACTTAAGTATGTTAAAAGATGGTGCAATTTTAATAAATGTAGGAAGAGGTGGAATTATTAATGAAAAGGATTTAGCAAAAGCCTTAGATGAAGAGAAGAATCTATATTGTGGACTTGATGTACTAAATACCGAACCAATTGAAAAAGATAATCCCTTTAATAATATAAAAAATAAGCATAGACTTATAATAACACCACACATAGCTTGGGCTTCAATAGAAGCTAGAAATATGATTACAAATACTACATTTGACAACATATCAAAATTCGTAGTATAATACATACTACAATACGCATAGGAGAAAAAATGCATCCTTTACAATATACATCTGAGGAAATGTTCTCTTCAACTGAGTTAATAAGAAAAAGTAAATTGGTATTTGATAAACTTCATAAAAAAGATATTGAAAAAGCAATAATATTAAGAGATGGTAAACCTAGTTTTATGCTTCTAGATTTTTCAGTTTATGAAAAAATTATGAATGAATATCTAAATTTAAAAGAACTTTATGATTCAAAAAATATATCACAAGCACAAACAATTAAAAAAGAGACTTCAGCAAAACCTATTGAAAATACGAGAATAATTGAAGAAAGAAAAATATTAGAAGAAAAAATAAAACCAAATGAACTAGATGCAATAGATGCAATAGATGAAGTAGATTTAGAAGAGGCCTTAGCCCAGATTGATAGCCTTGATTTAGAAAGTTTTTCTAGTAGTAAAAAGGAAGAGACTCTTGATGTATCAAAAGATGAAAAAAAATCATTAAAAGAGTTTTGGGAATAAAATTTTTAGATGATTTGACCTTTAAAAATATTTTTTTAAGGTCAAATCTTTTGAAGTAATTATTCTAAATTATCTTTTAAGTAAAGATAATCAGACATTTTAGTCCACTCTCTAGTTCTTTTTTGGAAAACTTCTTGGTTGTCTAAAACTTCTTTTAATTCAGGAGACTTAGCTGATAATTCAGCTCTTAACTCACTATTAGCTTTTTTCATAGCAGCCATAATCTCTTTTGAAAATGTTTTAACTTGAATATTAGGATATTCTTTTTTCATTTTTTCCCAAGCTTTTGCATTCATATCATAGTTTTGAACATACATATCATAAGCAGCAACTCGCATTGATATTTTTAATATTTTTTGTAAATGTTTTGGCAACTTCTTATATGCTCTTTTGTTTACAATAAAATGCATCTCAGAAGCTGGTTCATGCCAACCTGTGTAATAAAAAGGAGCGACTTTATGGAATCCCATATTAATATCCATTGAAGGGCCAACCCATTCTAAAGCATCAATATTATTTCTGTCTAAAGCAGTATATAATTCCCCTGGAGCAATATTTGTAACCTGAACGCCAAGTTTTGCCATAATTTCCCCTGCAAATCCAGGAATTCTCATCTTAAGACCTTTTAAATCTTCAAGCGTTTTAATCTCTTTTTTAAACCATCCACCCATTTGTACACCTGTACTTCCACCAGGAAAAGATAGAACATTATGCTTTGCATAAACTTTTTGCATTAAGTCTAAACCATCACCATAATAAAACCATGCGTATTGTTCAGGAGCAGTTAAGCCAAAAGGCATTGAAGTAAAAGGTAAAGTAGCAATATCTTTACCTTTCCAATAATATGAAGCACTATGACCTAAATCATATTGTCCACCTTTAACCATATCTAAAACACCAAGTGGAGCTTTATGTCTATTTGAAGCATGAACTTTGATTTTTAATTGTCCATTTGACATTTCTTCGGCAATTTTAGCCATATTTTCAGCCGCATCAAAAAGCGGTGATAATGTAGGCCCCCACGTGGTAGCAATTCTTAACTTATAAACTTTTTCAGCAAAAGAAGAAGTTATAAGCAATGAAGCTATTAACCCTAGCTTTAACAGTAATTTCATTTTATCCCTTTAATTAAATTTACTTATAAATGATAATAGCACAATACTTAGTTAAGTACTAATATATACTTATAATAAAGACAGTGATTATTGTAATTTAAAATCTATTATTAAAGCCTTAAGTAGAAGAAAGAAGGGAAAGTATCATATATCAAATTATCAATATTAATAATAAGCTTCAAATTTAGTATTTAAAATGATATAGAAATTAATTATATTACTCTCTTGTATTTATTAAGTAATTTATTTAAATTATTATGCTTTAATTAAAAATGAAAAAATTATTTTTAATTTATTTTTTAATTTTTTTTAGTGTTACTTTCTTATTTGCAAGTGAAATTCAAGTAATTAATTTATCAAAAAATAAATGGGAATACAGATGGGGTGATTCGCCATTTGAAAAAAATATTCCTTTTTGGACCACAGAAAAAAGTGATTCAAAGAAATGGCAAGAAATTAATTTCCCAAGTAATCCTCCTAATAGAGCCAAAAAAACTAATGTTTGGTACAGAGTACAACTTCCAAAAACTCTAACAAAAGATCCAACTTTATATATTTTTAGTATTGATTTAATTTCAGAAGTTTATTATAAAAGCAAACAAATATACCATTTTGGTGATTTTGATGAAAAAGGGAAGGGAGAGTTTAAAGGTTGGCCTTGGCACATGATCTCATTACCTACTAATAGTGAAGGAGAGTATCTATATTTTAGAGTATATTCAAACTATATAGACATAGGATTATGGGGAGAAATTTTAATATCTTCAAAAGGATATTTATTTAAAAAAATTTTAAAAGATGATATTCCAAAGATAATGATAGGTTCAATCGCTACTTTTGTTGGAATATTATTTATACTATCTTTTTTATCAAGATTTAGAAGAATAGAGTTATTCCTCTTAGGTTTATTATTCTTAGCTCAAGGAATAGAGGTTCTAGTATCTGTAAAAGTTATTCAAATATATCTGTTTTTTCCATTATTAAAACAATATCTATTAGCAATTGCTTTCTTTTTCTTTCCTGTAGGGATAGCTTTATTTATGGATAAAACAATAAAAGAGAAAGTGCCTTTTAATCTTATAAAAAGATTATGGCAAGTACATTTGGTATACCTACTATGTGCAATTATTGGTTCTTTACTTGGCTTTTATGATATAACTTCAACATATGAATATTTTGATATTTTATATAATTTTATTTCACTTCCTATTTTAACTTTTTTTATGATTTATTTCTTTTTTAAAGGTGACAAAGAAACTAAAATTATCACCTCTAGCTTTTTGATAATCTCTATGTATTGGCTCTATTCTTCATTAATTGCCTATGGTATTGTTCCTTGGGCAGAGTATCCAAGTCACGTCGCAATTTTTTCATGTCTTTTACTTTTAGCTTATTCAATAATCAATAAATTAAATTACGCAAATGAGCTTAAAGAGCAAAATGATGAATTACAAATCATCTCTACAATAGATCATTTAACAAAATTAAACAATAGAAAAAGTATAGATTCGGCATTAGAAATAAATGAAAATATTTTCAGAAGATACAATGATATTTTTTCTATAATATTATTAGATATTGACGACTTTAAAGAAGTTAATGACACCCATGGCCATCTTGTAGGAGATAAAGTATTAATTGATATTGCAAGGATTTTAAAAAATTGCACAAGAGAAATAGATATTGTAGGAAGATGGGGAGGAGAAGAGTTTCTTATTGTTTGTCCAAATACAAATGAAAAAGAGGCTGCTAAAGTAGCTGAAAAACTAAGAGATAAGATAGAAAAAAATCAATTTGATGTAGTAGGAAATAAAACAGTAAGCTTTGGAGTATCTACTTATAAGGAAAATGATTCAATAATTAAACTCTTAAGAAGAGCAGATGAAGCGATGTATTCTTCAAAAACAAAAGGTAAAAATAGAGTAACTATTAGATAGTTTCCTTATCTAACTCTTTGAGTTAGACTAAAAAAAGGACTTAATTAATAAATTCTTCAGGTTTATGAAATAAATAGCCTTGAGAAAAATCAATACCTAAAGATTCTACTATATCTTGAACTTCTTGACAATGTACAAACTCAGCAACTGTTTGAATACCTAATACTTTCGCAAAATTTACAATAGTTGATACTGTTAATTTTATATTTTCATTTACATGAATATCTTTTATTAAAGAGCCATCAATTTTTAAAAAATCAACATTTAAATTTATTATATATTCAAAATTTGAATATCCAGTTCCAAAATCATCAATCGCAACTTTACATCCTATTAGTTTTGCTTTTCTTATAAAATCTCCAACCTCTTCAAATTTTTCTATTCCTTCTGATTCTACAATTTCTAAAATAACCTTATTTGCGGTCTTTGTCTCTATTAATTTATTAAATAAGTAATTAATTGTTTTTTCATTCTTTATATCATCAATCATTAAATTTATAGAAAAGACAATATCTTTATTTTTAAAATATTCGCATGATTTCTCTATAATTTTATTCGTCATTTGAGGATAAAACCTTGCTCTTTTTGCATGTTCTAAAAATACAAAAGGTGAAATTATTTTTCCTTTACTATTTCTCATTCTCATAAGAACTTCATATTTTACTTCTTTTGTCTTATTATCAATGATTTCTTGAGCATACATCAAGATATTATCAGTTTTCAAAGCTTGTTTTATCTCTTTTGTTAATTCAATATTCTTTTTTAAGTCTTTATATATTGGCAATTCTTTATCAAAAACAGCTATATCAACATTTATTTGTTTAGCCCAAAATAAAGCTACTTCTGCATGGGTTAATAACTTATGATTAGTATCTGCAATTCCTACTGTAAAAGAAATATCAAAAACATAATCATCTATTATAAAACTCTCTTTATCACACATAGTAGTTAGGTTATTACAAGTTTTATATAATTCATTTGTTTTGAATTTACCAAATGAAAGAAAAGCGAATACATCCCCTGAGATTCTATAGGCATTTAAATTTTTGCTTTTAAACATTACTAGTCTTTTTGCAAAAGCTTTTAGTATTTTATCTCCAATTTTTATACCATAAGAGTTATTTATATCTCTAAATCTATCAATATTAATTAATGCTAAATTTGGATTAATAGAATTTTTTAAATCCTCTAAAAATTTTTGTCTATTTGGCAAAAGAGTCAAGTCATCAATAAATTGCTCATAAATCATTTTATCTTTTTCAAATAAAGAAGTAATATCATTTCTAATAGCTATATACTCAACTATCTCATTGTTTTTATCTAAAATAGGGATAATAGTAGAATCTATATAATATGCATCTCCATTTTTCTTTTTATTTTTTACAATACCTTTAAATATTTTTTTACTTCTTAGTGTTTTCCATAAACTAACAAAATATTCTTTTGGAGTATCAGGATGCTTTACTATTCTGTGATTATTTCCAATTAGTTCTTCTTCTGTATATCCTGAACTTTCGCAAAATTTTTCATTTACATAAGTAATAGTTCCATCTAAATCACTTTTTGATACGATTGAACTTTCATCTAAGGCTTTTTTATACTCTTCTAATAAAAGTAATGATTCTATTAAGTTTTCATTATTATCACTATTTGTTGATAAGTTTTGATTTATTTGATTAATATAATCATCTTTTTGTTCAACTAGTTTTTTATATTTTGATAAATCTCTTTCAAGTTTTTTTATATTTCCTAAATCTTTTATAACACATTGAATAAGTTCTTTATTATTAATATGTATTTTCTTCAAATTAACTGCAATAGTGAAGGTTTTACCATCAATAGTTTTAGATAACCATTCAAAACTGTGACCATTTTGTTCCAAACAAATTTCAATCATTCTATTTGATTTTATAGAAGACAGTTCTCCATCTTCTTGATATTTAGGAGACAATTGAGAAGGGTGTAATAAAAGTAAATCTTCTTTTGAGGACATATTAAAAAAATTTAGAGCAGCTGTATTTGCATATATAAATAAATTACCCTCCATCAAAAGAATAGGTTCATCTATATTATTAAAAACATCTTCATAATAATGAATGGTATCGCTCATAAACATCCTAAATAATTTTTATTATATTTTACATCATTATATTCACAATGTCAAACATATCGTGTCAAAGTCTTTAAACTTGCACCTTTTGGTTAAATATAGCTTAATTTTTTAGCTTAAATTTTCATGATTTTTAAAAATAAAATAATTTTTTGAGAGAAATAAAAATAAAATAGAATGGTGACCATGAGCAGATTCGAACTGCTGACAACTTCGATGTCAACGAAGTGCTCTACCAACTGAGCTACACGGTCAGATTATTTAAAAATAAGTGTATAAAACTTTTTAGTTTTATACACTTAAATCGTGAAGTTCACTAAATAAAAATGCCTCAACAATTTCATCTATACTTCTTTGTGTGGGAGCTACTAATACAGCAATTCCATCTTCTTGAAATTGCCAAATATACTCTAATTCATTTATTACTACAACAGTTTCAACCCAAGCTTCAATATCTTTTCTATCTTTATAAAACTTACACTCAATAATTTGTCCATCTTCAAGCTCTACAAAAGCCCAATCTTTTGAACTGTCAAGTGTAGTAATCAAAGCTTCATGCCTACTATTACAATCTACAGGGATTAATAAATTCATACTACTTTCCTTAATTCATCTTCGAATAATATCTACTTTGTCTTTGATATTCTTTAAAATGAAATGATATTATATATTTTTAGAACTTATTAGCCAATCAAAGGTAAGTTTTTTCATACCAGCGTGAGAAAATAAATAGTGACCACAAGTGCTGTTTAAATTTTCTATTTTTTGATAATGAATAAATCTGTTTTATATACTCTTCATTAAATAGATTTGTTTCATTATTAACTTTTAAAATACAAGCTAGTATAGAATCTCCATACTCTTCATGAATCCACTCATTAAAAGGAGAATTAAAACCTTTTTTTGTTCTATTGATTATAGTCTCAGGAATATATTTTGAAGCAATTTTTTTAAGTAAGTATTTATTAGTATTCCCAACTTTTAGTTTTGAATCAATAGAAAAAAGATAGTCCACTAAACGATAATCTAAAAATGGCGTTCTAACTTCTAAAGAATTATGCATAGAAATTCTATCCACTTTACTTAATAAAGCTTCCCCTAACCAAATTTTTAAGTCAATATAACTCATCCAATCAACAGGATCTTTTTTTGTTTTTTCAGGTTTAAAAGTAGGTACTTTTTTAAATAATTTTTTCTTTTGAATATCTGAATATACTTCCCCAAAAGAGTTATATAAAGTCTGTTTTTTAACGATTCTTCTTAAGTATTCACTCTCTTTTGTATTATTTTGTAAAGCACTTATAATTGAATTTAAAAACTCATTTTGTCCACTAGACAAGGTTTTTTCAAATTCGTAATATCTTAAAAACTTAGCATAATTATCATAGCCCAAAAAAATTTCATCACTACCTTCTCCACTTAAAACAGTTTTTATTCCACTTTTGTGAATTTTATTTGTTAATATATTTAAAGGAATTGCTGCACTATCGGCATGAGGTTCTTCAAGGGCAGTTAAGGTATCTTCAAAATAATTTATAAAATCATTTTTACATATAGAAATTGGAGTATGGTTTGAGTTTATATGTTTTGCTGTAATTTGAGCATAATCAAGTTCACAATAGTTTTTATATTCATCATAGCCTATTGAAAAAGTATTAATTCTTTTTCCACTAATTTTAGTATATAAAGAAGAAATCAAAGAACTATCAATCCCTCCACTTAACAAACTTCCAACTTCAACATCACCTGTAAGTCTTGATTCTACAGATTTGAAAAGTAAGTCCTCTATACCAGTTAAAGCTTCTTCTTCAGTTTTTATTTTTTTGTAGGTATTAATTTTATAAAATTTCTTTTTCTTTATTTCACTATTAATATTACTTTCATTTTTTGCCTCAAGGGTAAAATAAGTAGCTGCTTCTAAAGCTTCAATATCTTTATAAAAAGTGTTCTCGCCTAGGCTTACAAAATATTGCATATATTGAGATAAAGCAACTTTATTTAAAGAAGGAGTAGTTCCTAGTATTTTTATAATTGCTTGTATTGAACTTGAAAAGATAAATTTATTATCTTTATAATAATAAAAAAATGGCTTTTTCCCATATCTATCTCTTGAACAGAAGTACTTTTGTTTTTTTATATCGTAAAGACAAAAAGAGAACATTCCATTTAACTTATTTAAAAATGATTCTTCATATTTTTGATAAAGCCTAATTATAACCTCTGTATCAGAGGCTGTTTTACAAAGAAGATTTTCTTCTTTTATTAACTCTTTATAATTATAAATCTCACCATTAAAAACTATTAAAATTTCATCATACACCATAGGTTGATTTGCTTCATTATCTAAATCAATAATCGCTAATCTTGTATGTCCAAACATTTTATTTTCTATTTTAGTAAAAGAGGAATAATCAGGTCCTCTATTATTTAAATGCTCTAAAGCAGAGTTAAAATCTGTACTTATAAAGTTTGTTCCTAAAATTCCACACATCTTATAATCCAAAATACTTATTAATAATCAAAATATATCCATAAATAAACACAATAAAAATTAAACTTGAAATTAAAATAGAGAAAGTAACATCAATAGGTTTACAATTATATAAAGAAGCAATATTTACGTTGTTCACAGCAAGAGGTACAATAAGCTCTAAAAAGATAATTGCTCCAAGAAAAGCTTCAACATCAAAATATAAAATAACAAATAAACCAACAAGGGGTAAAACAATATGTTTAAATAAAGATATATTTAGTGAAAGTCTCCAATTTGCTGTTTTTACTTTTACTTTTGACATAAATACACCAAAAATTATCAATTGCATTACAATAGCTGTATAGGCTCCCATAGTGAATACTTTATCAAAAGCAGGGTTTAGCTCGAAGTTATTATAATTAAAGCCAAGAGCTAGAACGGTAAACCAAATAGCAGGTATTTTAAATATTTCTTTTAATGCATCTATAAATTTGAATTTATCTCCTGCGAAAAAATAAACAGAAAAAATGTAGATAAAAAATATATTAGCAATATTAAGAATAGAAGTATAAGGAACACTTTGTATTCCAAAAAGGGCAATTCCTAGTGGAATTCCTAAGTTTCCTGTATTTCCAACTAAAGAAGAGGCCATAAAAATTGATTTATCTTGATTATCTCTAAAAGCTTTTCTTGAATAAAAATATCCAATAATCAAAGTAATAAAAATTATTAGAAAATAGATTAAAGGTGTACTAATAAACTTTTCATCAAGAGGAGCTCTTGTTAGTCCCCAAAAAATAAGTATAGGTTGTAAGAAATATAAATTTAGTAAAACAAAACTTCTTTCATTCACATCATTTTTAAATACTCTTTTAAAAATAAATCCAATGATAATAAAAAGATAAATTGTTGCAACAGAGAGTAATGCTTCTATGAAAATTCCTTTTAAAAAAAAAGAATTTTATCATAGAATAGTAGTTTGTAAGCTTTTAAGGTAACATAATCCCTTTTATCATAAAGAAAATAGATCCAGAAAGTAAAGCAGCTGCGGGAACAGTAATAACCCATGCAGCAATAATTTTTTTAACTGCATCTCTTTTCACATATTTAACTCTTTTAGCAATTTTAAACTCTTTCTTTTCTTGTTTTACAAGTTCAACTTTATCTTCAATTGTTTTATATAATTCAGCAATTCTCATATATTCAATCTTAGATTTTTTTTCTAATTTTTCTAATTTTACAAGTTCATGTTCATATGAATCTAACTCTTTTTTATCTTTTTTGAATTTTTTTCTTGTATTTGAAATAAACTTACTTTCACTAGAATCCAAATACTCTCTTAAAAATCCAACACCAAAAACTCCCCCAACTGCAATATGAGTTGAAGAAACAGGAAGTCCAAGTTGTGAAGCTAAGATAACAGTACAAGCAGCAGCCATTGCAATAGCAAATGCTCTTACTTGATCAAGTTCCGTAATTTCTGAACCAACAGTTTTAATAAGTTTTGGTCCATATAAAGCAAGTCCAATTGCTATACCAATTGCCCCAACAGACATAACCCAAAATGGAATATCAACATCTGTAGAAATTCCTGAGTTAACAACTGCATCATTAATTGCAGCCAAAGGTCCAATAGCATTTGCAACATCATTGGCACCATGAGCAAATGATAATAAAGCAGCTGCAAAGATAAGAGGAATAGTAAATAAAGAATTCACACCGTATCTTGTATTTTCTATTTTATTAGCAGCATTAATTACTAAAGGTTTTACTAAAATATATGCAATTATTGAAATAATAAAGCCAATTCCAGCAGCTGTTAAAAAATCAAGTTTAACAAGTTTTGAAAAACCTTTTAAAATAAGATAAGTAGAGAAAGCCCAAGTCATTAAAGAGATTAAATAAGGTACAAATATTTTTGCAGATGAGACCATATCTTTTTTATACATTATTTTTTTCTTTATAAAAAAGAGGAAAAGTGCGGCTATTACCCCTCCAAGAACAGGAGAAATAATCCAAGACATAGCAATTTTTCCCATTGTTCCCCAGTTTACAATAGAGAATCCAGCAGCTGCAATTCCAGATCCCATGACTCCTCCTACTATTGAGTGAGTAGTTGAAACAGGAGCACCAATAGAAGTTGCAAAATTAAGCCATAAAGCAGCAGAAAATAAAGCAGCTGTCATAGCCCAAATAAATATTTCAGGATTTGTAATTAAAGCTGGGTCAATAATTCCTTTTTTAATAGTCTTAACAACTTCACCACCTGCTATAAAAGCTCCAAGTGCTTCAAAGACTGCTGCTATTATAATTGCCCACATAAGAGTCATAGCCTTAGAACCAACAGCAGGACCAACATTATTGGCAACATCATTTGCACCAATGTTCATTGCCATATAAGCACCAAAGACAGCACCTAAGATTAGAAACGTATTATTAGGGACATCTCCATAAGAAGTGTAACTCCATAAAAACACTAACGCAACAAATAACAAACCAAGAGAAAGCTTAGCAAAACCAGGAAGAGTCTTCTCCGTAGCCTTATCGAAAGTATCAATCGTATTTATATCCAAAGTAAACCTTTTTTGTAACTATTTCGTAATCATAATTTTGTAGGATTATATTGGATATTTGATTATACAAGCTTTAAAAAAACTTAATTTATTTATTACTAAAATACTTAAATTATTTTGTATCTCTATAATATAGGATTGTTAAATTACCAAATTTGCTAATTTTCTTAGAAAATAAAAAGATAAAAAGTAAGATTTTGTATAAATATAAAGGAATTTTTTTAAAAGATTGAAAATTATTGATTTTTTTTAGAAAGATATTATTTTAAGAATTAGAAATTTATTAAAAATAGGACAAAACAAAAGAGGGATTAACCTCTATTGTTTCTACTTCCGCTACTTCTATCTCTGCTTCCGCTTCTATTTCCATCACGGCTTCCACCGCTTCTGTTTCCGCTTCTATTTCCACCATCACGACTTCCACCACTTCTGCTTCCACCACGGCTATTTCTATTTCCACCTCGGTATCCACCTCGGCCTTTTCCTCGAGAATCTCTATCTCCGCCACCACCATCTTTAAGTCTTTCAAATAATCTTTCGATGTCAGTTTCTGATTTACCAATGTAATTACTACCTTTTACAAAAGTAGCATTTGTTAAAATTGATGCTAATTTATGAGCAATTGTTAATAAATCAAACTCTTCTTTTAAAGATTCAACTAATTCCATTCCAGAATCATAAACTTTTTGTTCACTGATTTTAGATTTTAATGTATTAGTTTTTTTCTCTTTAACTGAGTTGATATTAGGTATAACTTTTGCTTCTAATTTTCCACCTGTATCTTTTTGAATTTTTTGAATCATTCTAAACTCATGTGGAGTTACAATTGAAACAGCAACACCGTCTTTTCCTGCACGTCCTGTTCTTCCAATTCTATGTACATAAGACTCAGAATCAAATGGTAAATGATAATTAAATACGTGAGATACGTCATTTACATCAAGTCCACGAGCTGCAACATCAGTTGCAATAAGTACATCTAAATCACCTTTTTTGAATGATCTAATTACTTCTTCTCTTTGTCTTTGCTCCATATCACCATGAAGACCTTTTGCCATATGCCCTTGAGAAACTAAGAAAGTTGATAATCTATCAACTTCTTTTTTTGTTCTACAAAATATAATTGATTTTTCTGGGTTTTTAAAGTCATAAAGTCTGATTAAGGCATCATCTCTTTCATACTCATTAACCACATAAAATGATTGAGTAATTTTAGAGTTTGTCATTTCTGATTTTGTAACTGTAATAAATGCAGGATCTTTTAAAATATTTTGTGCAAGTTTTTTAATTGCTTGTGGCATAGTTGCAGAGAATAATAATGTTTGTCTTTCTTTTGGAAAATAATTAAAAATTTCTTTTATATCATCAAGAAATCCCATATCTAACATTTCATCAGCTTCATCTAAAACTACAAAAGAAGGTTTAATATCGATTTTCTTAGTTTTTAAAAGGTCTATTAATCTTCCTGGAGTTGCAACAATAATTGATGCTCTATCTATATTTTTTAACTGCATAGAGTAAGATTGCCCACCATAAACTGTAGCTGTATTCATTCCTGAATTTTTACCAAATCTGAAAAGTTCATCTGATACTTGCATTGCAAGTTCTCTTGTTGGAACAATAACTATAGTCTCAACACCAGCGTTACCTTTCATCATGTTAATAATTGGAAGTCCGAATGCTGCTGTTTTTCCAGTACCTGTTTGGGCTTGCCCAACCATATCTTTCCCCTGTAAAACTACAGGAATTGCGTCTTTTTGAATTGGGCTTGGTTCTTTAAAACCTGCATTGTCAATCGATTGTTGTAATTTTTCTTTAAAATTAAAGTCTTTAAAAGTCATTTGTTACCTTTTGTGTATTTATACCATCGTAGGTATTTAGGATTTAAAAAATACACGGTTATAAACTTCTGATTCTAAATAAATTTTAGTTAAAAAACTGGTTGCTCAAGTCATAAAGCAGGCTTTGAAATTCGAAACTCAAAGTAAATATAGTATATAAATGTGTATGATTTGGCGGATTATATCTAGTTTAATATAAATTTAAGCTTTGATAAAAAAAGTAGGTTAATACCTACTCTTTTTATTTTATTAAGATTTAGTCTAAAGTTGGTCTAAAGACTTGTAGTTCTCTAAATATTTTGTATCGTAATTATTTGAAATAAAATCAACATTTTCCATCATTTTTTTATGGAAAGGAAGAGTTGTTCTAATTCCTTCAACTTCAAATTCATTTAAAGCTCTTTTCATAATATTAATTGCTTTTTGTCTATCTCTACCCCAAACAATCAATTTTCCAATCATTGAATCATAATATGGAGGAACATCATATCCTGCGTAAACATGAGAATCTACTCTTACGTTTCTTCCACCAGGAACCATCCATTGTGTCACTTTTCCTGGACTTGGTAAAAATGAATTTGGATCTTCAGCTGTAATTCTTACTTCAATAGCATGACCACTAAATTTAATTTCTTCTTGCTTAGGTAATTCTTCACCTTGGGCAACTTTTATCATCCATTCAACTATATCAAGTCCTGATACCATTTCAGAAACAGGATGCTCAACTTGAAGTCTTGTATTCATTTCCATAAAATAAATATTTTGTTTATCATCTGCTAAGAATTCAAAAGTTCCTGCACCTTCATATTTTAAATATTTAGTTGCATCAATAGCAACTTTATGTAAATGTGCTCTTGTTTCATCACTTAATAAAATTGCAGGTGATTCTTCAATTACTTTTTGATGTCTTCTTTGGAGGGAACAATCTCTTTCACCAATATGAATAGCATTCCCATGAGAATCCCCAATAACTTGAACTTCTATATGTCTTGGATTATTAATAAATCTTTCAAGATACATAGTTCCATCACCAAATGCAGCTAAAGCTTCAGAAGAAGCTGCCATAAATAGTTGATCAAATTCAGATTCGTCATTAACAAGTCTCATTCCTCTACCACCACCACCAGCGGCAGCTTTTGCCATAATTGGATATCCAATCTCAGCAGCTACAATTCTACCTTCTTCAACAGAATGAACAGCACCATCACTTCCAGGAACAACAGGAACTCCTGCTCTAATCATCTCTTCTTTTGCTTTTGATTTATCAGCCATTTTTTCCATAACTTCTACAGAAGGTCCAATAAATTTAACATCATGAAGTCTACAAATTTCTACGAAATCTTGGTTTTCAGATAAAAACCCATATCCTGGGAAAATAGCATCACAACCAGTGATTTCTGCTGCTGTTATAATTGCTGGGATATTTAAATATGAGTCAATAGATTTAACATCACCAATACAAATAGCCTCGTCTGCATGCTTTAAATAAGAGGCATTTTTATCTCCAGCAGAATAAACTGCAACAGACTTTTTACCCATTTCCCTAATAGTTCTAATTGCTCTTTGAACTATTTCTCCTCTGTTTGCTATTAATATTTTTTTTATTTCTGCCATAGCTAAAACTTTTACAATTTTTCAATAACAAAAATTGGCATATCATATTCAACAGGGTTTCCATCTTGAACAAGAACATTTACAATTTTACAATCAAATTCTGCTTCAACTTCATTCATTATTTTCATAGCTTCTAAGATACATAAAGTTTGACCTTTTTTTACAGTATCTCCAGCTTTTACAAATGCAGGTGATTCAGGAGATGGTGATGCATAATAAGTTCCAACCATTGGAGAATTAATAGTTTCTCCTAAAATAGCACAAGCTGGAGCAGCTTCAGCAGTTGGAGCAGCAATAGGAGTAACTGGTGCAGGAGCAGCAACAGGAGCAGCTGAAACTACAGTTCCACTTTCAAATCCTGTTTGCATAGAAATCTCAAAATCTCCATCTTTTACTTTTAATTTATTCAATTCACTTTTATCAAATACTCTAATTAATTCTTTTATCTCTTTAAAATCCATGTTTAACCTTTTTTCTCAAATTTTGGAAATAATACCATAATTTTTGTTATAAAATCTTTTACTTATTTTGCAAATTTTGCAAAATTCAATCTTTTTTTATCAAAAACTATTAAAAACTAGTGTAAAATCAATAGAAATATGAAAAAATGAAAGAATTTATTTTTTGACAACTTTATTGCAATTTATATGTAATAAATCAAACACTAAGCTTAGGATAGAAAATGATCAGTGATAAAAACTTTATAAATATCGCACATGAAATTGCAAGTGCCTCAAAATGTGTTTCAAAACAAGTAGGAGCTGTAATTGTAAAAGATGGAAGAATCTTATCAACAGGATACAACGGAACACCAACGGGATATACAAATTGCAGTTCACATTGGGAAGGCAAATATACAAAAGATCATCATGATTGGTCTAAAACTTATGAAATTCATGCGGAAATGAACGCCATTATATGGGCTGCAAGAAAAGGAATAAGTATAGAAGATAGTACCATTTATGTCACATTAGAACCATGTAGCGAATGTTCAAAGAATCTAATAGCAGCAGGTATTAAAAGAATTGTTTATGATAAAGGGTATGAGCACACAAACTCAGAAGTAGTATCTAAATTTATTAAAGATAATGGTGTTACTATAGAAAAGGTAAAAAATTAGAAAAGGTAAAAAAAATAGAAAAAATAGAAATATGTCTTCTTTAAATAATCAATTTTATAGTAAAGCTTACAAAAAATATGGAATAAATGCAGAAGGAGTTCATTGGAACTCAAAAGAAACACAATTCATAAGATTTGAAATAATTACAAAATATATTGAAAATATTGGAAATTCATCAATTATTGATATAGGATGTGGATTTGGGGATTATCTAATTTTCTTAGAAGAGCAAAATATTAAGGTAAAAAACTATTTAGGTCTAGACTGTGAAGAATTTATGATAAACATAGCTTCTAAAAAACATCAAGATAAAAACTTTTTAGTATGTGATATTTTAAAAGATAATATTCCAAAAGCTGATTATTTATTTTGTAGTGGATCTTTAAATTTATTAAATAGAAAAGAGTTCTTTTTGGCTATTGCTAAATGTTTTGAATCTAGTCAAAAAGGTTTTATTTTTAACTTTCTTACACAAGAGTCCTTTCAAAAAATATCTTTAGAAGAAGTAGAAACTTATTGTAAAACACTTACAAATAAAATATTTGTAGGAAATGACTATCTTTCTAATGATTCTACAATCTTATTAAAGAAATAAATATCATAACTTTTTCATACTAAACTATTACAATAATAAAAAGAAGAATGATTTTAAGGAGAAAGAATGAAGATTGGACTATTTATTCCCTGTTTTATGAATGAGTTATATCCAAAAAGTTGTGTTGCAACATTAAAACTTTTAAAGAATTTAAATTTAAATGTTGATTATCCACTTGAACAAACATGTTGTGGACAAGCAATGGCAAATTCAGGATGTTCTAAAGATATGAAATCTTTAGCATTAAAATTTGTAAACACTTTTAAAAAATATGATTATATCGTAGCTCCTACAGGATCATGTGTTACCATGGTAAAAGATCACTATGAACCATTTTTTGAAGCTGATGATGAAGATTATAATAAAGTAAAAACCTCTATTTATGAAGTTTGTGAATTTTTACATGATATTATAAAAATAGAAAAGCTCGATGTGTCTTTTCCTCATAAAGTAGGAGTTCATAACTCATGTCATGGACATAGAGGTTTAGGATTAGGAACACCTACTGAACTTAATCTCCCACCTTTAAACAAATTAAAAAACCTACTTTCTCTTGTAAAAGATATCGAAATTGTTGATTTAAAAAGAGATGATGAGTGTTGTGGATTTGGAGGTACTTTTTGTGTAACAGAAGAAGCAATTTCTGTGGCAATGGGAAAAGATAGAATAAAAGACCATGTTCAAGCTCAAGCACAAATAATCACAGGGGCTGATATGTCCTGTTTAATGCACATGGAAGGAATTATAAATAGAGATAATGAAGCTGTAAGAGTTATGCATATAACTGAAATATTAGCTGGGGAGTTTTAAAATGAGCACAAATGAACATCAAAACAACCATCCAGAAAAAGCAGCAAAATTTGTAGCAAATGATGAGAGAATGCATTGGCATGATAAGGCTTTATGGTTTGTAAGAGAAAAAAGAGATTTAGCTTCAAAGTCTCTCCCCGAATGGGAACAATTAAGAGCATTTGCTGATCAAATAAAAACTCATACAATGGCTAATCTTGATAAATATTTACTAGAATTTGAAGAAAATGCAATAAAAAAAGGTATAAAAGTTCATTGGGCAAAAGATGCCCAAGAGCACAATGAAATAGTTCATAAACTTTTAAAAGCGAAGAATGTAAAAAAATTAGTTAAATCAAAATCTATGTTAACAGAAGAGTGTCATCTAAATCCTTATTTGGAAGCCAAAGGAATTGAAGTAATTGATACAGATTTAGGAGAGAGAATTGTTCAATTAAGAGAAGAACCACCTTCTCATATTGTTCTTCCAGCAATTCATTTAAAAAAATCTGATGTATCTGATACTTTTCATAAACATTTAGGAACCAAAAAAGGAAATGATGACCCTACTTATCTAACTAGAGCGGCAAGAGCTAGTTTAAGAGAAGATTTTTTAACTGCGGAAGCTGGATTAACAGGGGTAAACTTTGCAATTGCTCAAACAGGAGGAGTTGTAGTTTGTACAAATGAAGGAAATGCAGACATGGGAGCAAATGTTCCTAAACTTCATATTGCATCAATGGGAATAGAAAAAATAATTCCAAGATTAAAAGATTTATCTGTATTTACAAGATTGCTAGCACGAAGTGCTACAGGACAACCTATTACTTCATATACTTCGCACTTCCACGGGCCAACAGAAGGTGGAGAATTACATATTATTATTGTAGATAATAAAAGAAGTCCATTTCTAGGAAGTGAAAGTTATCAAAAAGCACTTAATTGTATAAGATGTGGTGCTTGTATGAATACTTGTCCTATATATAGAAGAAGTGGTGGTCACTCGTATGAATATGTAATTCCAGGACCAATTGGTTCTAGTTTATCAACATTTAGAGCTCCAAAAGATTTTAAAACCTTATCGTTTGCCTGTACTCTATGTGGTTCTTGTACTAATGTGTGTCCTGTTAAAATTGATCTTGATTCACAACTTTATACCCATAGGCAAGATTTAAGAGAGAAAGGAATTATATCTTCTAAAAAAGTTTTCTCTATGCAAGCTGCTGTTTGGATAATGAATAAACCTGCCTTGTTTGATTTATTAGGGAAATTTGCAAGAAAAATAGTTCCATTACTTCCAAAAGCTATGATTTATAATAAATTTAATGTTTGGGGAAAACAAAGAGATTTACCACCAATGCCTAAAAAAAGTTTTAAAGATTTATATAAAGAAGGACTAAAAAATGACTAGCAAAGAACAAATACTTCAAAATATAAAAAGCAATAATATTGTAGAAGATACCATGCTTCCTACATATAGCAACTTTGGAATTAAATTTGAAGATAAGTATGCAAAATTTTCAACTATGCTTGAAAGTGTAGGAGGGAAAGCACTTTTTATAAAAAAGGAAGAATTAGATGAAACAATAAAAGAATTGTATAAAGAAGAAAAGCAAATTGTTTCTATAGTTGAAGAGTGTACTTTAGGAAATTTTGATTCAAATATTCAAGATGATGCGCATAACTTAAAAGATGTAGACTTAGCAATTGTAAAAGGTGAATTTGCAGTTGCAGAAAATGGTGCTGTTTGGATAAAGAATAAAGAAAACCGACATAGAAGTTTATATTTTATTGCACAAAATATTGTAATAGTAGTTGATAAAAATTCAATACTTAATAATATGCATGAAGCATATGAATTAATTTCTTTTAATCAAGCTTCTTATGGAGTTTTTGTAAGCGGTCCTTCTAAAACAGCTGATATTGAGCAATCCTTAGTCATTGGAGCTCACGGTCCTAAATCAGGATATGTAATTTTTGTAGAATAATGATACAATTTAGAATGAAAAAATCATTAATCTTCATTCTACTTCTTATAAACTTCTTGTATGCACAAAATAAAGAGGTATTATTACTTCACTCTTATCACAAAGGATATAAGTGGACTGATGATATCTCCCTTGCTATTGAAAAAAATTTCAAAAAAAATGGAGATATTGAACTTACAACTTTATACATGGATACAAAAAGAGTTGTAGGACCTATATATTTTGAAAAACTAGCTTCACTTTTTAAAGAACAATTATCAAAAAGACATTTTGATTTATTAATTGTAAGTGATGATAATGCTCTTGAATTTACAATTAAATATTATGATTATCTATTTAAGGATCTTCCTGTACTTTTTACAGGAATTAATGATTTTGATAAAACTTTACTTAATGAAAACTTTATGAAATACAATATGTCAGGAGTTGTAGAGCAAGTTGATTTGGAAAAAAACTTTAAACTTATACTAGAGTTACAACCAAAATTAAAAAAATTATTAATTATAAATGACCGTTCAAAAACTGGTTCTGCTGTTGAAAGAGAGTTAAGACCTCTTATTGAGAAATATTCAAAAAAAGTTGAGATTGAATATGTTGATAATATAAATATTCAAAATCTTCAAAATAAAATAAAAAGAGCAGGAAGTGATACAGCCATTTTATTAGTTTTACTTTTCAAAGATAAAGCAGGCAAGTATTTTACTTATAAACAAAGTTTAGAAGAAATTAGAAAATTTAGCCAAATTCCTATCTATGGTTTATGGGATTTTTATTTAGATTATGGAGTAATTGGTGGACTTATGACTTCAGCTTCAGCACAAGGTGATGCGGTGGCAAAGATGGCTTTAAAAGTCTTAAAAGGTGTACATATTGAAGATATACCAATTTTAGAAAAATCACCAAATAAATACCTTTTTGATTATAAAGAACTAAATAGATTTAATTTAGATGTTAAAAAAGTTGTTAAAAAATACACAATAATAAATCAACCACATAGTTTTATAAGAAAATATACTAAACTTGTAATAAGTACCATTATAATAATTGCTATTTTATTAGTAATCTTATTTTCAATGAAAGCAAATATAAATAGAAGAAAAATTGTAGAAAAAGATTTACAAAATAGAATTAAATTTGATAAAGTTCTTCTTGATACTTTGCCAAATCCAATTTATTATAAAAATAGAGATGGAAAATTTCTAGGTTGCAATAAGGCCTTCTCAAAATTAATAAGTATCCCTAAAAAAGATGTTATTGGAAAAACAGCCCACGATTTTTTTGCTCCTGATATTGCAAAAAAGAATGAAATAATTGATAAAGAATTACTTAAAACTTTAGGTACAAATACAGCAGAAGTTACTTTTCATTTATCAAATAACCATATGAAGCATATTATTATAAATAAAGCTGTTTATTTACATAATGATGGTTCTATTGGGGGAATTGTTTGTATTATGGATGATATAACAGAAAGAATTCAACAAAAGCAATTTCTAATACAACAAGGAAAATTAGCCGAAATGGGAGATATGGTGGCAGCAATTGCCCACCAATGGAATGAACCTCTTGTTGAGTTATCGGCACAAGTTCAAGATATTCAAACTTCATTTTTATTAGATGAATTAAAAAATGTCGATGTGGAAAATTTTGTAAAAGATTCAATGATACAAATAAAATATATGTCACAAACATTAAGTGATTTTAGGAACTTCTTAAAACCTTCCACTAAGAAAAAGCTTTTTTCAATTAGAAAATCCTTTGAAGAAATTTTTGAAATCATTGGAAAACAGATTTTCTATTCAAATATAAATATACATTTTAATCATGATTATCAAAAAAAGGAACTTTTGATATATGGTTATGAAAATGAATTTAAGCAAGTTTTATTAAATTTGATTAATAATGCAAAAAATAAAATTGTTGAAAAAAATCCTAATCATAAATCAAATATTACTATTAATATTACAAATTGTGAACAATTTACCACAATTGAGATTGCAGATGATGGGGGAAATATTGATTTAAATATTATTGATAAAATATTTGAACCTTATTTCACAACTAAAAAAGATGGTACGGGCTTTGGCTTATATATGGCAAAAGTTATTATTGAAGATAAAATGCAAGGGATTATTAGCGTTCAAAATAAAGATGAAAATGTTATTTTTACACTAAAACTACCTCATAATAAAGGAATCTAATATGAAAATACTACTGCTAGAAGACAATAAAAAACTAAATTTAACAATAAAAAAAAGACTTGAATTAAAAGGCTATAAAGTATTTAGTTTTATTGATGGGCAAGAAGCTTATGATAATGTAACAGAAGGATTTAGCTGTTTTATCTTAGATATAAATGTTCCAAATGTCGATGGAGTCAAGATTTTAAAGCGAATTAGAGAATTTTACCCTGAAGTTCCGGTCATTATAATAAGCGCCACAGTTGAACTTGATATAATAAAACAATCATATGACTTTGGATGTAATGATTATTTAAAGAAACCCTTCTTTATAGATGAATTAGAAATAAAAATTGAAAGACTTTGTCAAATAAAAGACCATGTAATCAATTTTGATACAAATTGCTTCTTTGATTACAAATCTTCTATTATTTCTATTGATGGACAATCCCACCATTTAACAAAAAAAGAGAGGTTACTTATGAATCTTTTTTTAACAAAATTAAATCAAGTGCTTACTTATGAGACAATAGAAAATTATGTTTGGGAAGGGACATTTGCTTCGATTGAATCTGTAAGATCTTTAATAAGAAGATTGAGAATTATAGTAAAAAAAGATTATATTCAAACTGTCGTAGATACGGGATACATTTTTAAAACAGATTAAAAAAGGAAACTAATGAGTAATAATTTTAAAACTACAATGTTAAAACCAGTATTTATACCATCAGTATTATTTATAATATTATTGGTGCTTTTTACTATGATAAGCCCAGAACTAGCTAATGAAACTTTTAGTTCAGTTAAAAATTTTATAGCAGATAAATTTGGTTGGCTTTATATGCTAAGTGTCGGAATCTTTGTACTTTTTGTACTTTTTTTAGCAATTTCACCTTTTGGTAAATTCAAATTAGGTCCAGATCATTCAAAACCTGCATATACAAACTTTTCTTGGTTTGCTATGTTATTTTCAGCAGGAATGGGAATTGGACTTATGTTCTGGGGTGTTGCTGAACCAGTAATGCATTATGTTGCTCCACCAACGGGAACAAAAGAGAGTATAGAATCTGCAAAAATGGCTATGAATATAGTATTTTTCCACTGGGGAATTCATGCTTGGTCTATTTATGCTTTAGTTGGATTGGTTTTAGGATATTTTTCATTTAGACATGGATTACCTTTATCAATTAGATCAGCTTTATATCCTTTAATTGGAGAAAGAATTTATGGCGGTATTGGACATAGTGTTGATACTATTGCTGTTTTAGGAACAGTTTTTGGTGTTGCTACATCTTTAGGTTTTGGTGTTTTACAGATAAATTCAGGATTAAACTATTTATTTGATATTCCAATAGGGATTACTTCTCAAATAATATTAATCTCTTTTATTACAGGACTAGCAACTATTTCTGTTGTTTTAGGATTAGATGGGGGAGTTAAAAGATTATCAGAGCTAAATCTTTATTTAGCTAGTTTTTTACTTCTATTTGTATTTATTGCAGGACCTACTTTCTTCTTACTAAGTGCTTATATTCAAAATATTGGTTCATATTTATCAGAAGTTGTTTTTATGACATTTAACCAATATGCTTATGATAAAATTTCTTGGACAGGTTCATGGACTTTATTCTATTGGGCATGGTGGGTTGCTTGGGCTCCTTTTGTTGGTATGTTTATAGCACGAGTTTCAAGAGGAAGAACTATTAGAGAATTTGTAATTGGAGTATTATTTGTTCCAACTGGATTTACATTTATTTGGATGACAGTATTTGGAAACAGTGCTTTGGATGCTATTATTCATGATGGATTTGCCCTATTACCAACTGCTGTGTCAAATGATGTTTCAACAGCACTTTTCAAATTTTTAGAACACTTTCCTTTTTCTGGATTTACTTCTATTGTTGCAGTAATACTAATTGCTGTTTTCTTTGTAACATCATCAGATTCTGCTTCTCTTGTAATTGATACAATAGCATCAGGTGGAAAAGATGATAATCCTGTTTGGCAAAGAATTTTTTGGGCTTTAACTGAAGGATTGGTTGCCATTGCATTACTTCTAGCAGGTGGCTTAGGTGCTTTACAATCAGCTTCCATAATAGTTGCCCTTCCATTTGCTATTATTATGTTAATTGCAGCCTGGGGCTTATACAAAGCCTTAAAACTTGAAACAATTAGAAATGAAAGTTTAAAACACCATATGAATGCAGGTCGTCATGGAAAAATAAGTGGTACATGGAAAGTAAGACTTAATAGAATTATTGAATTTCCAAATCGTTTAGAAGCAAAAAGATTTATAAATGAAGATGTAATATCAGCTATGAAAACCGTAAAAGAAGAATTAGCTACTTATTCATGGGATTCTGAGATTGTACATGATGAAGTAAATGCTATATCTACTTTAAGAGTTGAGCACTCTTTAGATTTTGACTTTATTTATGAAGTTCGTACACGAAATTATGACACACCAACTTATGCGTATCCAGAATCAATTAATCCTACGAAGGAACAGAAAAAATATTCACGAGTAGAAGTTTATTTGCAAGATGGAAACACAGCTTATGATATTTATGGTTATGATGAAGATGCTATTGTAATTGATATAATTGATCAATTTGAAAAGCATAGACACTTTTTACATAATACAGCAAGTTTGAATCCTGTTGTTCCAATAGACTAATTGGTCAAAAATAGCACCAAAATAGCATTACTCCATTTCAAGTGAACATATGTTAAAAACCCCGATTTTTTGGGGTTTTTTTCAAAAATTTTTCTAAAATATCATACTAATTTCATACTGTGCCGTTAAACTTTTTCTAAGACAAAATTTAAGGAGATCAAATGAATATGTTTGGGAAGACAACAAAACTACTTGTAGCAACTGCATTACTTGCAGGACTTGGAACTTCTGCTATGGCAAAAAAAGTATATAAATGGAAATTAGCGACTACTTGGGGGCCAACACTCTCACCATTTATAGATGCACCAAAAAATATGGCTAAAATGGTAGAAGAGATGTCTGATGGTAGATTAATCATTAGAGTAGATGCTTCAAATAAACATAAAGCTGCTTTTGGAGTTTTAGATATGGTTAAAGGTGGTCAGTATGATATGGGACATAGTGCATCATATTACTGGAAAGGTAAAGATATAAATACTTTACCATTTACTACTATGCCATTTGGTATGACTACACCTGAACAATATGCATGGTTTTACTATGGTGGTGGTATGGATTTAATGAAAAAAGCATACAAAAAACATAAAGTATTATCATTTCCTGGTGGAAACACTGGAAGTCAAATGGGTGGATGGTTCAGAAAAGAGATTAAATCTTTAGATGATTTACAAGGTCTTAAAATGAGAATCCCAGGATTTGCTGGTGAAGTTATGGCAAAACTAGGATTAACAGTTACTAATATTCCTTCAGGAGAGTTATATACTTCATTAGAAAGAGGAACTATTGACGCTTTAGAATGGGTTGGACCTGGAATGGATGTAAATATGGGATTCCATAAAATTGCTCCTTTTTATTATACAGGATGGCATGAGCCAGCAACTGAATTACAGTTTTTAGTAAATGAAAGAAAATTCAATAAATTACCAAAAGATTTACAACAAATATTAATCACAGCTATTAGATTAAGTGCTTATGATATGTATATTCAAAATTATCATATGAGTTCTGAAGCTTGGTCAAAAATTGGACCTGAATATCCAAATATCAAAATCAAAACTTTCCCTAAAGAAGTTATGGATGCTATGAAAAAAGCAAATGAAGAACTACTTGTTGAAAAAACAGAAGGTCAACCACTATTAAAAGAGATCTTAGATTCACAAAAAGCTTATCAAAAGAAAGCTAGAGAGTGGACTAAAATGTCTGACTATTTATACCTAAAAGATAATTTGTAAAATATCTTAAATAATCCCCTTCTCAGGGGATTACATATATAATACTTGAGATAAATATAGAAGATATATATTTATCTTAATTATTTAAAGAATACCCAAAAGGAATTTTTATGTTGTTAAAGTTAGAGCGAGGTTTCGATAAGTTTGCTGATTATATTGGAACAGTAACTGCTATTGCAATGGTGCTAATGATTTTAAATGTATTTTATGATGTAGTTATGAGATATTTTTTAAATTCTGGCTCTATTGCTATGCAAGAGATGGAATGGCATCTCTTTTCTGTAATTATATTAATTGGTATATCGTATACTCTAAAAGAAGATGGTCATGTAAGAGTTGACCTAGTTTATGATAGATTAAGTTCAAGAAAAAAAGCCATGATTAATATGGTCGGTTCAGTAATTTTTATATTGCCAATCGCAATTTTAGTAGGTATAGATTCTATTGCAAATGCAAAAGAAGCATATCTTTCAATGGAAACAAGTGGTGACCCAGGAGGACTTCCTTATAGATGGATAGTAAAAGCTTTGATTCCTTTATCTTTTCTTTTACTAATTATTACTACAACTGGATTTTTTATTAAAAATCTTAATGTTTTCAAAGGTCTACACTCTTTAGATGAATATAATCTAAAAGGTGAGATTGAGGGATTAAAGTGTGAGTTAGAACAACACAAATTCCATGTAGTAAATATAGATGGATCGGATGATGTTATAACAGAGGAAAATGAAAAGAAAGGAGATTCAAAATGATTGGTATTGTAATGTTCTTTACAGCCTTATGTATGCTGTTAATTGGATTTCCTGTAGCTTTTACTTTTGCAGCTGTTTCAGTATTTTTTGGAATTGCAGCAGGTTTTATTGAAATTTTTAATG
The DNA here is from genome assembly GCA_030145305.1 of Halarcobacter sp. Classification (GTDB taxonomy): domain Bacteria; phylum Campylobacterota; class Campylobacteria; order Campylobacterales; family Arcobacteraceae; genus Halarcobacter. The sequence goes on along the minus strand of JAQYVX010000003.1, from coordinate 102,404 downwards.
GGGCAGAAGAGGGAGCTTTACTTCTTGAATTAATTCAAGAAGGTTGGATTGAAGGTATTTCAATGTTTGAGTTTATGCCTTATAGGATTTTCTCAATTCAACAAAGTACAATCTTAATGGCTATTCCAATGTTTATTTTCATGGGAATTATTTTACAAAAAACAGGTCTTGCAGAAAAACTTTTAGAATCAATGGGATTCTTATTTGGAGAGATTAGAGGTGGAGTTGCTATTTCTACAGTGTTAGTTGGAACCTTACTTGCAGCTTCAACTGGTGTTGTAGGAGCTTCTGTTGTAGCTATGGGAGTTATTTCACTTCCTGTTATGCTTAAGTATAAATATAGCACCCAACTTGCCTGTGGAACTATTTGTGCTTCAGGAACTCTTGGACAAATTATTCCACCTTCTATTGTACTTATTATTTTAGGTGATGTATTCCAAGTTCCTGTTGGCGATTTATTTGCATCAGCTGTTGGACCAGGACTTACTTTAGTAGCAGCTTATATTTTATACATTCTTGTTTTATCTTATGTGAATAAAGATATAGCTCCTGCAATTCCAGCTGATCCTAGCCGTGGGAGTAAAAAGAAACAAGTTATTCGAGCTTTAGTTGATATTATTCCATCTTTAACACTGATTGTATTAGTTTTAGGTTCAATTTTTGCAGGTGTTGCAACACCAACAGAATCATCAGCAGTAGGATGTATTGGTGCTGTTGCTTTAGCCTTAATGTATAAAACATTTTCAGTAGCAATGGTAAAAGAAGCTGCCTTAGAATCAGTTAAAATTACTTCTATGGTATTTGGTATCTTAATTGGAGCAACTGCCTTTTCAATGGTATTTTCTTATACAGGAGGAGAAGAAGTTGTTGAACATATAATGCTAAGCTTGCCAGGTGATGAGAAATTAGGGTTTATAATCTTTACTATGTTAGCTGTTTTAATTTTAGGATTTTTTATTGATTTTATTGAAATATCATATATTATTGTTCCTATTTTAATTCCTGTAGCAGATACTCTTGGAATAAACCCAGTATGGTTTGCTATTTTAATTGCAATGAATTTACAAACATCATTTTTAACTCCACCGTTTGGATTTTCATTGTTTTACTTAAAAGGTTGTGCTCCAGCACATGTAAAAACAACTCAAATTTATAAAGGTGTATTACCTTTTATTTTAATACAAGTAATCGTACTTTGTATTGTTGCTTTCTATCCAGAATTCTTTGGAATGTCAGCTAGTGTGTAGGTCTTTTTTAAGACCTTCACATACTAATTTAAACTAAAAACAACACTTTTCTTATCTTTCTTTCTAATTTAAAAGTTTTTATTTTTTAATAAATCTATAAAATTTTGGAGTAAAATAGCATATATTTATCATATTGCTAAGATATAATAACAAGATTATAAAGAAGGATTAGAAATGTTAGAAGGAAAATATCAAAATTTTTATGACAAAATCTCACAGAAAATTAAAAAAGAGAAGATTTTTACAGATAAATTACATACCTTAGCTTATGGAACAGATGCATCTTTTTATAGGCTTATTCCTAAAATAGTTATTAAAACAGATGATGCAACACAAGTTGCCACAATTTTAGAACTCGCAAATGAAATGGAGTTGAGTGTTACATTTAGAGCAGCTGGAACCTCTTTATCAGGACAAGCTATTACTGATTCCATATTAATTGTAACTTCAAGAAATTTTAGAGACTTTAGACTATCTAAAAATAGAAAACTAATCTCATTACAGCCCTCACTTACAGGACAAGAAGCAAATAATATTTTAGCACCATTTTCAAAGAAAATAGGTCCAGATCCAGCTTCTATAAATGCAGCTATGATTGGTGGAATTGCAGCAAACAATGCCTCAGGAATGTGTTGTGGAATTGCCCAAAACTCATATCAAACTTTAGAATCTATGAAATTAATCTTCCAAGATGGAGCAAGATTAGATACAGCATGTGAAAAATCAAAAGAAGAGTTTAGAAAAACTCATGGCGAATTTCTAAAAGATTTAAAGCAAATAGCAAGTGATACAGTTAATGATGAAGAATTAAGAGCAAAAATAGAAAGAAAATTCAAAATCAAAAATACTTGTGGTTACTCTTTAAATGCTTTAATTGATTTCCAAGATGAATTCCAAATTTTACAACACTTAATTATAGGAAGTGAAGGAACTTTGGCTTTTATTGAAGAAATTACATATAGAACAGTTGAAGATTTAAAAGATAAAGCTAGTGCACTTATTTACTTTAAAGATGTAGAAGAAGCCTGTACTGCTGTTACAAAATTAAAACTAGCTCGTGATAATAAAACCATAACAGTTGATGCTGTTGAACTTATGGATAGAGCAGGTCTTAAATCAATTGAAAATGATCCTGCAATGCCAGAATTTATAAAAGATTTTGATGAAAATGTAACTGCACTTTTAATTGAAACAAGAGCTGTAAGTGATGAAGCACTTGATAAACAAATTAAAGAATTAGAAGATTTACTTAAAGAGTTTACAGTTGTAAGAGATATTTATTTTACAAAAGATGTGGCTGAATACACTTTATATTGGAAAATTAGAAAGGGTCTTTTCCCAGCTGTTGGAGCAGTTAGAGAAACAGGAACTACTGTTATTATTGAAGATGTAGCTTACCCAATTGAATACTTAGCGCAAGCGGCACTTGAACTTCAAGATTTATTTAAAAAACATGGATATAAAGAAGCTCTTATCTTTGGGCATGCCTTAGAAGGAAATTTCCACTTTGTATTTACTCAAGATTTTTCAATAGACAAAGAAATCAAAAGATATGATGCCTTTATGAATGATGTAGTTCATTCTGTTGCTGTTAAATACCAAGGAAGCTTAAAAGCAGAACATGGAACAGGTAGAAATATGGCAGCATTTGTTGAAATTGAATGGGGAGTTACTGCATATTCAATGATGAAAAGAATTAAAAATCTTTTTGATCCAAAAGAGTTATTAAATCCAGGGGTTATAATAAATGACGACGCTCAAGTTCATTTAAAAAATTTAAAAAGAATGCCTGCTACAAATGAAATTGTAGATAAATGTATTGAATGTGGATTTTGTGAACCAACTTGTCCTTCAAATGAAATTACATTAACTCCAAGACAAAGAATAGTTGTAAATAGAGAAATCTCTAGATTAGAAGAAGAGGGTAAGGCAGAAGAAGCAAATGAGTATAAAGAGCTTTATGAATATGATGGATTAGAGACTTGTGCAACTTGTTCTTTATGTTCAACTACCTGTCCTGTAAAGATAGATACGGGAAGTTTAACAAAACACTTAAGAGCTGAACAAATTACTCCAAAAGAAAATAAACTTGCTTTTAAAATAGCAAATAACTTTTCAACTACAATAAAAGGAATGAAGTTTGGACTTGGAAGTGCTAATTTAGTTCATTCTATTTTAGGAACAGCAAGTATGGAAAGTATAACTGCAACCTTAAGAGATTGGTCAGGTGGGAAAATTCCTAAGTGGTCAGCACATTTACCAAGACCTACTTCAATTGATATAAATTTTGAACAAAAAGAAAGCTTTAAAAAAGTTGTTTATTTCCCTTCATGTATTAGTAGAAGTATGGGAAGAAGTGCAAAAACAACTGTTGATGAAGAATTATTTGATATAACAGTAAAACTTCTGAAAAAAGCTGGTTACCAAATTATCTTTCCAAATGGTATGGATAATTTATGTTGTGGAATGCCTTTTTCCTCAAAAGGATTTGCACAACAAGCTAAGCAAAAATCAGATGAATTAGAACATGCCCTAAATGAAGTTAGTAATTTTGGAGAATATCCAGTACTTTGTGATACTAGTCCATGTACTAAAAAAATGATTGAAAGCTTTAATAGTAAAATAAAAATCTATGAACCAATTGAGTTTGCCTTAGATTATTTAGTACCTGAACTTGAATTTAAGAAAATAGATGAACCTATTGCTATTCATACTACTTGTTCTTCAAGAAAAATGGGATTACATGAAAAATTTATAAAACTTGCAAATATATGTTCAACAAAAGTTATTGTGCCAGATGATGTAAAATGTTGTGGATTTGCAGGAGATAGAGGATTTAATTTCCCTGAATTAAATGACTCAGCACTTAGATTTTTAAGTGAAGAAGTAAAAGAAGCAAAATTTGCTTTCTCAACTTCTAAAACTTGTGAAATAGGTTTAAGTGAACATGCAAATCTTGATTACAACTCTATATTTTATTTAATAGATAAAACTTCTAAAGCAAAATATATCTAATCTTTTTAATACAAAAACAGATATTTACCATTTTTTTGGTAAAATATCTGTTCTTTAGAAAAAGGATTAAAATGATGAAACAAAATGCACTCTTGCTTGCAGGAACAAAATTATTACTTACATTCTTATTATTAACTTCTAGCTCATATGCAGCCACTCTTGATGCAATAGCTTTAGTTGTAAATGATGAGCCTATAACACTCTACGACATAGAAAAAAGAAAAGTTGAAAGAAATCTTTCAAAAGAAAAAGCAGTTGGAGAGTTAGTTGATGAAGCTTTATACTCACAATTAATAAGTAAGTATAATATAACAGCAGATATCTTTGATGTGAATAACTATTTAGAAAAAATTGCTGCTTCAAATGGAATGGATTTGTATACATTTAAATCAATTATAAAACAAAAATATACTGATTATAATAAATATGAAGAACAAACCAGAAATTTGATTTTAAGACAAAAACTTACAAATACGCTTGTTCGTGGAAATTTAAAAATCGCAAATGAAGAAGATTTAAAAATCTATTATGAAAATAATCTTAATAAATTTAAAATGGCTTCAAATGTTAAAGCAGTACAGTATGCTTCAAAAAATAAAAGTGAATTAAGTGCAGTTATTGCGAATCCAATGGCAAATATTCCTGGAATTAGTAAATCTCCAGTTGATTTAGACCAATCAAATTTAAACCCTCAATTAAGATATATTATTAATGAGACAAAAGTAAATCAATTTACTCCAATTTTTACTTCAAACAATCAATTTGTTTCACTTTTAATTAGACAAAAAGATGAACTAAAAACTATTGCTTTTGAAGAAGTAAGAGATAGAATTTTTAATATAGTAATGCAAGATAGAGAAAAGAAATATTTAAAAGATTATTTTGAAAAATTAAAGTTATCTGCAGATATAAAAATAGTAAGATAATTAAGATAAAAGGAAATAGATGTTCGAAGTTATTATAGGTCTTGAAGTACATGTCCAATTAAATACAAACTCTAAATTATTTTGTTCATGTGCAACAAGTTTTGGTGAAGAACCAAATACAAATGTATGTCCAACTTGTTTAGGATTACCAGGGGCATTACCAGTTTTAAATAAAGAAGCGGTTCATAAAGCAATTATGCTAGGAACTGCATTAAACTCACAAATTAACCAAAAATCTATCTTTAATAGAAAAAACTACTTTTATCCAGATTTACCAAATGGATACCAAATTTCTCAATTTGAAGTACCTGTTGTAGGACTGGGAGAGTTAACTATAGACTTTCCAGATGGAAGTAGTAAAAAAATTGGAGTTACAAGAGCCCATTTAGAAAATGATGCAGGTAAAAGTATTCATACTGCATCTAGTTCACAAGTAGATTTAAATAGAGCAGGAACACCTTTACTTGAAATTGTTTCAGAGCCTGATATGAGAAATGCAGAAGAAGCTATTTTATATCTTAAAAAACTTCATTCAATTGTAAGATACCTAGGAATTTCTGACGCTAATATGCAAGAAGGTTCATTTAGATGTGATGTAAATGTATCTATTAGACCAAAAGGTGATACGAACTTAAATACTAGATGTGAAATCAAAAATATGAACTCATTTAAGTTCATTGAAAAAGCTATTCATTATGAAGTAAATAGACACATTGAAGCTTGGGAAGATGGTATTCATTCAACTGAAATTGTTCAAGAAACAAGACTATTTGATCCAGAACGTGGTGAAACTAGATCAATGAGAGGGAAAGAAGATGCTGCTGATTACAGATATTTTCCAGACCCAGATTTACTTCCTGTAATAATTACAGATGAAATGCTAGAAAAATATTCACAAATACCAGAACTACCAGATGAGAAAAAAGAAAGATATGTAAAAGATTTCGGAATCAAAGAATACGATGCTTCTGTAATTACTTCATCTTTAGAGATGGCTTTATTTTTCGAGAAAATGATAGAAGAAGGAATAAGCGGTAAAAATGCTGTAACATGGCTTACTGTTGAATTATTAGGAAGATTTAAAGAAGGTATAACACTTTCAAACTCTCCTGTTCAAGCTAAAAAATTAGCAAATATAGTAAAAGCAATTGAAGATGGAACAATTTCTGGAAAAGCTGCTAAAGAAGTCCTTGATTTCTTAATGGAAACACCAGATATGGAAATTGATGCAGTTATTGAAAAACTTGGCTTAAAACAAGTATCTGATGACGGTGCTATTTTAGAAATAATTGATGGAATTTTAGCTGCAAATCAAGATAAAGTAGAACAATATAAATCTGGAAAAGATAAGCTATTTGGATTTTTTGTAGGTCAAACTATGAAAGCATCTAAAGGTAGCGCAAACCCACAAAAAGTAAATGAACTTTTAAAAGCAAAACTTTCATAAAAGAGTATAGATGAAAAAAAATTCTATTGCAGTTATTGGAGCAGGAAAATGGGGAGAAGCTCTTCATTTTGCTCTTTCTAGAAAACAAGAGTGTCTAATTACTTCTAGAACAAAAAGAGAAATTAAAAATTTTGTTGATTTAAATACTGCAATGGATTGTGAATACTTAATAATAGCAATTCCAGCCCAACAAATTAGAGCTTGGATGAAAGAAAACTTTGTATTTAAAGGACAAAAAATTCTTGTAGCTTCAAAAGGAATTGAAGCTTCAACAGGAGAATTTTTAAATGAAATTTATGACAACTTTGTACCTTCTAAAAATGTAGGCTTTATTTCAGGACCTTCTTTTGCAGCAGAAGTAATAAAAGGACTTCCAGCAGCTATTGTAATAAACTCAAAATCAAAAAAATTATATAAAAATTTTGCTCCTTTTTTCCCAAGCTTTTTAAAAACATATTACTCAAAAGATGTAATAGGTGCTGAAGTTGCGGGTGCATATAAAAATGTACTTGCTATTGCAAGTGGTATTTGTGAGGGCTTACAATTAGGAAATAATGCTAGAGCCTCTTTAATATCAAGAGGACTTGTGGAAATGCAAAGATTTGGTATTCATTTTGGAGCTAAGAAATCTTCTTTTGTAGGGCTTAGTGGAGCAGGCGATCTTTTTTTAACAGCAAGTAGTACACTAAGTAGAAACTATAGAGTAGGACTTGGACTTGCTAAAGGAAAATCCCTAGAAAGTATTTTAGAAGAACTAGGAGAAGTAGCAGAAGGTGTTAAAACAGCAGAAGCTATACATATGCTTTCTTCAAAGTATGAAATCTATACACCAATTGCATATGAAGTAAAACAAATCTTAGAGGGAAAGAATCCCTTAGAAAGCCTTAAAGATTTACTAAAAAGTTAAAATGCAACTTATTTCATTTTTTAACTTATCTTTAACTCTTATTCCACTTATTTTTGTATGGTATTATTATAAAAAGTGGGCAAATAATAGTACTGAAATACTTATATCTACAATTAGAATGCTAGTTCAATTAATTGCAATTGGATACTTATTAGTTCTTATTTTTGAAACAAAAAATATATTTCTAGGAATCTTTATTATTATCTTTATGATTGCTATTTCTTCATGGATAAGCCTTAGAAATACAATTGACAAATCCTTTAAACATTATAAACAAATACTAATATCAATCACAATCTCAGGGCTTGTAAATCTTATTCTTATAGTTGGATTTGTTTTAGATTTAGATTCAATTTATGAACCAAGATATGTAATTCCTTTAGCAGGAATGATTTTTGCAAATACGATGAATGCTTTATCTTTGGCAATTGAAAGATTTGAAAAAGAAAGACAACGAGATGTTAGCTTTGAGAAATCAAGAGAAATAGCTTTTAAAGCTTGTATGATACCTCAGATAAATGCTTTATTAGCAGTTGGATTAGTTGCACTTCCTGGAATGATGACAGGACAAATATTATCAGGAATAGACCCTTTAATAGCAGTACGATACCAAATTATGATTATGACTATGATACTTTCAAGTGCTGGAATTAGTACAATTGTATATTTTTTGATGAAAGATAAAAAAATCAAATAAAAGAACTATTTATCATTTTTCTTTTTATGAATTTCACCCCATAAATAAAGATCTTTAATAATTGGTTTTAAAGTCTTACCGTAACTTGTCAAAGAATATTCTACCTTTGGAGGAACAATAGGATAAACTTCCCTATGCACAATACCATCTTTTTCAAGTTCTCTTAATTTTTGTATTAACATTTTTTGAGTAGTTCTAGGAAGAAGTTTTTGTAATTCATTAAACCTTAGAGTATCTCGTCTTAAGTACCATAAAATTAATATTTTCCATTTTCCTGCTAAAACATCAATTGCTGTTTCTACTGGACATTTTACAATTTCTTTTTCTTCTGTATTGATTTCTTGTTTCTCTTTTTTATCTATTTCCATTAACTAAACCCCTATTTCTCTTATAGTATCTTTTTGATAGTACCTATCTTTTATGATAGTTCTTGTTCTTTTGATATATTTTAGCTAATATTTCAGTATAAACAAATAAAATATCAAAAGGACTAATATGAAAGCATACGTAGTTGAAAAAATAGAAGATAAAAAATTTGAATCAGGAATTCAAGATATAGAAATTCCAAAAATTGAAGAAGATGAGATATTAATAAAAACAAGTTATTCCTCTTTGAACTTTAAAGATGCACTAAGTTCAGTTGGAAATCCAGGAGTAACTAGAGTTTTCCCTCATGTAACAGGAATTGATGTTGCGGGAGTTGTAGAAGAAACTAATAGTTCTTTATTCAAAGTAGGGGAAAAAGTTTTAGTTACAGGTTATGATTTAGGGATGAATACAAATGGCGGACATTCAGAATTTGTAAAAGTTCCAGCATCATGGGTAGTTAAAATGCCAAGCAATATAAGTGATAAAGAGATTATGACTTATGGAACAGCAGGGCTAACAGCTGCACTTTCTGTTAATGAACTTCTTAATAATGGTATAACAAAAGGTACGGTTTTAGTAACAGGAGCCACAGGTGGAGTTGGAAGTATAGCTGTTTCAATTTTAAATAAATTAGGTTTTGAAGTAACAGCCATATCAGGAAAAGAAGAGAAAATACCTTTTTTAAATGAGCTTGGAGCAAAAGAAGTTATTTTAAGAAAAGACTTTGATATTGAGAATAAAAGACCAATGGGTAGTGAAAAATATGATGGAGTAATTGATACTGTTGGGGGGAATATTTTAGCTGAAGCCTTAAAACTTATAAAATATGATGGTGTTGCAACTTGTTGTGGTTTAACTTCTTCACATGAATTACCAACAAACGTATTTCCATTTATTCTAAGAGGGGTTAGACTTATTGGAATTGATTCAGTTGAGTGTAAAAAAGAGAAAAAAGAAGCTGCTTGGGAAAAAATAGCAGATGAATTTAAAATAGATTCATTAAAAGAGCTTACAAATGAAATCTCATTAGATGAAATAAAAGAAGCTTATACAAACTTATTAAAAGGTAATGCTGTAGGAAGATACTTAGTTAAAATAAGCTAAAAAGACTTAAATATAGTATTTAATTAAATACTATATTTAGTTTATTCAATAACACAATTTGCATCTTTTATTATATTTATATCATTATTCTTAGCATAATCTTTTCCCCAATCATGAAGTTGTTCCAAAATAGGAATAAGTTTCTGCCCATCTTTTGTTAACTTATATTCAACTTTTGGAGGAATAACAGGATAAACAACTCTTTTTACAATTCCAACTTCTTCTAACTCCCTTAATTGTTGAGTTAGCATTTTTTGGCTAATTTTAGGAATAAGTCTTTTAAGCTCTCCATTTCTTTTCACATCTTTTTTTAAAGCCCAAAGAACCATGCTTTTCCACTTCCCACCAATAACTTCAGTTGCTAATTGAAAAAAGCAATTATATTCTTTAGTATCCATATTAATGTCCAATTTTTAATTTTATTTAAAATAATATCTAAAATATATTTATACCTACCTAAAAGTGCCTATAGAACTTTTAAGTACATACTTGACAATATTTCGCTATTAAGATAATATTTCAAACAATAAAAAACTAATAAGGAAAAAACATGGCAGGATATATAGAATTAACAGCAGAAAATTTTGAAGCGACAGTAAAAGAAGGAGTATCTTTAGTAGACTTCTGGGCACCATGGTGTGGTCCTTGTAGAATGATAGCTCCAGTAATTGATGAATTAGCAGGTGAGTTTGATGGAAAAGCAAACATTTGTAAAGTAAATACAGATGAACAACAAGATTTAGCAGTAAAATATGGTGTTAGATCAGTTCCAACAATTTTATTTATGAAAAATGGTGAAATAGTTGATCAAGTTATTGGTGCACAATCAAAACAAGCATTAGCTGACAAAATTAACGCTCAATTATAATAAATATTTCTTAGGTAGTAGAAAATTCTACTACCTAAACTCTACAAACTCTTCCTCCTCTCTTTCTAGTAAAAAAAGAAAATTTTAGATAAAATTAGCAAAATGCAAAGATTCATTAGGATAAACATGCAACAGTTCTTAGAACAATCAAAAAAAATCAGTAGAGAAATAGCAACTTTAAGTGGTGAAGTTAAAAATAGAGTTTTAAATGAAATGGCAGATGCCTTAATTGAGCATTGTGATTTTATTGTAAGCAATAATGAAAAAGACATGAGTGTTGGCAGACTAGGAAACCTAGATGAAGCACTTCTTGATAGACTTCTATTAACAGGCGATAGAGTAAAAGATATGGCCAAAGCAATAAAAGAAATTGCAAATTTAAAAGAACCAGTAGGTAGAACTTTAGATGGATGGGTTACTGAAAATGGCCTAAATATTCAAAAAGTTTCAATTCCTATTGGAGTAATTGGAATCATCTATGAAAGTAGACCAAATGTAACCTCTGACACAGCAGCACTTTGTTTTAAAAGTGGAAATGTTTGTGTATTAAAAGGTGGAAAAGAAGCAGAACATTCTAATAAAGCTATTGCAAATATATTAAGAAATGTTCTTTCACGAAATAAACTTCCTGAACAAGCCATCTCATTGCTACCTGATTCAAGTAGAGAAGGTGTTGCAAATTTAATAAAGCAAGATAAGTATGTGGATTTAATAATTCCTCGTGGTGGCTCTGCTTTAATTAAATATGTAAGCCAAAATGCAACAGTTCCTGTGGTAAAACATGATAAAGGTATTTGTCATGTTTTCATAGATAAAGATGCAAATCATGAAAAAGCAATACAAATTGCAATTAATGCAAAAGTATCAAGACCAGGAGTTTGTAATGCTATGGAAACCTTACTTATTCATAAAGATGTAGCAGGATATATTTTGCTTCCACTTCATGAAGCTTATGAAAGATATGGTACATTAGTTAAAGGTTGTGATGAAACTAGAAAATTTATTGATGTACAACATGCAACACATGAAGATTATGATACTGAATATTTAGCAAATATTCTAAATATAAAAATAGTAAAAAATGTTGATGACGCAATTGCACATATTTCTAAATATGGTTCAGGACACTCAGAAGCAATTATTAGTGAGAACTATTCTATTGTAAATAAGTTTTTAGACCAAGTGGATGCAGCTTGTGTATACGCAAATGCTAGTACTAGATTTACTGATGGCGGAGCTTTTGGATTAGGAGCGGAAGTTGGGATTTCAACTAACAAACTTCATTCAAGAGGACCAATGGGAATAAATGATTTAACAACATTTAAATATAAAATTCACGGAAATGGACAAATAAGATAATGTCAAAAAAAGTATATTGTATAGCTTCATTTGAAGCAAAAGATGGCAAAGAACAAGAATTATTAGAAACACTTCAAGCCCTTGAACCACAATCTTCAAGAGAAGATGGGTGTATTCAATACCTAGTAACAAAACATATTAGTCATGAAAATGCAAGGGGAAAATCTTTCCCAATTGTATTTAATGAAATTTGGGCATCAAAAGAAGCTTTTGAATTACATTGTAACAAAGCTTATATAACAGATTTTTTTGAAAAACATTGCGTAGATAAAAATGGTCTTGTAAAAGATTTTAATGTTTGCGTTTATAGTGATGAAATAAATTAGTAAAACTTTATATAAATTCTAAAATTTATTATTAAGTTTATATAAAAAGCAAAGATATACAATGTAATTCTATAAAGGATTCTTTATGAAATATTTGCTTTTTATAGTATTTTTATTCTCAAATATCGCATTTGCAGCAATTGGTACAATATCTTCTTTTAAAGGAAGTGTAGAAATACAAAGAGAGAGTCAAATAATTAGACCTTCTTTGGGACTTAATATAGAAAAAAATGACACAATTCATACAAAAAACAACTCCAATATAATTATCAAATTTAATGATAATACTATTATTACCGTTGGTAAAAACTCTACTTTAATAATTGAAGAATACATATACGATTCAAATAACACAATAAATTCAAAAACAAATTTTAATTTTCTAAAAGGTACTTTCAAATCTGTAACAGGAATAATTGGAAAGATTCATCCAGAAAAATTTAAATTACGAACTAAAACTGCTAATATTGGAATTAGAGGGACAATAATTATTGCAAATCAAGAAATTGTTGCTTGTACTTTAGGAGAAATAGAAGTATTAACAAAACAAAAGAAAATAACACTTTTAGAAAAGCAGTATACAAAAACATTAGATAAAGTAGAAATTCCTCTTACATTAGATGATGAAATAATAAACATACTTTATGATGGTTTAGCTATTGATATTTATAGGAAAGAACAAACAGAAGAAAATAAAAAACTTATTTTACTAGAAAATACTTTGAAAAATGCAGTATCAGAAATGAAAACTACTGGTGATGGAAAATCTGGAGGAGATAATGGAGCAGGGCACTAATTTTAATAAAATAGTAAAAGGCATCAAATGAACAAGTACTTTAAATATCTTTTCTCAATAACTAGTATAATACTTTTATTTACAGCTTGTACAACAAGTAGCAGAATGATTACTATCATTGATAAAAATACAGGTAAAAGTACAGTATTCCCAATAATAGAGCAAATTGAAGTTAAATTAAGAAATAATTATAATGAACTTTACAATATTGAAGATGTAATTATTGGTTATAAAACTACAAATTATAATCCTTTGAATAGCAAAACAATAAAAAATAGTTTTATCTCATCAAATAAAGAGTTTAACTCTTTGTATTCAGAATTCTCAAAAAATGGTATAGAAAATAATTTATTCCAAAATGATTTTATGACTTTTACTGATGATTCAGTTTTAGGAATTCTTGCCAAAGAGTATGGAATGAAAGTTGTAACAATTAATAAAAAAGATAATAGTATAAAAGAATTAGACTACAAAAAAGTTGACATAAATTTTTCTAATATAGAAAAACATAATTTATATAATGGCTTTACAAGTTTAATTAAAAACTACAAAAAACAATTCATAAATAAATAATAAAAAATTGGTTTATAAAATCCTCTTACCTAGAGGAAAGTGCTAATTTAACAGCTAAGGCTCCAAGTACAAAAGAAGTTAATATATTCATATATTTTACAATACTTGGTTTTTCTAAGAGCTTTGCACTTAACATATTTCCAGCAATTCCAATTGAAGAGAATATAATAATTGTTAAAATCATAAATATAGCTCCTAAACTAACCATTTGTAGAGGAACATTAGCATTTTCTGGACTTACAAATTGGGGTAAAAAAGCTAAAAAGAAAATTGAAACTTTTGGATTTAAAACATTCATAAAAAAACCTTTTACGAAAAGCTTTTTAAGTTCACTACTTGAATTTTGTACTGATAAATCAAGAGCTTGATTTCTATATCTAAAGGCTTGAAAAGCAATATAAAGTAAATATAAAGCGCCCGCATATTTCACAATATTAAAAGCAACTTCAGAGGTTTTAAAAATAACAGAGATTCCAAAAGCAGCTGCTGTTGTATGAATTATAAGGCCAGAACATAAACCAAAAGTTGTAATAAGTGCCGCTTTTTTACTCTTAGTCATACCTTGAGTTAATACATAAATATTATCAGGCCCAGGAGCTAAACATAATAAAAATGAAGCTGCAATAAATAAATACACATTTGTTAATTCTAACATTACTCATCCTTTTAAAATGAAAGTATAACAAAACTTTCTAATATTATTTCTATACCACCAATTGGACACTAAAAAGAATTATGATATGAAAAATTAAGGAGAACAGATGTCATATTCAAAAAAAAGGTATATTACTTATGCCCTTATTACAATAATTACGATGATTATTCCTTTTATAAAAATCAATGGAAATCATCTACTATTATTATCTTTTGATAAACTACAGTTTCATTTTATGGGCTTTGCTTTTAATATGAATGAACTTTATATTATGCCCTTTTTGTTAATATTTTTGTTTATTGGTATTTTTGCAATGACGGCTATTTTTGGTAGAGTTTGGTGTGGATGGGCATGTCCCCAAACAATATTCAGGGTGATTTATCGGGATTTAATTGAAACTTTTGTTTTTGGGCTTAGACGATTAAAAAATAAACAAAAAGATATTGATTATTCTAAAACCTCTAATAAATTTAAAAAATATCTTGCTATTTCCTTGTGGGCAATATTATCTTTATTGGCTTCAATAAATTTTATGTGGTACTTTATTCCCCCTGAAGATTTTTTTATTTATATCCAAAATCCAAAAGAACACTTCTTTTTATATATGTTTGTAATAAGTATAAGTGTATTTTTAATATATGACATTATTTTTATGAAAGAAGATTTCTGTACTTATGTTTGTCCCTATTCAAGAATCCAATCTGTACTTTATGATGATGATACAAAACAGATAGTTTATAACACTAAAAGAGGTGGGAATATTTACGAAAATGGCGCTAAATCTATTTTTGACCTAAAACAATGGAATGCAAATGAAGAGTGTACTACTTGTGAAGCCTGCGTAAGAATTTGTCCTACACACATAGATATAAGAAAAGGCCTGCAAGTTGAATGTATAAATTGCTTAGAGTGTTCAGATGCTTGTTCTACTGTTATGGGAAAATTAGGAAAAGCTTCACTAATCGATTGGGGAAGTACAAATAGTGTTTTAAAAAATAGAATCAATAATGTTTTTTCAAAAAGAAATATTGTTTATATTGCATCGTTAATTTTATGTATTATTTTAGCTGGTTTTTTTGCCTCTAAAAAAGAAGCCTTTTTAGTAAGTGTAAATAAAACAACAAGTATTTATAAAATAAAAGAAAATTCAGAAGTTAGTAATAACTATATTTTAACTCTTCATAATACAAGTAAAGAAACATACACCTTGAATGTAGAAGTAGTAGATAAAGAGAATTTTAGAGTAAAAAAATTCAAGCCTACAAAACTAAAACCAAAACAAAGAGTAAAAACAGTACTTATTTTACAAACTAACAAAAGACTATTCTTATCAGAGAAAAAAAACATAGCCATAAAAACAAAGATTATAGCTTTTGCAAAAGAAAACCCTAAAATAAAAGTTCAAAGAGAAGTATCTTTTATCTATCCCAGAAATGATTTAATCAAATAATCTTTTCAATAAAGAGGGAGAAAACCGCTCCTTCTTTTTGATTCTGTACTTCAACTTTTCCATTGAAACTCTCTTCTATAATAGTTTTGACAAGATAAAGTCCTAGTCCTGTTCCTTTATCTTTTGTTGTAAAATAAGGGTCAAATATCTTATCAAAATCTCTTTTTTTTATTCCTTGGGCATTATCTTTTATTTTAATAATCACATCAGCTTCTGAAGAATTAACTTCAATTTTTACATAAGGTTTTTCTATATTTTTTAAAGCCTCATTTGCATTTGAAATTAAAGATAATAAAACTTGTGAAAACTCATTTTTTATACCATTAATCTTAATATTTTCATTCACTTTAAAATCAATAATAAAATTTATATTTCTTTTTTTTAAATCAGCACTTAATATAGTAAAAACATTTTCTATTGCCTCTTTTATACTAAAATCTTCTTTTATTTTAGAAGGAGCGTAAAACTCTTTAAAATCATCAATAGTTTTTGATAAAAAATCTAACTGCCCATTTGCTTGATTTACTTTTTTATGAAAATACTCTTCACTAAGTTTATTGTTTTCATATCTCTTTTTTAAATTTATAAAAATATAAGATAAGTTATTTAGAGGCTGTTTAAACTGATGAGTTATATTAGCAATCATTTCTCCTGATTTTGCTAGTCTTGATTGATGTAAAAACTTATCTTCAAAACTTCTACTTTGTTTTAATACTAAACTGTGTTTATATTCAACAGAAATCGTAAAAAGAACAGCTTCAAGAGCAAAAGCCAACAAAACAATATCCATAAAACCAAAGGCTTCATAATATAATTTAAAATCAGAAACAAAAAGGAAAAAACAAAAAATAGACCACCCAACTACATAAATAAAAGTTGGATTAAATCCTTCTTTTATATTAAAAGCCACTGACATAAAAAGAATTGCATAAATAATTGTATAAGGTAAATAACCAAAAAGCATATAATGATAAAAAGCTGTTAGTATTATCACATTTAAAATTACTGTATTTAATATGAGTTCTTTTATATTTTTCATCTTAGGTAGAAATCCACCCTCATAAAAGCTAACAGCAAAGACTACAGAAGCTAAAGTTGCGAAAAGTAGGCTTAGCTGCTGAATAGAGGAAGAAATGTCAAATAAGCTGCTATAAGCTAAAATATACAATAATGAGAATATTTGCATAAGACAATAACTAATATAAAATATCTGCTTTGAGTATATATATCTTATAAAAGTATAAACTATTGTCATAATAACTATTCCAAAAGCAATACCATACGTTAAAACAACATTTAAATCAGATATCAATCTTATATCCTGTACCTGATAAATTTAATATTAATTCTTTTGGCAATTTAGTTTTTAGATTTTTTATAACAGTTTTAAGAGCATCTTTACTCATAACACTTTCATACCAAACATGATTTTCTATTTCCTCATATGTAACATATCTATTTTTGTTTTTTACAAGAAGAGATAGAAGAGTGAGTTCTTTAGTTCTAAGTTTTACAAGTTGCTCATCTATAAATAAAGTTTGATTATAAATATCGAAAATAGAATTTTTATCTAGCTTGATTATATTTGAGGCATCATTTTGGATACTACTTATACATAACTGCAAGGCATCTTCTAATTCTTTTTCTTTTATTGGTTTAGTTAAATATTTTACAAGTTGCAATTCAATTGCGCTAAGAAGATAATCCTTATGGGAATAAGCTGTTAATACTATAATTTGAGTTCTTTTATCTTTTTCTCTTATTCTTTTTACAAATTCTAAACCATTTAATTTAGGCATTTGTATATCAGTAATTATAATATCAGGATGAATTTTTTCATATAATTTAAGTGCTTTTAATGCGTCTGAAGCTTCATATATATTTTCAAAATAGTTTTCTAAATACTCTATTCCATTTTCTCTTGAAATATCATCATCTTCCACATATAAAATTTTTATTTTTTTGTTAATTTCATTTAGCATTTAATATTATATCTTAATTTCTTTATGTTAAAATCTATACAAATAAGGATAAAAATGAGAGAATACAAGGCTATTAAAAAAAGTATACTTGCAACTTCTGTGATAAGAACTCCGCTTGGTGATATGTTTTGTGCAGCTACACAAAAAGGTATTTGTCTTCTTAGTTTTTTTGGACAAAAGAATTTAGAAAAACAAATCCAAAAAGTACAAGTTTTTTTTGATGCCCAAGCAATACCTGCTAAGAATAAATATTTTGAATGTTTACAAAAAGAATTAGATGAGTATTTTATTGGGAAAAGAATTGATTTTACAATTCCACTTCAATTAATAGGAACTCCTTTTCAACAAGATACTTGGAAGATTTTAATGAAAATTCCATATGGGGAAACCATCTCATACAAAGAAGAAGCTCAACTTTTGAAAAACCCAAAAGCAGCACGAGCTGTTGCAAATGCAAATGGACAAAATATGATTAGTATTTTAATTCCTTGCCATAGAATAATCCAAAGTGATGGCAAACTTGGAGGATATACAGGAGGAATAGATAAAAAACAATTCCTCTTAGAACTTGAGAAAAAATATTATGATGATGTTCCGAGAACAAAACATAAACACTAATAAAGGTTATAAATGAAATTAATTGCACTTCAAACAAAAATAACAAAAGATTTTAAGCAAAACCTAAAACACTTAAAAAAGCTAATCACTTCTTGTGAAGAAGGCTCATTTATTTTAGCACCTGAGTTATGCCTAAGCGGATTTACATACGATAGAATGGATGAAGCTTCTGAATTTTCAATAAAAGCAAAAAATAAAATAAAAAAACTATCTAAAAATAAAACCATAGCTCTAACATTTATAGAAAAAGAGGATTTAGATTATTATAATACTCTTTATATTTTTCATAATAATAAAATTATTCACAAACAATCAAAACATAAACTTTTCCCTCTAGGAGATGAACCTATGCATTTTGAGCGTGGAAAACAAGATAATATGAAAATTCTAAATATAGATGGAATAAAAGTTGCTGTCTTAATCTGTTTTGAAATAAGATTCCCAAAATATTGGTTAAAAGTTTTAGGAGCAGATTTAATTTTAAACCCATCTATGTGGGGAATAAAAAGAAAATCTCATTTTGAAACCATGACAAAAGCACTTGCTATTGCTAATCAGTGTTATGTTTTAACTGCAAATGGAGCTGATGGGAATATGGCAAAAGGAAGTGGAATTATAACTCCTTGGGGAGAGGAGTATAGAGATGACTCAAAAGAGCTTATCTCTTATACTATGGATTTAAATGAAATTAAAAAAATTAGAAAATATATTGATATAGGTTTAAAAAATAAATAAACCTATATTTTAGAGAATTTTTGTGCTTGTTCAACCCAGTTTGATTCTCTGATTTGACTATCTTCTAAAGTTAGATATTCTTCAACCCAGTGAGCATTTTTTGCACTCCATTTAGCAATTTGATCAAAATGAAAAATTCCAAGTTCATTTAATCTTGCTTCTAAATCAGAATCAATTCCTTCTATCTCTTGTAAATTATCTTTTCCACTTGGTCTTGGAGATGATCTTATTAAAGGTTTATTATAAATATTTCCAGCAGCAGCTCCACCATGGGCAGTTAAGCTGTTATAATTAGTCGAAGTATCGCCTGCAAATACTTTACCAATAATTAATCCAATTAAAAAACCTATAAATGCTGCAATTACTAAACATATTACTATTTGAGATGCTATTTCTATCACTTTTTATTCCTCTACCATGTTAAATTCTACTCTTCTATTTATTTTAGAGTAGCCATTTGGACTATTTTTTACCAATGGAATATATTCTCCATATCCACGTGGAATAATTCTATCTTCATTTATTCCAGATGATACTAAGGCATTTTTTACTGCTTCTGCTCTTTTTAATGAAATTGATTGATTAAGTTTTGCAGCTCCAACTGCATCTGTATGTCCAGCAACTTCAATTTTTAGATTTTCAAACTCTTTTAATATTTCAACTATCATATTAATTGTTTTAATACTGCTTCTTCTAATTTTGAAACTTCCTCTTTTAAAAGAAACTTGATTTTCTTTCACATAATCACTTATCTTTATTTGAAGTTCTTGAGTCTTTTTTGATAATTCTTCAATTTTTCTTTCATTTGCTGTTCTAATATATCTTTCATCCGTTGTAAGTAAAGGGATTTGAGGTACTTTATCATCTAAATTTTCTTCTATTACTGCAAGTTCTGTAGTATTTCCTATTTCATCTTTTATACTATTTGTTAAGGCTTCTTTTTCAATGGTATTTGTAATATTAGTAACATCACCATTTGTACTTACCTTAGTTTGTACTTCCAAGTTAGGTTCTTGTGCATCATTAACTTCTGATTCTAAATTAGGCTCTTGCCCTTCAATTTTAGCTTCATCATCTGAAACAATAATCTCATTTTGTTCAGTAGATAATTCACTTTTTTCTATTTTTGCTACATTTAGATTATTATCTTCTTGCATAAAGTTAGGAAGGTGAGTATATACACATACAATAATAAGTATAATCAAGGATAGGAATAGTAATAAAACTTTTTTTTCTGCACTCATTTTTATATCTTTAATATTTTTTATTTATTCTATCTTATTCTTTATCAAAAGAGTTTAAAGTACATAATAAAAACAGCTTATATTTAATTAAAAAATGTAAGTTTAGTTTTTTTCCTTTTTTATATAATTTAAGATCATACTTTTAGAGTAAATAAATTTTATAATAATGAAGATAAAGTTTAACTCTATTTTTTAACTTTTTAAAAGAGAAAGTTTTATGAAAAAATATTCTCTTTTTTTGTTTTAATATATGAAGTTGTAAAATATATCTCTTTTAAAAAAAGCAATAAAGCAATAATCAAAGAAGTCATAGCAAGTATAAATAATATTGAAACAAAGGTTGAAGCATTAAAAGAAAATAATTCACTAAAAAAAATTGTAAAAATAACTAAAGCCACCATAAGACCAGTTGATGTACAAAAGAAAATCGCAAGATTTGTATTTTGCATACGCATTACTAAGAAATTTCTTCTTTTTGTTATCTTTTCTTGAGAATACTCTTTTTCTCTTTTTTCTTGAGAATTTACAAAACTATCTAATTTTTCAAGCTTATCAATAATTCTAGTTAATCTTCCAATAAAAACATTTAGCAATCCAGCCACACCTGCTAACAAAAAAACAGGAGCAACGGAGAGTTGAATAAGGGAAGAAATTGTTGAAACAAGATTGTTTGTATCAGGACTTATCATATATAACTCTTTAAATAATGTTTTTTAAATCTTACTATTTGTATTCTTATTTTTTATTAAATTGTTTAAATAAAGAATCTGATAAAATGTAATAAATATTAAAGGATAAGATATAAATACAATAAGTTTACAATATATTGATGTATTTGATGAACAAAAATCAAAAGATTTGGTTTTTTCAAGACATTTAATAAAAGAAGATTTTAAAGAAGCTTCTTTATTTCCACTTTTAGTTGATGGAGAATCTATGCAGCCTATTATAAATCATAAAGCTGTTATTGTCGCTGATTTATCTCAAAAAGAGTTTATTGATACTTGTATATATGTTTTGTATCATGGCTCTAAGATGTGGGTTAAAAAGTATGAATTAGCAAGTAAAAGCTTTGTTTCTATTAATCCAAAATATTCTCATTTGGTTTACAAAGAGGATGAAATACATATAATAGGTAGGGTTTTAATTACTTTTACAAATTTGTAAATTTATATTTTCTCTACTTTATAATCTAAAAAATCTCTAATACTAAAAGTTTTAAAAGGTTCTAATCTTTTGTAAATAGCTTCTTTTTCTTCAAGAGTAGTTGCAAGTTCATACTCTTTTTCTAAAGCAAGGATTTTTTCAAGACTAGCTTTGATATTTGTAACTTCTTCAAAACTCATAAAATCATTGTATTTTCCATGACCTACATAAAAAAGAACTTTTCTTAAGTTATCAAATAGTTCTTCACATTCTTTTTCTATATTCATGATTTTTTTGCCTTTTACATTTTCTTTTTAGAGGAGGGTAGTTTAACTAAAGTTGTTTTATTTATTACTTTTTGCTGGCAAGAAGTAAAATAAAAAGCCACCAATTAAGTTCTCAAAGGCTGAGACTTTTTTCATCAAAGCCTTGATTCCAGTACTTATCTTTTCCTTCAATTTTATAATCATTATGCATTTTTCTTAAATCTTCATTTTTACCATATGTACTGATATTGTATTCAGATATAGATTTTGTTCCCTCTCTTTTTTCTATATTAGTAATATGTTCAAAAAATTCATATTCTTCAATTAGAGCTTTAAATCTACGTTTTCCTATTTTCCCTAAACAATGATAAAATAAAAATTCCAATTCATATTTTGTAAATTGAGCTCTAAAAATATTTATGTATCTTTGCTTATCTTCGATATTACTATCGTCAATAAATTTAATAATTTGATAGGCCTGTCCAAAGTAAGTACCAGTATACTTTTCATATCTTTTATTAAATTCTTCATAATCTAACCAATAATTCTTTTTTAAAATAAGTAAGTATTTTTCTATCACTTCATAAGAAATAAACTTTGAGGTATTAATACAATCTAAAGTATTAAAGTCATTATCATCAATCCCAAAATAATCTGTTACAGTTCCCCCTGAACCATCTATAAATCCATTTTCATCCTTAAAAATATCTACCTTAATTGATAATCCTTTTTTTATATTATTAAAAAGTTCATTTAACTGAAAAAAAGTGTTCTCAAATACTTGTTGCATTGTTGCTTGATTTTGTAATTTTAGGGATCTACTCTGTTCTTCTTGAGCTTTTGTAGATTTTTCAAGTTCTTTTCTTGTTAATTCTAATTCTTCCTTAGATTGAGTAAGAGCCTTATTTTGTAGATTTATGGTAATTAATAGTGCAATAAAAGCTAGAAATGCAAAAACTGGGTTTAGAACTCCACCAAAATAATCTCCAAATTGAGCCCAAACTTCTTGGTCATTTGATAATCCTTGAAAACCAAAATTAATAAAATAAAAAACAAAAGCTAAAACTATAAAAAATGCTCCTATTTTTATAAAAACTATTAAATCATCATTTAAATCTTTTTTCATATTTATCCTAAATAAAATATATAATAAAATTATATCAAAAAAGAGATTTTATAAAGTGAAGTTTTTAATAGGTATTTTTGTCAAGGTCAAGGCGGGGGAGTTTTTTTGCGAAGGAGCATACTACAGTATGTGACTGAGTAAAAATAACTGCTCCAACGCAGAGATTGTCAAAAAGACCTATTAAAAATCGTCGAAGTCGATTGAACCTTTTGAATAATTTACTACATTTCCTTCGAAGAAGTTTGTTCTTTGGTCATTAAATGAAGCGTAACCATCTACCCATGGTATTGGATGTTTCACATTATATTCTGGTTTATATCCAACTGCTTCTAGTCTTCTATCTGCTAGGTATTCGATATATTGTCTTATAATTGCATCTGTAAATCCTAGGATTTGTCCTTGAGTGATATATGAACCCCATGAAGCTTCTAGTTCAACTGCTTTTCTAAACATTGCTCTTACTTCTTGTTCTAACTCAGCTGTAAATAATTCTGGTCTCTCTTTTCTTACTGAATTAATCATGTTTTGGAATAAAATCAAGTGTGTTACTTCATCTCTTTGAATAAATCTAATCATTTGCGAAGAACCAAGCATTTTCCCTGATTTCCCAAGAGCATATAGTGCGGCAAATCCTGCATAAAAATATAGACCCTCTAAGATTTGGTTTGCAAACATTGCTAGAACCATTTTTTCATCAGTAATATCACCTGCAAGATTTTTATAAACATCTGCAATATAGTTGTTTTTTTCTCTTAATTGTAAATCATTTTTCCACATATCATAAATTTCGTCTGTGTTATCAGAAATAGATTCAACCATAACAGCATATGATTTAGAATGATTTGCTTCTTCATAAGATTGTCTTGAAAGACAAGCATTGATTTCAGGCGCTGTTATATATGGATTTATATTATCCATTAAGTTATTTGTTTGTAAAGAATCCATAAAAATAAGTTGCGATAATACTAGGTCATACATTCTTTTTTCAGCAGGAGATAAATATTTATAATCTTTTGCATCTCCTGTCATTTGAACTTCTTTTGGGAACCACGTATTTGCTTCCATTGTATCCCAAAGGTTTAAAGCCCATTGGTATTTCATTTTTGTAAAATTAATCATACCATCTGGGTTTCCGCCAAATACTCTTCTATCATTTAATGTTTCATTTGAATCTGGGTTATATATCGTTTTTCTTGCCACGCAACTATCCTCTATATTTTTTTATTATTATATATTTATTACAAAATTTTCGTGTGAAAAAATTGTAAGTTAATCTTATTGACAACCTGAACATTCCATAGATCTATCTTCAACATCATTTACAGCTTCAGGAGATTGGCTTCTTAAGTAATATGTAGACTTTAATCCAAGCTTCCAAGCTAGCATATAAATCTCATGTAAATATTTTCCACTTGCTTTATCTAAAGACATAAATACATTTGTACTTTGTCCTTGATCTATCCATTTTTGTCTAACTGCTGCTGCTTTAATTAAATCCAATTGATTCACTTCATAAGCAGGGATATAATAAGGCCATGTTTCAGGAGATAGTTTTGGAACAACTACAGGAATAAGTCCTGATAAGTTTTCTTCATACCATTTTCTTTTATATACAGGTTCAATTGCTTGTGTAGTCCCCACTAAAATAGAGATTGATGATGTTGGAGCAATAGCCATTAGGTAACCATTTCGCATACCATTTGCTTTCACTTTCTCTCTTAATTCATCCCAATCATAAGAAGTATCAAATAAATCTTTTTCTACTATTGCATTCACTGCTTGTGGAGTATGATCATGTGGCATAATTCCTTTTGACCAGTTTGAACCTTCAAATGTTGGATAAACACCTTTTTCAACACCTATTTCAGATGAAGATTTGATAGCATTATATGAAATAGCTTCCATAATAGAATCAACTTTCTTAAAGTGTTCACTACTTCCCCAAATGATTTTGCTTTCAGCAAGCATTTGAGCTTCACCCATAACACCAAGTCCTATTGATCTTGATTTTAAGTTTGTAGCTTTAACTTTTCTAAGTGGGTAGAAGTTTAAATCAATTACATTGTCTAACATTCTAATAGCAATTGGAACAACTCTTTCAATATCTTCTTTTGTATAAATTCTTGAAAGATTTATAGAAGCAAGATTACAAACAGCTGTATCTCCATCAATTTTTTCTTTATCAACTATAAATACTCTTTTTCCATTTATTGAATCAAGAGCAGATATTTTATTTGCTTTTTTAGTGATTCCACCATCAACAACAATTAAATCTTCTTCTTCATGAGTTTCAATAGACCCATCATTAAACTCTATTTTTATTTTATAGTGATTTGGATTTGTATTTTGGAAAATCTCTGTACATAGGTTTGAAGATCTAATATGTCCCGCATGTGCATTTGGGTTTGCTCTATTTGCATTATCTTTAAAACATAAGAATGGAGAACCAGATTCAAAATAAGAAGTTAAGATTTTTTTCCATAAATCTTTTGCTTTCATTCTATCTTTTGTAATAGAATTATCATTTTCATAAGCAATATATTTTTCTTTGAATTCATCTCCAAAAGTCTCAGATAAATCTCTAACTTCGTATGGATCAAATAAAGTCCAGTAAGAATCTTCGGCAACTCTTTCCATAAATAAATCACTAATCCATAATGAAGGGAATAAATCGTGAGCTCGTCTTCTTTCTTCACCAGAGTTTTTCTTTAAATCAATAAAGTCCACAATATCCATATGCCAAGGCTCAAGATAAACAGCAATAGCACCTTTTCTTGTACCTAATTGGTCAACTGCAATTGCTACGTCATTTGTAATTTTTAAGAATGGAACAGTACCACCTGCTGCACTTTTATGGTTATCAATAACTCCGCCTAATGCTCTAACTTGATTCCAATCCCAACCAATACCACCACCAAATTTAGATAATAATGCCATTTCATGGTAAGTATCAAAGATACCTTCAATATTATCAGGTGTTGAACCAATATAACAAGAAGATAATTGATGTCTATTTGTTCTTGCGTTTGATAGAGTTGGAGTTGCTAACATAACTTCAAATTTTGAAACTACATCATAAAACTCTTTTGCTTTTTCTTGCTTATTTTCTTCATCATTAGCCAAGAACATAGCGATTGCCATAAACATTTGTTGAGGAAGTTCAATTGGAATTCCATCTTTATTTTTAATTAAATATCTATCATATAAAGTTTTGATTCCAAGATAATTAAATAAATAATCTCTTGAAGGGTCAAGGTATTCATTTAATTCATCTAAATCATAACCTTCACCTAAATGAGGAAGTAAACGTCCTGCTTCTTTCCCATATCTAAGGTATTCTGATAAATGGCAATACGGTTCACCTTTTATGCCATGTGTTACTTTTCCAACTCTATGATATAAATCAAATAAAAATAGTCGAGATGCAGCAAAAGTCCAATTTGGAACATCAATATCTATCTTTTCAACTGCTGTTTTGATTAATGCATCTTGAATATCAGAAGAACTCATTCCATCAATAAATTTAATTTGTGCATCAAGTTCTAATTCACTTTGTGAAACACCTTCTAAATCAGCTGTTGCGTCTATAGTCATTTTTTGAATTTTAGTAATATCTAAAACTTCTTTTCTACCGTTTCTCTTTTCAATCATTATTGCCATATTTCTCGCCTTGTGATTAATATCATATTTTATATTTGTTTGTTTTTGTGCTGTTTAGCACTCTATTTGAAAAAAACTCTATTGAAGATTGCATCAACATTTTTTGTGTAATAATCAAAATTAAAACACTCTCTTATTTGCTCTTCACTTAATGAGTTTCCTAACTCTTCATCTGCTAATAAATGTCCAAGATATAAAGACTCACCATTTTCGTTTGTTGATGGTTTACCTTGTTGAATCTCTTCCCATACTTTCATTGCATTTCTTTGAACTATTCTGTATGCATCTTCTCTTGATACTCCAGCTTTTGGTAATTCTAGTAAAACTCTCTGAGAGAAAACTAAACCACCAGTTAAGTTTAAATTTTTCATCATATTTTCAGGCATAACTGTTAAGTTTGCAATTACATTATTCATTCTATGAAGCATAAAATCAGAAGTGATAAATGCATCTGGTAACCAGAATCTTTCAGTTGAAGAGTGTGAAATATCTCTTTCATGCCAAAGGGCAATGTTTTCCATAGCAGGTGCTGCGTATGATCTAATCATTCTAGCAAGTCCTGTAATATTTTCAGTTAGAATAGGGTTTCTTTTATGTGGCATCGCTGAAGATCCTTTTTGACCTTTTGCGAAAAATTCTTCTGCTTCATAAACTTCTGTTCTTTGTAAGTGTCTAACTTGTACTGCAAATTTCTCAATTGATGAAGCCATTGAAGCTAAAGCAGTTGCAAGTCTTGCATATCTATCTCTATGAATTACTTGATTTGAACAAGGCTCAGGTTTTAATCCTAATTCTTGCATTGCTAATTCTTCAAGTTCAAGTGGAGCATGGGCAAAGTTACCCATAGCACCAGAGATTTGACCAACTGCAATAACATCCATAGTTTGTTCTAAATTTAATAAATGTCTAGCCATTTCATCATACCAAACAGCTAAAGTCAATCCAAAAGTAATAGGTTCTCCATGAATACCATGGCTTCGTCCTACCATTAGAGTCATTTTATGTTCAACTGCTCTTTTTTTAATAGATTCCATTAACATTTTTACATCTTCTATGATAATTTCTAAAGAATCTCTCATTTGAAGAGCAACACCAGTATCAACGGCATCTGAAGAAGTCATTCCATAATGAAACCATCTTGATTCTTCGCCTAAACTTTCACTTACACTTGTATTAAAAGCGATTAAATCGTGTTTTGTAACAGCTTCGATTTCTTCTATTCTTTCAACTGAAAAAGTTGCATTTTTTACAATCTTTTCACAATCAGAATCAGGAATAAGACCTAATTTATTCCAGGCTTTTACAGCTGCTTTTTCAACTTCAAGCCAGGCTGCATATCTTGCATGTTGTGTCCAATTTTTCGTCATTTCTTCTCTGGCATATCTTTCAACCATCTGTATATCCCTTATTATCAATATTCTTTGTTTTTAGCAAGAATTTGTCTTTATTTTTGTATGATATGCTATCTAATTTAGACAAAAAACTTGTTTAAATTTTTGTATAATTTTTATATTTTTTAGGAAATAATATTGCCATTTATATTAAAAAAATTTGATGCCGTTAAAGGCATGAAAATACAACTGTTTTTATTAAAGAGTTTGGCCTATAAGCCCGCTCTTGCCCATCGTTTGATAAGTCGTGGAAGAATTTTTGATTCTAAGCAAAATTCATATTTAATATCAGAATCAATAAAAGAGGATTGTGTTTATATTGCCTTGTTTGAGGGTCATACAAGGGGGTTAAAACCTTTACACACTTTTTTAGATTTTGCTATTTTTGACAAGCCCTCAAATTTAGTAATTCACCCAAATTCTAAAAAAACAGAGTATTCACTTTTAGATGAAATTAGATACCACTTTGGAGAAAAAGCGAATCAAGCACATAGAATAGACGCGGAAACCTCAGGTTTAGTCTTAGTAGGTAAGAATGAAAAAGTCACTAAATCACTTGCAAGTATGTTTGAAAATAAAGAGTACAAAAAATCTTATTTAGCCATTGTAGAAGGGGAAATATCTAAAGAGCTTACAATAGATAAAAACCTTAAAAAAGAGGGCAAAAATATTGGAGTTAGAATGGCAATATGTGAAAGTAATGAAGGCAAAGAGTCTATTACTCATGTAAAACCTATAAAATACAATAAAGAAGAAAATCTTTCACTAATTGAACTTATTCCAATAACAGGAAGACAACATCAAATAAGAGTTCACCTTTATTCAATTGGACATAAAATCCTAGGAGACCCTATTTATGGGGTTGATGACGAAAGTGCAGAGGGATATTTAAATAAGACTTTAGCTATAAAAGATAGAGAGAAAATTACAGGTTCTTATAGATTGTGGCTTCATGCAAACTATTTAGAGTTTGATTATAAAAAAGTTACTTATAAAATATTTTCTAAAAATCCTGAAATTTTCAAAAAGTTTAATGATTAAGTTATGAATTATTTTTTTCTAAACTAGAAAAGAAATCTTTTTTATATGAAGAACCTATAACTTCTGAATTTAGAATCTCATCAATAATTTTTCTTGAACTTGGAGGGATAGAGATATAAGAACTCAAATCTCTTATTGTTATGTCTGAAACTCTTTTTGTAAGAATCATTTCATCATTAATATTTATATTTCCCTCTTTTAAAACTCTTACATACCAGCCTGTTGCACTATTTTTTGAGATATATCTACTAACTTCTTTCCCAAAAAGTGCTCCAATTTTCCAACAAGGATGTCTTGGTTGAGTAACTTCTAATTCTACTTCACCAATTTTATAATTATCCCCTAAACAAATATCTTCTTCATCAAAAGAATCTACAAAAATATTACAGCCAATAGCTAATTTATCAAAGTCTTCATTTTTTTCTAAATGTTTTATAGCCCCAAAATGAATAGCTTTGTCAACTCCGCCATGAAATCGCTTGTCAACTTGAAAATCACCAACTAATCCGAGCTTTGTAACTTGTACGGTATTTAAAAAATCATCTTTTTTATATGCACTTTCAAATACTTTTTCAGAAAATTTATATGTTTTTGACTTTCCAACGGCGATACTTATTAGTTTTGCTTTCATATTTTCTCTTTTGTTTTAATATACAAGTAAAGTACAATTTTATTCCTTAGAAACAAATGTTTTTGGTGTTAACATCTTGTTAATAATAATGTTTTAAAATATCAAATATTTTAATAAAAAAGGATAAATATGAAATTAATTAAAATTGGAATGCTTTCACTTCTCACATCAGCTGCACTATATGCAGGAACATTTAATATTGACAAATCACACTCAAATGTAGGCTTTAAAGTAAAACATTTAATGATTACAAATGTTGTAGGAAAATTTGATAAATTTTCTGGAACTATAGAATATGATGAAACAACAAAAACATTAAAATCTATTTCAGGGAAAGTTGAAGTTGATTCGATTAATACAGAAAATGAAAAAAGAGATAAACATCTAAAAGAGGATGATTTTCTAGCAGCAGAAAAATTTCCATATATTACTTTTGAATCTTCAAAAGTTGAAGGAGATAAAGTACTAGGTAAATTTACTTTAAGAGGTGTTACAAAAGAAGTTGAATTTGAACTAGAAAATAATGGTACGATAAAAGACCAAAGAGGAAATACCAAAGTTGGACTGTCATTGTATGGAAAAATTAATAGAAAAGATTATGGAGTTGTATACAATAAAGTTCTAGAAGCAGGTGGAGTTGCCGTTGGCGAAATAATAAAACTATCAATTGATTTAGAAGGTAATCTTCAAAAATAAATCTTTATTTTGAAATGAAGAGCTTTTTTGCTCTTCGTTTTTCTTCAAGTTTATAAAAAGAAAAGAGCTAAAAATAAATATCTTCCAAATTTAGCAATAGTCACTAAAAATAAAAACTTCTTCCAATCATATTTTAGAATTCCAGCTATAAAAGTAAGAGGATCGCCTATTATTGGAGCCCAAGAGAGTAAAAGAGTAAAAGCTCCATATTTATCAAAAAAAGCCTTATATTTTTCTATTTTTTCTTCTTTTAAATATTTCTTTTCCTTTAAATATTCTTCCCCTTTTAAACCAAGGAAATAGTTAATAACTGAACCTAAAACATTTCCAAATGTAGCAAAGAAAATAAGAAAACAAAGATTATACCCTTGATTAATATCATAAATAAAAAGAGCCTCACTTCCTAAAGGAAAGAGGGTGGCAGATAAGAAAGCCGAAGAAAAGAGAATTAAATATATCAAATAGCTTTTCTTCTAAATCTTTTAAATGAAATTTGAGAAAGAATTACTCCTGAAAGGATTATTGTACAAGCTATTAATTCTTCAATAGAAAGCTCTTCTCCAAGTATTAAAAAAGCTAAAATAAGAGTAGAAATAGGAATAAAATTTATAAACATAGCAGCTTTAGAAGCTTTGATTTTTGTTAATGCAAAATTATATAAACCATAACCACCAAGTGTTACTACTATTCCTAAATATAAAACCCAAGACATTGCCTCAACTGTGAAAACCATAGGTTTTGTAAAATATTCATATATAAAAAATGGAAAGAAAAATATTGTTCCAATAAAAGCTTGAATTGCTGTTATAAAAATTGCAGAATATTTATCAACTAAATACCTAGCTGTAATTGTATATCCAGAAGCACAAAACATTGCACAAAGTTCTAAAAAATTTCCTAGTATCGGATTTGGGGCGTTGAAACTTGATGTTGCATGAAGACTTAGCCAAATAGCTCCAATCATTGCTATTAAAGAGCCAAAAATCAGTTGTTTTCTTACAATTTCTTTTAGGAAATACCCAGCTGCCATTGCAGTTATTATAGGCATTAAGGAAGTAATCATTCCAGCTTGAGATGCGGAAGTATATAGTAATGCTTTTGCTTCGAAAATAAAATATAAACAAGGTTCAAATAAAGCTAAAAGTAAAATGTACTTAATATCACTTTTTGTAAAATCATATTTTAAAAAGCCTTTTATAAAATATAAAAAGCAACATGAAGCACTTAGCATTCTTAAAAATATTACTGTGAATTCTCCCAAATCGACCATAGCTAGCTTTAATCCGATAAAAGAACTACCCCAGATAAACATTGCAATAATTAGTGAAAAAATAGCTGTTAGATTATAGTTTGTTGGCAATTTATTACTCTTCTTTTAAAATTAGGCAAGAATTATACTCTTTTAAAATCTTATGTCAAGAAGCCATTTTTATAGGAAGTTTAAGCTTCTTAAGCTATAATAACAAGCTTAAAAGAGAAGCACAAAGAATATTTAGATATTTTTTATGCTCTTCTTTAGACCCTTACAATCATTTTTAGAGACAATGCCCCAGGATGGGAACATAGCAAGGCACCTCTTCTTTTGGTGTGTTTGGGTATCTGGAGAAGAGTACTATGAATTAGCTCATAGGCTCTTCAAAAACTTTTTCAGATAACTTTTAAAATGCTTAATATAATCAGGAATCATTCCATTATCAAAATCCAAAGGTTCCATTTCTTCAAAAGTATATAAACCAATATAAATAAAGTTTCAAGAGACGTGGAGTTCTGTTCCTAAATTAAAGTTTTTCCGAAATATTAAGCTAGTCATATATAATACTTTCTTTTTTTATTATAGATAGAACTTTCAATTATTTTTTAAATTTCACATCAAAACTTTTTAAGAAATATAGTGTCTGTATTTCATCAAATTGGAAGTGTATTTCTTTATTATTTAGTATTCCACTTTCTTCAAAAATGTTCTCAACTATAGGTATATTAAATTGAATTATTTTATTATTGATAATCATTCCAAAATGTTTATCAATAGAGTTTTTAAATAGGTATTTTAATTTATTTAATCCTCTTTTCTTTAGAATTAAATCTACATTATATAAACCTTCATCATTCTTTATATATTTAATATCTTCTATATCCTCTTTTTGTAAAGTTAATCTTTTATCAATTATAAAAAAATGATTTGTATATTCAATATTTTCTTGTTTATTATAACAACCAGTAAAAAAAGCTGCAAATAAAACTATAACTAAACTTGTTCTTAACACTATGATACCTCTATTCTAATATTTTGACCAGAAAAATGGCTTTTAAATCTAACTTTTGTTTTACAAATACAATCATCAGAACGAACTTTTATATTACTTATGGGACCAACATAACTTTTAGGAATAGATTTTCCACCCTCTAGTATCTGAATATTAAAAATTGATTCTGTATCAGATTCTGAAACAAAAGAAACTTTAAATCCTATATTCCCTACATGAGTATAAATTGGAGTCCATTTTCCCCATCCTAATCCTAAAGGAGGAGCCCATCCTTTAATAATTTTCATTTAAATCCTTTTTTTAATAATATCAATAATTATCTTAATTTGAGATTTAAAGTTAATGAATACTCAGTGTCTGTGTTAATTACTTTTAAATCAAGTCTTAAAACTACTAATTAATATCAAATTATATTTATCTATATCTTTACCAATATATACTAAAAAGTTATCCTTTCCTTTTCTTTTTTCTATTTCTAAAAACTCATATTTTCCATTTACAAATTGAACTACAAATTGATTATCGTTGTTTGTAAACTCAACTATTCCTTTGATTCTAAAAATATCTTTTGGAATAGCTTCAAGGTATATTTTAAAAAGATTTTTATCTATAGGCTCTAATATATCTACTTTTTTACTAGATATTCCATCTTGGATATGTGTTCTTTCTTGTGGAGTATCCTCTGTAAACATCATTCCTATATGAGAAGTACTTGATTTAATCAACTTTGAGGAGTTAAATATGCTAGTCGGATTTATATCACAGTTTACGGTTTTTATAATATTTGCACATTTATTGTTTTTTAACAATAAATTTTCTACTTGTTCTATTTCTTCTTCACTTAGCAAATCTACTTTATTGAGCAAAATTACATCTGCTGCTCTTACTTGATCTTTAAAAATTGCATATTTATCCCAAAGTTCAAGCGCATTTGCTCCATCAATAACACTTACAATTGAATCAAATTCTATTATATTCTCAAGTTCATTTAATTCTGAAAGTAAATTAAAAGGATTAGCAACACCTGTTGTCTCAACTAAGATAGTATCAGGCTGGGAATTTTTCATAAGTGATGCAATCCCTGCTTTTAACTGTCCTGATAAACTACAACAAATACAACCTTCATCAATCTCAACCAAGGAATAATCATAATCTAATAACTCTCCATCTAATCCAATTTTTCCTATTTCATTTTGGATAATACCTACAAATCTATTTTTACTATTTTCATACTCAATATAGTTTTGTAAAAATTTAGTTTTTCCAGAACCTAAAAATCCTGTTACCAAAATCAACTTAGGCTTTAAACTGTTTTGAGTAAATGTTTTACTATATTTTTTAAAATCTACATCAACAGTTGTCCAGCTTGAATATTTCATATAACTAAGAAGTATATTTGTACTTTTTAATTCTTTTTTTATTTCAAGATTTGTTTCCAAACTTTTAAAATCAAAATCTCCATAAGCTAATGAAAAAAATAGTTTTAAATTATTTGTACTATATTCTTTTGTAAAAGAACCATTTTGCGAATAGAGAATTTCTTCTGCTTTACTTTTATAGGCTCTAAAATAATCAGGTTTTTCTCCATTTATCCTAGTCAAAAGTGTATTAAAAAAATTAAAAAATTGGGACATCACTCTAAATGTAGGAAAGTTTTTATCTATACTAAGAGGTTTGAGTATATACTCTTCATTTGTAACATCTTTTATATCTTTTACCCCATCTTTTGTATATGATTTTTCTTTTTTCTGCACTTCATAACTCACAAATAAACTGCTTTTTTGTTTATCAATAAAAAGACTAATTGTACAAATATAAAAGTTTGTAGTTAATTCTGGATAAGATGAAAAAGCTCTTACTTTTTCTATAAAAATTTCATCAATTGCAATATACTCTTCAACTAAAGAACACTTTGAAAGATATTCATCATCACAAGAAGGAAAATAATACAAATTAAATTTTCCCAAATATCCATTTTTTTTCTCATCTGCATTTGACAAAACTAATCCGAAGACACCTTTAAAATTTTCAAATTTAATAGTCCAACACTCTTGTTTCTCTTCAGATAAATACATACCTTTATAGTCTGTAATCCTTTTTAATATCCCATCATAACTGGCTTTTATCAAAAGAGACCGCATAATAGCATTAAAGGTTTCTCTATCTGCATTTATTTTAGCTGGGTAAAATTTATCTATGTTCATGACTTATCCTAAGAAGCCGAAGTAAATAACTTCGACTTATAAATTTATCCAAATGTAATTATATCTCCATTGCCAAGATAAGACTTACTTTTAGACCTATGTTGAGCTGTACCTTTTACAACTGGATAACCAGCACGTATAAATTTTTCAGCAGTCAAAAGACCTGTACAATGATTACAACCTACTCTTTTAAAATCCCATTTACCTAAAGAGATAACAAGGTCATCATACTTAGGATCCCAATCATCAAAAGGTGAAATATGTAATCCTCCATATAATCCATACATCTGGTCATTATCGTATTTAAGTTCTTTGTAAGCAGTATTTGCAAATTTTATAATACCTTGGTGACAACATCCTGTTACACTCACTAATCCTTTATCTTTTACATTTGCAAAAATAGACTGCTCTCCAAAGACTCGACATATGATAGGAACATTAAAGACATATGTTGAGAATCCTGGTTCAATTTCATATAAACCGTTCTTTGCAACTATCAACTCTCCTGTATGTCCAGAGTCTTTAATATATTGTAATCCCTCTTTATAAAATCCCTCAGGGATAATTACTTTTAAATTTGGGTTGTATTTCATAGCAACAGGAAAACCAAAGAAGTGATCAAAGTGCTCATGGGAAACAATTAAAGTATCAATTTCTCCACTTGCAAGCATTTTATCAATACCTTCTCTTTTGTAAGATTTATCCATCCACTCATAAGACCAACCCGTATCAAGTAAATATTTTTTCTTTGTACCGTCTAATCTTTCAACCTCAATTAATGCTGAAAAACCACCAGCATTATCTGCATTTATACTATTTTCTTTTGCTATTGCCCAAGCTTCTTCTAATTTATTTGGCAAAAGATGTTTGATTTTTGCAATACCTTTT
The DNA here is from genome assembly GCA_030145305.1 of Halarcobacter sp. Lineage (GTDB taxonomy): Bacteria > Campylobacterota > Campylobacteria > Campylobacterales > Arcobacteraceae > Halarcobacter. Next base: position 66,773 of record JAQYVX010000003.1, on the reverse strand, counting down.
TCATAACTACCTTTTGCTAAACCTGAACCATCTCCAAATGGAGCCCAATTAAAATCATACTGATTTACTAAAAGACCACCAGCACCCTTTATATCGCCCATAAGTGTTGCATTATCAAACCAACTAGTTTCAGATATATTTGTTACTTTTACACTTTTACATGCCCCAAAATCTGCAAATTTTCTTTCTATCTTAGGAAGAAAGAATTCTCTAAGAGGAGAATAAGAAAATAATCCCATAGAGGCCAAAGTACCTAAACCTATCCCTGTAGCAGTCCCTTTTAAGAAATCTCTTCTTCCTTTACTTTCATTTTCATTCATAACATACTCCTCTAATTAAAATATTGTAAATGTATTACCAAAAGCTGGCAAAATATAAACAATTGCAAAATAAATTATAACTCCCACAATAGCACCAACAAGTAAGCCATAATTAAATTTTGGGGTCATAGATACTTCATCACCAATATATTTTTCTTCTTCTTTTATTATCTCTCGTTTATCAAGTTTCCAACCAGGCCAACCATCCATAAACCAATAGTTTATAAGCATTACATTTATAAGCCAAATCATTGGTATCATTGGAAATTGTTGAGGATGTGAAAAACCTTTTTGAGTACCTAAAAATAAGTGTGCTGTTTTATAATAAACATAATATAAAATTACTGCAGCAATGATAGAAACAACTGTTCGTAAAAGAACATTCACTGGTTTTGAATAACTATTAATTGCATTTTTCATATAAAAATGCATAAATAAAGCTGGAACTAACCAGAATATTGCCATTTCTCCAACATGTAACCATCGCCAATCAGGAGACATTAATCTTCTTGTTCCTCTAACTGCTTCTCCCCATACTAACTCTTGTGCATAATAAAGAAAAAAGCTAAGAGCTACGGCAACTGCGATAATTCCAAAAAATGAAGAAAATCTTCTTAACCAATTAGTTTTAATTTGAGAAAATGGATATCGTTCCCAAATTGTTTCATGCATCCATACAATAACAGTACAACACATAATCCATGCAATGTTAAAATTACCATGAACTGTATTTGCAAAATCTTCCCACCATGGGGGAGTAATTGCTGTAAACTGTTGCCAAGGATCAAATAATATTGCCATGTGAGAGTGAAATGCAACAAAATAAACTATCATACTTAGTAAAAATGTAAACATTAAAATAGTAAAGCCCTTCACAGGCTGAGTTAACTTTTGCCAAGGAGCATTTTCAGCAGCAACCACCCAAGCAGGGCTTAACCAAGAGGCAATGGCCGCAAACATCAAAATAGCTTGAGCAGAGTATTCTTCGGCATAAAACTCAACAATACCTAATTCTTCTAATCTGGCAGGACTAAAATAGGCAATTGAGTATTCACCTAAAATTGTTTCAAAAAATACTTTTAAAACAACTGTAAAAAGGACAACTGTTAAAGTAGTTAAAATAACTCCCTTTACAACAGGATGAGTATCATTTAACCATTTTCTTTTAAATGGCCAAAAATCAAAAACATATGCCATCCAAATCATAATAACTAAAAGCCATCTACACCACATATAACCAACATAAGGTGTGTACATTCTCATAATACCTCTAGGGTCTTGAAAAATCCACCAACTTATATAAAATAATGCTAAAACAAATGCTGTATTTAGAACAATTGACCATGGTCCATTCCATCTCTTAATTAACTTTCTCTGTTCGAGAAAAAGTGGCTGTTCCATAAAATCCTCCTTAAGAATTTAATTTAATAAATCCATTATATTCCTAGAGTGTCTATGAAATGTCCAACTTTTTAAAAATTTAAAATTTGAATTGTCTATTAATTGTCTATATTTCTATAAAGGGATAGATACAATGAAAACGGAGCCTTCTTTTTCATTTCTTACGCCTATTGTTCCTTTACAATTATCTTCTATGATAGTTTTTGACATACAAAGTCCCAAGCCTGTTCCAAGTTTTTCTGTTTTTGTAGAAAAATAAGAATCAAAAATTTTATCTATGATTTCAAGGGGAATTCCACCTGCATTATCACTTATTTCTAAAATTGCATTATTGTCTTTTTTGTATGTTCTAATTTTAATAGTTGCATTTTCTATAGCTCTTTCAATCAAAACATCTTCTGCATTTTTAATAAGATTTAGAATTACATGTCCTATTTCATTCTCATAATTATGTATAATTTCTTTACATTCAAACTCTTTAATTACAACAATATTACTATTTACTAATATTGGGTTAACTATAGCTAAGGTTGTATTTACAATATTTTCTAAAGTTGTATCAACCTTTGTTTTATTAGGTTTAAAAAAATTTCTAAAATCATCTATTGTTTTAGATAAAAATTTAGAATAGTCTTCTATATGTCCTAATTCTTCTGAGAATTCTTTTTGATCAAATGAGTTTGCTGATAATTTAGCAAGCATAAAACAAGTAGTCGCACTTATTGCAGATAAGGGTTGTCTCCATTGATGAGTAATCATATTTAGCATTTCTCCCATTTTTGCTAAACGTGCGTGATATTGTAATTGTTTGTCTTTTTCTCTTAAAACTTTTACTTGCTGTTTTATCTCCTTATTTAATCCTTCATTGAGATATTTTATTCTTTCTTCTGCTTCTATTCTTTGTGTAATATCTGTAGTTGTCCATAATACTTCTTTATTCAATTTAACAGAATCTCCTGCAATTTTTAACCAAAAAGTATTCCCATTTTTATGCTTAAACATATATTCAAGATTGAGAGATTCATTGTTTAATACTTTGTCAAAAGCTACTTTTGCAAAATTATCATATGAAGCTTTGTCTATATGTAAAAATTCTGTTGATTTATTAATTAATTCCTCATATTTATAGCCAAACATTGTACACATTGCTTCATTTGCTTCAAGTATATTTCTATCTTTATCTACTATAAAAATACCTACTCCACTATTATTAAAAATTTGTTCAAACCACTCTACTTTTTTTAACATTTTTTTGCCAAATTCAACTTATATCCTTCAGAATAAACAGAATGCATTAAATCACATCCAACTTTACATCTAAGCCTAGAAAGAAGACTTCTAACTCTTTTATTATCATTATAGTTATCATCATCAAAAAGTTCTATTTCTATTTCTTCAGAACTTGCAATTTTGTGTCTACTTGAAGCTAGAAGTTGAAAAAGTTTAGACTCTTTTTTTGTAAGATATATTTCTTTATCTTTTTGATAAAGAATTTTCTCTACTTTATCCCAATAAAAACCATCTATTAATTCTATTTTTGTATCTACTTTTTCTAAATCAATTATCTTTAGAGCTATTTTAGCAAGCACTTTTTTTATTTCTTCAAATCTAAAAGGTTTTAAGATATACCCATCTATTCCACATTCTATTGTTTATAAAAAGTATTCTTTATTATCATAAGCAGAAAATATAATGATAGGAATTTGAGAATTTATTTTTTTTATTTCTTTTATCATAGAGATTCCATCCATTACGGACATATTTATATCAGTAAAAACGGCATCAATTTTGTTATTTTTAAACTTTTCTAAGCCCACTTTCCCATTTACAGCTTGAGTTATTTGCTTAAAATAAATACTTAACATTTTTGACGTTTGTAATCGTACTTCATCATTGTCTTCAACATATAATATATGTAAATCTTTACATATAGATATTAAATGATCCAAGTCTTCATTGTTCATAGCTTACCTCTTATTCAATCCTTCTAAATCAAATCTGAAAAATCTTCATTTAAAATTAAAAGTTTTTTATCTTTTTTATTATAAATAAATCTATTATCCCTATTTTGAATAGCTTTTAAGACTATTAATTTTATATCTTTTTCATTTTTATTATATCTTTTTAAATAGATTGTAAAATCTCTTAGTGTTATAAAATCTTCTTTTTTACTATTTTCTTCTTTATGATTTTTATTTTCTTCTTGCTCTTGATTTTCTTGATTTTCTTGGTTTTGCATTACTATTTGAGGTTTGTATATTGAGCGCATTTCATTAAATGCACTTTGTAGTAGTTCTATTTCTCTATTAAAAACGCCAATAATTCTTTTTTGATTTTTTTCTAATCTAGAGATTTCAGAACCATATTGTTTTTTCATCCATTTAATAGATTGTTTTAATAAAACAATTTGTTCATCTTTTCCTTTTAGCATTTCTTGATGATGAGTATATATTTCTTCTTTTAACTCAACTTTTGCTTCTGTATTATTGTCATTGTTATTTACATACTCACTTATATATACATATGTTTTACCAGATTTTTTAATAGATTTTAGTTGATTATTTTTAATTCTATAATGAACTCCTTGAAGGGATAGTCCTAATATTTGGGCAGCTTGTGCTGATGTAACTAATCTCTCCAAGATTTCACCTTACATTTTTTCGCTATCTACTTCAATAACCGTATGAACATTTCCACGTGGTTTAAAATCAGCAATAACTTTCATATATCTAGGAGCTAATTTTTCATATAAAGTATCAAAAATCTCATTTGCTGTATTTTCATGAGAAACTTCTCTATTCATAAATGAATTTATATAAAGTTTTAAAGCTTTTAATTCAATAACTAATTTATTTGGAATATACTCTAATTTTATTGTTGCAAAATCAGGATAACCGCTTCTTGGGCATTTTGCCATAAACTCAGGAAGTTCAATATTTATAGTATATTTTTTTTCATTTGTATTTGGCCAGAAGTTCTCTTCTTTATTTATATCAAACTCTAAAATCTCTTTTTCACCATATTTCATTCTTTTATAACCTTTTGACTTTTTTTAGTCTTTATTAATTTTTTTGTTACGAAATGCCATTTTATCCAAATTTTACTTACAATTATTTAGATAATTTTTTGAATAGATTTTTTGGATTTCTTCATAAGAAATATTTATAGTATAATGTTATAAAATTTCAGATTCTATAAGGACAATTATGAATATAATTTACGATATTGCCATCATTGGTGGTGGTCCAGGAGGAATTGGTACAGCCATTGAAGCAGCGGTTCATGGTGTTGAAAATATCTTACTTATTGATAAAGCTGATAACCATTCAAGTACTATAAGAAAATTTTATAAAGATAATAAAAGAGTTGATAAAGACTGGAAAGGTCAAACAATTGATATAGAAGGCAACATTCCTTTTATGGATGGAACAAAAGAGACTACTTTAGACTTTTTTGATCAACTTTTAGATGAAGAAAAAATTGATACAGCTTTTAATACTGAAGTGGAAAATATAATTAAAAATGAAAAAGAAGATTGTTTTTTAATATCAACCGCAACACAAGGATTTAAAGCTAAAGCAGTTGTAATAACTATTGGAAAAATGGGTAAACCTAATAAGCCTTCTTACAAAATTCCACCTTCAATCAAGTCATACGTAAATTTTAATCTTGATAATTGTTCAGAAGGTGAAAAGATTTTAGTAGTTGGAGGAGGGAATAGTGCAGCTGAATATGCTTATGAATTAGCTGATGAAAATAACATAGTAACTTTAGTATATAGAAAATCAGATTTTACAAGATTAAACCCTGAAAATGAAGATATTTTATATCAACATAATGGTCAAGAAAAACTAAGACTTAGAATGAATACAGATATTGAATCTGTTGAAAATGAACATGGAAAAGTAAAAGTAAATTTCGATGATGGTTACTATACTATTTATGACAGAGTAATATATGCAATTGGAGGAACTGCTCCTATTGATTTTCTTAAAAAAGTTGGAATAAAAACTGACGAAAAAGGAAATCCTTTATATGATGAGCACTATAAAACTAATATCGATGGAATGTATGTAGCAGGAGATATTGCATTTAATACAGGTGGGTCAATAGCAGCTGCGTTAAATCATGGTTACCATATTGTAAATTCATATATGAAAAGAAGTGGCAAAATTTATGCCTATACAGATAAAGTAGAAGAATTTTTCAAAAATAATCAAAATTTTAGGCACTAAAGTGTTAAAATAAAATAAATTCTAATTTTTTCTCTCACAACTTACACAATCTAAATATCTTTCATCATCTTCACAAAGAACACATTCAGAAATAAAAGTATTTGAAAAATCTCTATTTTGAGAACATTTACTATTTTTTGAAGCCATATAACTTACATTTAAAACTGGGTCTCTTAATAAAATATTTACAGTAGTATCTGAAATATTTGGGTTTCTAGCAACTGCTCGCCTTACATTCATATATTTTGAATCATGTAAACTATGTAGAATTTTTTCACAATTCGTGTTTTTTGCAATATCTAATTGATCTTCTTTTGTTTTCATTATAATTCATCACCTTAGGATAAGAATATTCAAGATTTAATTATAATGAGTCTTTTATAAGACAAGTATTAATTTAAACATAATCTTTTAGATTAATATTAAATTTAAATTTTTAGATATATTTACTTTTCTGAATAATTCCTTTATCTAGACCTATTTCAATTATTTTTTCAATTATTTTTAATAGTTTTTACTATAATCTTAAATAGATTAAATAAAAAGGATAAATATGTCAATAGGATTTATTGGATTAGGAAACCTTGGAAGTGCAATTGCAAAAAGATTAACTGATATGGGTGAAGAGATAAAAGTCTATAATAGAACAAAATCAAAAGTTGAACACTTAGGATATAAAATTGTAGATAACCCAAAAAAACTAGTTGAACAATGTGATGTGATTTTTATGTGTTTATTTGAATCAAATGCAGTGGAAAATATTTTGAGTATGGAAAATGGACTTTTATCTGCCCCTTTAGAGGGTAAAACAATCATTGACCTTACAACAAATCATTTTGAACAAGTCTTAACTTTTCATCAAAGAATAAATGAAAAAGGTGGAGAATATTTAGAATCACCAATTTTTGGAAGTGTAGCTCCTGCTTTACAAGGATTAGTAACTATTGTAACTTCAGGAAAAAAAGAAACTTATGAAGAGTGCAAACCACTTTTAGAAAAAATTGGAAAAGAGATTTTTTATTTGAAAGAAGAAGGGCAAGCTTCAAAAATGAAACTTATAAATAATCTTTGTTTAGGTTCATTTATGGCTACACTAGCTGAGTGTACAGCTTTAGGTGAGGCTTGTGATATTGAAAAGTCTAAACTTTTAGAAATATTAGGTGTTGGGGGTGGACAATCACTTGTTTTAAAAGCAAAAACTCAAAAACTAATTGAAGAAGATTTTTCTGCACATTTTTCAAATAATGCAATTTATAAAGACTTACATACGCTACAAGCTTTAGCATATAGTTTAAATCAGCCTTTATATACAGCAGCCGTGCCAAAAGAATTATTTGCAAAAATGAAAAAGGATGGTAAAGGTGACGAAGATTTTTGTTCTATTTACCAACTATTTAAAGACTAGAATTAGATGTTAAAAGGAATTATTTTACTACTAATTTTTCAATTTCTAGGTGAGTGTTTTGTTAGATTCTTTGAGCTAATTGTTCCAGGGCCTGTTATTGGAATGGTTTTATTACTTATATTTTTAATAATTAGAAATAAAAGTTTTGAGTCACTTGATAATGCAGTTTCTTTGCATTTAAGATATTTACCTCTTCTTTTTATTCCTGCAGCCATGGGAATAATTACCCAAGCAGATGTTATATTTAAAGAGTTCTGGGCAATCATTATTTCCTTGTTTTTTGGAACAATTATTGCCTTAGCTTTTTCTGCTAAATTTATTGATATTTTAACAATAAGAAAAGAGAAAAGCATTCTAAAAAAACAAGAAAAAAAGAATCTAAAAAGGGCAAATAAAAATGAACTTTGATGCAGTAATACAATATGTAACCACAACTCCAATGACCTGGTTAATATTAACTTTAGGTGCATATAAACTTGGAATAATTATTTATGAAAAAGCAAATAAACATACACTTTTACAGCCAATTATAATTGCCTATATAAGTATTATGGCAGCATTGTTACTAAGTGGAAAATCTTATGAAGAGTATTTTAAATCAGTTGAAATAATTCATTTCTTTTTAGGGCCTGCAACTGTTGCACTAGCCTTGCCACTTTATAAAAATTTGAAATTTATAAAAGCAATTTTTTGGCCAATTGTTTTAACATTATTTATTGCTGGGACATTTTCAATTGTAATTGCCCTTGGTCTTCTTTGGGTTTTAGATGCGCAACTAAGTACTATATTATCAATGGCTACAAAATCAATTACTGCCCCAATTGCAATTATTACATCTGAACAAATTGGAGCTATCCCTTCACTTGCTGTTGGCTTTGTAATTATAACAGGAATCATAGGAGCACTATTTGGTAGTATCGTATTTAGGATTATGAGAATAAAAAAAGACACTTCAAAAGGTTTTGCTTTAGGTTTAATTTCACATGGAATAGGAACAGCTAGAGCTGTAGAAATGGGAGAGAAAACAGCAGCTTTTGCAGCACTTGCTATGGGTTTAAGTGGAATTGCAACGGCAATATTTTTACCTCTTGTAATTCAGTTTTTAAAATAAAATAATAGGCAAAAGCCTATTATTATACTTTCGACATAGCTACTAAAAATGCTTGTTCTTGATATTTTTTTAAGCCCTTTGGAAATTCTATTTCATTTTTCTTTTCAAAAGAACTAATTGCTTGGGCTGATAATAATTGTACTTCACAAAGTGGATTTAATTGAATTAAGCCTTCCATCTTAAAAGTAACTGCTCCACCTGCAAAGTTTCCTTTTTTTGCACGTTTTTTGATAAATACTTTTTCTATTTTATTTTGTTCTAAAAACAATAAAAAATCATTACAAAAACTCCTAATGTCATTTTGATTTTCATCATCTTCAAGTGTAATTTTTTTTGTTTTTAAATCTATAAATTTTTTATCTTCTAATACAACTAATATCATATTATTTGCTTTTAATTCTATTCCACAAGTTTTCATTTATTTTATACCTCTAAATATTTTTAAAAGTATAGAATAAATTTTTTATTTGCTTAAATTATATGACATATTGCAATATTTACTTAAAACTAAACCTCATTTAATTTTATATCAAACTCTTCATTTAGCTTTTCAAGTCTATTTTGTAAATCAAGTAATTCTGTACTCTTTTGAGATTTTTGTTTTCCACTTAAAGAAGGAATTATAGCTTCAAGCTCTTCTATCTCTTTTTTTATTGGTGCTGTTGTTTTACTTTTTTCTATAACAATAGCAGCTCTTAATTTTTTTATCTCTTTTTTTGTTCTTTTTGGTTTTACAACTTTCTTTTTTTCACTTCCATCATCATCTTCCCAACCAATTTTTTCTAAAAACTCATCATAAGTTCCATTAAAATATAAAGCACCGTCATTTGTAAATACAATTAATCTATCACACACAGCTCTTAATAATTCTTCTGAGTGAGTTACAATCATACAAGAACCTTCAAAGGCTTTTATTGCATTAGTTAAGGCATCAATTGAATCAATATCCAAATGATTTGTAGGCTCATCAAGGAAAAGTAAATTTACATCTTGAGCAATAATTTTACCAAGCATAACTCTTGATTTTTCGCCACCTGAAAGAAGTGATATTTTTTTCTTAGCATTATCACCACTAAACATCATAAGTCCACAAATACTTCTAATAAGAGCTTCTGGAAGTTTATGATTTACACTATAAATTTCATCCATGATTGTATTATTTTGATTAAGATGAGAAATATTTGTTTGGCCAAAATGCCCGAATTCACAAGATGGATGAAAATTAACACTTCCACTTAGTTGTTCTAATTCTCCAGCAACTACATTTAAAAGCGTTGATTTACCTTTTCCATTTTTTCCTATAATTCCAATTGTTTCACCTCTAGATAGAGCAAAAGTTATATTTTCAAAAAGTATATTATCAGCACTATAACCAAAACTTAAATCTTTAACTTCTACTAAAAATTTTGCAGAGGTATCTTTGTAATTGAAATCAAAGTTAAGATTTGAATCAAATTGTATATCTTCTAAAATATCCATTTTTTCTAAAATCTTAACTTTTGATTGGGCAAGGGTTGCTGTTGCCGCTCTTGCTTTATTTTTAGCAATAAACTCTTCTAAATCTTTTATTTTTTTATCTTGGGCAATTTTTTGTTTTTCATGATGTTCTTCATTCGCTGCAATTTGCTCATAAAACTTTCTTGTTCCACCTGGGATTATCATAGCACTTTTTCTAACAATCCCTAAAGTATGACTACAAACACTATCCATAAAATCTCTATCATGAGTAATTAAAATCACTTCTCCAGGAAAAGATTTTAAAAAAGCTTTAAGCCATCTAATAGATAAAATATCTAAGTAGTTTGTAGGCTCATCAAGTAAAAGCATATTAGGTTCAGTTAAAAGAAGTTTTGCTAGATTTATTCTAATTTGAAAACCACCTGAAAAAGATTTTGGATCTTTTTCTAAATCATCTAAAGTAAAACCAAGTCCAAAAAGTATTTTTTCAGCTTTATAAATATCATATTTATCATCTTCACTTAAAGCTAAGGCTGTTTCATCAATTAAACTTTTTTCTGTGAAGTTAAAATATTGTTTTAAAGTACCAATTCTATAAGCTTTTGGAAATTTAATTTCACCTGCATCTTGATGTTCTTCACCTAATATTAGTTTAAATAAAGTTGATTTTCCAGTACCATTTCTTCCTACAAGTCCTACTTTATCACCTGCATTTAAACGTAAATTTAGGTCACTATATAATTCACTTGTTGGATAACTTTTTGATATATTAATTAATTCTATCATGATTCTCTTTTTGTGTTGTTTTTATTTTGAGTTTTGGATTATATGATATGAAGAGTTATATGTCTATAAAATAAAATAGCTTTTTTGAAAAACTTTTGCTACTATTATTATAATAAACTTTTTAAAAATATATTAAATTATAGATAGTATTTTTATATATTCTAAAGATTAATAAAAATAAATTACTCAAATATACAATAGTATTTTAGTATAGAATAGTTTTTTAAGAATAAAAATACTTTTTAGTAGCCTGAAAATGGACTTTTTATTAAAATTTTAAAATATAGAAGTATTTTAATCAACTATTATGATTTTTTATGTCAAAATAAATTTTAATTTTACAAAAGGATACAAAATGAAAAAATATTTTCTTTTATTTTTAGTACTTATTTCAGTACTATTTACAGCTTGCATAGATGAAACAAAATCAGAGGAAGCAAAAAAAGTTATTAAAGTTGGAACTTCAGGTGGATACTTTCCCTTTACATATTATGAAAATGATGTGTTAAAAGGCTTTGAAATTGATGTTTGGAATGCAATTGGAGAAAACCTTGGTGTAACAATCGAGTTTAAAACTGCAAAATTTTCTGGACTTTTTGGAATGTTAGAAACTAAAAAAATTGATACTATTTCAAACCAAATTACAAAAACTGATGCAAGAACTGTAAAATATGATTTTGCAGATGCATATGTTTATGATGGTGCACAAATTATTGTTCATGAAGACAATAATTCAATTAATTCTTTAGAAGATTTAAAAGGTAAAAAAATTGGTGTTGGTCTTGGAACTAATTATGCTGATATAATTCGAGAATTTGATACAAATAATGAAATAGAAATTATTTCTTATGATGGTAACGGTTTCCAAAATGATGTTAAATTAAAAAGAATTGATGCTTATATTGAAGATAGAACTTCAGCGGTTGAATCAATTAAAAAAGCTAATTTACCACTTAAAATTGTTGGTTCTCCAATTAGAGTGCTTTCAAATGCATTTCCATTTTTAAAATCTGAAAATAACTTACTTTTAAAAGATGTAAATACTGCACTTAGTGCTTTACGAAAAGATGGAAAGTTGAAAGAAATTTCACTAAAATGGTTTAATATGGATATTACAAATAAATAATGAACTCTTTTGATTTAGATTATACTTTAGGAATCTTTCCTATACTTCTTAAATATATTGATATTACTTTAAGCATGGCACTAATTTCTGGTGCTATTGCTTTGGTAATTGCTTTAATAATCGCAATTACAAAAACATTTTCAATTAAAATACTAAGTCAAATTTTTAATGTATACATATCTTTTTTTAGGGCAACCCCTCTTTTAGTACAACTTTTTTTACTATATTATGGATTACCTCAAATTTTTCCTATGTTCAATACTCTTGATGCATATACAGCCTCTGTTGTTGGATTGTCTTTACATTTTTCAGCTTATATGGCAGAAACAATAAGAGGAGCAATAGCTTCAATTGATAATGGACAATTTGAAGCAGCAAAATCATTAGGAATGACTAGGCTGCAAGCTTTTATTTATATTATATTACCTCAGGCTTTTAGGGTAGCAATTCCTTCACTAATGAATAATTTTATTGATTTATTAAAAAGTACCTCATTAGCATTTACTTTAGGAGTTCCAGAAATCATGGCAAAAGCTCAACTTGAAGCATCAAGTTCTTTTAAATATTTTGAAAGTTTTTTAGCAGTTGCTATTGTTTATTGGATTACAGTATTATTTTTTGAATATTTACAAAAGAAATATGAAAAAAAGCTAAATAAAGCTTATTAAAATTCTTTTTTTTCTATAAAAATATGTATAATTATTTATCTATATAGGAGAAACTTTGAATTTATACGAAAAACTAAAAAATCTACTAGATAAAGATTTTGAAAAAAAAACAAAAATTATTCTAATGATAGTTTATGGAATCATTATGTTTATAGCTATTCAAAGTCAAATGAATACAATAATTTTTATACTTTTATTTGCAGTTACTCCTATTGCTATTTATTTTTATATTAAAAATATTTTTCCTAAAAATAAATAATAACATCATTAAAAAAACATAAGAAGAAAACTAAAAATGATAAACGATTATTTAACATATTTATTCTTAGCAATTACTATTATTGCAATTCCAGGACCTGCTGTTATACTTACTATTAGAAATTCTTTACAATATGGTTATAAAACAACTATGTCTAATATCTTTGGAAATTTTTTTGCAATGATTATTTTGGCATCCATTTCAGCTGTTGGATTAGGAGCTATTATTCTATCATCACCAACTCTTTTTTATTCTATGAAAATTCTAGGTTGTATTTATTTAATATATTTAGGAATAAAAGTCTGGAAGACACCTTTTTCAAATGAAAAAATAGATTCTAAAATGGAGAATAAAAACTATTATACTTTATTTAAAGAAGGTTTTACTATAGGAATAAGTAACCCAAAAGCAATAGCTTTTTTTACTGCATTGTTTCCACAATTTATAGATCCTTCAAGAAATTTTGTTACTCAATTTTTATCTCTTATTCTTACTATTGAAGGTATTTCATTTATTATTCTATTTTTTTATGCTCTAATTGCTTTTAAATTATCAAAATATCTAACTAGCAAAAAAGCCTCTTTGCTTTTTAATAAATTAACAAGTGGTGCGTTTATTGGTTTTGGAGTAGCTTTACTATACAAAGATTGATTTTATTATTCTATTTATTTCTAGGCTAAAAGCCTTGAAGAACATAAGGAGTAATATTTACTCCTTAATTCCTAAACGTCTAAGTGTTCAACATCTTTTGCATGTTGTTCAATGTAGTTTCTTCGTGGTTCTACTTCATCACCCATAAATAGTGTAAAGGTATCAGAAGCAATTGCTGCATCTTCTACTGTAACTCTAAGAAGTCTTCTAGCTTCTGGTGTCATAGTTGTTTCCCAAAGTTGCTCTGGGTTCATTTCTCCTAGACCTTTATATCTTTGAATATAAGCGCCTTTTTTAGCTAAACCTTCAATTTCATCAAGAATTTCAACTAAATCTCTGCCCTCAAACATTGAGATATCTCTTTCTACTAGTCTATTGTAGATGTAAGTAGCTTCTGAGAAGTAAGGTGATGCAAATAACTCATCATCAATAATAAGCTCTTCTAGACCTGCTCCTGTTTGAACAAATAGCTGAATTCTATCATCAGTTATAGTTTTTGATAAAATATTATAACCTTTGTCCTCTAAATAATTTTTAACAACTTGGTATAAAGCAGAAAATTCAAGTTTTACTAAATCTGAGTTTTCAATTAAATGTTTTAAAACTTCTACTAAAGAATATCTTTTTTCTAATTGAGTTAGCATACCTCTATATCTAGATACTGTTTTAAATAAATCAACTAAATCGTTGTATCCTAAACCTTTAAATTCAAATACTTCTAAACCATTTTCAATTAAATAGTTATGTAAAGCATTATCATCTTTTAGATAAATTTCGTTTTTACCTTTTTTATATCGATATAAAGGTGGTTGTGCAATATATAAATAGCCTTTATCAATAATTGGTCTTAAAAATCTAAAGAAGAAAGTTAAAAGTAAAGTTTGAATGTGAGCCCCATCAACATCGGCATCGGTCATAATAATTACTTTATGATATCTTACTTTTTCTTCATCAAAATCTTCACCAATACCACAACCCATAGCTGTAATCATATTTCTAATTTCATCAGATTTTAAAATTTTATCAAGTCTTGATTTTTCAACATTTAAAATCTTACCTTTTAGTGGTAAAATTGCTTGATAAACTCTATCTCTACCTTGTTTTGCAGATCCACCAGCTGAATCCCCTTCCACTAGATATAATTCTCTAATTGCAGGATCTTTACTTTGACACTCTGCAAGTTTTCCAGGAAGAGTTCCCACTGTCATTGCATCTTTTTTTCTAGTTAAATCTCTTGCTTTTTTAGCAGCTTCTCTACCACGAGCTGCCATTAAAGCTTTATCCATAATAGCTTTTGCTTGAGTAGGATTTTCTTCAAAATATTTATCTAATACTTCAGATGTTAATTTTTGACAAATAGGTTTTACATAAGAAGATCCAAGTTTTCCTTTTGTTTGACCTTCAAATTGAGGTTCTGGAATTTTTACAGAAATAATTGCAATAAGACCTTCTCTTACATCATCACCTGTAATTTTTGTATCTTTTTCTCTTGCTGCTGCGTTGTTATTTACATATTTAACAATTGATCTTGTAAGTCCGGCTTTAAAACCAGCTTCATGAGTTCCCCCATCAATTGTTCTAATATTATTTACAAAAGAAAGTGTTTTTTCTGTATATGTTGTGTTATACATAACTGCAATATCAACTTCAACATCATCAACTCTATCTTGAAATGCAACTGCATCTGAAACAGGAGTATCTTTATTTATATCTTCAGCAAATTGTTTTAATCCACCTTCAAAATGATAAACTTCTTTTATTTTATGAATTTCATCTTCTAAAGTTATAGAAATAAATGAATTTAAGTATGCAACTTCTCTAAATCTTCTTGCTAAAGTAGCAAAATCAAATGTTGTTACTTCAAAAATAGTATCATCTGCTAAAAACTCAATAGTAGTTCCTGTTTTTCTAGGTGCATCTCCTGTTACTACTAAAGGAGATTTAGGAATACCTTTTGAAAATTCTTGATAATGAATTTTTCCTTCACGGTAGATAGTCATTTTAAGTTCTTCAGAAAGAGCATTTACAACAGAAACCCCAACCCCATGTAATCCACCAGATACTTTATAGGTATCTTTATCAAATTTACCACCTGCATGAAGAACAGTTAAAGCAACTGTTGCAGCAGACATTTTTTCGCCTTCATGATATGCTGTTGGAATACCTCGTCCATTATCTTCAATTCTAACCCAATGATCTTTTGTCATAGTAACTTTAATATTATTACAATATCCAGCCATAGCCTCATCAATTGAGTTATCTACAACTTCGTATACTAAGTGATGTAAACCGTTAACATTAGTATCACCAATATACATACCTGGTCTTTTTCTAACAGCTTCAAGACCTTTTAAAACTTTAATATTACTAGCGCCGTACTCTTGTTCTTGACTCATTATTGGTTTCCTTTTTTCTTTCTATTTTTCTAAAACTATTGGCATAACTATTGTAAAGAATTTTTCATCTTCTAAATAAAATGGTAAGTTTGATTCGTTAAATCCAATAGTTACATTTTCTTTTGTAGTTTGACTTAGAAAATCTAATAAATATTTTGCATTAACTGCAAGATAAAAATCAGAATCTATATTTAATTCAATATCAATTTGAGTTTTTGATTCTGTATCTTCATCAAGTGATTCAAATATTATTGAATTTGGTTGAAATGTAATTTTAATATTTGAAAATAAAGATGTTACTAATTTAATTGATTCTACTAAAACATTTTTAGGAATTGATAAATTGTATTTTAAATTTGCAGGTATGATTCTTTCATAATCTGGAAATTTTCCATTTATTAATTTTGTAAAAAATTTCATATTTTTATTTGATATGATTAAATTATTTTCATCATATGAAATATTTGCATCATCTAAAAATAGTTTTTGTATTTCAATTATGGCTTTTTTAGGAATAATAAATTGAGCTTCATCATTTGTAATATTTTGTAAAAATGAAATTGCTAATCTTCTAGTATCAGTAGAAACAAAATTTATTTTTGAATTTTTAATATCTATTAATGCACCATTTAATTCAAATTTAGGATTGTTATTATCAATAGCAGGTGTAATCTTTCTAATAGAATTAATTAA
The DNA here is from genome assembly GCA_030145305.1 of Halarcobacter sp. GTDB lineage: Bacteria > Campylobacterota > Campylobacteria > Campylobacterales > Arcobacteraceae > Halarcobacter. The sequence goes on along the minus strand of JAQYVX010000003.1, from coordinate 50,264 downwards.
ATTAATAGTAGAAATATCTAGATGATTTAAATTATCATTTAAAATTAAACTTGGATATTCATCTGCATCATACATAGGTAACTTAAATGTTGATTTGTTTTGTTTTATTACTAGATTATTATCAGTTGTTTCAATTACAATATCTGAATCTTTTAATCTTTTAATAATACCTAGTAAATTAGAACCATTTACTGTAGCTTTTCCATATATAGCTTCAGTTATAGATTCAATATTACATTCTAAGCCTATTTCATAATCTGTGGCTTTTAATATTAATTTTTCATCATTTACTTCAAGATATATATGTGAAGTAATTGAACTTGCATCTTTTTTTTCTAAGAATGGTTGCATTGATGAGATTATATTCTCAAATATGCTTTTTGTTATTATGAACTTCATTTTATTAGCTCCTATTATTTATATTTAAGTAGTGGAAGTAGTAGACCATGTGAAAAGATGAAAATATTATTCTAGAGCTTACTCAGTAGGCTTTTATACCTGTGAATAAAAAGAACTAATAGTTCACACCTTTTCACACTTTCGTCTTAAACTTATTTTTCCATTTCCTTAATGTATGATTTTATTTTTTAAATTTTGAATGATTAATTTAAAGTTTTCATCTGTTTCCATCAATTCATTTGTCTTTTGAATATTCTTTGAAATAGAACTATGATCTTTCATTCCTAAAAACTTAGCAATATCAGGCATTGAATTATGTGTTAAATCTCTTGCCAAAAATATTACAACTCGTCTTGCATTTGCAACTGTTGCTGTTCTTTTTTTAGATTTTATATCACTTGGTTTAATATTTAATTCTGTAGCTACAAGTGCTATAATATCAGGTAATTTTATATTTTCTTTTTTCTCTTTTATTTGTTCTTTTAATAAATTTTGTGCAAGTTCTAAATTTATTTCTTGATTAAGTAAAGATGCACTAGCATTTATTCTAATTAAAACACCTTCAATTTCTCTAATTGAGTTATCAAGGTTTGTAGCAATATAGTTTATAATCTCTCTTGATAAATGAATTCCATTTAATTCAGACTTCTTTTCAATAATTGCAATTTTAGTTTCAAGACCTGGAAGTTGAATATCAGCTGTTAATCCCCATTCAAATCTTGACTTTAATCTATCAACAAGCCCTGCTATCTGAGAAGGAAGCCTATCTGAGGTCATTACAATTTGTTTTTTTGCATTGTGAAGTTCATTAAATGTATGGAAAAATTCTTCTTGAGTTTGTTCTTTTCCACTTAAAAATTGAATATCATCAATTAGTAAAACATCACATTTTCTATATTTACTTCTAAAATGTTCCATATTTTTATTTTTTATTGAAAAAGTAAAATCATTCATAAACTGTTCAATAGTAACGTATATTACAGTTTTCCCATGCTCAATTGAATTATTTCCAATTGCTTGCAAAAGGTGAGTTTTTCCAAGTCCAGTTCCACCATATAAAAATAATGGATTATATTGAACACCTGGCTTATTAGCAACAGCTAAAGAAGCATTATATGCCATCTGATTTGAGGTTCCTACTACGAAAGAATCGAAGGTATAAGATGGATTTAGAATAGTACTCTCAGCTGTTTCATTTTTAGCTTTTTCAGAGATAATCTCTTTTTTAGTTTTTTTCTCGCCTGCAATTTTTATTTCTACATCAGGCTTTGTTCCATCATAAACTTCAAAACAATGTTGGATAATTTGAGTGTATTTACTTTTTATCCAAGAAGCTATATATTTATTAGAAACTTCAAAAACGGCAATATTGTCATCAGATGAAATTTTTTTATATGATAGTTGTTTTAAATATTTTTTGTAATCAGCTGGATTAGCTTCTTTTTCAATAATTGTTAAAAACTCTTTGCTTGTCATTAAATACGTACTCTTTATTTATAAATTGTATAGATTATATCTAAATTTAAATTAAAAGTTTTTTCCCTGTGAATAAAAAAGGATTAATATGTGAAAAAGTAAATCCTTTTAAGTGAATATTTATGTAAAACTGACCATTATGTAGGCATCTTTATATGTGAAAACATTAAACAATAGGAAATGTGAAAAGTTGAAAATTTTAGGTATAGACCCCGGAACAATTAATTGTGGATACGCAATAGTAGAGAAAAATGGAAGAGAAATAAAGCTTGTTGAAGCAGGCTTAATTAAAATCAAAACAAAAATCCTTCAAGAGCAAATAGTAGAGATGACAGAGGGATTTGATTTGATTTTTAGTAAACATAAAATTGATGAAGTTTCAATTGAAGATATGTTTTATGCTTTTAATCCAAAAACAGTAATAAAGCTTGCCCAATTTAGAGGTGCAATTTCATTAAAAATCCTTCAAGAATTTGGAAACTTTGCTGAATATACTCCACTTCAAGTAAAAAAAGCCGTTACAGGAAATGGAAAAGCAGATAAAACGCAAGTGGCTTTTATGGTAAAAAGATTACTTGGAATAAAAAAAGAGATAAAACCTTTAGATATAACAGATGCAATTGCAATTGCATTAACACATGCTCAAAGGATAAAAGTAGCAAAGGCTTAGGGCATTAAAGAATAGTGTAATAGGTTTATTTAGAGAGAGTTTTAATTTGTGTTTTAATTATTGAATATGTAAAAATTACTAGCTAACGCTAGTAATTTTTATTTAAATACTGAATCTAATCCAGCAGCATCTTTTACGTATTTAATATCAGATATTTTCCCATTTGTCACAGTATAAACTGTAATATTATCTTCTTTTTTAGTAAATGCTTTTGTTTGTTCTTCATCAACTAAAAGTACAGAAAATGGATAATCTTTCATTTTTGGTAAAGCAAAGAATTTTGCAATTAGACTTGGCATTCCTGAAATATCAGCTACATAGTAAGCTTTATTAGTAGTTAAAAAATTAGCATCTTTAGCTAAAAAATATTCTTTTAATATTGTACTTGTATCTTTATCAGCAGCAACTAAAATAGTTTTTGTATCACTAGCAATTACATGTTTTTTATCAAATTGATCTTTAATCTCAAATGTTGGTGTAGCATCACCAATATTTAAAGCGTTAGCAAAAGTTGCAACAAATAACAAAATTGAAAATAAAATTCTTTTCATTCTTTCTCCTATATTTTAAAATTGAAGAATTCTACTTATAAATTATAAATAAAATATTAATAATGCATAATAATTTTTGTTTTTAATTTATAAAAGAAAAGGATAACTTAGTTATAATTCGCAAAATAAATTGATATTGGATATAAAAATGAAACGAATTGGAATATTATCTTCATATAATGGTAGTGGCTTTGATACTATAAATAAGGCCTGTGAAAATGAAATTTTAAATGCTCAAGTTGTACTTGTTATATCAAATAATTCTAATGCAAAAGTTTTAGAAAAAGCAGAAAAAAACAATATTCCAAATTTTATTATAAATTCTAAAAAATATCCTAATGAAAATATAGATGAAAAAATAACAAATTTGATGAAAGAATTTAAGATCGATTATATTTTTCTTTCAGGCTATATGAAAAAAATAGAAAAAAATTTACTTAATACTTTTAAAAATAAAATAATAAATTCTCATCCAGCTTTATTACCTAAATTTGGTGGAAAAGGAATGTATGGTTCTTTTGTTCATAAAGCAGTTTTAAGAGAAAAAGAGAGCGAATCAGGTTGTACAATTCATTTTGTGAACGAAAATTATGATGAAGGCGAATACATACTTCAGAAAAAAATTCAAATAGATGAGAATGAAACTTTAGATTCTTTAGAAAATAAAATAAAAAATCTTGAGGCTATAACTATAGTAGAGGCTTTCTTGAAATTAAGCGTCTAATTTTTAAATTAAGTTAAAATTTTATATAAAAAACTAGGAATATACATGAAATTATTAATAAGCGATGATTCTAGAATGGCTAGAAAAATGATGAAAAAATCTATTCAAGACATTATAGGTGAAGATATTGAACTTTTAGAAGCTAACAATGGTCAAGAAGCTATTGATATATATAAAGAAGAAAAACCAGATATTTGTTTTATGGATTTAACTATGCCAGTTATTGATGGATTTGAAGCTACAAGAAAGATTAAGACTTATGATAAAAGTGCAAAAATAATTATTGTTAGTGCTGATATACAAGAAGGTTCTGTAGAAAAAGCAAGAACTAATGGGGCTTTAGGATTTATAAAAAAACCAATAAATGCTGCAAATCTTTCTGTTATGTTAGAAAAACTAGGACTAAAGTAATGTGTGATTCAAGCCTTACACTAAACGAAGATCAAAAAGATTGTCTACAAGAGCTTATGAATATTTCATATGGAGCTTCAACAGCAGCAATTGCCAAGATAATTGATAAATATGCAACGCTAAGTATTCCTTGTATTAAAACTTTAACAAGTAGTGAATTTAAAAGATATTTTAAAAAAATGTTCGATAAGTATGAAACTTATTATGTAACAAATCAAAAAATAGATGGAAAATTAAATGGTGAAAATATGTTTATTATGGATGAAAAATCTGTAATTAATCTAGCTTCAGAGTTTGATTTAGAAGAAGATGAAATAAACGAAGATGAATTAAAAGACATAATTTTAGAAATTACAAATATAATTTCATCTACAACTTTGAGTAAATTAGCTGGTTTACTTCATGCTTCAGTTATATTTTCTCCTCCTTCTGTTAGGAAAATCAATTCTCCTGATACTTTTGAAGATAGATATAAAACAGAATATAAACATGTGATTATAATTTCTACTGAAATAAAATTTGAAAATCAAAATATTTTTGGTGAGCTAATTTTAATGTCGAAAGAAGAATCAATAGTGTATTTAAAAAATGCCTTAGATAAAATTTTAGAAGAGTATTAGATGTTAACAATTAATCAAAATATAATTTCATCAACAATAAATAATGGTCTTATAATATTAAATGAAAATTTAGAAATTTGTGCTTGGAATAAATGGTTGGAGATTAGAACTCATATCAAAGAAGAAGATGTTTTAGGCAAAAATATATGTGAAGAATTTGATTATATAAATGAAAAAAAATTAAAAAGAAAAATCAATTCAGTTCTTGTTACAAAAAATCCTTCTTTTTACAGTGTAGATCCTCATAAATATTTAATAAAAATTGAATCAAATTCGGTTGTAGATAAGATTTTTGATTATGTGCAACAAGATATAACAATTATTCCATATGATGTGGAAAAAAAGCTTGTATGTTTATATATTTATGATAATACAGAATTACATGAATCAAATATAAAGTTAAAAGCATTAAATGAAACACTAAAAGATTTGTCAAACAAAGATCCAATGACAAATACTTATAATAGAAGATATTTTTCAGAAATTTCTCAAAAATATATAACTCTTTCAAAAAGAAATAATCACAATCTTAGTATTTTGATTTTAGATATTGATTACTTTAAGAAAATAAATGATTCCCATGGTCATAACGTAGGGGATAAAGTAATTATAACTTTGGCTGATTGTTTAAAAAGTTATGTAAGAGAAAGTGATATTGTATCAAGATTTGGAGGAGAAGAATTTGTAATACTTCTTTATGATGTTTCTGAAAAAAGTGCATCTCAAATTGCAGAAAATATTAGAAAAAATATAGAAAAATTAGATATAGAAACTGATGAAGGTAATATAAATTTTACAGTTAGTATTGGTGTAGCTCATTATGATGAAATAAGAGATGATAAGAATTTAGATAAAACCTTAACTCGTGCAGATCATGCTTTATATGAAGCAAAAAATAGCACTAGGAACACAATTAGAATAGCTGATTAAAGTTTTGGTAACTGCCATTTCCTATAAAAGGCTAAGAGCCTAAGCGTAACACCAGCTATAAATAAAATTGTAAGATTTAGAATTGAATTTTGATTTATCAAGTGTAAAAAATAAGTTACAAGCCCTACAATAATGGCAACTGTTCCATAAAATTCTGACACTAAAATAGAGGGAACTTTATTTATTAAAATATCTCTAATTGTTCCTCCTCCAACAGCTGTTAAAAAAGCAAGCATCAAAACACCTAAAACATTAAATTCTTCTTGAATTCCTATAAGTGCTCCTGTTATTGCAAAAGAGACTAAACCTATGGCATCAGAGACTATAAAAGTTGTTTTTCCCTCAAGATCTGTTTTTTTATAAAGTTTAAATATTAAAGAAAGAAAAAGTGTTCCAGAAACTAGAATAATTGGAAGATTGTCATTTAATACATAAGGGGCTTTATTAGCAATAACATCTCTAATCATTCCACCGCCTAAAGCTGTTAAAAATGAAGAGATAAAAATGCCTAAAATATCAAATTTATAATGAACTGCTATTAAAAAACCACTTAAAGCAAAAGATACAATTCCAATAATATCGGCAATTTGTAAAGCTGTCATTTTGAGTCTTTTTCCTCTTCAAGTAAGTTTCTATCATCTTTTGGAAGAGCTTTAAAAAGTAGCCTAGCTAACTCTTTTTCTTCTTCTAAGCTTGTTTCTAAATCTCTTAAAGTTATAAATTTTTGTAGATTCTTTAAATCTATTTCACAAGTGATATTTCTTTTATAAACATCAGGAATTAAATCTTGGATATTTATAGTTAAATTTACTAAATCAATTTGTAATGTAACACGTAATTTTTCTAAAGCTTTAATATTTTTTTCATGCTCTAAAAGATTATTCTTTGTTACAATATATTTTGAAGCTCTTAAGGTATCACGTGTTGAAAAAGAATACTCTTTTTTAAGCTCTTCAAGGGGATAAATAGTGCTTTCACTTTTTTTAAAACTTTCTAATTTTCTAAGTAAAGTATTGCTGATTCCTTCTATTAAAAAAGTATATTTAGAGTCTAAAGAGTCATTTTCAAGTAGTTTTATTTTCATTAAATTATTACCTAGATTTTTAAAGATTATACATTAAATGTACTTAATCACATTAAACTTTAATAATTTTTTGGAAAACTAAATATAATTATTGTTCCCATATTCTCTTTACTTTGAACTAAAACTTTTCCATTATGCATATTTATAATTTTTTTACAAATGGCCATGCCCAGTCCAGTTCCACCAGTTTCTTTATTTCTGCTTTTATCTGTTCTATAAAACTGTTCAAAAATCTTATCTTGGTCTTCTTTTGCTATTCCTATACCTTTATCTTCGACACTTATTAGATAATAGTCTTCATCAGAATAATTTTTTATATAAATCGAAGAGTTTTCATGACTAAAGGTTATAGCATTTTTTATTATATTTTTTAAAGCGATTTTCAAAAGTTTTGAGTGGGCACTTATTTGTTGAGCTTCTTTAATTTCATACTCTATATTAATTTTTTTGATTCTAGCAAAGGTTTCTAGTTCTTTTCCTGCTTCTAAAGTTATTTCATCTAAATAAACTTCTTTTTCAATATTTTGTAAATTTTTTTTGGATTTAGCTAAAAAAAGTAAATCATCCATAGTTTGCTGAATTACTAATACTTCATCCAAAGAGGTTTTTAAAGTTTCTTTGTATTCTTCTTTTGAGCGTTCTTTTCTTAAAGCAATCTCTATTTCACCTCTAATTACAGTAAGAGGAGTCTTCAATTCATGAGAAGCATCACTAGAAAATTGAGAAATTTTTTCAAATGATAATTCAAGTCTTGTTAACAGAGAATTTATCTCTTTTGCAAGTAAGTCTATTTCATCTTCATTATTAGAAGTCTCTAATCTTTTTGATAAATCAGAAGCATTTATATTTTTTAAATGATTTAAAATCTTTTCAATAGGTAAAAATGATCTATAAATTAAAGAGTATCCACCAATAGTTGCAAAAATAAGTACAATAGGTATGATAAAAAGAAGTATATATAAAAGATTTTCTAATGTACTATTTAGATTATTATTAGTAGCTACTTCTAGTAAATAATTAGTATTTCCAAGATTAAATTTTAGTTTACTAATTAAATAAAGCTCTTTATTTTCAAAAATAATAGTATCAAAAGCATAAGAGTTTATAATTTCAAAATCTTCTTTTATCTCTTTTGGAAAATTTTTTGTATTTATGATATTGATTGTATTTTTTTCTTTAGCTTGAACTTGTAGTAATCTAATATATAAAGGTTCAAATTTATACTCTTTTTCTTCATTGAAATCTTTTAAATCATTTATATCTTTTTGCTCTAAAATATCATCAATAACATCAAGTAAAATTACTTTTAAAGTACTTTGTAATTTATCTAAAGTTGAAATTTCTAAGGCTCTATGTAAAGAAAAAGAGAAAATTACTAAAATACTCAATTGAATGAAAAATACATAAATTAAGAGCTTTTTTTTAATTGAAAGTTTATTCATCATTTATTTTAAATCCCATTCCTCTAACTGTTTTTATAAGTTTTTTTTCATAAGGTTTATCAATTTTATTTCTTAATCTATAAATATAAACATTAACAACATTACTTATATTTATATCATCTAAATTACTTAAGGCATCCAAAATTATTGTTTCTGATAAAACTCTATTTTTATTTTTTATTAAAAGCTCTAGAATTGCAAACTCTTTTGCTGTAAGTGTAATATTGTCATTTTCTCTTTTTGCAGTTTTTGAAAGTAAATCTAACTCTAAATCAGCAATTTTTAGTTTGGTATCAAAAGAGTTTTTAGGACGAAGTTGTACTCTTATTCTTGCAAGTAATTCAGAAAATGAGAAAGGTTTTGCTAAATAATCATTTGCTCCAATATCTAAACCTTTTATTTTATCTTCAATAGAATCTTTAGCTGTAAGCATAATAATTGGTGTTTGTATATTTGAAGTTCTTAATGTTTTACAAACTTCAATACCATCTTTTAAAGGAATCATAATATCAAGTAAAATTAAGTCATATTCATTAACACTTGCTAAATATATTCCTTCTTCACCATTTAAAGAGTAATCAACTGTATATGATTCTTCTTCTAATCCTTTTTTCAAAAAATTAATAATTTTTTGATCATCTTCAATAATTAAAATTTTCATTAGATACCTCTATTCTTAGAACTTTATTCTACACTTTTTGCAATTAATTTAAGTATGCTAATCTCATTATTTGCTTTATATCTATAATCAATACCCCAAGTTCCTAATCCTTTATTTACATAAATAGTTGTTTTATTTCTATAAAAAAGCCCAGATAAAAATGGTTGAAACAATTTTACTAAATAATGAAATGGAAAAATCTGACCACCATGTGTATGCCCACATAAAAAAAGCTCGGTATTTGTTTTTGTTGCAAGGATATAATCTTTTGGCTGGTGAGAAATAAAAATAGTTGCATTATTTTGAAGTAAAAGATTAAGAACCTTTTTTTCATCTCTTTTTATTTTAAAGAATTTTGAAAACCTATCTGCTAAACCTATAATATATATTTTATTATTTTTAAATTCAAAATAAGTAGAGGTATTGTCCATAAAGAAAAAAGAATTAAGTTCTTTTTTCATCTCTTCTAAGCCATAAACAATATCATGATTTCCACTTATAAAATATACTGGTCTATTTTTAGCTAAAGTATTCAATATCTTTAATTTTTCTTTTATATATCTTACTTTACAATCTATTATATCTCCTGTTATAACTGCAAAATCATAATCTAAATTGTTGCAAATCTTTACTAATTTATTTAATGAATTTTCTAGCATCTTTTTATTAATATGTAAGTCACTTAGCTGAAGTATTTTTAAACCATCTAAATTAGAATGATTTACAAATACTTCTATTGTTTGAGGAGTTGGAAGTTTCATTGATTAAAATATATTCTCTAGATTTTTTTTCATTACTTTTCCTTTTTGTATGCTAGGGTATATTTTATATCTATTTGTTCTCTTACAGTGAGAAAGAACAAAGATGGTGCTTTTATATTAAATTCACTTAATTTAATTGAAAAATCACCTAATATTTTTAATACTTTGTTTTTTTCTGTAATTGTAGCATTTGATGATATTTCCTTTTTTATGGCATTAAGTGTTAAAAAGCCAGTTATTTTATAGCCTGTATTAGTTTTTTTAATAGTGTTTATCTCAAAATTAATTCTAGGATTAATTTTAATATTTAGAACTTCATACATATGCTTATCTCTATCAATATTCTCACTTTTTAGTGATAAAGACCTGACAGTCATCTTTCCTTTAATAGATTCAAAGTCCTGATTTATCGTTAAATTTGAGTCGATATTTTTTGTTTTTGGATTAATTTGAGAATCACCAAATATTTCTGTATGAGCCATAATTTCACCATCTTGTAATACTAATTTATCTCCAAAAGAAAAGATGCTAAGCAATACAAGTAAAATTAATTTACGCATAATTAAACTCCTTCTTTTGATTTTGTTGTGTGCTAAGTATTTTTAATACAATAAGTAGTAATACAATGGGTACAAATAGAATTAAATTTTCTAAGGCTATAAAAAGACCAGCTCCTGATGCTATCCATCCTATAAAAATCATATAAATACTAATAATACGTATATTTTTTTTCATTATTGTTTGAAGTATTACCACATTGTAATAAGAGATTACAAAAGGATAAACAAGTGATAAAATAAAAGATTCTTCTAAAAAATAAAAAAGATAACTAAGAGCAAAAAGTATTGAAATAAATAATTCTTTTTGATTTTTTGATATTTGATATTTTAAAGCTGTAAAGACTCCAATAATATGAAATAATGCAATCTCTAAACTGTAGCCATCTCTCCAAATTGAAATCGAAATATCTCTTGAAAGAGTTTCAAAAAGTGCAGAATCTAAAAATACCCATAAAACCATTGCTAATAGTGAAAACTCTTGATAGTTTTTATTGTTTATATCTTTTTTATTTTTATTTGGTAAAAATTCAGAGCATATAAGAGTTAATAGAGTAAGTCCTGTTGCTAAATTACCTCTTAGAGAAGCTTCATAATTAAATAAAAAAGTTCCAACTACATAAGAGATTGATAGTGCAAACCCTAAGTCTATTAAGCTTGCTTTTTTTAATTCATTAATTAAAAGTGGTGCTAATGCTCCTACACTTAAGCCTAAAATAAAAAGCATAAGAATTGATAAATTAGGATAGAAAAAACTCATAATTAGTTGAAAAATTAAAAATAATAATATTTTATTTCTATTTGATATTCTCATATAATAAGTTAAAAATGAACCAATTATTCCTCCAATAGGAAGTGGGGCAATGGTAAAAATATTAGATGAAAAATATTCTACAATTCCTGTTTGTGCAATCAATAAGTAATAACACAATTCAGAAGAAATAAAAAGTATTAAAGCTAATTTCTGTAGTGTTATTTTTTGTAAATTTAATTTTTGCATAAAGACTCCTTTTGATAAAAAAAGATTAAATAAATTAGTACAAATGATAAATCAAAAGCACTGATAATTAAGGCTTCAACGCCTAATGTTTTAGCCATAAATAGGGCAAAGAAAACGGAAGATATAAAAACTCTTATAGTAACTGTGATATTTGTAAGAATAATTTCATGTTCTTTATATTTAAGTGCCATAAAGTGTAAAACACCTGTCATACTTACAAAAGAAAAAACAATATATTCATAAGTTCCTGTAAAAGAAAAGCCAAGAAGTGGGTAAATAAAACTTGCCAAAAGGATAAGCCCAATACCTCCAAAGCCATCACTTAAAACACCTAATAAATTGTATTTTTGTAAAGTACTTAGATTGTATTTATTTTGAATAAAAAAGAGTAAACTTAATATTGTAATAAAGCCAAAGATTGATCTTAAAATCCATAATGTTGAAATATTCATATTTAAAATATCAGCTTGAACAAAACCTGAAAGACTTAGACTAGCAAAGATACCAATTAATCCTAAAAGGTAAAGATAATAAAAAGATACTTTTTTAAGACTATTAATATGCGATGTATACATAGATAAAACCATAAATAAAACACCAATTCCCATTGCTACATGAGCATGGGCAACTATTAAATCATTTCTATGAAATATCCATCTAATATCAGGAATAAAAAGAATATTCCCTTCAATATCAACAAAAAGAAAAGCAAGTATTGATATAAGAAGTGCAAGTTTTGCAAAATTTTCTATATTTGAATCTTTGTACCATCTATATAATAAAGGCACATAAAGAAGTGTTAGATATTGTAAAAACCATTCTTGATTGTATGTTAATGGTTCAAAGAAAATCCTATACAAAACAGAAGAAAAATATAAAAAACTAGGAATAATCCATAAGAGATTCCATCTTGCTATAAACTCATCTTTATTTAATAACTTAATGATTAAATAATATAGAGGAATAAGAGCTAAACTCATTCCTAATGTATTATCTCCATGTGGTCCAGAAACAGTACTTTCAACCTGCCCAATAATTGGATTCATTAAAATTAAAAGGGTAATTGGGGCAATAATCACAACTCTTAAACATACTTTTACCCATACAGGATGAACTTCATATTGTTTGATGAAATTATATAAAGCAATAATATAAAAAAGACCAGCAAAAGCTAAAATAAAATTTAACTCATAAGGAAAATCATAAAATGCCAAACCTCTAGTATTTCCAAAAAGAAGTGAGCTTATCATGAAGATTAAAAAAATATACCAAAAAATAGTATATAGATTTAAATAGTGTAAACCTTTTTTACAAGTTCCAATTTCTTTATTAATAAGTAAAAAAGGTAAATATGAAAGCATTAAAGGAATGAATCCATAAAGCATTAAAGAGATATGAAGAGCTCTTATATTTGTAGGTAATAAAGTTTGAGAATCAACTGTAAAACCTAATAAATTAAGAGAATAAAAAAATCCAAATATTAAACCAAGAGCAAAAAATATTAACGATATTTTAAAATGTGTTTGTATAAAATTATTAAAGTTGTCCATCTTTTACCTCTATTGTTTTATCCGTTTTTGAAGCTAATTTCAAGTCGTGGGTTGCAACTATTATTGTTGTTCCTTCATTCGATAGTTTTTTAAATATGTCAAATACATTTTGTGAATTTATTGAGTCTAGATTTCCTGTTGGTTCATCTGCAAAAATTACTTTTGGCTTATTAATAAGTGCTCTTGCAATAGCAGCTCTTTGTCTTTGACCTCCTGAAATTTCATTTGGATATCTATTTAGAATATTTTTTATTCCTAACAGTTTTAATAACTCTTCTATCTCTTCTTTTGTTGAATTTTCATTTGCAATTTGGATATTTTCTTTTATTGTTAAATAGTTAATTAAATAATGGAATTGGAAGATAAACCCAATATTTTTTTGTCTAAAGCTATCAATATCTTTTATATTTTTAGAGTTAGTATCTTCAAATAAAACTTCACCAGATTTTGCTTTTAAAAGAGTTGACAGTATTGAAAGAAGTGTTGATTTACCACTTCCACTTTCACCTGTAATTGCTACAAATTCACCTTTTTTAATCTCAAAGTTAATATTTTTTAGAGCAATATCCTTTGAATAAGAGTGTGATATATTTTGTGCTTTTATCATATTTTATTTCCTTGGATTAAAATAACTGGGTCTGTTTTTGCTGCATTAAGTGCTGGAATAACTGCTCCTACCATAGCCATAAGTATTGAAGTTAGGAAAATATATATAGCTAGAGTTGATGAAATTTCTCCATTTACATAACCTTGCAATTGTGATGAATTTTTTATAAAATATAAAATAATATGTGATAAGAAAAAAGCAGATATAAAACTAAAAAAACCAAGAATAAAACTTTCACTCATAATTTGAAAAACTATTTTTTTCATAGCAATTCCAAGAGCTCTTTTGATCCCAAATTCACTTTTTCTTTGATTTATAGTAATACTCATAATACTTACAATTCCAAGTAATCCCATTGCAAAAGCGATAAAAGAAATAGCATTTGATGAGGTTTGAATAATTTTAAATTGGTTGTAGTTATCTACAAAATTATCTGTAGATTTCACTTCTATTTTTGAACTTAAAGTGCGGATTTCTTTTATTAGTTTTTCAATATTTGTATCTATTTTGCTATTTACCATAATCATAGAAGCACTTTTATTAAAAATTTCACCAGCTTCTTTTATATTTAAAACAACTCCCCCATTTTCAAAACCTATTGAGCTTTTAAAAACACCAGAAACTTTAAATGATTTATTTGCTATTTCAATAGAGTTTTTATTTTTAAGTTGCTCATAAATTGATTGTCCAACTAAAACTTCATTCTCTTTTGGATATGAATCTTTTACTAGTTTATAGTTAATAAATCTATTTTTTGTTATTCCATAAACAGCAACAATTGGAAGTTTTTCAACAGGAGAAGCACCTACAATAATTGCAGATGAATCTTTTATATTTGATAGTTTGTTTATTTTTTCAATTAAATTAATATCTACATTTGAAAAAAATGTATCAGATATTTTAGCTTGAGTGATGATTATATCTCCATCACTTTTCAACATAGATGAATACATAGTAATAATACCATTAGAAATAGAACTAATTAAAAATATAGAAGTAATAGAAAATATTAGACTTAAATATATTAATGTAGTTTTTAATCTATTGGCTTGTAATGCCTTTAATGCAGATGAAATCAATACTTTTCCTTATTATAATTTGTGTAAATATAACAAGTTGGTATGACAGTTTAATGAATAGAATATGAAAAAAAATTCATATTCTATTTATTTAGTAAAGATTAGTTTATAAATGGATTATTAGAATAAAATATTAAGTATATTGTGAAGAAAATAAATATAAACAAAAATATTAGAGCAAAAAGTTTTTGAAGAATATTTATTTTTATACTTTCTATATTTTTTGTATTTTTATAACCTTTAAAAATAGATTCTAATGTTCCATGATTTTTGTGAAGTAATTTATCTACTGCAATTCCTGCAAGATGGGCAAAGATAAGAAAATACATAAGATTTGAAAAAAGTTCATGTAAATCTTCAAAAAGTTTATTTTTACCTATATATGAGAAAAATCCTTTTGCTTCTTCTGCTCCTAAAGTTAACATTCCAGTGAAGATTATAATAGGAACAATTAAAAGAATAAGAATCATTACAAAAGAGGCTACAGGATTATGTCCTACATATTTTTGTTCTTTATTAAATATATTTAGTAAAAACTCTTTTGCTTTTTTTAGACTAAGAGGGAAATCTTTAAATTTTGAGTATTTAGGGCCAATTAAGCCCCAAGTTAGTCTAAAAGTAAAAGGGATTAGAATTAAGTATCCAGAAATAATATGGATTGTTAACAGATCATCATCTGTTAATAAACAAATAGAAATAAGTATGGCAAAAGACCAGTGAAACACCCTTGTTGGTAAACTCCAAATATAAGATTGATTCATTAATTCTCCTAAA
This sequence comes from Halarcobacter sp., assembly GCA_030145305.1. Lineage (GTDB taxonomy): Bacteria > Campylobacterota > Campylobacteria > Campylobacterales > Arcobacteraceae > Halarcobacter. The sequence continues at coordinate 34,968 of JAQYVX010000003.1, read as the reverse complement.
TAATATAAATTTATGGAAGTATACAGCTTAATGATGAAAGTATTATGAATAAAATATTAATAAAAATTCATAAACCTTTTAAAAAATAGAAAGCCCTGTTTTTGTGCTAAATAATTCCAAGGCTCTAGTTCCAACTAAAGAGTTTCCATAAGCATTTAGTTTAGGACTATAAACACAAATTGCCATCTTTTTTGGAATAATTGCAACAATTCCTCCTCCTACACCACTTTTTCCAGGTAATCCAACTCTATATGCAAAATCTCCAGAAGCGTCATAATGCCCACAAGTTAGCATTAAAGAGTTGATTCTTTTTGCTTTTAGTTCATTAATTATTACTTCATTTGTAGGTGGATTTATTCCATGGTTTGCCAAAAATAACATAGCTTGAGCTAATTCTTTTGTATTCATCATTATAGAACATTGTTTAAAATATGTTTCTATTACTTTATCTGTATTGTTATTTATATTTTTAAAACTTTTCATTAAATTTATTAGTGCAATATTTCTAAAACCATGATTTAATTCAGATTTAAAAATTTCTTCATTATATTCTATAGAATTATTATTAGATATTTTTTGTATAAATTTTAAAATTTGTTCAAAAGTGTTATTTTTATATATTGAGAGTAAAGAATCAGTTGTTACAATAGCTCCTGCATTTATAAAAGGATTTCTAGGAATTCCATTTTCATACTCAAGTTGAGCAAGAGAATTAAAAGGGTCACCAGAAGGTTCATGTCCAACTCTTTTATATAATTCTTTACTATATCTTTTTAGAGCTAAAGTAAATGTAAAAACCTTTGAAATGCTTTGAATAGAGAACTTCTGTTCAGTACAACCTATATTATAATGCTTATTATCTAAGGTAACTAAGCTCATGGCAAAATCATCTGCATTAACTTTTTCAAGTGCTGGAATATAGTTTGCAAGTTTACCTTTTTTTAAAGATCCTTGGATTTCATTTTGTATCTCTTCTAGTATATTTTGGTAGTCCATATTATTCTTTCGTCATTGTATAAATTTTGATTATTATATCAAATTTACATAAAATCTATCTATTATTTATAGCTTAAATTAAGCAAACTTTTAGTATAATCGCGAAAATTTAATGAAAAGTGAACTTAATATATGAGAGATATTAGAAATATTGCCGTAATCGCACACGTTGACCACGGTAAAACTACATTAGTAGATGAATTATTAAAACAATCAGGGACTTTTACTGCTCACCAAGAAGTAGATGAAAGAGTTATGGATAGTAATGATATTGAAAAAGAAAGAGGAATTACAATTCTTTCTAAAAATACTGCTATTGATTATGAAGGTGTAAGAATTAACATTATCGATACTCCAGGCCATGCAGATTTTGGTGGAGAAGTTGAGCGTGTTCTTAAAATGGTTGACTGTGTACTTTTATTAGTAGATGCTCAAGAAGGTGTTATGCCTCAAACTAAATTTGTTGTTAAGAAAGCTTTATCTTTAGGTCATAGACCAATTGTTGTTATTAACAAAATTGATAAACCAGGAAGTGATGCAGATAGAGTTGTTGATGAAGTATTTGACTTATTTGATCAAATGGGTGCTACTGAAGAGCAATTAGAATTCCCAGTAATTTATGCAGCAGCTAGAGATGGTTATGCAAAATTAGCTTTAGAAGATGCAAACGAAAATTTAATTCCATTATTTGAAACTATTTTAAAAGAAGTTCCAAAACCAATAGGTGCTGATGAAAATGGTCTTCAACTTCAAGTATTTACACTTGATTATGATAACTTTATTGGAAAAATTGGTATTGCAAGAATCTTCAACGGTACTATTTCAATGGGTGAAACTGTAACTTTAGTTAAAGCTGATGGCGAAAAAATTAAAGGTAGAGTTTCTAAACTTATTGGATTTAAAGGTGTTGATAGATTTGATATTAAAACTGCTGGAACAGGTGATATTGTCGCTGTTGCAGGTTTTGAAACTATTGATGTTGGTGATTCACTTTGTGATCCTTCAAATCCAATGCCACTAGATCCTATGCATATTGAAGAGCCTACACTTTCAGTTACATTTGCTGTAAATGATTCTCCACTAGCGGGAACTGAAGGTAAATATGTAACTTCAAATAAAATTGATGAAAGATTAGCTGCTGAAATGAACACTAATATTGCTATGAATTATGAGCAAACTGGTGAAGGTAAATTTAAAGTTAACGGTAGGGGTGAATTACAAATTTGTATTCTTGCTGAAAACATGAGAAGAGAAGGTTTTGAGTTCTGTATAGGACGACCTGAAGTAATTGTTAAAATAGAAAATGGTGTTAAAATGGAGCCATTTGAGCATTTAGTAATTGATACTCCTGATGAATTTTCAGGTGCGATTATTGAAAAACTTGGTAAAAGAAAAGCTAATATGACAAATATGGTACCAATGGGTTCAGGTTATACAAGACTTGAATTTGAAATCCCAGCTAGAGGATTAATTGGTATTAGAACTGAATTCTTAACTGAAACAAAAGGTGAGGGTGTTATGAATCACTCATTCCTAGAATTTAGATCACATTCAGGTGTTGTTGAATCTAGAAAATACGGAGCACTAGTTTCTATGGAAAATGGTGAAGCTGTTGGTTATTCAATCTTTAACTTACAAGATAGAGGGATTATGTTTATTAAGCCTCAAGATAAAGTTTATAATGGAATGGTAGTTGGTCAACATGCTAAAGCAAATGACTTAGATATTAATCCAATTAAAGCTAAACAACAATCAAACGTTAGATCATCTGGTGCGGATGAAGCTATTAAACTTATTCCACCAAAAGTTATGTCTTTAGAAAATGCACTAGAGTGGATTGAAGAAGATGAATTAGTTGAAGTAACTCCTATCTCTATTAGAGTTAGAAAAAGAGAACTTGATGCAACTGCAAGAAAAAGAACAGCTAAAAAAGTTAAATTTTCTTAATTAGAATTTAAAAAATAATAGGAGAATTTTTCTCCTATTATAACTCTTATTTTAAAACTCAAAACTACTAAAAAACTCTTATTTAAATAAACTTTTAATTTTCTTTTTAACTAAACTTAGGCCTAATTTTGTTCCACTATATCTCATAACTTTAGCTACTTCTTTCCATTGCTTTTTTTCATAACAAGGATTAGGACAAGTTCTACATCTAGGTTTTATTTCATGGGGACAATCTAATAATCTATCAAAAGAGTATTGAATTTTCTCTAAACATTCAGGACATAAATTTAAATCAATATGAATAGTTTCATTTTTGTAAGTTAATATTTTGGTAATTTTTTCTTTAGGGGAATGCTTATCTTCACAATAAAGTTCAAAAAACTTTTTTAGTGTTTGGGTTTCTTCTTTAAATTTTGTAATTTCCATAATTGAAATTTCACTCTTTTCTTTTAGATTTTATTTAAACTTCTTTTGGCATTTTTATATAATACTAACAAAAATACATTGACATCTATCAAGAAGAGAGTAGATATTTTATTTTTATACTAATTCTAAGTAAGTGATTTCAGAACTAGCTCCAAGCCTCATAGGTGGTCCCCAAAATCCTGTTCCTTTATTTACATAAATCTGTGTTTTTTCATTATGTTGATGTAAACCTTTTACATAAGGTTGTTGTAGTTTAACTAATAAATTAAATGGAGCAATTTGCCCACCATGAGTATGTCCACTTAAGATTAAATCTATATTCTTAACTTTTTTTATAAATCTTGGTTGATGTGCTAGTAAGACAGTAGGTTCGTCATTTATTCCAATTAATGCTTTATTTAAATCAGGCTTATATGCATTGATTCTATATCCAAGTACATCATAAACTCCTGCTAAGAAAAAGCCTTTACCTTTTTCTCCAATATAAACATTTTCATTTTCTAAAGTCTTAAAATTTAAAGTATTAACATATTTGATAATAGAAGCTACACCATGAAAATATTCGTGGTTACCAACTATGAAAAAGTTACCATATTTAGATTTAAGATTTTTTAATTCATTTAAGGCTTCTTTTGCATATATTAAATTTGTATCAACTAAATCGCCTGTTATAACTACAACATCAGCTTCTAGTTTATTTACCCTTTGAACTAGATTTTTAATAAAGGTTTTATCTATTAATCCTCCAATATGAACATCACTTAATTGCACAATAGAATAGGGTTGTTTTAAATTTTTTATTTTAACTTTTACTTTTTCAAGCTCTATATGTTTTGCATTGTACATGGCTTTTGCATTAATAGAACCAGCAATTGCAACAGAACCAATATCCAAACTCTTTTTGAAAAAATCTCTTCTTTTATTACTCATAGGAACAGTATCTAAAATCCTCGATGAGATTTCATAAAAGATTGTAGCAATAAAAAGTAAGAAGATTATGCCAATAGGAATTGAGAGTAAAAAATATGCCCAATTAGGCATACTAGGATTATATCTTGCAAATATATAAGCTGCAACTCCAAGTAGATTAAAAATCAGAAATGTATTGATAAAGATTTTTATTTTTTTTGAAAAATGAACCTTTCTTACAAATCTTCTTGAGATAAAAAATGTAAGAAGTGTCATTACTGATAAAAATATTGTTGCAAATATTATAAAATTCATAAAGGATTATACTTTGCAAAAATTAATAGAAGTTAAATAGATTCATTTAATGCTTTAATTAAGTTATCAATATCTTCAATAGTTTGTGAATAGTGAATAGAAATTCTAAGCCAACCTGGCTTTTCTTTCATTATTTCTTTACTTTTAATCCCAAGTAAGTCATGCCCATAAGGTCCCGCACAAGAACAGCCAGCTCTTGTTTGAATACCAGAATTTTTTGAAAGTGTTTGGCAAATATCATAAGGATTTAAATCTGCTATATTAAAAGAAATAATACCTATATTTTTAGATTCCAAATTTCCATAAATAGAAATATTAGGTATTTTCTTTAATTCTTTTAAAAAGTGATTTAAGAGTTTTTCTTTTTGATTTAAAATAAATTCAAAACCAATCTCATTTCTAAGTTGATATGCTAAAGCTGCACGAATTAATTGTAGAATTCCAGGTGTTCCTGCTGTTTCTCTTGCTGTAATATTCTCTTCATATTCTTGGATTTGGGAATTTACATAAGATACCGTTCCTCCTCCTGCAAAAGTAGGGCTAATACTTGTGTCTACTAAATCATTTTTAATAATCAATAAGCCACAAGACCCAGGTCCTCCAAGAAGTTTATGAGGAGATACATAAAGTACATCATAATAGTTACAATCTACGTTCATATAAGGAGAACTAGCTGCTGCATCAAAACAGACTTTTGCTTTATATTTTCTTAGTATTTTTGAAATATCTTTATAGCAAGTAATTATTCCTGTTACATTTGAAGCAATACAAAAACTTCCTATAATTTCTCTATCTTGATTCTTTTTTAAAATTTCTTCAAGCTCTTCTAAATCAACTAAGCCATCTTTTGTAAGTCCTACTCTTTTTATTTCACAAAAAGCTTCTCTATAACTAACTTCATTTGAATGATGTTCATAGGGACCTACTATAACTAAAGGCATTTCTTCTTCTGGAATTTCTATTTTATATCTTTTTTTAGTAGCGGGTGGAATATATAAACCCATAAGTTCTTGAAATTTTTTAATTGCAGCCGTTGCTCCACAACCACTAGGAATAATTGAAAAATCTGCACTTAATGCTAAAGAATTATGTAAGCTTTCTATTGCTTCATTATAATAATCATTTGTAATATTAGCATTTGCAGATTCTTTTGAGTGAGTATTAGCATAAGTTTCAAGAACATCTCTCATGCGATTTTCTATTTGTCTAAAGCCAAGGCCTGAAGCTGTATAGTCAAAGTAGGCTTTTTTACTTTTTCCAATAGTGTTATATCTAATAAAGTCTAAGGCATCGGTATTTTTGTTAAAAAATGCTCTGTATATATCTTTTTTCATTTGATAATTTTAGCTTATTCTAATTATATATTTTATTAATATAAAAGAGAGATTGTTAAATCTCTCTTTTTTGTAACTAAATAGTTTAAATTATAGTCTATATTTATTTTTATTCGTAGTCATATAATCCAGAACTTAAATATCTTTCTCCTGTATCACATAAAATTGTAACTACAGTTTTACCTTTATTTTCTGGTCTTGCTGCTACTTTTTCTGCTGCAAAAACATTTGCTCCTGCACTAATACCAATTAGAAGACCTTCTTCTTTTGCTAAATTTCTTGATGTTTCAATAGCATCTTGATTTGAAACTTGAATAATATCTTTAAATAAATCAGTATTTAAAACATCAGGAACAAAACCAGCTCCAATTCCTTGGATTTTGTGAGGTCCTGGTTTTCCACCACTTAAAATAGGAGAAGCTTCAGGTTCAACAGCTATTACTTCAATATTTGGGTTATGAGCTTTTAAAGTCTCACCAATACCTGTAATAGAACCTCCTGTTCCAATAGCAACAACTATAATGTCAACTTTTCCATCTGTATCATTTAAAATCTCTTGAGCTGTAGTTTTTCTATGAATATCTGGATTTGCTGGATTCCCAAATTGTTGAGGAATAAATGAATTTGGTGTATTTTCTGACAATTCATTTGCCTTATCAATAGCACCTTTCATCCCTTTTTCAGGCTCAGTTAAAACAAGTTCCGCTCCTAATGCTTTTAGAAGTTTTCTTCTTTCAATACTCATTGATGAAGGCATAGTAAGAATAAGTTTGATTCCAAGTCCTGCACAAACAGAAGCTAATGCAATACCAGTGTTTCCACTTGTTGGTTCGATTACTGTTGTACCTTCTTTGATTAAACCTTGCTCTAAAGCTGTTTTAATCATATTTGTTCCAATTCTATCTTTTACTGAGTGAGTTGGATTCATAAATTCACATTTCCCTAAAACTGTAGCTTGTGATCTTTCACTTGCTTTTTGTAATTTTACTAAAGGTGTATTCCCAATTAATTCTGTAACATTTTCTGCATATTTCATTTTATATCCTTTTATATACTATTTTTAAATATTGTAGTGTAAAACTTCATTATATTTATCTTGATAATCATCTAATTTTTCTAAACTTATATCAAAAATCTTTTTTGTTTCTTCTTGTGTCTCATTAAAAAATATATTTAATACTGGATTTTTTGTCTTAGAATCAACTATTTTCAAGTCACCTTCTAAGGCTATTAAAATATCCTTTACTAAAATATCTTTTGACTCTCTTGCTAAAATATATCCACCTCTAGCCCCTCTGATACTCTTTACAAGTTCAGCCCGTCTTAGTTTACTTAAAAGTTGTTCTAAGTAATTTTGAGGGATATTAGCATTCGATGAAATCTCTTTTATTTGCATAGGAGATTTATTATCATGTTTACTTAGTTCGTACATGGCTGTGAGACCATATACTCCTTTTGTTGATATTAATGGCATTTCTTAACTCAATGCTTGTTCTAAATCTTCAATTAAATCTTTTGGATCTTCTAGTCCAATAGATAACCTAACAGTAGTTGGATTTACTCCTGCATTTATTAACTCTTCTTCACTCATTTGTGAATGAGTTGTAGAAGCTGGGTGTACGATTAATGATTTAGAATCACCAATATTCACAACAACTGAAAATAGTTTTGCACTATTAATAACAGTTTTTGCAGCTTCAAAAGACTCAGCTTCAAAAGAGATTAGTCCCGAAGATTTTCCATCTTTGAAATATTTTTGAGCTTTATCATAATCACTACTTGATTCTAATCCTGGGTAATTAACTGATTTAACCTTAGAATTTGTACTTAAGAATTTTGCAATTTCTAAAGCATTTGCAGAATGTTTTTCCATTCTAAGTGCTAAAGTTTCTAAAGTTTGAATTAAAAGCCATGAGTTATGTGGAGATTGAACAGCTCCTATATCTCTTAATAGCGATAATCTACCTCTTAAACAAAAATTTGGAAGAGGAACATCTACATAAACTAAACCATGGTAAGAAGGATCAGGTTGTGTAAATTCTGTATATTTTTCTGCATTTTCTTTAAAGAATTCAGCTAAGCCATCTCTTTCAACAATAATACCACCAATAGCGCTTCCTTGACCATTTGTATATTTTGATGTCGAATGTACAACCACATCAACTCCCCAAGAAATAGGGTTAAATAATGCAGCACTTGCAACAGTATTATCACAAATAGTTAAAACTCCATTTCTTTTAGCAATTGAAACAATGCTTTCCACATCTGCAACTGCAATTTGAGGGTTTGATAAAGATTCAAAGAAAATTGCTTTTGTTTTATCATTAATTTGTTCTTCTAAATTTGAAGCATCAGATACTTTAAAAATTCTAGCTTCAATACCAAATCTTTTAATTGTATGTGTTAGTAAAGTAACAGCTCCCCCATATAATTTGTCAGATATTAAAATATTATCACCTGCACTTGCAACATTTGCAATAGCAAAGAATATTGAACTTTGTCCTGAAGATACACATAAAGCAGCAGCTCCACCTTCAAGTTGGGCAAATCTTTGTTCTAAAACATCAGTTGTAGGATTATTTAATCTTGTGTAAATTGGCCCTAACTCTTTTAATGCAAACAAATTAGCTGCATGTTCAGCATCTCTAAATGCATACGCTGTGGTTTGCGAAATAGGAACAGACATTTCACCGTTTCCCTGCTTCTTGTCATATCCAGCATGAATTGCAATTGTCTCTTTTTGCATTTTGTTTCCTTTTTTTTATTGTTTTAAATTTTTATAGTGAAATTGTAATATATTTTTTTTATTATGTCAAGTAATTTAATCGTAATTAAATAAATATTCTATACTAAATTACTAATAATATAGAAAATCAAATATGTTCATATATTTATTTTTTAATTAAATCCCTATCCTTAGGTGTTTAAATATCTCAGATAGTGCTTTAATTTTATAAAAATAAAATTTATAAATTTATAATAAAACTTAGTAAATTTATAAATTTATTAAAATAGTCGGGTATAAAATAGGAATTTCATATCTATTTTTTTATAAATTTATTAGAAAAGAGTATATTAAAATTTAAGGTTGTATATGCAATAGTTGTATATACAATTAAAAAATAGCTAAAAGGAATGATATGAAAATTGATTTAAATAATTCTATTGCTTTTAGAATTAATAAAACAGCAAATAAATTAAATGTAGCCTTCAATCAAATTTTAAGTAAATATAACATTGCTTTAGAGCAAAGAGTTACTTTAGAGATTATAAAAAAAGAAAAAAAAATTACTTCAACAGAAATAGCCTCTATTCTGTCAAAAGACAAAACTACTATTAGTAGAACATTAAGAGTATTGGAGAGGAAAGACTTAATACAAAGAAGTGAAGCTTTGGAAGATAGAAGAATAAATTTTATTGAATTAACTCCAAAAGGTATGAAGACTATTAAAGATAGTGAAAAAGATATAAATGACTTTAGAAATAATTTGATTTCTAATTTAAGCAAAAAGGAAGTGAGTACCTTATTTAACTTACTAGAAAAAACTACAAAAAACTTTGAGAGTTGTACTGATGATAAAGGCAAGTAATCATTTAGGGCTTGCAATATTACTAGCAGTTTTATCTTCTATAGCTCCCATGGGAATTGATGCATATATTCCTTCAATTCCTGATATTGCGGTTAGTTTTAGCGTAAGTATTGAGAAAATAGAATTATCATTATCTATATTTTTAATTGGCTTTTCAATAGGACAGATTTTTGGTGGACCTTTATCTGATTTTTATGGAAGAAAAAAGAGTTCTATATTTGGGCTTCTAGGATTCTCTTTTTTTAGTTTTATAATAATTTTTAGTTCTAGTATTTATGAGCTTTGGCTTTATAGATTTGTAGAAGCATTTTTTGGAGGAATAGTTGTAGTAAATGCTTCAGCTGCTGTTAGGGATAGATTTAAAGGAAAAGAAGCTGCAAAGGTATTTTCTTTGATTGGTACAGTAAGAAGTATAGCCCCACTTTTAGCTCCAGCTATTGGAGCTTTTATAATTTACTTTTTTTCATGGAAAGCTGTATTTGTCTTTTTATCTCTCTATTCTTTAATAGTCATATTTTTTGTAAGTAAATATTTAGATGAGAGCTACGTATTTGTTAAACAAGATGTTATAGAATCATTTAAAAAAGTATTAAGTCATAAAAAAGCCATGAAACCAATGCTTGTACTAAGTTTTGCCTTTTCAGGTTTTTTTGTTTTAATATCTAAATCATCATTTATTTTTATAGAATATTTTAATATTTCAACTAACCATTTTCCCTTTTATTTTGGAATAAACTTTGTGGTTTTGATGATACTAACAAGAGTTAATATCTATTTACTAAAAACGAATACCCCTCTTTTTATTATAAAAATAGCCATAATTATTCAAATCATCTCAGGATTTTTAATGGCTTTAAATTATCAGAACATGACACTTGTTCAAACAGTTCTTATAATGGCTACATATATGGGCATGATGGCATTTATTTTTGGAAATTGTTTGGCTCTAGCTTTAGATCATTTTTCAAAAAATGCAGGAGTAGCTTCATCTGTTGCCGGAGTTTTACAGTTTGGACTAGGTGCAATTATCTCTTCATTAGTTTTAAGTTTTCACAATGAAACTTTTTTACCAATTGGAATAAGTATTTCAATTTTATCAATTATCTCTTTTTTGATAATAAGAACATATAATAAGGCGTAACATGAGAAACTTTTTAATTTTAATTTTAATATCCAACTTTTTATTTGCAAGTGAGGTTGTCGTTATAGATTTAAGTATGACGTGGATTGGCTTTGTAGTTTTATTTATCTTCATTATTTCTTACTATTTTATAGCAAATGAGGAAAAATATAATATAGATAAATCAGTTCCTGCCCTTTTTGTAGGAATTGTTTCCTTTTTATTGATTGCTATTTATTATTATTTTAATGATATGGATATTCATAATGTACATAATGAAGCAGAAAATGTGATTTTAGAAATTGCTGAAATCTTTTTCTTCCTTTTTGTTGCAATGACATATATTGAATCACTTATTCATATGGGAGTTTTTGATACTTTAAAATACAATCTTATTTCAAAAGGTTATAGCTATAGAAAACTTTTTTGGTTAACTGGATTTATAGCATTTTTCTTATCTCCAATAGCAGATAACTTAACAACTGCACTTATTTTATCAACTGTACTAATTACAATTGAAAAAACAAAAAAAGAATTTTTAGTGCCAGGTGCTATAAATATAGTAGTTGCCGCAAACGCAGGTGGGGCTTGGTCTCCTTTTGGTGATATTACTACACTTATGGCTTGGACAGCAGGAAAAGGAACCTTTTCAAACTTTTTATTTTTATTCCCTGCTTCAATCATAGGTTACTTAGTAACTGCATACTTTCTTTCAAAAGTTGTTCCTACGACGAAGCCAGACTTTGATATTGAAAAGGAAATAAAACCTGTGATGAAAGAGGGTGCTATAAGTATAATCTACTTAGGAGTTTTTACAATTATTTGTGCTGTTGTATCACATCAAGTTTTAGATTTTCCTGCTATGTGGGGAATGATGTTTGGATTAGTTCTTCTTAAATTACACTCTTATAAGCTTACAAATAAATTTGGAAAAGACTATTTTGATGTTTTTCAATCAATGTCAAAAATTGAAAATAATACTTTAATGTTCTTTTTTGGTATTTTAGCCGCAGTTGGAGCTTTATACTTTATAGGATGGCTTAATTTAGCTTCTATGGTATATAAACCAGAGTATTTAGGTGCAACTTTATCAAATATTGGAGTTGGATTTTTATCAGCAGTTGTTGATAATGTTCCTGTAATGTCAGCAATTTTAAAAGCAAATCCCGAAATGGATTTATCAAATTGGATGTTAGTAACTTTAACAGCAGGTATTGGAGGATCTCTAATTTCTTTTGGGAGTGCAGCAGGAGTTGGAGTTATGGGAAAACTTCATGGTATATATACTTTTGGTTCTCATTTTAAATATGCTTGGACTATTTTACTTGGTTATTTTGTATCTATTGGAGTTTGGTATTTACAGTTTGAGGTTTTAGGATTTAAATAAAGATGAATTTAGCACAAAAAGACTTTTACAATAAATTGAGTATAATCTAAAGAATTAAGAACTCTAAGATAAGGTTGATTTTGAAAATAGCTATTATAGGTGCAGGGGCAGCTGGGATTATTACTGCAATTACTGCAAAAAGATTGAACAAGAATTTACATATAGATTTATTTGATATAAATAGTGGAATAGGGAAAAAGATATTAGCTAGTGGAAATGGAAGATGTAATATCTCAAATACAAGAATAGATAAAGATAATTTTATTGGAGAGAATAACTCTTTTGTTAATTATGCTTTAAAAGAGTTTGATTTTAAAGCTTTTGAAAAATTCTGTAAATCTATTGGTTTACTTCTTGATATAAAAGAGACAAGTAAAGTATACCCTTTATCAAATGAAGCAAAATCTGTAGTAACACTTTTAGAAAATGCAATCGAAAGCTTAGAAATAAATCTAATCTTAGATACAAAAATAGAAGATATAGAAAAAATAGATAATAAGTTTATTGTAAAAAGTTTAGATTCTGATTCTAAAACAAGTAAAGAGTTTAAAGCTTATGATAAAGTATTAATAAGTTCAGGTTTAGGCGCAGCTCCACAATTAAAAGCCACAGAAGATGGCATGAATATTGCACAAAAATTTGGGCATAGTTCAAATCTTACTTATCCTTCCTTAGTAGGACTGCATACAGATTTTGAATACAATAATAAAATGCAAGGTGTAAAAAAAGAAGCTTTAGTATCTTTATATATTGATGGACAAAAAGAGTCTGAAATACAAGGGGATGTTCTTTTTACAAAGTATGGACTTTCAGGTTTTGCAATTTTAGATATTTCACAATATGCTGTTTATCCTTTATCTTTATATCAAGATGTTCAACTTTCAATAAATCTCTTTCCAAATATGAATCGTAATGAAGTTTTAGGAATGTTAGAATCTGTTTTTAAATCACTTCAAAATGAAAAAGCTTTAACTCTTTTACTAGGAATAGTATCAAATAAGCTAGCACCAATACTTTTAGAGGTATGTAAAATAAGCAAAGAATCAAAAGCAAAAGATATAAATGCCAAACAACTAAGAGCTTTAGTGAATACTTTAATAAATTGGCGATTTAAAATTATTAATACCCAAGGTTTTAAACATGCCGAAGCTAGTGGTGGTGGAATACGAGTTGATGAGGTGGATAATAAAACCTATGAGAGTAAAAAATGTAAAGGCTTGTATTTAGCAGGTGAAGTTTTAGATATTGTAGGAAATAGGGGCGGTTTTAATTTACATTTTGCTTGGGCTAGTGGTTATTTAGTTGGAAAAGCTATAGCTAAGTAAATTTTATAAAAGGGTATTTTCTTTATGCAAAAATATCAAATTAAAACCTATCTTTTAGAACCTGAAACTTATAAACTAAGGCAAAATCAAAGTTAGCACTTGTTGTTGTTAAAATATTAATACCATCTTTCTTATCAAGTTTTAGGGCTTTTTCTTTTTTATAACTTTTGCCCTTATACATAAAACTAATATAGTTTTTTTCTTTAATTGCTTTTTGTAAAAAACTTAATTCAATATTCATTTTTGTATCCTTTAGTAGGGTTATATAATAATTTTAATTAAAAGTTTAGTTTTTAACAAATGATTATCATATGTTCAATTAGTTACAATACAAAAAAATTAACTTAGGATTATATTGAATTTAAATCAAATAAGTATGGCTATATATTCAACTTATCTTACAAATAAATATGGCTTTAAATTAAAAAAAGCAAAAACATCAGAAGAAATATTTGAATTAAGATTAGAATATGCGCAAAAGATATTAAAAAAATTAAATATTTGTATTGAAGTTTTAAATAAAGAAAAATTACCACAAGAGGGTAAATACTTACTAATCTCAAATCATAGAAGTATAGTAGATCCTTTAATTATAGAAATGGCATTAAAAGATACAAAAATAAATGGCTTTTGGGTAGCAAAGAAAGAGTTATATAACTCTTTCTTTTTTGGGAACTTTACAAGAAATGCAGGGACTGTTTTATTAGATAGAGAAGCTTCAAATATGACACCATTTTTCAAAGCTACAAAAGAAATAGTAACACAAGGACATTCTATATTTGTTTTTCCTGAAGGGACTAGAAATAAAGAAAATACTCCTTTATCATCTTTTAAAGAAGGTTCAAGAATAATTGCACTTAAAAATAGATTAACAATTCTTCCTGTACATATAAAATCAAATGCAAATGAGATTTTAAAAGATGCAATTATGAATAGAACAAAAGATTTAAAAATTCAAATTCAAATTGGCGATATTATAGATTATAAAGATAAAACTTCTTTAGAAGAAAATTATAAAAAACAGTTTTTTATTTAAATATTTGAGAAGTGTTAGCTTTATATGAAATTATTATTCATATAAAGCTAGAAGAAATTATTTTTTACAGTGTTCTGCGTAAAAATCACCAAATTTAAGGTTCATCCCTGCTTTATCTTTTTTAACTGTATATTTAGTAACTACAGGATTACACTCGTCAATCCAAGAGTATAAATCATAGATTTTAACAGTATCAAATCCCATTTGTCTAAATGTTTGTGCCTCTATAGATGCCCTAGCCGCCGAATTACAAACGATTATAAGATTTGGTTTAACTAACTTATCGTCATCATCAAGTGCATATAAAGCAATTGCTTTTTCAGGTGATTGTCTTCCTACTCTAACCGCACCTTTCATATGTGCAGCTGACCACTCTTCCATAGTTCTAACATCAGCAACTAACCAATCTTTAGCTTTAAGAGCTTCTTTTACTTCTTTTGTGGACGCATAGTTACCAGCTTTTTTTGCTTCAGTTTTTAGCTTTGTACTTAAAGCTTTATAATCTACAAACTCTCCTGCAAATATCGTTGAAGTTATAAATAGTAAACTTAAACAAATCACCTTCAATTTCATAATTTTCTCCTTGATTTTATTTGTAAAGATTATAGTTATATTCATTAATTTAAAACTTAAGAATAACTTATAATTAAACTATGATAATTATAAATTAAAATTATATTTAAAACTTGTTTTATTTCTTCTTTTATCCTAATTGACTATAATTATAAAAAATTAATATAGGAATTTTTAATGGCTAGTATAGAATTAACAAATGAACCCAAAACAGAATTTGATAAAAAGCTTGTGCAAGATGCATATAATGTAAATGTTGCTTTTTATATTCACTTAAAAAGTTTTAATAATAGTGTGAGAGATGAATTAACGAAAAGAATTGAAGAAGTATTTTTTTACTCAAAAGGTATTGAATGGAAGTTTGATAGCTTTGGAATTGAAAAAGCAGGTTCAAGAGGGAAAAATGTTTTAGCATATTTTGTTTTTAGAACAGCAAATTTAAGTGAATTGAAAAAACTATTTTTAGATAATTTTAAAGACTATGAAAATGCAATAAAAATTACTTGTTCAGTTGCTGAATACCAAAAAATAAGCGAGACTTTTTTTGAATTAGAAATTTAAATTTTTTTTATGTAATATTTTAACAATTTAATGGTACACAATTAATCTAATTAATATCATTTATTAAGTATATTTTAAGTATACTTTTTCTAAAAAGACAATTATTCACAAATTAGCTTTCCCCCCAAGGTATGAAATTGAAAGAATATTACATAAAAAAAGAGTTGAATCAATATAAAGAGTTAGAAAAACACACACAATTACTTGATAATTATGTAATTACTTCTACTACAAACTTAGAAGGTATTATAACAAATGTATCCCAAGCCTTTTGCAAAATATCAGGATATAAAAAAGATGAGCTAATTGGAAAATCTCATAATATAATTAGAAGTCCAGAAGTGGAAAAAACTTTTTTTGAGGAACTTTGGAATAATCTAGAAAATAATAATACTTGGCAAGGGGATATAAAAAACTTAAAAAAAAATGGTCAAGTTTATTGGCTTAATACTATAATCTCATCAATTATTGATGAAAATGGAAATAAAATAGGATATACAAGTTTAAGAGTAGATATTACTGATAAGAAAAAACTTGAAGAAAAGAATTCAGAACTAAACTCCCTTAAAAATACATTGAGTAATGCAGTACATATGGCTAATTTAGGAACGTGGGAACTAGATGTTCCGACAAAAGAATTTTTGTGTTCTGATATTTTTTATAATATTTTTGGAATTAAAATAGGAAGTACAATAAATTTTGAGTTTCTAGAGAGTTTAATTTATCCCGAAGATTTGAAAAAATATAAAAAAAGTTTAAATAATTGTATAGAGAAAAAAACACATTTTAAGATTGAATATCGAATAAACAAAAAGGGTGAAGTAAGAAAAGTTTTAGCTTATGGATATCCTCTTCTTAGAAACAATACTATTATCAAAATAGTAGGAGTCATCCAAGATATAACAGATATTACAAAGATGCAAGAAGAATTAGAAGTGGCACAAAGAGTTTCTAGTCTTGGACATTATCATTATAATCTAAATACTAGTATTTACACCTGTTCAAAGCAAGTTGATAAGATATTTGGAATTGAAGAAGATGCTGAAAAAGTTTATGAATCTTGGTTATCTATTATTTATAAAGATGATAAAGAAAGAATTGAAAAATACTTTCAAGATAGTGTTCAAAAAAAAGAAAAATTTGATTGTGAATATAGAATAGTTAATTTTAAAACCAAAGAGGTGAAATGGGTTCATGCCTTAGGTGAGTTTTCTTATGATGAAAAAGGAAATGCCATAACTTTATATGGAACAATACAAGATATTACTGAAAGAAAAAATTATGAAGATAGCCTAAAACAAGCTCTTTATATCTTTGAAAATACCTATGATAGTATTCTTGTTACTGATGAAAATGCAAATATTATAAATATAAATAATGCCTTTGAAAAAACTACAGGATATACTTTAGAAGAAGTAAAAGGTTTAAATCCAAGAATTTTAAAATCAGGTTTTCATGATAATAACTTCTATAAAAAAATGTGGAAAGAAATTAATGAAAAAGGTTTTTGGTCAGGGGAAATAAGAAATCATCGTAAATCCGGAATTGTTTATGATGAGTTGCTTACACTAACAGCTATTTATGATAAAAACAATCAAGTTTCAAACTATATAGGAATATTTACAGATATTTCAAAGCAAAAGAAACAAGATAGATTGTTATTACAACAAGCAAGAACTTCAGCTATTGGTGAAATGATAGAAAATATAGCCCATCAGTGGCGACAACCTTTATCAGTTATTTCAACAATTGCTACAGGCATACAACTTACAATGGATTTTCATGAAAAAGAAGAAGTGAATAAAGATGAATTATATAAATCTTTAGAAAGTATAAATAGTAATACTCAATATTTATCAAAAACAATAGATGATTTTAGAACTTTTTTTAAAAGTGATTTGGAAGAAACAAAAACTTTTTCTTTTCAAACAGCTTTATCAAAAGTAAAAGATTTGACAAAAGATGCCTACAATGATAAATTTATAAATATAGTAGAAGCAGTAGATAGAAATGAAATACTAATTAAAGGAAATATGAATTTGCTAATTCAGTCTTTGATTAATATTTTTAATAATGCTAAGGATGTTTTGGCAGAAAAGTTAGATCAAAAAGAAGAAATAAGATATTTCTTTATTACAACAGAAATAAAAAAAGACAAAGTCATACTATATTTAAAAGATAACGCAGGAGGGATAAGCAAAAATAATGTAGAAAAAGTTTTTGACCCTTATTTTACAACAAAACATGAATCAATTGGAACGGGACTTGGGTTATACATGACCAGACAGATTATAACTGAGCAACTAAACGGAAGAATAGAATTTAGAAATGTAAACTTTATATATGAAAATAAGAACTATACAGGAGCTGAATTCAAAATTACTTTAAAAACAAATACTTAAATACTAAAATATAAATTTTAGATAGAAACAAACTCAATTATTTGAAAATAGATTAAAAACCACATCATTAATAAGCTGTTAAAATCAAAGGTATATAATTTTAATACAAAAAATAATGAAGAAAAAGGATTTTAGATGAATCTTAAAAAAATCACATCTTTAACAATGTTATGCTCGATTATAGTAATGACTTATACGGGAATAATGTTATTTATAGCACCTCCAGGAAGAGTTGCAAATTGGGCAAATTGGAAGTTATTAGGACTTGGAAAAGAGGATTATGCTCAAATACATATTACCTTTATGGTTTTATTTGTTGTTATGACAATTTTACATGTTTTTTATAATTGGAAACCAATTACTAGTTATATGAAGAATAAAGCAAAAGAGATGATTGTATTTACTAAAGATATGATTGTAGCTCTTGTTTTAACATTGATTTTTATTTTTGGAACAATCTTCGCTGTTCCTCCTTTTACTACATTCTTAGATTTTGGAGATGGAATTAAACACTCTTGGGAAAAAGAGTACGGGACTGCACCTTATTCTCATGCTGAATTATCATCTTTTAAAATGTTTACTAAGAAACTAGATTATGATTTAGAAAAAAGTGAAGAAATATTAAATTCAAATAATATAAAATTTGAGAGAACACAAAGTTTAAGTTATATAGGAAATGAAAACTCTGTAAGCCCACAATTTATTTTTAATCTTCTAAAGAAGAATTTTGAAAAAGATGGAAAAGTTACTATTTCATTAACAGGTATGGGTAAAAAAACAATTTTTGAAGTTGCACAAACTTTAAACTTATCAACTGATGAATTTATTTTAAAACTAAAAGCCCTTGGTATTGAGGCAAATGAGAACGATAAATTTAAAAAAGTAGTTGAAAAATATGACATGAGTCCAATGGATGTTATTGAAAAATTAGGATATAAAAAATAAAAGTAAGCTTTTTGGCTTACTTTTATTTAAATAAATTTAAAATATCTTGGGGCGTTTTTACTATATGTTTTGCTCCATGTTCAACTAATTCATCAGGACCTCTAAATCCCCATTCTACTCCAACAGCTATCATTTTTGCATTTTTAGCTGTATTCATATCCACATCACTATCTCCTACAAAAAAGATATTCTCACATGCAATACCAAAACTATTTGCAATTTTACTTGCACCTATTGGGTGGGGTTTTTTAGGTACTTCTTCTTTTTGACCATGAACTTCATCCAATTTTAATGAAGAAAAGAACTCTTCTACGTATTTACAAGTAAAATAATGAGGCTTATTAGATAAAACCCCAACTTTTATTCCTTTTTCTTTTAACTCTTTTAATAGTTCATAAATACCTTCATAGGGTTTAGTATTCATATGTTGCTCATTATCATAAACAATTTTAAATCTCTCAAGTACTTTTTCAATCATTTCATCAGAAGAGTTTTTTGGCATACAATTTTTTATTAAAAATAAAGCTCCTCCTCCAAGAAAATTTCTATATGCATCAATTTCATGGCTTGGAAGATTAAACTCTTTTAAAACTATATTTGCACAAAGTGCTATATCTTCTAGTGAGTTAATAAGTGTTCCATCTAAATCAAATATAATTGCTTTATCATTTGTATTTTTTTTCATAATTTATTCCTAGTGAACTTGTTTTATTACTTGTTTTGAAAATATAAATAAAATTAAAACAACAATAAAAGTCAAAATGGATGTTATCATAAAAAACTTATAAAAAATATTTGAAAAAGAGTTTTTAATTTAGGATTGTATTTTTATTCTTGCTTTTCTATTTAGTAAAAGTTTGCAATAATGTCTTTTCAGAATATAAAAAAATGAAGGCAAAAATATGAAAACTTGGGAAGAAGTTATAAATGAAGAAAAACAAAAAAATTATTATAAAAAATTAGAAAAAGAACTTGATAAAAGATATGAAACAACAGTAGTTTTCCCTCCACAAGATAAAATATTTAATGCTTTTACTAAAACACCCTTAGAAAATTTAAAAGTAGTAATTTTAGGTCAAGATCCGTATCATGGATTTGGACAAGCACAAGGGTTTTCTTTTTCAACACCAAAAGATATTAAAAATCCTCCTTCTATGCAAAATATTTTAAAAGAGATAAAAAGTGATTTAGGGAAAGAATCTATTTGTTTAGATGGCGATTTAACATCTTGGGCAGAGAATGGAGTTTTACTTATAAATGCAATTTTAACAGTTGAAGAGGCTAAACCTAAATCACATCATAAATTAGGCTGGGAAATATTTACAGACAATATTATTAAGTATATTTCACAAAATTGTGAAGATATTATTTTTATTCTTTGGGGTGCCCCTGCTATCTTGAAATCAAAAATTATTGATGAATCAAAACATCATATTTTAACAGCTCCACACCCAAGTCCTTTATCTTCTTATCGAGGATTTTTTGGATGTAAACATTTTTCTAAAACTAATAATATTTTAAAAACTATTGGAAAAGAACCGATTCTTTGGTAATTTAATCTAATGATAAACTAATAGTAAGAACTCAACTTTATTTTAATATAATATTAAATATGTGATGAAAAAGGTGATTTTATGCAAACAAAATTTTTTATTCAAAAGACTCTTATAGGAGTAGTTTCCTTTGGAACTTTAGTATTCTTAACAGGCTGTGCAACTCCTTCTTTTACAAAAGTAGGAACAAGTGTAACCGGAGAGAAAATAGAAATAAACAAAAAAGATGTTCATGCCCAAACTAAAATGAGTGAAAGTATATTTTTAGAACCAGTGGCAGCTAAAGAGCAAATTATTTATTTCAAAATTAGAAGCACATCTGATGAAAATTTGAATATCGCAGAAAAATTAGAAGCTGAGCTAGAAAAGAAAGGATTCAAAGTTACACAAGATCCTTCCAAAGCTAATTTTATGATTCAAGCTAACTTGTTAAAAGTTGGAGAAATAGATGAAAATGAACAAAGAAATTATTTAGGAGCAGGTTTTGGTGTTGGGGCAGTGGCAGCAGGAGCAACCATTTTAACAGGTGGAGGCGGTAGTCAAGCTGGAAAAGCTGGTTTAATTGGTGTTGCAGTGGGTTTAGCTGTAGAGGCTGCTAGAGTTAAAGATATTCACTATGCACTAGTGACTGATGTTGAAATTAGACAAAGACCTATTCAAGGAGAGCTTATAAGCCAAACTGATAAACAAGTTAACGATGCTACTTCAAGTTCTGTAAGCACCCAAACTTCTAATTTAAATGGTGTGCAGTGGAAAAAGTATAGAACTCGAATAGTAAGTTCTGCTTATGCTCCGGGATTAGAATTTAAACAAGCCCAAAGATTTTTAGAAGATGGCTTGGTAAAAGCTCTTAGTGGCACAATGTAGTATTAAAGTTTTAATCTATATTTTTTGCTTCTTGCCAAATATATATTTTATAGTACCAATATCTATGTCCTTTTGAAGGAAGTTTTTTTATATCAGAAAATACTAAATCTGTATTCCTTCTCATTTTTTCATCTAAAGGAGATCCTTTAGATAAAAATTGAGAAAAACCTGTTTTCAATCTTGTATAAATTTGTTCTTCTTTTTCTTTAAATTCAAGATAATCCATATTTTTTAAAGAATCTTTATGATATTTTTCTAAAGAAAGTAAATAGTGATATAAATGATTATAAGCAATTGCTTTTTCTTTATTTCTACTTTGGAAAAAAGCTTTAGCTGAAGTTTCTACACAATTTTTTATATCCATGCCCATCTCAATACATTGGGTTGTGATATACTCTTCTTCTCTATTTCTTATAGGTTTACTAATAAAAACTTCTTTTTGTGCAAGAAAACTTTTTTCTTCTGATTGTACATTGATTTTATTTTCAATATTTTCTTTGGAATTCTTAATATCTTTAGTATTTAGTTTTTCTTTTTTTTTAAATATGTTAAACACTTTTGTCCTTCTATTTAATTAGTCTAAATCTTTATTAAGCTCTTTTAATAAAGCAAGGAAATTTCTTGTATGTATTTTATTTATCTGTAAATAAATATATGCAACAACAACTACATTAAGATGAATCAATGCTTCTTTAAAAGAGAAAAAAGCAGTAAGAAGCCCTGCAATAAGTATGAAAACTGGATACGCTAGCTTAATTCTTGATTCTTCTATTTTAAAAGAGTATTGATAATCTTCATAATTTGATTTAATGAATTCTTTATCTTCTTGAGTTAGTTTTTTTTGCTCTTTTAAGTCACTTAAACCTTTTAAAACAGTAAGTTTTTTCTTATATTGATAATATCTAAATACTAGACCTATTAAAATAACAATTGATAAAAAACTTGATACTAATTCTAAAGGGACGTTTCCACTTTCCATATTTAACCTTTTATATAATTTTATTAGATTTTATTACAATTGTCATTAGATATTAATAATTTATTTACTAAATATTTATTTTCAATCGTATTTAACAAAATATAAAAATATAAAAAAGTCAAGAAAACATAATAAAAGTTAATATTATTTAGTTATAATTTACTACATTATTTAAAAAGGAGATTTATTTATGAAAAAAGTTTTTGTATTAATGCTTTTAAGCGTTACATTTATGTTTGCTGCAATGAATTTAAATACTGCATCAAAAAAAGAGCTAATGGAGATTAAGGGTATTGGAGAAGTCAAAGCCTTACAAATCATTGAGTATAGACAAAAGAATAAGATAAAAAATGTTGAGGAATTAAGTACCATAAAAGGCTTTGGTCCTGCACTTATTTCTAATATAAAAAAAGAAAAAAAAGTTAAGATAAATCAAATGAAAAATACTCAAAAAAAGAAAAAGACAAAAGAATAACTTCTTATGCCTAGATAATCTTTTCTAGGCATTTTTCCCAATTTTTTTGTTAAAATATAATAAAATCCCAAAAAGAGGTTTAATTATGAAAATTTCAGGAAACTCATTTTGCCCCTGTGGTAGTCAAAAAAAATATAAACATTGTTGTCGAATATTCCATTATGGAGAAAATCCTAAAAGTGCATTAGAACTAATGAAATCAAGATATAGTGCTTTTGCTTCAAATGATTCTTTATATATAATCGATACAACACATCGCGACAACTCAGATTTTACCCAAGATACAAAAGCTTGGCAAGAAGATATTCATAACTTTTCTAAGCAAAGTGATTTTAGAAAACTTGAAATATTTGATTTTATTGATGGTGAAGATGAAGCCTATGTTACTTTTAAAGCTACAATATTTCAAGGTGGAATTGATGTTACTTTTATAGAAAAGAGTAAATTTTTAAAAGTAGATAATCAGTGGTTATATTATAGTGGAGAATTTATGACATAATTTAAAATAATACTCTAAGACTCTTCTTTTAAGAATGTGATAGAATAAAATAAATATTTTATTAAAGGATTAAGATGAAAATACTTTTCTCTCCAAGTGAAGCAAAATTTAAAGGTGGAGATAACAAAAAGATAAGTGAAGATAGCTTTATTTTCCCCAAGCTTTATGATAAAAGATTAGAAGTAATTAATAAATATCAAGACTTTCTAAATAGTGCTACAAATGAAGAACTATCAAAACTCTTTGGAACAAAGAAGCAAGATCTTATAGATTATTATAAAGGTAATTTATTAGAAAAAGAAATAAAAAAAGTAATTGAACGTTATGATGGAGTTGCTTTCGATTATTTAAAATATGAAGAACTTTCAATAAATGAAAAAACTTATATTGATAAAAATGTAATGATTTTTTCAAATCTTTTTGGACCAGTTTTAGCAGGAGACTTTGGCTTACCTGATTATAAATTGAAACAGGGTGAAAAAATAGGAAGTTTAGCTTTAGAAAATTTTTACAAAGAAAAATTTTCTAATTCTTTAGATGAATATTTAAAAGACGAAGAAGTTATTGATTTAAGAGCAGGTTTTTATGAAAAGTTTTATAAATTAAATCAGCCATATCTAACTATGAAGTTTATCAAAGATGGTAAGGTAGTTAGCCATTGGGCAAAAGCATATCGAGGTGTTATATTAAATCTAATTGCAAAAAATAATATTCAAAATATAGATGAACTTATGAATATGGATATAAATAATTTATCTATTGAAGAAATTAGAAAACAGAAATTAAAAACAGAGATTATTTACAGTATATCTTTATAATAAAAAGCAAAAACAAGGAAAATAAAAATGAAATCTCAAATAAGTAAAATCAAAATATTTAACTTGTTATTTATATTTTCAATTGGATTAATTATATCTTTTATATCAGTTGACATCTTTTATTTTTCAAAACAAACAAAAGAAAGAACACTAAAAAATGCAATTGAGAAATCAAAAGAGAGAGACCATGTTTTTGAACTTTTATTGGATTCTCATAAAAATATTTTAAAATCAGTTTCAGAATCAAAAATATTTGAAAGTTATTTAAGTAGTGATAATCAAGAAAATAAAAATCAAATAAAAGATCTTTTCCTTGCTTTAGTTAAAACCGATCCTAATCTTATGCAATTAAGATTTATTGATAATATGGGATATGAACAAATTAGGGCAGAAAGAGCTGAAATCGCTTCTGAAGCAAAGCTTGTAGAGAATGAGTCTCTTCAAAATAAAAATCGAAGAGACTATTTTACTAGCCCCAAGAATGAAAGACTTGGAGAAATTTGGTATTCAGATATTGATTTAAATGAAGAAAATGGAGAAGTTGAATCACCTTATAAATCTACACTAAGAATAATACTTCCAATAAAAAAAGAAGAGAGTTTTGGTGGTATTTTAATTATAAATTATTTTATGAAAGAAAAATTAAATGAACTTTTGAGTTCAGAAATATTTGAGATAATTTTATCTGATTCAAGCGGTTATATCTTAAGACACTTTAATCAATCAAAAAACTGGTCTTTTTATCAAGATATGAAATATAACTTAAAAGATGAATTTGGTCTTTTATCAAAGTCAATTTTAGAAAAAGAGCTTTTTGTATCCAATGATTTTGTATCCAAAAAACTTTCTATAAATACGAATCATAAGTATTTTCTTATATTTAAACTAAAAGAGTCTTATTTGAGTGCTCAAAAAGAAGAAAAAATAGCAGAATACTTCGTTGTAGCTTTGATTGTATTCTTTATTTCTGCAATATTTTCTTTTATTCTCTCAAGAATATTCTCAAATTTAATTAATGACATAAAATTAGCAAAAGAAGAAGCAGAAAGAGCGAATAGAAGTAAATCGAAATTTTTAGCAAATATGAGTCATGAGATAAGAACACCTTTAAATGGTTTAATAGGTTTAACAGATTTAATCCTAGATACTGAGTTATCAAAGAAACAACATGAATATCTTCTTAAATCTAGAAGTTCCTCAAAAGCTTTATTAAATATTATCAATGATATTTTGGATTACTCAAAAATGGAAGCTGGTAAGTTAAATATTGATAAACATGAATTTAGACTGCAAGAACTTTTGGATAATGTGAATAATTTATTTGGATATAAACTAGATGAAAAAAATGTTGAGCTAATTTTTAAAGTAGATGAAAATATACCTTTAGTTTTAAAAGGGGATAGTTTAAGAATTATGCAAATTTTAAATAATCTTGTTGGAAATGCTGTGAAGTTTACTGAAAATGGAACAATTAAAGTTGCTATAAAACAAATAAGCAAAGCTTTAAGTGATATAGAATTGGAATTTTGTATTGAAGATACAGGAATAGGTATTTCAAAAGAAAATATAAAAAAACTTTTTTCTGCTTTTGAACAAGGAGATAATTCTAATACAAGAAAATATGGAGGAACAGGCTTAGGGTTAATGATTTGTAGACAAATTATCACTTTAATGGAGGGAGAAATTTTTATTACAAGTACAAAAGATCTTGGTACAAAAGTTACCTTTACAATTAAACTTCAATTTTTAGATGATATTGGACATTTAAGTATGGATGAAAAGAGAATTAATAATAAATACATTTTAGCAGTAGAGGAGAAAGATAAGTCTTTACTCTTTCAAGCAAAAGGGAAAGTTTTATTAGTAGAAGATAATGAAATCAATCAAATAGTTGCTTTAAAAAATTTAGAAAAATATGGTTTGGATGTTGAAATTGTTTCAAATGGTTTAGAGGCTTTGAACAAAACAAAAGAATCTAAGTATGATATAATTTTTATGGATTTGCAAATGCCAATTATGGATGGATTTGAAGCAACGAAAAGAATTCGTAAACGTGATATTACTACACCAATTATTGCATTAAGTGCTGCTGTTTTGGATAAAGATAAGGAACTAACTTCTGAAGTTGGTATGAATAATCATCTTGCTAAACCAATAATCTGGGAAGAAGTAGAAAAAGTTCTTTCAAAATATTTGAAAACAAAAATGATTAAAAAAGAAGAGCATAAAAAAGAAGAAAAAAAAGATGTTTTAATAGAAGGTTTAAATATTGAAAAAACTGTTGAATTTTTAGGATTAGAAGAACAAGAGATTTTAAAATTACTGCTAAACTTCTCAAAAACATATTCTAATATAAGAATTGAGTTAGAAAAACTAGAAATAAAATCTAATGAATTTCTCTCTTATATCCATAAATTAAGGGGAGTTAGTGGGAATTTACAAATTCAAGAGGTATATAATCTAAGCTCATATATTGAAGAAAATATCACTTCTACGGATGTAAATGAAAAAACCAATAAGCTTATTAATGAAATTGAAATAATTCTTAAATCAATAGAAATAAATGTCCCTTCTCTTATAATTGGAAATAAGAGTATTCTAAAAAATGATGACTTAGAAGAGTTATTAAATTCTCTTCTATATGATATAGAAAATTTTAATTTTATAAAAAAAGAAAGAGTTGAAACTCTATATAATTCTTTAGAAAATAAAATTGAATTAAAACTTTTAGAGGAAATGCATAGAAGTTTTGAGACTAACGATTATGAAAAATTAGAAGAAATCTTAAAAAATATAAAAAGAAGAATTTATGAATAAAAGCACTATATTAATAGTAGATGATGAAGCTACAAATGTTGAAATATTAGTTGAGATATTAAATAATAAATATGAATTAAAAGTCGCATATGATGGCTTAATAGCTATAAATATTGCTAAAAAAATTCTACCAGATTTAATACTTTTAGATATTCAAATGCCTAAAATGGATGGTTTTGAAGTTGCTCATATTTTAAAAAATAATGATGAAACAAAAGATATCCCTATTATTTTTATAACAGCAAAGACTCAAAAAGAAGTAATTATTAAAGCTTTAGATTCTGGTGCAGTTGATTATATAACGAAACCTTTTTTTAAAGAAGAATTAAAACTTAGAATTGCAAATCATATAAAAACAGCTGTGCTTCAAAAAGAGTTAAATAATAGAAATAAAATACAAGAACAATTATTAATACAACAATCAAAGTTAGCTTCTATGGGAGAAATGATTGCTAGTATTGCTCACCAATGGAGACAACCTTTAACCTCTTTAGGTGGTATTTTAATGAATATAGAAGAGTGTCATGAAGATGGAGAATTAACAGGTGAGTATTTAGAAGATAGAATTGATGCAGCAGAACAAAATATTTTATATATGTCAAAAACAATTGATGATTTTAGAAACTTTTTTATTCCAAGTAAATACAAAAAACCATTTGATATAACGAAATCTATCATAAATGCAATATCAATTGTTGATGCAGCTTTTATAAATAATGAAATAAGAATCATTTTATCAATTGATGATGAAAAAGTATTGGATTACAATGATAATAAATATAAAGATCACTTTTTAGTAGATGGATATGTAAATGAATTTTCTCAGGTTATCATAAATATCTTACAAAATGCAAAAGATGCAATATTGGAGATTAAAGCTAGTTCTGAGAATAGAAATATTCTTATAGATATTTATAGTCAAGAAGAAGATATAAAAATTATTATAAAAGATAATGCAGGTGGAATACCACACTCCATAATAAATAAGATTTTTGAACCTTATTTTACTACAAAAGAAGAAGGCAAAGGTACAGGTATTGGTTTATATATGAGTAAAACAATTATTGAGACTAATATGCAAGGAAAGATAAGTGTTTCAAACCATGAAAATGGGTCAATTTTCGAAATTAATATGAAAAGATGTTTTTCCTAAAAACAAAAATCACTTAATTGGATACGACTTTATTTCTTCCTGATTCTTTTGCTTGATATAATAAATCATCTGCTTTTTTAAAAAGCTCCATATCATTTTTTATCTTATTTGCCTGTTCACAATATAGACCAGCAGAGATAGTTACAAATTTGCTTACTGTATTTTTACTATGCTCAATTTTTAGATTCTCAACTTTTTCTCTTATTTGGTTTGAAAAACTAATTGAATTATCTGGTTTTTCAGTAATAAACAAAATAGCAAACTCTTCTCCACCAATCCTAAAACAATAATCCGTTGCTCTTTGCATAGAAGAGTTTAAAGAATTTGAGACTTTTATTAAGACCTTATCTCCTTCTTGATGACCATAAGTATCATTATAAAGTTTGAAATAATCAATGTCAATAATTAATAAACATATTGACTCATTTCCTCTTTTGCAAGTATTTAACAGTTCAACAATTTTTTCATTAAAATATCTTCTATTATAAATATTTGTCAGAGAATCTTTTATTGATAATTCTTCTAATTTTTTCTTGGCAGTTATATTTTCTCTAATGGATGAGTAAGCTATTTTTTTACCTTCTTTATTATAAATGGGGCTAATAGTTGCCTGTATCCAATAATCTTGGCCATCTTTTGTTCTATTTTTGATTTCACCTTTCCATGTGTTATCTTTTGATATTGTTTCCCAAAGCTCATTACAAAAAGGCTCACTTACATCTGGATGATAAAGAATATTGTGTGTTTTACCTAATAATTCTTCTTCCGAATAGCCACATACTTGACAAAAAGCTTTTGATACATAAGTAATAATTCCATCTAAATTTGTTCTTGAACTTATGACATTGTGGTCTATGATTTCATGATACTCTTGTATTATATTTTTATAATACTCATCTCGTTTTTTTAGATTAACAAAAGTAATAGTTTCCTCAACAAGTTGTTTAAGTAGTTTTCTATTAAATGGTTTTAAAATATATCTTGTAACACCTTGATTAATAGCTTCTAGTAAATACTCTTGCTCATTAAAAGCTGATGTTACGATAATTGGAACGGAAGTATCAACTTCTCTAATTTTTTTAATCATTTCAAGACCATTCATTATAGGCATTGTAATATCTGTAATAATTATATCAGGCTTGTTTTTTAAAAAAGAATCAAAGCCTTCTTGGCCATTAAATGCTAAAAAAAGAGTATCACATCTTTTTGAAAAAAACTTCTGATACTCTTCTCTTAAATTTTTATCATCTTCTACATATAAAATTTCTAGCTTAATATCTTGCTCCATCTTTTTTCCAATTACTAGTTTTTTGTTGATTTTTATTTATTATTATACTGATAATTTTCTAAAATAGTAAATATTTGAAAAAAAAATAGTTTTTATTTAACCTAAATACTTAGTCAAAAGTTAGTTTTTATAAATTAAGTTTTTATTAAAAAGAAATAATAAAGAACATAAAGAAAAAATAGAAGAAAATAAGAAAAGATAATCACCATATAAATACCCAGCAATCAAAGCTCCTAAAAATCCACCTAATCCATAAGCAACTCCATACATAAACTGTTGGGCTAGTTTTTTGTTTTCATATAATGTATATAAATAAATAATCACAGCACTATGATAAAGTCCAAATGAGAAAGCGTGTAAACTTTGTGTGAAAAAAACTAAAGAAAGATTATTAGGAAAGAGGAATAATAAAAGCCATCTAATAACTGTAACTGCTACAGCAAATCTAATAATATTCAATAAATTTCTTTTTAGTAAAGGAGCTTGAAAATAGAGTATTATTATTTCACAAAGAACACCAAACGACCAAAGATATGAAGTCATTTCCAAACTTATTCCATGGCTAGTTTCATATATAGTAAAAAAGTTATAAAAACCACCAAAACTTAATTGCATAAAAAACAAACTAATCCAAAAAGGCCAATATTTAAAAAATGAAAAAGGCTCTTTTGAAATCTTTTCATTATGGCTTACATCGTCATATTTAAGTAATGAAAGAGCAAATACTACAGTTAGAATATTAACAATTAAATAGTAATGAATGGCAATATATGGTTCTGATAAGAATCTTGCAAGAATAAGTGAAATTAACATAAAGCCAATTGAACCAAAAAGTCTTGATTTTCCATATCTATCTTTGCCTAAAACTTTTATAGCGGTTACTTCTAAATAAGGAAGTATTACAGATAAACAAGCACCTAAAATAGCGTTATTCATCATAAATGCATAAAAATTCTCTATAGTTACATAAAATAAAAGTGAACATAAAATAGATAAGAATAGGGCGCTTTTAAAAATAAATTGATCTAACTTTATATGCTTTAAAAATAAAAATGGGGTAAGAAATCTCATTAAAGGAGCAAGTGCAAAAATTATTCCAATATCAATTGCACTATATCCCAAATCATGTAAGACTTTTGGTAAAAATATTACATAAACACCAACAGCTGCAAAGTAGAAAAAATAAAAGGCTGAGAGTTTGAAAAAAAGCATTTGCTATTTTTCTGAAATTACGATTGTTTTACTAAATATATCTTGTATAGTTTTTTTATCTTTTCTGAAAAAAGGAATAAAAGTTAAAAGAATTGTTGTAGCAGAAATTAAAAATATAAAATATCTAAGAATTGCTTTTCCTAAAGATATATTTTTAAAAGTAGTATCGTCTACAAGTTTTAATGAATAAGCTTTAAACCCAGGTGTTTGACCTTTTACTACCCAAAAAAAGATAATAATAAGGCCATAAACTACAGCTGTAATCCATCTAGCTTCATCACTCCCTTGAAAGTCATCTTTACCTTCTAAAATTAAGTAGGTAGTTACATACATGATTGGCATCATAATCATAAACATATCTACAATAAAAGCTTTGATTCTCAAAGGAATTGCAGTTGAAATTTGAGTTATAGAAGTATCTGAAGAGTTATTATCCTTATGTGCTGGCGAAACTTCTGTTTCTTTTTTAACACTACCTTGTTTTATATCTCTCCATCTACTCATTAAACTAATTTCCTCTACTTCCTGGCTTGTATGCCTTACTACCTTGTTTACACATTGGACAGTTTTCTGGTGAATACATTTCAAAAGTAAAATCATCTAATGCAAAAAGTGGTTTATCAAGTGGCAATTTACAGTTTTCTTTTGTCTCAACTGTGCTTCCTACTCTTGAACAAAAACCTCTATTTGCTAAAGCAGCATAAGCTACAATATTACCACCATGAGCTTCAACTTGTTTTGCAGCCTCTAAAGCACTTCCACCTGTTGTAATAATATCTTCACAGATAATATAGTTTTCATTCTCTTTTACTTTAAAGCCTCTTCTAATAGACATTTGACCTTCAACTCTTTCAGCAAAGATAAATCTTACATCAAGTGCAGTTGCTAGTGCAAATCCAGCAATAAGTCCACCAAGAGCAGGGGAACATATAGCATCAACTTTAATTCCAGATTCTTTAATCTGTTTAGCTAATTCTTGTGCTAATAGTTTTGCAGTTTTAGGATCTTCTAAAACTTTTGCTGATTGTAAATAAAATGAAGAATGATTTCCACTGCTTAATTTAAAGTGTCCCTCTAATAATGCATTTGAATCTTTATATATTTGTGCTACATCCATAATTAAACCGTTAAAATTTCTTGTTCTTTAGCTTTTAATGTCTCATCAGCTTTTGTTACATAAGAATCAGTAATTTTTTGGATTTCGTCCAGAGCTTTTTTATTTTCATCATCTGTAAGCTCTTTATCTTTGTGTAAAACTTTTATTTCATCGTTAGAATGTTTTCTGATATTTCTAATAGCAATTTTTGCATTATCAGTCATAACTTTAGCACCCTTAGCACTCTCTTTTCTTTGCTCAACTGTCATTGGTGGAAAGAATAATTTAATTAAATTACCATCATTATTTGGGTGTACTCCAATATTTGCTGCACTAATAGCTTGCTCAATTGGACCTAAAAGATTTTTTTCCCAAGGATTTATAACTATTGTTGTAGCATCAGCTGCTAAAACAGAACCAACTTGATTTAAATCAGTCATTGTTCCATAATAATCGATTCTTACACCATCTAAAACAGAAGTAGTAACTTTCCCTGTTCTTAATGTTTTATAGTCTCTTTTTAAAGACTCAATTGACTTTTCCATATTTTCTTTTGTTTCTCGATAGATTTCATTTAACATTCTATATTCTCCTTGATCATGTTTTATTATTGATTTTTTATTTTTGTAAATTTGAAATTGATTATACCATTAAAAACTTTTATGAAAAGTTTTTTATTAAATAAATTGTTATTAAAGTTTTCTTTGTAAGGGTGTAATCTAGGATATGCATCTTTTTGTGCATATCCATAGATTGAAGTTTTTGCAAGAAGTAATAAATACTTCATTAGATTTTTTAGATTACTTACTTGCTGGAATTGTAGGAACAACAGGCACAGCTTTTGGAGCTGCTGGTGCTGGAGTTGAATCTCCTACAGGTGTTGAAGGGATTAATGAATCAGTTTTAACACTATCAATCGCACTTCCAAGTTTTTGTTGGTTATATAAGTATCCTAAAGTAACTGTATTTACTACAAATAAAAGTCCTAATACCATAGTAATTTTCGTTAAAAAACTTCCTGGTCCTTTTGCTCCAAATACTGAATCATTACTTCCACTGTATGCCCCAAGACCTATGCTTGAACTTTTTTGAAGTAATACCGCAATTACAACTAGAACTGCTAAAACAACTTGAACTATTAAAAGTGTTGATGTCATATTAATTTTCCTTTTAAAAAATGGTAGGTATTTTACCTAAAATTCATTAAGATTAGGTTAAAATTATATTCATGTCTGTAAAAGCACAATTTTCAAAATATGCCAATGAGTATAACAATTTTAATATAATTCAACAACTTGCTGCAAAAGCATTAGTTAGAGATATAAAAACTAAGCCAAAAAATATACTAGAAATAGGCTGTGGCTCAGGTCAAGTATTTAAATATATATCTTGGGATATAAATAAATATCAAGCTATTGATTTTTCTTCTTCCATGTGTGAGTTACATCCTAGAAGTAAAAACATTGATGTTTCTTGTTATGATTTTGATAGCCAAGAATTTAGGGATTTTTTAAAAAATAAAAAATTTGATATTATACTCTCATCTTCTGCAATGCAATGGTCCAAAGATTTATCAAGATTAGTTAAATCTTTGTCTTTTTGTACTTCTGAAATAAATGCAGTTCTTTTTACTTCGAATACTTTTAAAACTATACAAAAACTAACAAATAATAAATCTCCTATTTTGTCTACTAGTGAAATAAGAGAAGGTTTTTCTAAACATTTTGATTGTGAATTTGAAGTTCATAATTATAATTTAGAGTTTGAGAATAAAAAAGATTTATTTAATTATATAAAAAATTCAGGAGTAAGTGGTTCTACAAATAATTTGGATTTTAAAGCAGCTAAAAAATTGTATAAATTATATGATTTAAATTATTTAGAGTTTGAAGTGATTTTTGTTAAAGCTGTTAAAAGAATCTCTAAATTATAAAGTTCATATCTAATATATTTAAAGTTTTCACTATCTTTTATTGAGATTAGTTTACTAAACTCTTCAAGCACTCTTGCACTCTCTTGTGCTCTTTTAAAGTTTGCAATCAAAATAGAGTATAAATCACTACGATTTTGTTCACTCTTTATAGATTCTCTTAAAACATCATTTTGTATATCTCTAGTTTCTAAAAGTTGAGTGTAGTTTTCAAGTCTAGATAAGTGCCTTAAGGCTTTTAGTTTTGATGAAGTCTCTTTATCATTGTATACATATCTAAAAATATCCTCAACTACTCGAATTCCTTCGCGAAGTCTATTTAAGTTAGCATCAATAAGTCTAAGAGTGTTTTTTTCAATCATTGAGTAAGTTTTATATCAAAATAGATAATAACAAGTGTAGCTTCTTAAAAGAAGAAGCTACCAAACTTGTTAGTCATCACTATTGAGTATTCCAAGAATTTGTAATAGCGAAATAAATAGGTTGAAGAAATCTAAATATAAAGCAATTGCTGCTTCAATCGGAGTTTCAAATCCACCTTTGATAATTTGTTGTGTATCGTAAAGTATAAATGCTGAAAATAATAAAGCACCAACTCCTGCAACACCTAATTGTAATAAAGATGATTGAAAGAAAATATTTGAAATTGAACCAACTATTAAGATAATTAATGCAATAAATAGCATTTTCCCCATACCTGAGAAATCTCTTTTAGTAGTCATAGCAAACATTGAAATTCCACCAAATGCTACAGAAGTCATTAAAAATGCTTGAGCAACAATAGAAGCACCAGCTGGCATACTTAATATACTACTTAATAAAGGTGTAATTGTTAAACCACTTACAAAAGTAAAACCAAATAGTACAGCCAAATTAATCCCAGGCTTCTTTTTAACAGCAAATAAAGCAAAAAGTAATATAAATTCAAATATTACTAAACCCCAATACCAGCTTGCGATTGTTGAAACCATATCTAAGCCAATATAAGCTCCTGCAGTAGCAGCCAATAAAGAACCAGCAAACAGTTGATAAGTTGCTTTTAAAAAACTCATCAGTTGTGTTCTAGATGAATCTTGTGTGCTGTACTGAGAACTTTCTTGCGAAAGATAATCTCTGTTATACATTGTAATCCTTTTAATTTTTTTGATATTCTAATATGTTAATCTTAATAATCACTTTAAGAAGTAAGATTACATTTAGATTGTAATTAAACTTACCATATATAATATTGTTAAAAGTTAATTATTACTTAAAAAGCAGGAAAATTAGGAAAACTCCATAAAATTCAAAATTTAAGCAGAATGAAAGAATAAACCCTTGACAAGGGGGGAGAAATCTATTATAATTCCCGTCCAAAAACAGACGAACGACATCAAACGAGAGTTAGATGGAGAGAGTGTGAGAATGGAAGTTCT
>JAQYVX010000027.1 GCA_030145305.1 Halarcobacter sp. | reverse complement strand
TGCTTTCCAACAAATTTATAATCTTTATCGAACATTTACTTTTCCTCCACAATATACGTTAATGTCTCTGATTTTTTATCTAATTTATATCTTTTACCAACCTTCGTTCCCATAAATGCTTTTGCATAGTTGTAATCCTTCTCCATAACAAACAT
This sequence comes from Halarcobacter sp., assembly GCA_030145305.1. Lineage (GTDB taxonomy): Bacteria > Campylobacterota > Campylobacteria > Campylobacterales > Arcobacteraceae > Halarcobacter. The sequence continues at coordinate 2,994 of JAQYVX010000027.1, read as the reverse complement.
TATAACTTGTTCAGCAATTTCTGGTAATTTTAACGATATATTCTTAACGTGTTTTTCATCAGCATTCGAGAACGGTGCATCCATAACTAACGGGTATGGCTCTGAACTAATTTCAATTAGTCCTCCTCCATCAGATTCACTCGTAACTTTTTCTTTTGCAAGTTCAACTAATCCTGCTATAAAAGCGAAATTCTTAACCGACTCAAGACCTTTGGATTCATCTGTTTTGATTTTTTCATTATTTAGTAGTGTTATCAGTTTAACATTATATTTTTCGTCAATTTCTACAATCCTTGATCCATGATACATTTCACTAAAAATCTTATTAACTTTCTCTTCTAATTCTTCTCTTAGAGTATCTTGTTTATCATTTAGAGAAATTTCAACCCACTTATATATTTCTTCAGCATAGTTAATACACTCTAATATTTCTTTATTCTTATCTGTTTTAGATACTATTTTTTCATAAGCTTCTCTTTTTACTGCTATTTCATTTTCAAATCTACCTTTTTGGACAGAACAAGCATCTTTTTTATTAGTAAAATCTTTTAGTTTTATTTTTGTATCTGTTAATCTATTTTCTACAACCGTCATATCTTTTGCGTTCTTTACAAGTTCGCTCAGTCTTGTTAATTCGTCATTTAATTCTCCCAATCTTTGTCTTGATCTAATGATTCTTGTATAACATGCTTCAATTTCCTTATAAAAATTATCCGCTTGAATTTTATTCATTCTGAGTTCTTTTTTAAAGTTTCTTAGCAATGTTCCAATAGATTTTGGCGGTAAGTACTCACGTTCCATCATTAAATGTTTATATGCAGCCGAGCCTTCTTTTATATCAGTCCCGCAAACACATTTCCCTCTTTTCATTATTGCTTCAATTGACTTTGCATTCATATCAGGTATACCTTTATCAGACAAATCACTTTCCGATAAGAATTTATTCGTTTTCTCAATTACAGGACCTGCAAAGAAAGAAACTGCTGTTCTACCCATTTTTTTAGAAAATTCTTTTATGTATCCTTCTAGAGTTACCTCTTCGTGTTTTATATCATTTTCTTTTGATTTTCTCTGATTTTGATATATTTTTGTATTCGCATTTTCTGCAAGTTGTTTCTCATATTCTTCTTTCCTTGTCTGATAATGTTTAATTTGATTTTCGTGTGATGTAATCTTTTCTGTAACGTCTTTTAGCTTCTCATCAGCAATTGTAATTTCTTTTTGTATTTTTTCAGCTGTTTCATCTTTTTCAGTATCTAAACTTGCATACCAGTTTCCAATAACCGATTTTTTGATTGTTTTTTTTCCTAAATGCTCTAAAGTATTCTCTAGTAAAGTAAGACCAAGAAGTGTTTTTACCGCTTTTGCAATATCTTTTTTTGTACTAATACTCTGAATTCTCTCAGTATCAAAGAAGAAATAATCTGATAATTCTTGTGGAAGTATTTCATTTACTTTTTCCTGCGCTTTTAAGTCTTCAATGGTATCTGTTTGATAATTATGATCTGGGTCCTTTATATCAACTTTTAATTCTGACATTGCACCAATAACATCATTTACTTTTCTAGAATAAACTTGTTCTCTAGTTACAGTGTATTCTACATCACCATGTATGATTTCTAACTCCACTTTCACAGTAGATTGTCTTCCCATACTAAGACTCTTAGACACTTCATAGTTTAAAAGAAAATTACTTGTATCGAATCTTGCTTTTCCATATAAACACCAATTAAAGGCTTGAAGCAAAGTTGTTTTTCCACTTGTATTGTCTCCAAGTATTACAGTTACATTGCTTTCCTTACCTTTAATAAAAGATAAGGATTGTTCACCTTTGTACTGTCTAAAGTTATTCATCTTGATTGATTTGATTAACATATTTCCCTCCTAGTACGCTTTCTTTATTTCTTCAACAATTATTTTTCTTACTCTTTTAATCATTTCGTCTTTTGTTTTTTTCTTTGTCTTTAAATTGTTTTTCTCAACACCAATTATTTCTAACTTCATTCTGTTTATTTTTTTCTTATCAATTGTCGTACTCATCTAACTCTCCCTCACTTTCATCTACCTTGAAATTTTCTCGAATTGCATCAATCAATTTATCTGATACAGATGGGTTTATTGCAATCTTTGAAAATTCTTTCATTCTTTCTATTTCTTTTTTTACTAATGATTTATACATGTACAGCTCTTCTTCACATAAACTATTTGCATAACCCATATCAAAAGGTAACGTAATAAAATCATAAATAACAGCATGTTTTTTACCATCAAATTTCCTTAGTACCCTACCACGTCTTTGGATATATTCTTTAGGATTAGAACTACTTGCAAGTATGAACGCTGTCTTTACACTTGGAATATTGACACCTTCATCTAAACAGCGTATCGCTATTAATGCTTGCATACGTTCCCCTTCACTAAAGTATTTTTTTAATTTTTTCCTTTCTTCTGCAGTTTCTTCTGATGTGTATTTCGATACTTTCATTCCTAATTTGTAACCCATCATCTCAGAGACAATATCTATTTGTCTCTTATCAGAAATAAAGTCATCCTCTTTTACTCCTTCATAATCTTTTACACTAGCTGCTCCGCAATACACCAACATCTGATTATCATGTTTATAATCTTGTAAAAGCTCCTCTAATTTAGTTATTTTGCTTTTTGCAGCAGCAATTACTCTAGCTCTTTTAATCAATAGCATTTTTACGTACTCATTAATAACAGGTTTTCTGTTTCTATCAAATGTCATATTTTTATTGATCTCTCTAGATATGCTAACATACTCTTGCAATTCTTCATCATCAAGTGTTACTTCTATCGGAAAGTACTTATACTCTGTAAGTTTTTTATTTTCGATTGCATCTTCTAGTGTATATTTTATACATTCTTTTCCAAAGTAAGCCTTTATTTCTTCGGTACCTTCTTCATCTCCATATCTCTCAAATGTTGCTGATAATGCTAACCTAAAGTCGTAATCATCTGTAAGCATAGTTT
>JAQYVX010000026.1 GCA_030145305.1 Halarcobacter sp. | reverse complement strand
AGAAGGTGAATGTACAGCTGTACTAAATATAGATGAACCAAGAGCTGAAGAATTAGCACAAATAAGATGGACGGTAGAAGGAAGAGAAGAAGCTAAATATAATGGTAAAGATAATATTATTCATAATCTAAAAGAAGAAAAAGTATATGAGATTAACTTTACAGCTTATATAGCTGGCAAACCAGAAGATGCTGCTAATGCAACTATGACTTATGATGAAAGAGAAAGAATGCTTACAAACTTAAGGATAGATAACTCATGAGTAAATATACTTTAAAAGATAATTTAAAATTAAAAGTTGATGCACATAACTTTAAAGATGGAGAAAGTATTAAAGTAAGACTTACTTTACTCGACGAAAATAAAAAAGAGTTAGGAAAAAAAGAAGATAAAGCAAAAGTTCAAAATAAGAAAGCAATTTATCCTTTTATAACAGAAGATATCGCAAAATCTTTAAGTATAAAATCAGAAGATGTAATATATGTAAAAGGTTGGATGGATAGTGATGGTGATGATAAAATTGGTTATAACGAAGAAGTTTTAATTGATTTTATTGAAGAAGAAGTTAAGATTACTGTTATTGTAGAATTACCTCATTCTAAAGAGACTGGGTGGGGTGCAAAAGGACTTGCTGGACATACTGCTATGGCTGTAGGAGATAGATTCTTTGATTATGGACCAGATTATGGAGAAAGAGGAAAAAAATTTATTGTAAATGAAAAAGAGTATAATATAGATTTTAATAATGATGGTGATAAATTAGATGAAAAAGTAGATTTAACTGGAAAGGTAGATTTTTATTTTGCGCCAGGACGTCCTTGGTGGGGAGAAGTACTTGCAGAGTTTTTATCTAAACACCCTAGTGAAGTTACTCTTAATGATGCACTAAAACTAATAATTAATTTTCCATGGGAAAAGACACAAATATATGGAACTGTATATAAAATAGAATTCTATGTAAAAAAATCACAAGCAAATAAAATGATAGAGTGGTGGGAAGATAGATATAAACATTTAAAAATTTATAGTGTAAAGCCTTGGACAGGAGAACAATGTACTACAACAGTAAAAGAGGCTTTAGCTTATGGCGGAATAGATGATATTGATTGGAATACTTTAACTCCAGATGATATATTAGAAGATTTAAAAACAGAGATAAAAAGTACCTCACACCAGCATAAAGATAAAAAAGCAAAAGTAACACTTATTAAAAAGGAGGCAAAAAGTTGGAAGCCTTTAAATTAAAAAACTATTTAATCATTCTATTTATGATTATGATATTAACATCATGTAGCAAGGGAGAAGAAAAAATGGAAATAATCGCATATGGTACACCAGAGTTTGAAAAGTTTATAAAGAACGCTCCTATTAATTTGGATAAAGCTTGGAGTTTACAATTAGATTATGCAAAAAAAAATTATGACGAATGGAATTATAATTGGCAAAAAAAATTTTCTACATTATTTTTTATTGTAGATGATTATTATATTTTTACGACAGGTCATGTTAATAATAAAATGCTTAGAGGTTATTTACTAGATGGAATTTGGATAAATACTAAAACTGGTGAAGCTTTTGAAAAAAAGCTTCAGAAGACTATCGAATCAAAACAAATGGGTTGGGGTAAAGAATAGTTTGAATTATATGTAAGAAAATCACAAGCAAATAAAATGATAGAATGGTGGGAAGATAGATATAAACATTTAAAAGTTTACAGTGTAGAACCTTGGACAGGGGAACAATGTACTACGACAGTTAAAGAAGCTTTAGCCTATGTTGGGATAGATGATATTGATTGGAATACATTAACTCCAGATGGAATTCTAGAAGATCTAAAAACAGAGATAAAAAGTACATCTAGACAACATAAAGATGAAAAAGCTAAAATAACACTTATTAAAAAGGAGGCAAAAAATTGGAAGCCTTAAAAATAAAAAATTATATAATACTTTTATTAATAGTTTTAACATTAACGTCATGTACTAAAGGAGAAGATAAAATGGAGATAATTGGATATGGAACGCCTGAATTTGAAGAGTTTGTAAAAAAAGCTCCTATTAGTTTAGATAAATCTTGGAATATACAAATAGAATTTTATAAGAATAATCCAAAAAATATGGAATATGATTTATATAAACAAAGTTCCAGTTTGTATTTTATAATAGATAAATATTATGTTTATACATTAAGACCTTTGATGAAAACTAAACCAAAAGGTAAATTACTAAGTGGAATTTGGGTTAATTCTTTATCTGGAGAAGTAAAATATAACAATAATGATACGATAATCGAAGCAGAATCTTTTCTTGGGTACTCAAAATAAAAAAGTCAAGTAAGTGGAAACTCTAAAAATAAAAAACTATATAATTATCTTATTAATTGTTTTAACATTAGTTTCATACACACAAGCAGAAGAAAAAATGAAAATAATTCCATATGGGACAACAGAGTTTAAAGAATTTGTAAAAAATGCTCCTATTAGTTTAGATGAAGCTTGGAATTTACAATTAAAATATTATGAAGATAAAAAAGAAGATAAAGTTGGATCACCACTTTTTTTTATTATAGATGAATATTATGTCTTTAGCCCATATAGAAATAATAAAATTCCAGAAGTAAGATTAGAAGGGATATGGGTTGATTCAAAAACTGGGGAAACAAAGTATATTCAAAATAATATAAAGTTAAAGCCTAAATCTCAATTTGGCTGGAGTAAATAATATTCTACCAAGTACAAAAAGTAAGAGATAAATATAAAGTTTTAGAAAAAGAAGCAAAAAATAAAGAGAGTTTAACATGATGAAAAATATAGTATTAATCTTTTCCTTATTATTTACATTAACCGCATGCCAAGCAGATAAAGAAACAGATAATCAAAATACTCAAATAAAAAGCCAAAAAGATGCAGATAATGCAAATCTAAAAAACCTTAATCAATTTAAAAAAGAGTTTGAATCTGGAGACAATGAAGCTAGTGTAAAAGTAGCACAAATATATGCCGAAGCATTTAAAGACTATAAAAATGCAATTATTTGGTATAAGAAGGGTGTTGATTTAAAAGTAAAAGGGGCAGGAAATAATTTAGCTTCAATATATAAACATCAATACAAAGATTATAAAAACTCTATAAAATACTATAAAAAAGATTATAAAATTGGAGTTTCAAGAGCTGCTTATAATCTAGCATACTTATATAAAAACACTTTAAAAGATATACCAAATGCAATCATTTGGTATAAAAAAGCTTCAAGTATGGGACATAAAGATGCTACATATAATTTAGCATACTTATATAAAAACACTTTAAAAGATATAC
>JAQYVX010000025.1 GCA_030145305.1 Halarcobacter sp. | reverse complement strand
CTGCTATCAACATTTTTTCACACCACCTTTTACATACTTATTATTTTTGATAACATCTACATCAACTTCTGGGAAAAGGTTAATATTTATTGCTTCATCTAAAACACTAACACTATTAGTAAGTTCTAGATTTAAGATATTTATTTCTTCTTGAAATCCCTCACATCTTGCTTCTTTGTTAATCTCAAGTGCTTTAAGTAATCTATCTCTTTCCCTTTTTATTGCCATTTTTACGATTAAGTTCTTTTCCTGGTTATTCATAAATTGCTCCTTTCAGTAATTGAAATGCTGTTTATAATTTTTATTGATACGATCTCTCTTTAAAGTATTTTTTAGATACTTTGCCAGCAACGATAATAAATCCTTTTTCTTTTAATTCTGTGTTTAATGATCTTATTATTTGGTATGCTTTTGACTGGCTCACACCTACCATTTTCATAACGTCATCTACTGTATAGTAGTTTGTATTCATACAATCACCTCGTTATCTTGCTCGGTTTTTGTACATGCAGCACAGTATATTGAGGTTCCACCTAAAGTTGATTCTTCTAATAATTGTGCTACTATACTTTCATCTAATTGGTGTTCTCTTCCACACTTCGGGCATACGCTACAAAATGAATCTCCATATACACAAATTTCATATTCGCCATCTTTTCTAAGTAGCACATCGTCACTTGTTGCTTTCACATAAATCATTACAACGCCTCCTAATTAAATTCCTAAATCAATCAATTGTGCTCTAAGCTCGCTAACATCAGATTCATATAGTTTTAAACAAATTTCATACAATTCATTGGTCAATCCTAAAACTTTATCAATATAACCTAATCTTGAAGATTCTATTGATATTTTCTCACCACGTTTTCTGTGTTTATTATCCGCTTTCGATTTTAGCTTATATGCTTCATATCTTGCCTTAGATCTCATGTGAAATTTCTCATCGAAAGCTCTATATAGTTCTGAATATCTTGAACTATAGTCACCACCATTATTCATTTTTACAACACGATTTATAATATTTCTTTTAGTTGTTAATGGTACATCTTCAACCAATCCGTTTATCATTTCTTGCTTGAATTCAATTTCCTTCTTTTGCTTTTCTGCAGTAATTTTCAATTTTCTTTTTTCTTCCTGCTCTTCTTTTAATTTGTTCAGAAGCATTATTCCATAGTCCGGATTGTTTAGGATTTTGTCTATTGTGTTTTCAGTTGCGTATGCTCCATGTTTTCTTATTGATGGAAGAACTTCTGACGTAACCCATTTCTTGAATTTTTTAGCTTCTGGTTTTCTACTTGTCATTATCAATGAATACAATCCACTTTCATTAATAGTTGATGTTGTTTGTTTTCCACCAAGGGTGTCCACTAATACTGACCCCCTATCTTCTTCATCTAATCTTGCTATAGCATCTCTGTGTTTAGATATTTCTAGAACATTGCAAACATCTTTTGTTATAAACCACGCTTCTCCGTTTTTTATTACCGTTCTTACTTCTCCAAGTTCATTGTTACTGAATACTTTTAATTCACCCATTTAATCACTCTCCTTATTATTACCCGCTTTCTTTTTTATCTTGGTTCTCAAGTTCGAGTATCTGATCAACTGATAAATTAAATATCTCTGATAATCCAATTAAAATATCAGCTCTAAGTTTCTGTTGCCTATTTCCATTTTCAATCAAACTATAATAACTTTCTGAAATGCAAAGTTTTTCTGATATTTCCTTTTGAGTGAGATTGTTTTCTATTCTTAGTCGCTTAACATAGGCCTGCATTACATGCCCCCCTCATTAATTAAGTCATATACATAATTAGGATTCGACTTGATTATTTTTGAAACTTCGTGAACTGTGTAGATAATATTATCGATTTTAATCACCTCCCTTTGTCAGTTTTATGCATTAGGTGAATTTAATTCACTATCAGTTGTAAAAAAAATCATCTCTCTTTCTTTGTTTGTTAATGAAAGCAAAGATGAAATTTTAACAATTTCAGATGCCTTAAATTCAGTCTTACCCTGCACTTTGTTATAAAGTGATTCCCTTGATATACCGATTTTTTTAGCTATAAAAGTCATTGATATACCTTTAGATTCTATTACATTTTTTAAATTTCCTTTATTCAATTGCCACACTCCCTTCTTGATATGTGAATCTAAATCACATTTAAAGAATATCAAACATGTGAATATGTGTCAACATTTTTTTTAATAATTGTTGATTTATTTTCACACTAGTGGTAAATTATAAGTGAGGTGAATAATATGATCGATTTATATGCAAATATAAAAATAAGAAGACTTCATTTGAAAATGTCACAAGAAGAACTCGCAAAAAAAGTTGGATATAAAGATAGGACTTCAATAGCTAAAATTGAATCTGGGAAAGTTGATTTAGCACAATCCAAGATAATGTTGATTGCTAAAGCTCTCGACATGTCCCCTTTAGAATTAATGGGGTGGGATCCTTGGCACTTAAAAAAAAGTTATGAGCGTTCTGATGCATCTAGTGAGAATTCAGACATTGATGATGGGGCAGAGTATAATAGTTCATCAAATTACTACGAAATTCCCATCTGTGGAACAGTCACCGCGAGCATGGACGGAATGGTTTGTGAAGAAACTGGCGAGTATCATGCAGTAGCTAAGACTGATGTTATAGGTGATTATCGAGATTATTTTTATTTAAAAGCAAAAGGTGATTCAATGAACCAAGCAAGAATTTATGAAGATGATATGGTTTTGGTCAGAAAACAAAGTGATGTAGATAATAGTGAAATTGCAGTTGTTATTATAAACGATGATGAAGCCACCATTAAAAGAATTTTAAAAACTGATGGTTTAGTAATACTTCAGCCTGAAAGTAATAATCCGTTACATAAAACTACTATTGTTTCAAAAGAAATGAATATGTTTATTGTAGGTAAAGTTATAGGAGTCACATTCAAAATATAAAATTTTCAGTTTCTTATACAAAATTATTGAATTACGCATTATCAAATTATTGAATTACGCATTATCAAATTATTGAATTACACATTATCAAATTATTGAATTACGCATTATCAAATTATTGAATTACACATTATCAAATTATTGAATTACACATTATCAAATTATTGAATTACGCATTATCAAATTATTGAATTGAAGAATTAGAATCATACTTATAAACATAAAAAATCCCCAGTGCTCGAACACCGGAGATTTAAGCATACACAATACTAGGTATTAATGCACACTTCACATTATCATTATAGCATTAATATCACCAACTGAACAATAAGAAAGGTGGAATTATTATGCCAGCATACAAAGATGCAGAAAGAAATACTTGGT
>JAQYVX010000024.1 GCA_030145305.1 Halarcobacter sp. | reverse complement strand
AGTGCTTGGGATATTTGTTTCAGTAGATTTTTATGCAGACATTGTACTTTCAATTATCTTCGGGGGCATAGCTACGAGAATAAGAAAGGTTATTAAATAGGTTAATAAATGATATGAGGGGTGTAAAATGATTTGGTATCCGTACTCACAAATGAAAACAATGAAAGATCCAATAGAGATTACATATGCAAAAGGAACTAAACTGTATGCAGATAAACATGAGCTTATTGACTCAATCTCTTCGTGGTGGAGTGTTATTCATGGTTATAGTAACGAGGAAATTAATGATGTTATGAAAAATCAAATTGACAGATTTTCTCATATAATGCTCGGTGGGCTTACTCATAAGCCTGTACAAAGATTATCGCAAAAGTTATCAGAAATACTTCCGAAAGATTTAGATTACTGCTTTTTTTCTGACTCGGGTAGTGTGGCGGTAGAAGTATCTTTAAAAATGGCGGTTCAATACTATTATAATTTAGGTAAAACTGATAAAAAAGGTTTTGTCGCACTAAAAAATTCATATCATGGAGATACTTTTAAGGCGATGGAAGTAGGCGATGATGAAGACTATCATTTAGCATTTCCTCAAAAAAACAATATTTATCATATTAATCCGTGTGAATATGAACTTGAAGAGGTTTTGAAAAATAATAAACCATATGCGTTTATTGTAGAGCCATTACTTCAAGGGGCAGGAGGAATGAAAATCTACTCTATTGAGTTTCTCAAAAAGGCAAGAGAATTATGTGATAAATATGATACTCTCTTTATTTTTGATGAGGTTGCAACAGGTTTTGGCAGAACTGGGTACATGTTTGTTAGTGATGTAGTATGTCCTGATATAGTAGTATTAGGAAAAGCACTTACGGGAGGATACATAGGACATGCAGTTACCGTTAGTAACAAAAAAGTTTTTGATTCCTTTTATTCTGATGACCCGCAAAAGGCATTTATGCATGGACCTACTTTTATGGCCAATCCACTTGCATGTTCAGTAGGTTTAAAGTCAATAGAGATTTTTCAAAGAGATAATTACTTAGATAAAATTAAGCATATTGAAAACTATACTAAAAATGCATTTAAAGATTTTTCTAATGAAAAAGTTAAAGAAATAAGAATACTGGGTGCTATGGTTTGTATTGAAGTGTATAATCAAAAAGATTTGCTGGGTTTTTCAGATTTTGCTTATGATAGAGGTGTTTTTAACAGGCCTTTTTTAAACTATTTATACGCGATGCCACCTTATATTGTTACTGATGATGAGCTTGATAAGATATATGATACTTTTAAGGAGTGGTTTGATTTATGATTAGATTTATAGTAGGGACGGGTACGGGTGTAGGGAAAACACATTATGGCAAGTTACTTATAGAGAAGGGATATACGGTTATTAAACCAATAGAAACTGGTAAAAATGACTTCAATAATATAAATGAGAGCGATTGCTATACTTATGCGGAAATGCAAAATATAAGTATAGATAAAGTCAATATGTACTTTTTTACAAAAGCTGTTTCCCCACACTTAGCCAGTGAAATAGATGATATAGATATTGATGTGAATTCTTTGAAAGACTTTGTTAATTGTAATAAAGATGGATTTGTTGAACTTGCAGGTGGACTTTTCGTTCCAATTAAAAGAGGATTTACGCAACTTGATTTTATAAAAACCTTTGATAATGCTGCCGTTCATTTAGTGGTAGAAAACAAACTAGGGTGTATTAATCACGCACTTTTAACTATTGATGTATTAAAAAGGAATAATATTAAAATAGAACATGTTTATTACAATCAAATAATAGAAGATGATTTAAATATAGCTGATGATAACATTAGAGTTATTGGTGAGTTTATTAGCAAATAAATCCTCGAATATATATACTAAATAGCATGTATGAAGGTGAGCAATTCTTACTTTTTTACATGCTTATTTTAGGTCAAATCATGTTATAATATTTTAAAATGGTAAAATATGATAAATTTTTATGTAAAATAGGGGGATTTATAATGCAAAACAAAATTTTGCTTGTTGAAGATGATATATCTATTAGCGAAATGGTGAAAAATCATTTAACAAAAGAGGGGTTTGAAATAAAAACTGCTTTTGATGGAGAGGAAGCGGTTAATATATTTAGAAGGGAAGATTTTGATTTAATTCTTCTTGATTTAATGCTTCCAAAGCTTAATGGCATGGATTTTATGAAGATTGTTAGAGAAAAAAGCTTAATACCAATTTTGATTATGTCAGCTAAGGATAGTGATGTTGATAAGGCTATAGGCCTTGGACTTGGTGCGGATGATTATATTGCTAAGCCCTTTTCAATGATTGAGCTTACAGCAAGGATTAAGGCAAGAATAAGACGTGTAGCATATTATTCTAAGCTTGATAAAAAAGAAGAAAATAATATTAATATTGGTGATTTAGAGATTGATTTAGATAACTTTTCTGTAGTTAAGAAGGATAAGCCTTTAAAGCTTACCTCAAAAGAATTTGATATATTAAAGTTATTTGTTACAAATCCTAATAAAGTTTTTACAAAGGCGCAAATATATAATGTTATATGGAATGACAATTATTATGGTGATGATAATGTTATCAATGTTCATATGAGAAGATTAAGAGAAAAAATTGAGGATAATCCATCTGAACCCAAATATATTAAAACCTTATGGGGAATAGGTTATAAGTTAGGAGAATATTAAAATGATTATTTTTTTATTAATGATAATTATTATTTTAATGGTTGTAATTTGTTTTCAATTTAGAGCAATAAAGGTTAGAAATAAAAACCTAGCATATGTACATCAAAAGTTAAGCAGTGTTATAGCAAATGAGACTAGTGAAAAGCTGTTGGTTTGTACTGATGATAAATACTTAATTTCAATCTTAGTAGAAATTAATAATCTTTTAGCCTATAATCAAAAATTTATGGCAAATCATTTAAAAACCGAGAATTCAATGAGAAAAATGCTCTCAAATATTTCTCATGATTTAAAAACTCCACTCACAGTTATAATAGGGTATGTTGAGACGTTAAAAGTAGATAATAACTTGTCAGGCGAAGAAAGAGACAGACTGTTAGAAAAGGTGCAAAATAAAACAACAGAATTATTAGAACTCATTAATAAATTTTTTAACCTAGCAAAGCTTGAATCTGGAGATAAGGATATTTCTATAACAAGAATTAATATGAATGAGGTCTGCAGAAAAAATATTCTATCTTTTTACGATATTTTAACTAATAGAGGATTTAAGGTTAATATCAATATTCCAGAAGAGAACTTTTATGCATTAGGAGATGAAGAGGCTCTTGATAGAATATTAAATAATTTGATTTCAAATGTAATTAGATATGGATATGAAGGAAAATTTTTAGGTATAACTTTAAAAG
>JAQYVX010000023.1 GCA_030145305.1 Halarcobacter sp. | reverse complement strand
CCCCATACCCCTAGGATTTATAAGCTTTTAGAACTATTAGAATGTTTAGGAATCAAACTCGGAACCTGCTTCCCAGGGGATACTCATCTGATTTTTATCCTCAATGGGTTTTTTCTTCTTTCGAACATAGGTTCTTGCAAATGTTACTCTATTCCCATTAAAGACCACAAGAGGATTAATAAAGTATTTGTTTTGCCTATTGCCTCTTGCTATAATACCAGCTACAACAAGTGCTGCTATACCTGTGTTTATATATTTAGAACTACTATAGCCTGTATATGCAAGAGCTTCATCAATATCAAAATAAAAAACATCTTTATTAGGAATCATACAGTTAGTAATTATATATCCAAAAACCCTTATAGCAGGTTTTGATAAATCCCAAAATGCAGCGAATTGAGATAAATAAACTTTTGCAAATTTATCTTCATCAATTTCAATTTGTTGCAAAAATGCTGTTGTCCCTGTTACTTCTCCATCTCTATTAACGATGGATTGTTCTACACCTTTTGAACCTTTTATAAATCTTCTTTTTGATACTGTGTTTTCTTCGATGTTTTCAATTGCATTTTCGACGAATGGATTTTCTGTAAATACAGGTAAATCCTTTACTGTAGCATAATCTTTTCTTTTTCCTTTTTCCATAGCAAACAGAAATTTTAAATTTCCACTAAGGAAACTATAAATTTCTTAAACGACAACTAAAAAGAAAGTTTAATTTCTTAAAAAGCAAAAAAAAAGAAAGTCTAATACTCTCAGTGAGAAATTCTAAATCCAAAATGAGAAATTTTGCCCCCTATGGATAAAGGGATACAGAGGTTCTGTTCTTAGTTCTTAAAAAAGAGGATTTTTAAGGGGAATAATTCTTCCCCTTGAATAGGCTTTAAAAAAGCCTCCTTTCAGTCGGGTTTCAGGATAAATAAATTCCCCTAAATACATCGAAGATATCCCGAATGGGATAAGATCTGCTCGAACTTGTGAGAGAGATAAGCAGCATTTCAGTGCGGTGGGTAAAAGCTGCAAATAACTATAAAATAACTATTTATAAAAGTTAACACATTGATAATCAGTTGTGCATTTTAAGAAATAATTATTTAGGGGTTAAAAAGTAATTATAGTTATTTACTTAACTAACTTATAATCAGGTGAAACCTGATTGACAGAATTAGGCTTGCCTGATTCCATCTTGCTCAACTAAAAACTCATCCCTTTGCCTTTGCTCCGGCCTTTGTTTTCTTCTTCCTGGAGAAGCTTGTGCATCTCATTTTTGACAGATTCCCGAAGCAGTTTCTGAGCTTCCCCATCTTTATCCAGGCCAGAATATATTTTTGCAACTCTTCTTTTCATTTTTTTGTACTTCATCTCTTGGTTCTTCACAAGCTCCTTAAGTCCCATGATATCAGACTTCAAACTATGGTTTATATCTCTGATTTCATTATATCTATAAAGCGGAACACTTTCCTGAAGCTCTTTTTTAAGCTCATAGTAATGATTCTGAATCTTAACTGAGTCTTGTTTTGTCGCTTCTAAGGATTCTTTGAGTTTTTTGGCTTCGTGAACACCTCCCAAACGCTTAAATGTCTCAGAAACGCCCCTAGCAAATTCATGAGAGATGTTTTCTGCTTTGTGTTTCACCCTTGTGATTTGATATTCTTTTTTGGCATCAGAAGCTTGAACCTGGTACTCGACTGAATTTTTAAATTCAGCTTGAGCTTTGAACTCCATTGAATGAAGATGTTTTTTATCACTGCTTTGGCCACGCTCCAAACCAAGCGATTCAGCAACAATAGTCTGCATTTGTGCCATGTGCTGCTTGTTGAGCTTAACACTCTTTCCGGTCTCTTCGTTTATCCAGTTGAAAACAATGTGAGCATGGCGATTCTGTTTGAACTCTCCGGAATCCCGATCCTGATGCCCTTCATCTTCATGCAGGTGGATCTGCATCGTCTTGATTCCAAGTTCCTCTTCAATTCGTCCAGACATTTTAACCAGGTCTTTCATATTATTTTTCTTCCCCACTATAACAACGCCTTCCCTTATTGGCGTTGCTTTCTTCTGCATTTTCTGTCCGGTCTTTTCCTTGTAGAGTTCTTCTAAACGCTGTCGTGTTGGACCTATTTCGTCCATCACGATAGATTGATTCAGATGTGTTTTGCTGGAGAACACATAATCAAGCTTTGTCTTTCTGAGATTGTGAGCTTCAGAATTTCCTTTAACCGGCTGAATATTTATAGATGATTTTTGCATAATTTATTAGCTTTTTTTCAAAGATAATAAAAACCTCGTAGAGCACACAACCCAGAAAAACGAAGTGTAGGGTTATAGTGTGCTATAACCATGAGAAAAACCAAGTAAAAAAATCTTAAAAATAGCGGGGAAAGAAATATTATTGTATATCTTTGAAATGCTGTTTGAGGAAGGAAGTGGGCAATCCAGGGATGGAACCTATTAGCGCCAAAAGGACAGTACTATAAGAATGCCCTGGACTTGTTTCAGGGTTTTTTTATGCCTTGTTTTAATTCTACTTATCTTTACTGTTAGTTAACATTAAAATGTGAGCAAATGATTGAAATAGGTAATACTGTGAAGTTTAAAGAAGGTATTGAAGACTTTGACGAATATAATGTTGAAGACATACAAATAGGTTTAGATGGTAAAAGATGCGCTGTCTTGAGAAACTTAAGAACAAAGGAAGAATGTCCTAAATTAATAGATTGTGATCTATTAATAGATTCTTCATGCGATTTAACCAATTTTATAGAAACTTACGATGTGTAAATTAACATTCTAATAGTTCTAAAAGCTTATAAAATCCAATCTCCCCCTTGGGGGTTGGGGGAATACCTACGAAGTAGATATATTATTTCTTTTAAAACTATTATATTTAAAGTTTACTTAATATTTTAATAAATAAATAGATGAATTTTATTGCTTTAGTTTTTCAAAGTATTATGGGTTTAGTTGCAATATTGGTTGTAGCAACTGTGTTTAAAGGATTATTTCTATTTTCTAATACAATAATTAAATCAAAAGAATCATTGATAAAAAGAATTAGTAAATACTTATTCGTTATGATATGTTTTTTTGTAGCATCAATAATGACATTAACATTTTTCAATGATGATATGTTCAATTTTGAATATGGAGAAATTGCAACGATAACAATTGGTTTTTTCTTCACTACTTTTTTTTCAGCTTTATCTAAAAGTGATCAAGTAATCAATCTCTTTGGGATAAAAAAAGATGAATTAAAGTAATTAGAAGTATGTTTCATACTTTTTAAAAATGGGGACTAGTCCCCATACCCCTAGGATTTATAAGCTTTTAGAACTATTAGAATGTTTAGGAATCAAACTCGGAACCTGCTTCCCAGGGGATACTCATCTGATTTTTATCCTCAATGGGTTTTTTCTTCTTTCGAACATAGGTTCTTGCAAATGT
>JAQYVX010000022.1 GCA_030145305.1 Halarcobacter sp. | reverse complement strand
ATTATTTGTAGAAAAATAAGATAATTAAATAGAAGGTAAACAATTATTTTAAGTGAAAGGAAAAAGATATCGATGAATGATTATGTTATAATAACAGATTCTTGTTGTGATTTACCTTATGAGTATATTGAGGAAAAAAATATTTCTTTTGTTAGTTTAACTTTTTCATATAATGGTAATGAATTTGATGATGATTTTGGTAAAAGCTTTGAGCAAAAAAAGTTCTTTGATGATATGAGGAATGGAGCTGTACCTAAAACTTCACAACCCAATGCAGAACAATTTATAGCAAAGTTTAGAGAAATTATGTCAAGCGGGAAAGATGTATTATTTATAGGTGTGTCATCACAATTAAGTGGGACAGTAAATAGTGCAAGAATTGCTAAAGATATGATTAAAGACGAATTTCCAAACAATAGAATATATATTTTTGATTCATTAAGTGCTTCATTAGGTCAAGGTCTTATGGTAATGAATGCAGTTGAAATGCAAGAGAGTGGAGCTACTTTTGAAGAAATAGTTGATTATTTAGAAATGAATGTGCAAAACTTAAATATTTACATTACAGTAGATGATTTAGCTCATCTTAAAAGAGGAGGTAGAATTTCTACTACAGCGGCTACAGTAGGAATGATGTTACATCTTAAACCAGTTTTAACTATAAATTATGAAGGTCGAGTAATCCCAGTATTAAAAATCAGAGGAAGAAAAAAAACAATCAAGAGATTGACTGAGGTAATCAAAGAAAGAATAATAAATTTTGAAGAACAAAGAATTGCTATTTGTCATGGTGATTGTATAGAGGAAGCTATAAAGTTAAGAAATCTTATTTTGGAAGAAGTTGATGTAAAGGAAGTTTTAATAAATACTATTGGACCGGTAGTAGGGACTTATGGAGGACCTGGTGCTCTCGCAATTTTCTTTATGGGAAAAGAAAGACAACAAAATATAATAGTAAAGTAGCAAAGTATAAAGCTGGAGATGATTTTCTGGCTTTTTTGGTAAGCATTTGTGAGATCTGTTAATTTTTAATCGTGAATTATTAATTATTTGAGTTTTTTAATAGAAAATATGTTAAAATTGTTATGCTACTAATAGATGATTATAGAAATAAGTAAAAACATCGTATGAAAACTTTATAAAAATGAGGGGAGGATTAAAATACTTTTACTTATAATATTTTTTGTAATCCTAATTGATAGGATTACAAAAGCAAAAGCAAAAATCATTTTAAAAAATAGAAGCACAGAGTTTTTTTCAGGGAAAATACAATTTTTTTTAGTGAAAAACAACGGTGCATTTATGAATATTCTTAGTGATAATAGAATGGTGTTACTTTTTTTATCAATTATGGGAATAATATCAATGACGACCTATTTTGTTTTATATGAAATAAATAACTATAATACAATGATTAAAGTAGGATATTCGTTTTTTATTGGAGGAGGGATATCTAACACTATTGATAGAATAAAAGATGGTTATGTTACTGATTTTATATATTTTAATATAAAAAAATTTCCAGTATTCAATATTGCTGATTTTTTTATTTTTGGTGGATTTTTATTAATATTAATACAAAGCGTTTAGAGGAAAGATAGACTTATATAAGAAAAGGAGATAGATATGGTTCAGATTGGTAAAACACAAAAAATGACAATTGAT
Organism: Halarcobacter sp.; assembly: GCA_030145305.1. GTDB lineage: Bacteria > Campylobacterota > Campylobacteria > Campylobacterales > Arcobacteraceae > Halarcobacter. Next base: position 1,780 of record JAQYVX010000022.1, on the reverse strand, counting down.
TATTTTAAAGAGTTTGGTGCATTCCTAGATGCAGGTACTGGAGAAAAGGATGATAATATTCTACTTCCCAAGAATCAATTAACTGATAATCTCAAAGAAGGAGATGAAGTTGAAGTATTTGTTTACAAAGATTCTGAAGATAGAATGATTGCAACAAGAGAGATTCCATACATACAGGTTGGAGAAATTGCAGAATTACAAGTGAAGGAAATTACAGGAATTGGTGCATTTTTGGATATGGGATTAAAAAAGGATTTATTTTTGCCATATAAAGAACAAAAGTATAGTTTTGAAACAGGTGACAAGTTGATAGTTGCAATGTATATTGATAAAACTAATAGACTTGCATCAACAATGTTTCTCGAGGATCATTTAAGAGTTGATAGTGAATATAAAGTTGATGATATGGTTAAGGGCGTTGTTTATTCAGTAAGTCCTACAATAGGTGCGTTAGTCGCAGTTGATAATAAATATAGAGCTTTAATACAGGATATTCAATTTGCAGGAAAAATTAAAGCGGGTGATAAGACGGAAGCTAGGGTGGTTAGAGTAACAGAAGATGGAAAATTGGATCTATCCTTTAAAAAAGTAGCTTATAAGCAAATGGGTGATGATGCAACATATATTTTAGAAGTTATGGAAAAGGAATATAATGGCAATATGCCACTTAATGACAAAAGCAAACCAGAGGAAATAAAATCACTACTAAAAATGAGCAAAAATGCTTTTAAAAGAGCGGTAGGTCGCCTACTAAAAGAAGGAAAAATTGAAATTTTAAATGATGGCATTAGAATTAAAAATAAAGCAGGAAGATAGAGTTAAAAAATTAAAATTACATCTGGGGGGATCTTCATGAGTAGAGGGTTTGCAATCATACTTGCAATAATCTGTGGTATTTGTGCAGGGTTCCAACCTCCAATAAATGCAGGTTTAGGGAAGATTATAAATTCAAAAAATGCAACCTTGGTCAGTTTAACAGGAAGCATTATTTTAATTTTAATTATTGTGTTGACAACAGGGAACATAAAAGAAGTTGCAAAGATAACCAGTATTTCGCCTTTATATTGGATTGGTGGAATATTTGGAGTAATAGTTGTTTTCACTTCAATTACTGTAATTCCGGTACTCGGGGCAACAGCAACCTATTCGGTGATAGTATCTTTTCAATTGGTAGTAGGTGCTATTATTAATCAGTTTGGGCTATTTGGTGTAACAAGATCGCCAATAACGCTTACTAAAGTTTTAGGAATAGGACTTTTGATTTTAGGAGTTAAATTTATTTTAAGCTAAAAAGGATAATGATTTGTGACAAATCATTATCCTTTTATTTTATGAATAGAGAGATTCCAATTCAATTATTTATTTATACGTGTCCAAAACTCGTTGAAACGTCGAGATTTTGATACAAGTATAAATAAAGTTTCATAGTGGATTCTCTATAGATTAATAATAATATAAATTTAATAGTAAGAAAATAATTTAATTCTTAAATGAATGAATTGGAGCAGGGATTTGACCACCGCGTTTTACAAAATCATCAGATTTGAAAGAACTTACTTTCATAATTGGAGCTCTGCCAAGTAATCCACCAAACTCAACCATTTCACCAATGTCTTTGCCAGGAACAGGGATAACCCTAACAGCAGTTGTTTTGTTATTGATAACACCTATTGCTGCTTCATCAGCAATTATTCCTGAAATAGTTTCTGCAGTAGTATTACCCGGTATCGCAATCATATCTAAACCAACAGAACATACACAGGTCATAGCTTCTAGTTTT
>JAQYVX010000021.1 GCA_030145305.1 Halarcobacter sp. | reverse complement strand
ATTTCTTTACGTTTTTTAAACTGAAGTATATTAGTTTTTTTATGCTCTTGCTTTAGATTTCCAATGTTTCTATCATAATTTTGTATTTCCTCTTTAGCTCTGCTAATATCTTTAATTTGTCTTTGGTTTTTTCTAATTTCATCATTTAGCTTAACTAAGGAACTATTTAAATCGCTATATATATTTTTTGTTTCAATATATTTTTCTTTAACTTTATCTAAATTTACTTTTCTTTCAGTTTTAGGCTTATTACTTTGTTTCTCGTGTACCATTTTTCTTTCTTCTGACCTTTGCTGATCTTCCTTTGCTCTTTCCTCTAATTTTCTTTGTTCTTCCAGTTTTATAATTTCTTTGTTGTATTCTTCAATCTGCTTTTGAATTTGTTTTAACTGTTCGTTTTGTTTCTTAATTTCTCTATTGATATTTCCTTTTTCACTATTTACACCACGTTTTTCCATAGCTGATGCACTCACCCCTAAATGTTTAGTCGGTAATTCTTCAATGCCCAGGTCTTTATGACTTCTATGATCTATACGTTCTTTATGTCCTGCCTTTTCTAAATGCTTATTAGCATAATTAGCCCATTCTTCACGCCATTTTTCAAGTTGATTTTTTTTATCCCATTTACGTTCCTTAGTTGTAAAACCTTCTTTGTCTATATGCCTTGTTGTAAGCATTATATGTGCATGTGGGTTTCCATCTTTTTTATCATGAATTACAATATCTGCAACCATACCTTTAGATACAAATTCCTTTTTTACATAGTCCCTTACAAGATTTATTTGTTGTTCTCTTATTAATTCAGTTGGTAAAGCTATTTCGATTTCTCTTGCGGTTCTTGCATTTATTCTTTTTTCTGATTTTTCTACTTCATTCCAAAGTTTACTTCTATCCTGTACCCACTTTGGAGCTTGTTCTGGTGCTAATATTTCTTTATGTTCCACGTCTTTTCTCTTGGTGTAATCATGGGTTAATCCATCACGTTCGTTATATATTTTTTCTCCTGATCTATATGCTGCTGCTCCAATACTTGAACGTCCTTGATTTCTACTTATTACTTTTACTGAACAATGATAAATGGCCACTATTACACCTCGCTTTCGATATGATGTGAAATCTTGAAAAACATATTTTAATTTTTTAATATTTTGTTTTTTAATCTATTACCTTTTTCAAAAGGTAATAGCTGAGCATAGCGAAGGGAATCTTTTAAAAGCCATCTGCAAGATCGCATAACAAACGTAGTTTGTGTAAGTGCGCCCTTCGGGATATTCTCGCCTTAATCCAATACGATGGATTAAGGCGAGAATCGCAATCTCAAAAGATGAATTATACAATAATAAAAAAAAGTTGACGAGAATTTCTGCAACTAAAGTTACAGGGTAAATCAGTATGAAGAAAGGTTTGAAAGTGAGCAATACAAAATTTGAATTACCCCAATAAAATAAGCCCTAGTAAAAAATCTACTAAAGCTTATTTATTCAACAATTCAGCTAATTCCTTTTGTAATATCTGTCTTACAAATGAATTATCCGTTCTATCTATTTCATCTTTTAATTTTCTTATTTTATCTTCATCAATATTAAAATTAAATTTCAATTGATGTTTAGCATTTGCAAAATCTTGCTCCAATGCTTTTTTTAAATATGCGAAAGGACTTCTGACTGCTCCTTTTTGTATCATACTTTGATAATTAAGTCTTATATATTCAAATGAATCTATGTCCATATTGTCTGTTTGTTGTACTCCGATTGTATATAATTCCATTATTTGTTTGTTATTAAATCTATTATTATCAAATCCACTTTTAATTCTTATATTTTCTATTTCTTCATTACTGTATAAAGCTTTTATAAGTAGTTCTTGTTTATCTAGTTTAGCATTTATCGTAAATTTCAAACCTACAACTTTTCGACCTGTGATAATCTTCTCATAGTCTGCAGTTAAATCTGTATGTTTATTTATTTCTTTGATTGATATATCTAAAACATCTCTTTTGAAATATTTAAACTCACTATACCGATCTTCACACCCTAATATTTCTTTAAACTTATCAATTTCAAAACTTCTATGTCCTGCACTTTCATACTGTTTCATTAGTTCGTAGATCCTTATAGAATGCTTATTTTTAAGGTTACGTATGTTTTTTAATTCATATCTAGTAAAATGTTTTTTTAGGTGCAACAAGTATGGAATTAATTCATCATCAAATTTCAATGTCACCTTCCCAGTGTTTTTATAAAATCTTACACTGGATAGCCACCCTGTAATAATTTCTTTGTCCTCTGTATTTATTATTATTTCTTTTTTTCTTAATTCTCTTGCTGTTTCCCTAAATTCATCATATCTCTTTCCCTTTGATCCTATAATCTCAGTAAAGTCTTTAATATCAAACGATACAACATCAAAATCTTTCTTTTCTCTATCAAGTTTAGATACTGCATAAAGAATTATTTTTTGCTCATTTAGATTAAGTTTATATCTTGCTTCTATTAATTTGTTATGTTTAACAATTAGATTATTTTCTGACATGACCTGTATTCATCCCCCAACTATATTTTCCAATAAACACATAGTACCTTTAAAGGGTGATATTCGTCAATGATTTTATCACCTTCAGTATAGTTTTTCATCACCTTTAGTATAGTTTTTCATCACCCTTAGTATAGTTTTTTATCACCCTTAGTATAGTTTTTTATCACCCTTAGTATAGTTTTTTATCACCTTTAACCTCTACACCCTAGTTAAGTAGCTTGTCCTAGACTGCTTAAAAGTAGTTAAAAGTAGTTAAAAGGTTTTTTATTATATTTATTTATATATAATTACTAATTCTATCAAAAGGCTAAATCAGATTGTGGATAATGTGGATAAAAAAACTTACAAAGAAAACTCGTCATTAAAATCGATTGTAAGAGAATGTAATGTCACAGTAATAGATTTACTCTCGAAAAGATACAAATCTTCTATACGGAGCTTCTATCGCCTTAGAAGGGCATAAAAAAAGAAGGGTTGTCCCCCTCACTTGATTTGATTGATTTAAGTTAAATCCTCTTTTATTTAACTTTCATGAAAACTAATTAGAATCAATTCTAAGGACAATCCCTATCGCGGATATGGATTAACCTTAGAAGAATGGAAAACCTTCCATATGGACTCCACACGGCCTTGTGAGGGCACAGAAAAGTAAGGGCGATACCTCTTATTTATACTCACTAATACTTTTCCATGAAATTCAAGAGTGCTTGTGTTGTTATTTCTTTAAGCAACAAATCCCTTTCCTTAGCAAATCTTTTAAATTGTTTAAATACTTTTTCACTTACAAATAAAGTTCTGGGGTTGATATCGTTATAAGTATTATTTTTACTCATATTATTACTATTACTCATGCTATTAATTATTTCTTTTTTTATCTTTAACAATTCTCTCAATCCATTTATTTCCTCAATCGTTAATGGATTTTTATCTATATTCTGTTTAGTAACACAAACATATTGTTTTGCATCCTCAGTAATACTATTAGTTTCTTCTTCTTTAAA
>JAQYVX010000020.1 GCA_030145305.1 Halarcobacter sp. | reverse complement strand
AATTGCCACATCCCCAATTACAGATGAAAAAGGACCAATAAATGCAGTGGAATGAATAGTTGGTAATGAAACTTCAGTATTAAAAGAGGTGTAGGGATTGGCACCAACGAAGTGTGTAAATAAATTAAATGGACCCATTAATAATCCTCCCCATAAATTATAAAAACTATTATGATTAAAGCACTATACTTAATTGTATTTATTTAATGTAAAGTCTGTTACAGATTTTATTTTTGGTTACTTTATATTTGTTTTTACAATCATAGGGAATACGTATTGTTGAAAATAGTCATGGAGATATAACGGTAGTGAAAGAAGGGTTAGGAGATTAAAAAAATATGATCTTAGCTAATAAAATGCCTAAGAATCTTAATAAAAAATAAGCACAGTAGAATTTAGCGATTCTCCTGTGCTTAAAATAGAACTATCATCTTACTTAAACAAATCTTTAAGGTCTTCTTCATTCATTTTAGAAATAAAATTTTGTTCACTTGCTCCATTCATTACATTATTAAATATTTCTTTTTTCTTCTCTTGGAGTTCAAAAATTTTCTCTTCAATGGTTCCTTTAGTAATTATTTTTATAACTTCAACGGTTTTTTTCTGACCAATTCTGTGAGCTCTATCACTGGCTTGTTCTTCCACAGCGGGATTCCACCAAGGATCGTAGTGAATTACTGTGTCAGCACCAGTAAGGTTGAGGCCAGTTCCACCTGCTTTTAGAGATATCAAGAAAATGTCTCCATAGCCTTCATTGAAATTTTTTACTAAAGTAATTCTATTCTCACTTTTTGTTTGCCCATCAAGATAAAGATGTTCAATATTATTTTTATTTAGATTGTCTTGTAGAACCTTTAAAGCACTAGTGAATTGTGAAAATATTAGTATCCTATGTTTTTGTTCAATACTATTTTCTATTATCTCCAGAAGTGCTTCCAGCTTTGAACTTCTTCCTTTAAAGTTCTCAATGAAAATTGATGGTTCGCAGCAAATTTGTCTTAGTCTTGTTAAAGCAGACAATATTTTAATCTTACTTTTATTAAATCCATTTTTACTTATCTCTTCATCAATTTCTTGTTTACAGGCAGCTACATAAGAGGCATAAAGCTTTTTTTGCTCATCACTTAAATCTACTATTAATTTATGTTCAATTTTAGGTGGTAGTTCTAGAGCTACATCTCTTTTTAATCTTCTTAATATAAAGGGTTTTATATGCCTATTAAGCTCTTTTAGTGCATTCTTATCACTTTTTTTTATAATTGGCTTTTCATATATTTTTGTGAATTTGCTATGATTCAATAAGTAGCCAGGCATTATAAAATCAAAAATAGACCATAATTCAGTTAATGAATTCTCAAGGGGAGTACCAGTTATTGCAAAGTTAACTTTTGAATTAATGCTTTTAACTGCTTTTGCACTTTGAGAACTTGGATTTTTAATATTCTGTGCTTCGTCAATAAAACAAGCTGTAAAAGTAATATCTTTATATAAATCAAAGTCGTTTCTAATGAGTGGGTAAGAGGTGATTATAACATTTGTATCATGGATATCTCCAATTTTTCTTTCTCTAAGGTCTTTTGACCCTGATATAACAGTGGTTTTCAAATGAGGGGTGAACTTTTCAAATTCACTTTCCCAGTTATAAATTAAAGATGTAGGACATATAACCATAAAAATATTGTTTTTGTCCTCATCAATTTTAGAAGATATAAAAGATGCTGCTTGCAGTGTTTTGCCTAGACCCATTTCATCAGCTAGTATTCCACCAAAACCGAATTCTTCAAGGGATCTAAGCCATTTGAAACCAATTTTTTGATAATCTCGTAAGACAGTATTTAAGTCATCGGGTACTCTAAAGTCACTTTCATTAATTCCTCTAAAATTATTTATAGTTTCACGAAATTTTTTATTTCTTTCTACACTTAGCTCATTAGCATTTTTTAATTTTTCATCTAAGTATAATGCATTATAGATAGGAAGGGTTAGACTATCTTTTCCTATATCCTTAGATTTTATATTTAAATATTCTATTGTTTCAGCAAGGTCTCTAATACCTAAAGCATTTAATAGTACAAAACCTCCATTATTTAAGCGGTAGTAATTTTTTTTGAGTTTCACAGCATTAAAAACATTTTTTAATTCTTTATTGTCTATTCCTTCAATATTAAAACTAAATTCTAATAAATTTTCATCATTTATCCGAAGAGAAGTTTTAACATGAGAAGATGAATAAAGTTTTATATTTTTAAAGGAATTAGAATAATAAATTTCACATTCCTTTTGTAATTCATCCATGCCTTCGCTCAAAAATGTTAATAGTTTATCTTCATCTTCTATACAATATTCTTTAGTATTTTCTTCAAACCCATATTGTTTTAATAATTCAATTATTCTACTTTCTTTAGTTAAATCTCGTATAGCAACTTTTGTATCATCTTTTTTCTTGTCTTGTAAAGAGTTGATTTTGAGAGTTCCATAATTAAAATATAATGTACCAGTAATGGTATTGTCTATTTTGTCAAAATAAATTTCTGTTCTCAAAGGCTCGTCAATAAAGTTGTTTTTGAGTTTATTATTTATATAGACTTTTTCAGAAATATTTTTAATTGCTGGGATTATAAATTTACCAATATCACTTATATAATCATTATTAATTATGATTTTTTTATCTTTCTGAAGAGATTTGAAAAATCCACGATAAAGTTCTATTTGAGTTTTGGATGGTTTATAAATAGCTTTATTATATAAAAAATATTCACCATCTTCTGTAAAAGATACAGGTAAATCATTAATTTGTTTTATTACAATATTATTTTCTACATGGTTAACCATAAATTGAAGAGGTAAATCTTCATATAAAATTTCTACATTGGAACTTTCAGAATCTAAATATTTGAGATTAAAGCTCTTCCATTTTAATATTTGTAAAATTCTTTTGGAGTGACTTTGAGGCAAATAAACTTTCTTTCCTTTGAATAGAAGACTTTTATTATTATAATCAGATTGACTTTCACTTATTTCATTCAATTCGTATAATTCTTCTATTATATTGATTATTTTCATATCTTCTTCGTTGAAGTAATGATAAGTATTTTTAAAAGTAAAATTTGCTCCAAATTGAAATTCTTTTTTATGAATAATACTATAAATAAAATTCTTCATGTTTTTCACAACGTATTTTTGTGTTTCACCGATCTTTAATTCTAAAGATATGCGTGGTCTATCTAAATTATCTTCAACACAAAGGGTTAAATCCATTAAAAGCTCACATTTAGGAATAGTTAAATTTTTATTTCCAGATTGAATATTGTTAATTAATTGGTCAATTACTTGTCTCTTTTGCATTTTTAATATCTCATCAGGATTATAATGAAAAGCTATTAGTAAAGCAATGATATGTTTGCAAGGACCATCATAATTAAAAAAAGCAGGACATGAACAGTAATATTTTGTTATGCCTAGTTCACCAATAAAAAATTCAGTATAATACTTGTCATTAGAGGAAGAGCCCAGTATATAGGCTGAAATATTATAGACTAATTCACCATTATCGCTTAATTCTTTTACTTTGAAATCTTTTATCTTATTAGA
>JAQYVX010000019.1 GCA_030145305.1 Halarcobacter sp. | reverse complement strand
TACTTCTTGATTTACTCTTGGAAGAAATTGCGAGCCATAAGAGTTTCCTGAAAAGAAGTTTGAAAGTCTTAGGTAACAAGAGGTTATTTGATTTTCTTCAAAAGCAAACAGAACTCTTATTCTTCCTTGATCATCTACATCTATTGTATTATCATAATCTTTTGTATTAGGGTTTCCATTTGATACTTTTGCAGTTAGAACTGAGTTTATTTTTGGTTTAAGATAATATGACATAGGTATTTACAGCCCTATCATCCTTTTCCACCAAGGTTTTACACTTCCATCTTCATTTAAGCAAGTTTTACCTGCTCTTACTTCTTTCATACTTTTTGGTGAACACCAAGCTAGTGAACGATTAAAATACTCTTCTATAAATTTTTCACTTAAATCTTCTGCAAATTGGATTGATTTTGATTCTTTAAGTGGACTTAGGTATTTAATCTTTGTTTTTGTAAAAAGAATTGAGCGAAGATTTTTCATTTTAGCTAGGGGAGAGATATCACTTACTGGCATATCATGAAAATGAAACTGTGTAATACTATCTGCATTTATTAGTGGAGTTAAATCTGTGATTGGGCTTCGTTCTATTCTAAGCTTTTTTAAGTTTGGAAATTGGTCTATACATTCTAGAGATTTTAGGTTATTACCCCTTAAGTCTAATTCTTCTAATAATTGTAAACCTTTTAAATCACATAAGCTTTTTATATTAACAGATAATAAAGACAAATCTTTTATTTTTGTTAAATTATTTAAAGCTTGATAATTTTTACCTCTTAATAAAGATAAACTTTCCAAAGTTTTTATATTTCCTATATATTTTAAATCTATATCATCTGTAATATCTATACTAAGTTCCTTTAATGACAATTCCTCTAAACTCTCTACTCCTTTAGAAACTTTATTTAAACCTAAATTTAGTTTTGTGAGTTTTGTGAGGTATTTTAGGGGAGTTATATCTGTGATTTTATTATTCCATAGATTAAGGGTTGGGGTATTTGGGAAGTATTTTAATAAACTAATATCTGAAATATTCTTACTAGGTAAATCTGGAAAAGATTTATTTTTTAAAACTTCACAAATATTTTCATCTGTATAGTGTATATGATATTCTTCAGATGGATACCAAGAATTTGAATAATCTATTATTCCATTTATAACAATTTTTTGCTCAGGCGTTGGATTTTTACATACCTCAATAAAACTATCTTTACTAAAAAGAAAGGTAAAACTAATAATTAATAATAAAACTATTTTTTTCATTTTTATTCCATCACTTCTTTTAAAAAATCTTCTACCTCATTATGAAGGTATCTTCTACTTGTAGAGTGGGATTCTTGTAAGAAATAGATTAGTTGTCCCATATTAAAAGCTTCCAAATTACCTACGTATCTTTTGTTAAATACTTTTTTTAATTTATTCATTGTTTCTTTAAATCTATCCAAACTTTGCTCAACATCATTGTTCATAAGAACTTCTGCAAAAAATATTCCTGTATTTGCCCATTTGTCTATAAGTGCATGTACTGGGCTATGAGCTATTAGAGTAAAAAGTATATCCATTAAATTGGTTTGGTTTGCATTACTTTCATAATTTTTTTCCATAGTTTTTATATTGTTTAAAAGTGCATAATATCTTTTTGAAAATACTGCTGGGTTCATTATATCATGCATCTGCTGTTGCATACCATATAGTGGGGTAGTATTTGACATTATAATCGCTTGAGTCATTTTTCCTGTTGCTTTAGCTTGTGCTGTTTTTATATGGTACTCATCTTTTTTTGTGATATCTAAGGATTCTATTTTATCTTCTAAAAATGTTCCCTTAAATTGTATTGTTGGATCTACATAAGTATCATCAAACTGGTCGATATTATGATCTAAGATTTTAAATAAAATGTTCCAAAGTGAATTATTAGTATTTGATATTAAAGAATTTTCATTTATATCTAAAAAAGAAGTTAGAATTTCTATGAGTTTTTTTGAGCCGTTTAGGTCATTTATATATCCTAATCGACTATAACTTTCTGTTCCAACTCCTACATCTCTTTGTCTTTTCTCAAATACTTCTTTTAAAGCTTGAATTCCCTGTAATATCTCCTCCAAAACACTCAATAACTCTTTATAAGTTGCATCATTTAGAATTTGTCTTTTTGTTTTAAGTTCACCTTCTGGAATAGTCTCTTTTAAAAAATCTGAAACTTTGTATTCTATCTCTTTATTGAGTTCTTTTAGGGCTTCGTAAATTCCTATCATCAAATTTTCATCATCTGGATGCTTAGAATGAAATATATTTTCAATAGAAGTTAAAAAATCTATTGTCCTTTGATAAAGTATTTCTCCCTCTTTTTGACTAAGCCATATATCACTAAATTTATTAGTAGGAATTGATTTAAAAGCTTCTGTGGCTTTATCAATTAATCCTTGTTGGATTAGCTTTCCTTTTTCATCTGCTTTATTTGTAGGAACTTTACTTCTAATAGAGAGAACCATTTTCTCTTCTAAAACTTTTTGAATTAAAGACAAATCAAAGAGTGAAAAATCAGCTAAAAAATTTTGAGTAAGGTCATAATCATTATATACATGTAAAATTTTTGCATCTTTATGAAATACTTTTGGGCTTACTTTTACTTGATGTAGTCTTTTAAAAAATGGAGTTGAAAGATAGGTTAAAGATTTTATTTTCCATTTTTTTGGCCATTGGGGTAAACTATCAATCTCTTTGGTCATTTCATTGATTACATTTCCTCCATGAGAGTGTCCTATTAGATGAAAATATACTACTTTTTCTTTTATTGGTTCATAATATCCTTGTTTATTGTGCTTATCAGGCAGACACAATCTTCTTACAAGATATTTTCCAGCTACTTCTCTATTTGATACGCAGTTATCTCCACTCCAACCAAACTTATCAAAAATAATAAAATCATCTATAGTGTTTTCTAGCTTTACCATACCTTGATAAAACTTATCATCCCAATACATAGAGGTAGATTTATAACTATTCGCTCTATTTGTCGTTTCATGAAAACCTAATTGTTTTTTACTATCAGGATTATGTTGTATATTTGCAAAACTATTAACTGGATCAGTAGTACCAGGTACTAGTATATAGATATGTCTTGCATTAGGTACAATGACATCATTTAATGTATTTATTTCTAGGGGTTTAGACATTTATAGCTCCTGTATATTTTTTGATATCATTTTCTTCCAAATTATTATCTTGTTTTAATTTTTCCGTATTAAAATCTTGTGATATTTTTGCATTTTTAACAGTTGTTATTTTTGTTTCTTGGGCAATAATCTCTCCATCTTTATCAAGTGCTTTTAGAGTAATATTAACACTTCTTCCATCTTTTAGTGTAGTATCTGCTTCTATATATAAAGTTTCTTCAAGTTTTTTAGTAATGGCTGTTGAATAATGATTTGTAATTCTAGGGTTTATAATATCCCCTTCATGTATAACTTCCGTAGCCTCAAGCCCACCAAATGCACTATTATCTTTAAAATTAGCAGTGTTAAAATGAATACCAGAAGAATCTACAGTTAGAATATTAGCTCCACATTTTAAAGATATACCATTTGCACCATCTAGGTTTATTTCTTTGCTTGCTTCATATAATATATCTTCTGTA
>JAQYVX010000012.1 GCA_030145305.1 Halarcobacter sp. | reverse complement strand
AATTACTGAGTTGATGTCTATATTTGATTGACCTAAACATAATTTGATTGAATTTAAGATTGATGTTTTACCATAACCATTTGTTCCTATGATACAAGAGATATTATCAAATAAGATGCTATTAACTCCATGGTAAGAGAACATATTGTTTAACGTAATACTAGTTAATTTCACGATATTCTCCTTTATAAAAGTCAACTACTCTTTTTTCTATATCATTTAATATTCCATATCTATTTGATATGTTTTTTCTATATGCTTGGATTTCGTGAATTCTTTCAAATAAGTCAATATTAAAATTTTCTTCATCAATACTTTCTAGCTCTTCTCTTAATTCTGTTGTTACCGTTTTATTTACCAATTTATCAAATTCTTGTGCTATTCTATATGCCGTATTTGATATATCACCGTCTTTATTCCAATTTTCTTGAATAAGTTCAATCTCTTCATCTTTTATGAGACTTGTTTTTTCATTTGGATTATAATCCGCATCATTTATTTTCATAGAATGATAATTTTCATTTACTTTAACTTCTGCTTTAAGTAATTCTTTTAATAGCTCTTTTCTAGTTTCCATTAAAAATGGACCCGCACCAACTTGTCCACTTCTTCTTCTTGTATCTCTTTTTTCTAAGTCATTTCTATATTTATAAATCTTTTCTCTATAATGCCAAAGTGGAGTCATCCATTCTTCACCATTTTTAAGCATACCTTCCATTGAACGGTCAGTTTCTACAACTGTACAAACCCAACAACCGAACCTAGTTTTTCCACAAGTTGCAGCATCTGGATGTAGTGCAATATTACAATCAGCTTCACCTGAACCTTTATCATATAGGCTCATCATATAAGTATGATCACCCCAAGGGAAAGGGTTTTTTGTTAAATAAGTCCATACTTCTGCATTTGACCAAGTTTTTATAGGAGATAGTACATATGCATTAGGGATACTATCATGTACAGATAATCCTCTATGATTTAGAACTCTTCCTTCAATTGAATTAGATCTTGCGATAGATTCATCTTTTCTTACACCTAAAAGCATAAGAATTGATTGATGTTTATTTACTAAACCTTTTAAAAATTCTGTAGCAGGGTCAATTTTCATTCTTTCTGTACACCATCTAAATGAACTAGTAGGAGCAGGATAACCTTTTCCTAGCATAAGAGTCCAAAATGATTCTTCAACTTTTGGTTCTAGCTTGTGACATGATATTTTTAAATCTGTTTCATTAGAGAATTTTGTGATTTGATTTAGTCTAGTATTAGTATAATTTTCAATTACTGGCATCTCAACTGTTGTATCAGATGAAACTACATATACATGCTTATTGTCTTTACCTTCGGCATGTAATTCTTGTATCATAGTGATTACTAGATGTAATACAGTTGTAGAATCTTTTCCACCGGAATAGGTTGCTACCCAAGGCCTGTCATCTGCTAAGTATTGTTTCTTAAGTTCTTCTATTGTTTCTCTTGCTATTTTCATATTTTCTTATTTCATTTATTTATGCGATGTTCCGCAAATTTTAAAAGGATTGTACCTAAAACTTAGTTTCACTTTCTTTATATTTCCAATTAATTCTTTTAATTACAACTTAGTCAACTACTCAAGTTTATTCTTTTTTATAACATCTAAATAATCTGCATACCAATTAATTAAATTTTTCATTGGTTCTTTATAATTTGACCGATTATAAGCTTCTTTTACTTTATTTGATTCTTTATGTGCAAGGAGAGCTTCTATAACTTCTCCTGAAAAATTATGTCCATTTTCTATATTCATATTCTCATATGCAATAGTGGAAAACATTGCTCTAAAACCATGAGGTACAAATTCGTCTTTTGTGAATCCCATTCTTCTTATTGCTGTGATAAGAGTATTATCACTCATTGGTTTATCTTTTCCTCTAAAGCTTGGAAATACATATTTCCCATCACCTGAAAATTGTTGTACTTCTTTTAATATTTCTATTACTTGATTTGGCAAAGGTAAAATAAATTCTACTTTAGTTTTCATTTTATGTGATGGGATAATCCATTGTTGACTTTCAAAATCTATTTCAGACCATTCACAGTGTCTTATATTGAAACTTCTTACAAATACATAAGGAAGTATTTTTAATGCCATTTTAGTAGTGTAGTCACCTTTGTATTCATCAATTGCAAGAAGTAGAGCTTTTATGTCCTTGTCTTTTGTAAAAGTAGGGTAGTGCTTTCTATCTCTTTTCCCTAGAATAGTTTTTTGTTCTATATCTGCGATTATATTATGAGGTGCGTATTCTAAGGTTACAGCATATTTATATATTTTGTTTAAGAGCATAAAAATTCTTTTTGCTGTTTCTTGTATGTCTTTTTCTTTTAGGTCTTGAAGTATTTCAATAATATCTAATCTAGTGATTTCCTCTATTGGCTTGTTTTCTATAAATGGGTAAACATAAAGTTCAAGAGCTCTTTCTAATTTATCATGATAGTTTTTTGATACTTCACTTGCATAATTAGAATGCCATTCTTGAGAAACTTTATAAAAAGTATTTTTACTTTTCATTTCATCTAAGATTATTTGTTTTTTTTTCTGTTTCTTTAGTTCGCTTGGGTTTATGTTATTAGAGATTAAAGATTTATATTCATCTCTTTTTGTTCTTGCATCTTTTAAAGTTATACTTGGATATACACCTAATGCAATAACTTTTTCTTTATTATTGAATCTATATTTTAATCTCCATCTTTTCCCACCTGTTTTTGCAACTAGTAAAAATAATCCACCACCATCATAAAGTTTATAATCTTTTTCTTTTGGTTTTGCAGATTTTATTTCTATAAATGATAAAGGTGTAGTTTTACGTGCCAAAAGAAATCCTTAGGGATATTTATATATTTTATAAGAGGATTATATCACAAAAGCCCCCAAAAATATCCCCAAAAGTTTTGTATTTGATGAATTTACGTTAGATTTCGTTGGACAGCAATTGTTAGACAAAGTCCCATCATGTGGGTACTTATTAGGCTTTATTAGATTTGTTTAGATTATGAATTGGTGGAGATGTGCGGGATCGAACCGCAGTCTTAAAACCTCTACTACTAGCGTCTACATGTTTAGTGGAGTTGTAAAGTTTCACTTTGTTGCAGCACAACTCGCAAAGCAACGACAAAGCTAAGATCTAGAATGTCTCTTTAAAAAGGGATCAACTTTTATAAAGATAATCTATCTGGGTGAATCCACTATAAATCAGCATAGATAGAATCTACTGAGTGAACCTCCTGGTCTCGACCTAATTAAAGGGAGTCCAAAATTAATAAACTTATGCTATTTTAGCGTAAGCTGGAGCGTAATTTGTATTGTTTGCGTCTAAAAAATTTGAGCTTATCAAAGTAGCTCACACTTACATGCAACTAATCCTCAAGGCTCCAATCGAAGCCAAGTCATCCCCATATATAAAGTAACCAATACAACTAATTACTTTTTTAAGAGTAGTATTATATCTTAAAAAACTTAGAATAGTTACAATAGGTAATTAACAGAATAACTTTTTAAAAAATATTTAACACTTTTTTACTAAAATAATCATATAATTCGTGATATTTAAATTGGAGAGTGTTTATGAAGAAAAACGGTATTTTAATTATTGGTGCTGGTGGAGTTAGTCGTGTTGCAACTGTTAAGTGTGCTATGAATATTGATACCTTTGAAAAAATAACTTTAGCATCTAGAACTATTTCAAGATGTGAGATTATTCAAAGTGAAATAAAAAAGAACCAAAATGTACAAATTGAAATAGCTTCTGTAGATGCTGACAATGTGCCAGAATTAATAGAACTTATTAAAAAAGTAAATCCAAAAGTTGTTCTAAATGTGGCACTTCCATATCAAGATTTGACAATCATGGATGCCTGTGTAGCTTGTGGAGTTGATTATATAGATACAGCAAACTATGAACATCCTGATGTTGCAAAGTTTGAATACAAAGAACAATGGGCAAAAAACGAAGATTTTAAAAAAGCTGGAATCAAAGCATTGTTAGGTTCTGGGTTTGACCCTGGTGTTACAGGTGTATTTTGTGCCTATGCACAACAAAATCTTTTTGATGAAATAAATTATATTGATATTATGGATTGTAATGCAGGTGATCATGGATACCCTTTTGCTACAAACTTTAATCCTGAAATTAACTTACGAGAAGTAAGCTCAAATGGAAGATACTGGGAAGATGGAGCTTGGATTGAGACTAAGCCTTTAGAAATTAGAGTTGAGCATGATTACCCAGAAATTGGAGTTAAACCTTCATATTTACTTTATCATGAAGAGTTAGAATCTTTATGTAAAAATATTAAAGGTCTAAAAAGAATTAGATTTTTTATGACCTTTGGAGATTCTTATATTCAACATATGAATTGTCTACAAAATGTAGGTATGTTAGGAATTGAACCTGTAATGCATAAAGGTGTTGAAATCACGCCAATTGAGTTTTTAACTACACTTTTGCCAGATCCTGCAAGCTTGGGAGCTAGAACTGTTGGAAAGACAAATATTGGTTGTATTATTGAAGGTATAAAAGATGGTAAAAAGAAGAAAATTTACATCTATAATATTTGTGATCATCAAGAGTGTTATAAAGAAACCGGAGCGCAAGCTGTTTCATATACAACAGGAGTTCCTGCAATGATTGGCTCAAAAATGATTTATAAAGGAATTTGGGATGGAAAGGGAGTCTTTAATATAGAAGAGTTTGATGCAAAACCATTTATGGATGAGCTAATGACACAAGGTTTACCTTGGAAGATTATAGATTTACCAGTAGATTAAAAAAAGTTTAGTAAAAGAACAACTCGTTGTTCTCTTTAGGATTTGTTTCTTTAGGTGTAGCTTTGCTGTATCGTTAAAAGAAATCAAAAATAAAAAAGTCCCTTAAAAGTGGGACACTTTATAAGGAGATATTGTTATGCAAAAATATATATGTACAGTATGTGATTATATTTATGATCCAAAAATAGGTGATGAAGATAGTGGGATTGCTCCAGGGACAGCTTTTGAAGATATTCCAGATGATTGGGAATGTCCTGATTGTGGAGTTGCTAAAGAGGATTTTGAACCATATAATGAAGACTAAAGTATGTAAAAATATAAATGAACTTCCTAGTCCAGCTTTTGTTTGTGAAGAGCAATTATTAAGAAAAAACCTTGAGCTTTTAAAAAAAGTTCAAGATGAGGCAGAGGTAAAAATTCTTCTTGCTTTAAAAGGTTTTGCTCTTTGGTCAACTTTTGATATTTGTAAAGAGTATCTAGAAGGTTGTTGTGCTAGTGGATTACATGAAGCTTTATTAGCAAAAGAAAAGTTTGGAAAAGAAGTGCATACTTATTCTCCTGCATTTAAAGATGAAGAGATTGAAGAGATAATTGAAATCTCAAATCATCTTGTTTTTAACTCTTTTAATCAACTCAATCAATTTCGTAGTAAAGCAAAAGGAAATACTTCTATTGGACTTAGAGTAAATCCTGAATACTCTTCTGTCGAAGTAGATTTATACAATCCTTGCGCTCCTTTTTCAAGATTAGGAATTACTAGAAAAAACTTTCAAGAAGATAATCTTGAAGATGTAGAAGGTCTACATTTTCATGCTTTATGTGAACAAAATGTTGATGCTTTAGAAGGTGCTTTAGCAAATTTTGAAGAAAAATTTGCTAAATTTTTACCACAAATGAAATGGGTAAACTTTGGAGGAGGGCATCATATTACAAGAGCTGATTATGATGTTGATGCTTTAATAAAACTTTTAAAAGAGTTTAAGAAAAGATACCCTCATTTAAAAGTTTATTTAGAACCAGGAGAAGCTGTAGGATGGCAAACAGGCTACCTTATGGCAACTGTTTTAGATATTGTAGAAAATGAAATGCCAATAGCCATTTTGGATACATCAGCCGAGGCTCATATGCCTGATACTTTGGCAATGCCATATCGACCAGATATAAGAAATTCTGCTTTGCCAAATGTAAAAAAACATACTTACAGATTAGCTGGAAATACTTGTTTAGCTGGGGATATTATAGGTGATTATTCATTTAACGAAGTTCTAAAAGTTGGTGATAAAATTATTTTAGAGGATATGATTCATTATACTATGGTTAAAACAACAACTTTTAATGGAATTAAGTTACCAGCAATAGTGTTAAAGAATAATTATGGAGCTTATCAAATTATAAATAAATTCGGATATAATGAGTATAAATCAAGACTTTCATAGGGGATATTAATGACAGGACAAGATAGAGAGATTATTGCAGAAGAGTTTAAAGATGGTGAAGAAATTGATACAAAAGAATCTATAAAACATATAGGCAAAGAGTCTAAAAGAAAAAGAAAAGAACTTAAAGAAAAAGATAAAAAAGTTCAAATCTGGGTTAAAAAAGAGACTTTAGAGTATGAAAAAGAGTTAACAAAGCTTCAAATTGAATTACTAAAATTCCAAAATTATGTCAAAGAAGAAGGTTTAAAAGTTCTTATGATCTTTGAAGGAAGAGATGCTGCTGGAAAAGGTGGCGCAATAAAAAGAATAACAGAACATTTAAATCCAAGAGGGGCTAGAGTTTTGGCTTTAGAAAAACCAAGTGATAAAGAAACAACACAATGGTATTTTCAAAGATATACAAAACATTTACCTGGTGCTGGTGAAATTGTATTATTTGATAGGTCATGGTACAACAGAGCAGGGGTAGAACCTGTTATGGGCTTTTGTACAGCAGAAGAACATCACGAATTTTTAAGAGAAGTTCCAGAATTTGAAAAAATGCTTGTAAAATCTGGAATTATTTTGATGAAATATTATGTTTCTGTATCAAAAAAAGAGCAAGCAAGAAGATTTAAAAAAAGAGAAAAAGATCCATTAAAGCAGTTTAAATTATCACCTGTTGATAAGCAAGCACAAAAACTTTGGGATAAATATACAATTGCAAAATTTTCAATGCTAATGGCTTCTAATACAGATCTTTCACCTTGGATGGTGGTTAAAAGTGATAATAAAAAGAAAGCAAGAATAAATTGTATAAAACATATTTTATCTCATGTTAATTATCCTAATAAAATTGATGAAAAAGAATTAGTTACAAGTGATAAAATACTATTTACTGGGGCTCAAGAACTTGAGATAATGGAACAGGAAAATAAATTTGCAAAGGCATAAGTAGATGAATTTAAGTGATTTTGAGAAAACAGATTATAGTGGCTTATATATTTCAAAAGCTGCACATCCCACTTTTGGAAATAAATATATAGCAAGATTTCAATATGAAAAAAAGAGATATGTAAAAGTTTTAGGATATACAAAAAAAGATAATCTTACAAAAAAAGCTGCCTTTACTCTTTTACAAAAATTCAAGGACTCTGTAATCGTAAAAAAAGAAACAAAAATAAAAAATCTAAATACTATAGAAAAAGATGAAAATGATGAAAAATATCAAAAGTTATTAGAAGAAAACAAAGTTTTAAAAGATATTTTAGGGGATTTTAAAAATGTTGAAATAGAAGCTTTACATGATGGTATTCAAAAAGTATATGATTTAGAAGAATTAAAAAATTATCAAATAGAATTAATTAAACTCCAAAACTATTTAGAAGCAGAAAATAAAAGAATGATTATTCTTTTTGAGGGAAGAGATGCTTCTGGAAAAGGTGGAGCAATTAGAAGAATCACTAGATATATGAATAACAAACATTATAGAGTAGTAGCTCTTGGTAAACCCACTGAAACACAAAGAAATCAATGGTTTTTTCAAAGATATATACAACATTTTCCAACAGGTGGAGAAGCTGTACTTTTTGATAGATCTTGGTATAACCGAGCTATGGTTGAACCCATTTTTGGTTTTTGTACTAAAGAAGAACATGAAATTTTTATGGAAGATGTAGTTAATTTTGAACAAGATTTAGTAAGACAGGGTATGATTCTTATCAAATTGTATTTCTCTGTTTCTAAAGATGAGCAAAAAAGAAGATTTGATAGAAGAATCAATGATCCTTTACGACATTGGAAGTTCTCAGAGGTTGATATGCAAGCTCAAGATTTATGGACTGAATTTTCTGAAAAAAAATATGAAATGTTAAGACGAACTTCTTCAAGATCAGCACCTTGGCATGTTGTTAGAAGTAATGATAAGCATAAAGCAAGACTTGAAGCTATGAAGATTATCTTAAATTCTGTTGATTATGATGGAAGAAATTATACTTTAAATTTTGAAGCAGATGAAGAAGTTAATATCTCTGTTCAAAAAGAGTTGATGCAAATGAGAAAATCAGCTAATTACTAATCTATTTCTTAAATTGTAAATAAAAAAGTGTGTAAACTTAAAAATAAAAATTTATAAGTTTATACACTTTTCTCATATATTAATTAAATTCATCATATTTTTTTAGATTTCTTAAAATTAATTTATAAGATATATAAAGTACAAGTGGCCAACTAAGTAGCCATAATATTGGTGTTAAGTATTCCATTTTTTTCCTTAGTAATTATGTGCATTAGGATTTTCGATTTCCTCTTTTGTAATTTTGACTTTATCCATTTGATACCAAGCGTAAATAATATAAGCTAAGACAAAAGGAACCATTATTGATACATATGACATTACAGTTAATGTGTAGTGACTTCCTGAACTATTCATAATAGTAAGAGAACTTTGCAAATCAAATTTTGACGGATAATATGAAGTATTATTCAATCCAACATTTAAAAATAGGGTCATTACTGTTAATACAACACCAACACCTGCTGTTTTTATACAACAAGTTTTTTTAAATTTTATTGTAAAGAATACAGCAATAATAACCATAAGTACTCCAACTACAAATAGAGCAAAAATAAAAGGCATTTCTATAAAATTTATTAAATATTTGTACTCAATTATATATACAAACTGGTTTTCATCATATCCATAACCATTTTTCATAAATAGCATAAATAAAAATCCTAAAAAGAAAAAAAGAAAAATCAACATATCTATTTTAATACTTTCAACTGCTCTGGTTCTAATAATATTATTATCTATATTATTGATAAAATACAAGGCCCCTAAAATACGAGTTAAGAAAAATAGCGAAAAGCCAAGAGATAAATTAAAGATATTTATAATAGATTCTAATCCTCTAGTAGATGTTTGCCAATGGGAAAAATTATTTTCATCAATTGTAAAATCTGAACCGGAGAAAAAAGTAGCTATTACAACACCTAATAAAATTACTCCTAAACTACCATTTATGAATAAAAAGCTTTCATATACTTTCTGTCCTAAAAAATTATCTGGTTTTTTTCTATATTCATAACTAACAGCTTGGATAATAAAACAAAAAAGAATTGCCATCCAAAGCCAGTAAGAACCACCAAAACTAGTAGCATAAAATAGAGGAAAAGCTGCAAATAAAGCTCCTCCAAATAGAACTAAAGTAGTAAAACCCAATTCCCATTTTCTTCCAAGTGAATTTACTAACATAGTTTTATATACTTCATCCCCTTTGGATAATTTTCCAATTAAAGTTTGTCCTCCTTGAACAAACATGATAAATGCAAAAAGACCTCCTAATAAAGAAATTATAATCCACCAAAATTGTTGTAATTGTAAAAGCGTTAAATTTTCAAACATCTTAGTGCCCTCCCTCTGGTCCAATTTTTATTTGTTTTAACATAATTTTTATCTCCGCAATTAATAAAATTGTAAATAAAGTAGCAAACATAAAAAATGAAACGACTACATTTGTAGTTCCTATATCAGTAGCAGCAAGGCCAACTGGCATTAAATCTTGAATAGCCCAAGGTTGCCTTCCAACTTCAGCTACAATCCAGCCAGCTTCACCTGCTACATAACCAAGAGGTATAGAAAAAATTGCACTTCTTAGAAGTATTTTTTGATTTAATATCTCTTTTTTCATTGTAAAGAAAAGAATTAGTGCAAATAAAATTAAAAACCAAGTTCCTAAAGCTACCATTATATGAAAAGTATAAAAAGTAATTGCAATAGGAGGAACAATATCTTCAGGTTTATCTAAATGCCCATAACCAAAATATTTCATTTTTTCATTTAATATTTGCTCATATTTTTTTATATCTTCTTGATTATTTGTTTTTTTAGCTAGTTTATACATTTTTAAAGCATTTATTGCCTTTTTGCCTTTTTCTATTTTGCTTTGTGCAGATTCAATGTTATATTCCTCATTTCCATAAACTAAATCTTTTAAGCCTGGAACAAAGCTATGGATATTGTGATAACCTAAAAAAGATAAAGCATAGGGTGCTTGAAGTTCAAAGAGAAAAGGTTCTTCGTCATTTGTTAATGTTTTTTTGGAATTTAAAATCCCTATTCCTACAATTCCTGCACTAGTTTTCCCTTCATATAAACCTTCCATTGCAGCTAGTTTAACTGGTTGCTTTAACGCTACTTGGTGAGCAGATTCATCTCCTGTAATTATTATGAAGATTGAAGTAATAAGTCCAAATGAAGCCGCTACAATCATTGATTTTTTAGCAAATTCAATTTCACGTTTTTTGAGTAAATACCAAGCAGAAATACCAACAACAAATAAAGAAGCCATTATATAACCACTTGAAATAGTATGTAAAAATTTTGATATTGCAACAGGAGAGAATAATACTTCCCAGAAGTTTTCCATTTCATTTCTAACTGTATCTGGATTAAATTTCATTCCAACAGGATATTGCATCCAGCCATTTGCTACTAAAATCCATAAAGCACTTAGATTTGAACCAATAGCTACAAGCCAGGTAGAAAGAAGATGAAAGCCACGAGATACTTTATCCCAACCAAAAAACATGACAGCAAAAAATGTGGATTCCATAAAAAATGCCAATATACCTTCAATAGCTAAAGGTGCACCAAAAATATCTCCAACAAACCAAGAGTAATTTGCCCAATTTGTACCAAATTCAAATTCCATAATAATTCCAGTGGCAACACCAATAGCAAAATTAATTGCAAATAGAGTCATCCAGAATTTAGTGGTCTTTTTCCAAAAACTATTACCTGTCTTTACATATATTGTTTCCATTATTGCAATGATAAATCCAAGTCCAAGGGTTAAAGGAACAAAAAGCCAATGATAAATTGCAGTTAAAGCAAATTGGGCTCTTGACCAATCAATTAAATGTTCTTCCATTATTTTTCCTGTATAAGATTTTTTAATATATAATCTATTTTTTTGTCAGTTGTTTTATACTCAGTATCTATACTTTTATCATATATATAAAAGTTAAGAAAACCAATAATTATAATAAGTTTAATTAACACTATCTTCCATAGAGTCTTACCTACTGTTAGGTTAGAGAAACCTTCTTTATAAAAAACATAAACATTATATAATTTGTTCAACTTATAATTCCTATAATTAAATATTATAATGAAGTATATAACTCTTTAGTTAAAAATTTGTTAAATGTATTAAGGAACTTGCATTAATTATGCATTGGTTTTTTACCAAGGATTTGTAGAATTATCTTCTTTTTTAGTGTCTGCTCTTTTTAAAAGTACTGGTGTTTTGCCATTTTGAATTTTTTCTAGCCATTTTTTTTCTTCTAAATCTGATATTTCTTGGGGTTTTATTTCTTGTTTTTGTTGTGAAGTTTTTTGCTTATTTTGACTTTTTTCTTTATTTTGTTCTTGTTGTTTTTTCTTTTCTTGTTCTTTTTTAGAATCTTTATTTTTGTCTTCTTTGTTTTTTTTGTCTTGTTCTTTATTTTTTTCAGAATCTTGCTTTTTATCTTGTTTATCTTTATTCTCTTCTTTATTTTTATTTTGTTCTTTCTCCTTGTTTTCTTGTTTTTTATCTTTTTTATCCTCTTTGTTCTCTTCTTGATTTTTTTTGTTTTTTTGTTTTTTTGTTTTATCTAATATTTTTTGTACGGTTTCAAGATTTTCTCTAGTTTGTTTATCTGCTTTTATTTTTAATGCATTTTCATACATTTTTTTAGCATTTTCCAAATCATTTAGTTTTACATAAGCATTACCCATATTATGTAATTTTTTTGATTCTAAGTCTTGATTTGAGGTAATTACCTCTTTATATTGATTTAAAGCCTCTTTATATTTTTTTTCTTTATAAAGAGAATTTGCCAAATTATATTTAGCTTCCACAGTATTTGCAACTTTTTCATAATTTTTGCTAGCTTTTTTATACTCTTTGTTTTTGTAAGATTCTTTTGCTTTTTCAATTGTTTGAAAATCAAACTCAAGTGCTTTTAAATCCGTTGAAATATTTAATAGAGTTAAAAAAAGTAAAGAGGGTATAATTTTTTTTCTGGATAACTTATTAGAAAATTTTGGTAGTGATGAAAAAGAAATTAAAAGTATAAAGATAGCCAAGGCTAAAGGATAATAAAATAATTCAGTATATGTTTTGAATTTTTTAGACTCTAACTCTTTTTTTGAAGACTTTTTATCAATATCAGCTAAAACTTGTTTTATATCATCGTTTGAAATAGAAAAATTAATATATCCTCCATTTGTATTAAGACCTAATTTTTTTATGTTTTCATTTAGAGCAACGGTTACTATCGATCCATCTTTATTTGTTAGGAATTCCCCATTTTCAAGTTTTATAGCTGAGGCTTTTTTTGTTGCTAGGGCAATTGTATAAATATTTATATTATTTTTATTTGCGTATTCAATCTCTTCTTCATAAGTATTACTATTCCCACCATCACTTAAAAGTATTAAATTTTTATTCTTATAATCTTTTAAAAGTTTATTTGTTGTTTCTAAAGTTGAAAAGATATTTGAGCCATTATCAAAATTCATTCCTGTATCTAAGTTTTCAACTAAGATTTTTAAGGAATTAAAATCTTGTGTTATTGGAGAGAGTATAAAAGATGATTTTGCAAATAAGATTACAGCAAGAGCATTTTTTTTTGAATTTTCTATAATTTTAAGAAGTTTTTGCTTAGCCATTGCTAGTCGATTTGGGTAAATGTCATTTGCAAGCATTGATTTTGAAACATCAATGGCTATAACTATTGAACTAACTTCTTGTTTAAAACTATGATCTTTTTCATTAGCTACAGGTCTAGCAAGAGCTATTGTCATCAAGATTAAGGCTATAAAAAAGAGTATATTCCTAGTAGTTTTACTCATATGTTTATTTGCTACAGATAATTTGTTAATTGTCTCTTCTGAAAAGTGTTTTTGAAAACTATCTTTTTGTGTAATTATTAAAAACATTAATAAAATTATAGGAATAAACATGAAATATAAAACGTTTTGGTATAGAAATTGCAATATGATTTACCCACTTTATTTAATATAAACAGTATTTTAGTAAGTTTTAGATAAAATTGCGACTAAAATTAAAATAATCGGAGTAGATTTAATGGAATTTAATGCAAATAGAGTCGATGATGCCAACGCTGTAATTAGTTCAACAATTTCAGCAGAAGTTATTGAAAAAAACTTAGACAAGGTAGCTAAAGAAGCTGCTAAAACAATGGATATTCAAGGATTCAGAAAAGGTAAAGTACCTGTTGCTGTAGTAAAACAAAGATATGCTGATAAATTAACAGAAGATGCAGAAGGTGAAGCTTTAAGAGCT
Source organism: Halarcobacter sp. (assembly GCA_030145305.1). Classification (GTDB taxonomy): domain Bacteria; phylum Campylobacterota; class Campylobacteria; order Campylobacterales; family Arcobacteraceae; genus Halarcobacter. Next base: position 95,939 of record JAQYVX010000012.1, on the reverse strand, counting down.
ATCCTTGCTGATGGTTTAAAAGAATTAGATATTAAAAATGAAGATATTGTTGGAGAACCAACTTTCTCTAAATATGACAAAAATGATGATGGTTCAATTGAATTTGAAGTAAAAGTAGCTTGTAAACCAAATGTTGATTTAGGTGATTATAAAGCATTAGTTCCTGAAGTTGAAGACAAAGCTGTTAATGCAGAAGATGTTGATGCTAGATTAGAAGAAATGGCTAATTCATCTGCACCTTTAGTAAAAATTGCTAGAAAAAGAATGGTTAAAGACCAAGATCATGCTCTTATTGATTTTGAAGGTTTTGTTGATGGTGTTGCATTTGAAGGTGGAAAAGCTGAGAAATATGCATTACATATAGGTTCTAACTCTTTTATCCCAGGATTTGAAGAGCAAGTTATTGGAATGAAATATGAAGAACAAAAAGACATTACTGTTACTTTCCCTGCTGAATATCAATCAAAAGATTTAGCTGGTAAAGAAGCTGTATTTAAAGTAACTTTACATGAAATTCAAGAAAAAGGTAAAGCTGAAATAAATGATGAGTTCGCTGCAAAAATGTTACCTGGTGAAGAGGGTGCTACAGTTGAAACATTAAAAGCTAAACTTGAAGAACAAATGAAAAATGAAGCTAAGGGAACTTATTATAGAGATGAGTTAAAACCTGCTTATTTAGATAAATTAGTTGAAACTTTAAACTTTGCATTACCTGCAAGTGTTGTTGATCAAGAGATTAACTTTACACTTAACAATAAAGTAAGAGCAATGAAAGAAGAAGAGATTAAAGAATTACAAGAAAACGAATCTAAAGTTGAAACTATGAGAGATGAGCTTAGAGAAGATGCAGAAAAATCTGTAAAAGCTACATTTATTGTTGATGCTTTAGCAAAAGCTGAAGGTGTTGAAGTTAACGATCAAGAAGTTACTCAAGTAATTTACTATGAAGCAATGCAAATGGGTCAAAATCCACAAGATGTATTAAAACAATACCAAGATGCTGGATATTTACCTGCGATTAAAATGTCAATGATTGAAGATAAAGTTATCACTAAATTATTAGACGAAAAATTAGGAAAATAAACCTTATAATAGGATAAAAAATGAGTTATATACCATACGTAGTTGAAAAAAGTGGAAGAGGTGAGAGAAGTTATGATATTTATTCAAGACTTCTAAAAGATAGAATTATTATGTTAAGTGGAGAAGTAAATGATCAAGTAGCATCAACAATTGTTGCTCAATTACTTTTCTTAGAAGCAGAAGATCCAGATAAAGATATCTACCTTTATATAAACTCTCCAGGTGGAGTAATTACTAGTGGTATGTCTATATATGACACTATGAATTATATTAAACCTGATGTTTGTACTATTTGTATAGGTCAAGCTGCTTCAATGGGAGCATTTTTATTATCAGCTGGAGTTAAAGGTAAGAGATATTCTCTTCCTAACTCTAGAATTATGATTCACCAACCATCAGGTGGGGCTCAAGGGCAATCAACTGATATTCAGATTCAAGCTAAAGAGATTCAAAGAATGAAAGACAGTTTAAATGCAATGATTGCAGAACAAACTGGAAAAAGCATTGAAACTATTGCAAATGATACAGAGAGAGACAACTTTATGAGTGCAAGTGAAGCTTGTTCATATGGTCTAATTGATGAAGTAATTACAAACCATAAGTAAAGATTACAATGATTAGAGAAGTTATTACATATCCAAATAAACTACTTAGAACAAAGTCTAAAGACGTAGTGAAGTTCGATTCTGAACTTCACACGCTTTTAGATGACATGTACGATACAATGATTGTTGAAAATGGAGTAGGTCTTGCTGCTATTCAAGTTGGGATTCCGCTAAATGTCTTAATTATTAATCTTCCAAGTGAGGAAGAAGATATTCAAGAAAAAGAAAATTTAATTGAAGCAATTAATCCTGTAATTACTCACAAAGATGGAAGCCAATTATTTTTGGAAGGCTGTCTTAGTGTTCCTGGATTTAATGAAGAAATTAAAAGAGCACAACATATTATTGTAGAATATTTTAACAGAAATGGTGAAAAGCAAACAATGGAAGCTGAAGACTTTTTAGCTGTTGCTTGGCAACATGAAATGGAACATTTAGCTGGACATCTTTTTATTGAAAATTTATCTGTTATAAAAAGAAAGAAGTTTGAGAAAGAGTGGAAAAAAAGGTTAAAACAGAAGTCATAGACTTCTTTTCCTTTAACCACTATTCTTTATTTTACTTAGAATAACTTCTTTTTTCTACTTTTTAAACTCATACTATTAAGTATAAAAAATCTTGCTTTAATAAGTTCTTTTATATAATTTATAAAATTATTAAAAGAGTTTAAATGAAAATCATAAAATCAGCAACAATAAATGACATTGATGCAAAAGAAGTTAGTGTTGAAAGTACCTTTACAAAAGGTTTACCAAGCTTTACAATAGTTGGTCTTGCTTCAAATAATATACAAGAATCAAAAGACAGAGTAAAATCAGCACTTTTGACAAATGAATTTAAATTCCCTCCCAAAAAAATTACTATAAATTTAAGTCCTAGTGAAATAAAAAAAACTGGAACACATTTTGATTTACCAATTGCACTTTTAATATCCCTATATGAAGAGAAAAAAATTGATTTCAAAGAGTTTCATATCTTTGGAGAATTATCTTTAAATGGAGAAATAAAAGATAGTAGTCAAATTTTTCCTATAATTTTATCTCTTGCAAAACAAAATCTAATAAAAAATGTTTTAGTTTGTGAACGAAGTGCTAAAAAAATATCCAAAATTCCTAATATAAAAATATATAGTGTTAGAAATTTACTTGAAGCAATAGAGTTTTTTAGAACAAATGATAAAAGCAGATTTGTATATGAAAAAGAAGAATCAAATCATGAAAAAATAAATATAAATGGAAAAGAGTTTTATTTTATAAAAGAATATATTCATGATTTTAAAGATATAAAAGGTCAAGAAAATGCAAAAAAAGCAGCTTTAATTGCAGTTGCAGGAAATCATAATATTTTACTTGAAGGAAGTCCTGGTTGTGGGAAAAGTATGCTTGCAAAAAGACTAAGTTTTGTTATGCCACCTATGAGTTTACATGAAATACTTGATATTGCAAAACTACAGGCTTTAGATTTAAAAGAGCCTGATTTTAAACCAAGAAGAGTTTGGCGTTCTCCTCATTGTACCTCTTCAAGAGCTTCGATTATTGGTGGAACAAGCCTAGGTGAAGTTGCCCTTGCAAATAATGGCATCTTATTTTTAGACGAATTACCTCATTTTTCTAGTGCTATATTAGAAGCATTAAGAGAACCTTTGGAAGATTATAAATTATTAGTTAGTAGAGCAAATAGTAAGATTTTGTATGATACAAAATTTTTATTTGTAAGTGCAATGAATCCCTGTCCTTGTGGAAACCTATTATCTAAAAATAACTCATGTAGATGTAATGACTTAGAAATTAAAAGGTACAAAAATCGTTTATCTGAACCTTTTTTAGACAGAATTGATCTGTATATAATTATGAATGAAACAGATATAAATGATAAAGCAACAATAAGTTCAAAAGAGGTTCATGAAAAAGTTATTTCAGCTTTTAAATTGCAAATGCTAAGAGGGCAAAAAGAGTTAAATGGAAAGTTAAATGATGAAGATATTTCAAAATACTGTATTTTAAATGATGAATCAGAATTAATATTAGAAAAAGCAACACAAAATTTTAATTTGTCTTTTAGAAGTAGAAATAAAGTGTTAAAAGTTTCAAGAACAATTGCTGATTTAACAAATTCTGCAAATATAGAAAAAGCCCATCTATTGGAGGCTTTAAGTTATAGAAGAAGATAAGTAGCTTGATTGTGATATAATGCGCACAACAAAGACACAAGGGAGTATTCATACCCTTTTAGTGTTTTCCTACTTAAAAGATAGTTTTTCTATCCTCTTACAAAGTAGATAAAATTCAGGTCCCTAAAAATGGGACATTTTAAGGATAAAAATGAGTAAGTGTGGTTATGTTTCAGTTGTAGGTCGTCCTAACGCAGGGAAAAGTTCTCTATTAAATTGGCTAGTTGGTGAAAAAATTGCAATGGTTTCACATAAAGCAAATGCTACAAGAAAAAGATCAAATATTATTGTAATGCACAATGAAGCACAAATGGTATTTGTAGATACTCCAGGACTTCATGAAACAGAAAAATTACTTAATCAGTTTATGCTAGATGAAGCTTTAAAAGCAATTGGTGATTGTGATTTAATTTTATTTTTAGCTCCTGTTACCGATAAAGTAACCCATTATGAAAGTTTCTTAGAAAAAAATAAAAAGAATACAAAACATTTACTTTTACTTACAAAAATTGATAATGTAACAAATAATGAAGTGTTAGAAAAAATAAAAGAGTATGAAGAATATGCTGATAAATATGAAGCTATTATTCCTGTATCAATTTTAAAACAAACAAAACAGTCAGATATTTTGGATGTTGTTGAAGAGCATTTACCTGTTCACCCATATTTATATGATACTGAAATTATGACTACTGAACATATGAGAGATATTTTTAAAGAATTTATCAGAGAATCAATTTTTGATAATATTTCTGATGAAATTCCATATGAAACTGATGTCCTAATTAATAAAGTTGAAGAGAAACATGATTTAGATGTTGTAAAAGCAACAATTATTGTTCAAAAAAGTACTCAAAAAGGTATGATTATTGGAAAAGGTGCAACAGCTATTAAACGTATTGGAAAAGATGCTAGAGAAAAAATAGAAAAATTAACAGGTAGAAAATGTTATTTAGAACTTTTTGTTTCGATTAAAAAAGGCTGGACTAAGAACAAACAAGGACTTAAAGAATTAGGATATGACGTTACTTTCTAATATTTTAAATATTAAAAAATAATTAAATTTCATATATAATTAATTTATATCAAAAGATAAAAATAATAAGATACTTTATTAAAAAATATAAAGGCTTATTATTAAAATCTTTGATATAAAATCTTCTACTACTATAAATACTAAATATTTAGAAAAATTTATACTTACAAATATAGATTTTGAGAAGTATAAACTTAATAAAAATAGTACTCTTTATCAAAGTTATATAAAGCCACTTGGCTCTTATCAGATAATACTCTTTGAAGAAAAACTTATAAAACCTTTTTTATTTAATTCAAATGTAGAAAATGAATTATTTATTTTTGATACTTTTTTTGCCATATATAAAGAGGGAAAACTCTACTATTATCAAGAAATAAAAAATGATTTTAATTTAAATGAAATAAAAGTATTTATAAAAGAAAATCTTTTTATCAATGAAATTAAAGTTACATATAAAGAAGATGTAGTTTTTAATACTAAAAAAAAGAATAATCATACTTTTATAAAGCCAATAAAATCAAAACTTTTTAGATACTATTTAACTTATTTACTTTTTATTTGCGTACTTCTTTATTTTTATAATTATTACCAAGTAAACAATCCTAATAATACAAATGAAATTCTTAGCTTAAAAAATAATACAGAACGAATAAAAATCAATAAAAAATTTACCTTTCTATCAAGTTATATTTTGAACATATATGAAAAATCAAAAGAGAAAAGGGTATTTCTAAATTCTTTGAATATTAAAAATGCAAGAATAATTATAAATTTAAATGCAAAAAACAAGAAAAGTATTTATGATTTTTTAAAAGAGTTTGAAAATATGAGAATTGAGGCTATTTATTTTGATGATAAAATAAAAAGGTTTGTAAGTAATGCAAGTTTTAAAATACATAGAAGATAGTTTTAATTCTTTTAATTTAAGAATTAAAATTGAACTTATTATTCTTCCCCTTTTGATTTTAGGAATATTAATATTTTTTACAACAAAGCCAAATAAAGAAAAAAGAGTAAGTAATCCTAATATTTTTGAAAGAATGAAAACTTTAGAAATGAAAGAAGAGATGGTTTCTATAATAAAAAATATTGAAAATTATGCAAATAAGAATTTTTTAAAAATTAAATCAATTTCAAGTGATAATAAAAATATTAAAATAGAGCTTTTTGCAAATAAAAAAAATCAAATCAAATTTATAAAATATTTAGAAGATTACAATAGTTTTTCAAAAATAAAAACGCTTTTTATTAATCAAAGGAAATTAGATATTGAACTTACTTTCCAAGAACTTTATTTTAAAAATAAAATAGATTTAGAAAACAAAATAGCAAAATTAGAACAAAAAACAGATATTAATTTTAAATTGAAAGCAATAATAGATAAAAAGGTACTAATAAATAATAAATGGCTAAAAATTAACGAAGTATTTAACAAACATAAATTGATTAAAATAAATGCAAATAGCGTGCTTTTAGAGAATGAATTTGAAACTATATTATTAAAGATATATAAAAATGAAAATATTTGATGAAATAATTGATTATACTTGTTTTAATCAATTTAATATAAATGATTTACGAGATAATTTAGTCTTACCCATAAAATATGATGGTATTTATTTTAAGTGTTTTTGCTGTGAAGAATCAAATTTAATAAGCCTTAATGTGAAAGAATTAGTAAAGAAAAAAAGTCTAAAAAAAGAAGATATACTCTTTTTTTTAAGTGATGTAGAAAGAAGAATAAAACTTTTTAAACTAAGTAAAAAAGCAATAAATAGTGAAACTTTAAATGACACTTTTATAGAAGACTTTTTTTATATTTTGATGAAAAAAGCAATTGAAGTTAGAGCTAGTGATATTCATATTGAATCAAGTAATAATAGCATGGTGATAAGATTTAGAATTGATGGAAGTTTGAAAATATTTTATATTTATGAAAAAGAATTTTTGCAAGTTTTAAGTTCATATATAAAGTTACTTTCAAAACTTGATATTACAATGCTAAGATTACCAATGGATGGAAGATTTTCTTTAAAAATAGAAGAATATAAATATGATTTTAGAGTTTCTACCGTTCCTACTATTGATGGGGAGTCAATAGTCTTAAGAGTTTTAGATGATACTAATATCAAAAAAAGCATTGAAGAGTTGGGTTTTTCCAAGAATATTTATAATGAAATTGAAAATATCACAAAACTAAGTCAAGGATTAATATTAATAACAGGGCCTACTGGAAGTGGAAAAAGCACTACTTTGTATTCGATTTTAGAAAAACTAAACTCTCAAGATAAAAAAATAATTACAATAGAAGACCCTATTGAATATAAAGTAAATCAGGTGCAACAAATTTCAGTAAATGATGAATTAGAACTTAGTTTTGATAATATTTTAAGAAGAGTATTAAGGCAAGATCCTGATATTTTGCTAATAGGTGAAATTAGAGATGTTGCTTCTTTAAATATTGCATTACAAGCCTCATTAACAGGACATTTGGTCCTAGCTTCAATTCATGCAAATAACTCTTTACAGACTATTGCAAGGCTTATTGATTTAAAAGCTAATAAATATCTTTTATCTACAAGCTTAAAATATATTATCTCACAAAGATTAGTTTTAAATATTTGTAAAAGTTGTAAAAAACAAGGTTGTGAGATATGTAATTTTACAGGATTTTATAATAGAAGTTCTCTTGCCGAGGTTTTAAAAATCGATGAAAATATCTCTTCTTTTATTCTTAATAGTAAAAGTAGTGAAGAAATAAAGGAATATTTAAAAGCAAGCTCTTTTAAATCAATGCTTGATGATGGAAAGCAAAAAGTTGAAGAAGGAATAACAAGTTTAGAAGAAGTATATAAAGTTATAAGTCTATGAAAACCATGAAAAATAAGATTTACAATGAAATATAAAATAATATATCAAGAAGATAAAATTGTAAAAACAAAAATAATTGAAGCAAATTCTTTTGAAAATATCTCTCTTCCTGAAAATACTATAGAAGTTAAAAAAGAGTTTTTTTCACTCAATTTAAATTCTTTTTCTGATTCTTTTAAGAAAAAATATATAAAAGAAAAAGAGTTAATATCTTTATTTTATGAGCTATCTTTAATGCTTGATTCAAAAATCTTACTTGATGAAGCTTTAGAAATATTAATAAGAAATAAAAAAGATAAAAATGTTTTAGAGTTTTTAAAAACTCTTCAAAAATCTTTTTCAAAATCGCAAGATATAAATAAAAGCTTAGAAAATTTTAAAATTAATCCACTTATAAAATCATATTTTAAAATTACTCAAGAAAGTGGTAATATCTCTTCAAATATCAAATCTTTAAGCACTATGATAAATGATAATTATGAGATAAAAAAAGAGTTTAAAAAAGCTATGACTTATCCTTTTATTTTAATTATTACTTTCTTTTTTTCTTTGATTGGTATTTTTAAAGTAGTAGTTCCAAAATTTGAGTTTATGTTTACAAATAATAAAATCCAATTGCCTCTTGCAACGAAAATACTTTTTATTACAAAAGATATTTTTGAAAACTATTTTGTACTTTTAGTTTTTAGTTCAATTTTGATTGTATTTATTTTAATTTTTATATATAAAAACAGTGAGAAACTAAGATATAAAATAGATAAAACTTTAGCTAAAAATCTTTTTTTAATAAGTGATTTATATAAGTACAAAATCTTTTATACATATTTTGTAATTTTAGATATTCTCTTAAAAAGTAAATATGAATTTCATGAATCTTTAGTGAAGTCAAGAATTTTACTAAAAAATAAATATGTTTTAGATAAGATTAGCCAAATAGAAAATCTATTAAAAAGTGGAAAAAGTGTGAGTAGTGCATTTGAGTCTACAAAACTTTTTGATGATATAACGATTAGTTTACTAAATACAGGTGAAATTACAAATTCTCTTGATGTTACAATTAGCGAAATTAAAAATATATATAAAAAAAGATTTGATGAAAAATTAAAAACATTTGTACTATTAATTGAACCCATGTTTCTTGTGATTATTATGGCCTTAATTGTTTGGATAATTCTTGCTGTTTTTGTTCCTTTGTGGAGCATGGGTGATATGTTAAAAGTTTAGAGGAAAAGATTTATGAGTAAAGAATTAGAATTTGAAGATTCTGTAAGAAATATGCTAGAGTATGTTGGTGAGGATATAAACAGAGAAGGTTTAGAAAAAACACCAAGTAGAGTTAGAAAAGCTTTTGAGTTTATGTGTAGTGGATACAATCAAGATCCAAAAAAAATCATAAATCAAGCTCTTTTCACAAGTTCAAATGATGAAATGGTAGTTATAAAAGATATTGAATTTTATTCTATGTGTGAACATCATATGTTACCAATTATTGGAAAAGCTCATATTGCATATATTCCAAATGGAAAAGTTGTAGGACTTTCTAAAATACCTAGAATTGTAGATGTATTTGCAAGAAGATTACAAATTCAAGAGCAAATGACAGAACAAATTTGTGATGCTTTACATGAAACTCTAAATCCAAAAGGAGTTGCTGTTATGATAGATGCTAGGCATATGTGTATGGAGATGAGAGGTGTTCAAAAGATTTGTTCAACTACTGTAACTTCAGCATTAAGAGGACTGTTTAAAAGAGAAAAAAAGACTAAAGATGAGTTTTTAGCTATTGTAGCTCAATCTTTACACAAATAAGTAAATAGATTTTAAAATAAATTATTCTGTTTTATAAATTTCGTTTATAAGGGCAATGTTATAATTATCATTGCTCTTATATTTTTATAAAAGTATAATCTTTGCAAGCATTAAGAAACTAAAGAATCCTACAATATCTGTTACGGTTGTAAGCAATACTGTACTTCCAATTGCTGGGTCTATATTTAGCCTTTTAAGAATAAGTGGAATTGAAGCTCCAAAGAATCCTGCACTAAATAGATTTATAAGCATAGACATAGCAATTACAACTCCTAACATGGCGGTATTAAACCAAATCCAAGCAACTATTCCCATAATAATAGCAAAGAGTAAGCCATTAAAAATGGAGATAAAAACTTCTTTTTTTATAGTATCTTTACTATTGTCAAAATCAATATCCCCTAGGGCTAATTGTCTAACTGTAACTGCAAGGGTTTGAGTTCCTGCATTGCCACCCATTGAAGCTACAATTGGCATTAAAATTGCTAAAGCAATATATGATTTTATAGTTTCATCAAAAAGTCCAATAACTAGGGAAGCTAATATGGCAGTTCCAAGATTTAAAAATAACCATAAAGCTCTTTTTTTAGCTGTTATAAATAAATTGTCATCATGCTCAAATTCATCATCAACCCCTGCTAATTGATACATTTGTTCAGTAGCATTTTCTTCAATAACATCCAAAATATCATCTGAAGTAATTCTTCCCATTAACATATCTTGATAACCAAGAACTGCCACAACATTTAAGTCATATTTTTCAAACTGCTTAGCAATTTCATCAATATGTTCTTTGTCATGTACAACATAAGGTTTGAATCTATCATCTTCATGGGATTCTAAGATTTGCGAGTATGTTTTTTTGAAATCTATAAGAATTAAATCTTCTAATAAAATCGAAGCTAGTAGTTTTTTATTATCATCTACTACATAAACTTGATGAATATTAACAAGTTCATCTTCTGCTTTTCCTAAAGTTAGTCTATCAAGAGATTCTTTTACTGTTTCTTTTAGATTTGCAGAGAAAAGCTCAGTTTGCATATATGAACCAGCTTCATCTTCTTCATATCTTCTTAGCCAATCAATATCTTTTTTATCTTCTTCTTCTAAACCGTCAAAAACCTCTTTGGCTTTTTCTTCGTCATACTCTTCCATTTCTTGAATAATGTCAGTAGCATCATCTGATTCTAGTTCATCAACAGCTTCAATAAGTTTTTTTGTACTTAGTTCTTCATAAACATCTTCTCTTAAATAGTCAGGAAGTTCAAGGATAACTTCTCCCAAGACATCATCAGGAACTTCTTTAAGTATCTGGAAAAATTCTTCTGTGGAGTTTTTTTTAATCTTTTTTAAAGAGTCAGCAATATCACTAGGATGTAGTTTAAGAAGTTCCTCTACAAATTCTTCTTTTTCCTTAATTGTTTCCTCTTTTGCCATTTACAATTTCCTTGGTGTTATATTACTTGTAGATGCTAGTCTACCAAGTCTAGTTGGTTTTTTTCTATTAATATTTTTAACTTCGTTATCTAATCTATTCATAGTATTTACAGTATTAGCTAAAAAAGTTCTTTTATTTTTACCTTTTAAGCCTTTTGTTTCAGGTTTTCTAATAACTTTAAAAGGATTAACCGCACGACCATTTTTATAAAGACCTAAATGCAAATGTGGACCAGAACTTAATCCTGTACTTCCCACATATCCAATATGTTCTCCTCTTTTTATTCTTTTACCTCTTTTTAACCCAGGCCTAAATTTATTTTGGTGGGCATATAAAGTTTTATATCCATTTGGATGTCTAATAATAATAGTTTTCCCATAACCACCACGTCTGCCTATAAACTCAATTTTTCCTTCTCCAGCAGCATAGATTTTTCTTCCTCTAGGTGCTGCAAAATCTGTTCCTAAATGTGCTCTATATCTTTTTAATACAGGATGCCATCTTTTCTTTGTAAAAGGACTTGAAATTCTACTATAGCTTAGTGGGATTTTAAAAAAGTAAGTTTTGGTAAAGGCCTTCCCTGTTTCATCATAATATTTATCATCTCTATTATTTTTAAAACGATAATGCTTTTTCCCTGAAATCTCAACCATTGCAGCTTTAATATCAGGTTGACCAAAGGGCTTACCTAAAAGTGATTTTTGAGTATATTCTATTGCTATAAAATCATTTTTTTGCATTCTTCTAAAATTTGCAGCACCTGAAAAAATTGCTTTTAAATTAGCAGCAAGGGCAGCATTCCCTGTAGCTTCTTGTAATTGTTGGGATACTGAACTAGTAATTGGCATAGCTATTACTTCAGTATATTCTTGATATGAAATTGGTAAAGTTTCAAACTTATATATATTATTGTTATCTTTGTAAAGATGTAATTGTATCTCTTCTGAAATAGGAATTAAAACTTGTGCTAAAGAACCATCATCATTTTCTAGTAAATAATAGTAGTTACCCGCTGTAATTTCAGAACAAAGTTCTTTATCTTCTTTTTCTAAATCAAAATAGAGTTTTTGAGATATAGAGTATTTTTCAAGAAAGGTTAAAAAGGTTTCCCCTCTTGGCCATTTAGACTCTTGTACTACATTTGAGAAAAGAGTTGAGATAATTAAACTTATAAATAAAATGATTTTTTTCACGATTCTTCTTTATTAAAATATTAGAGGACTTATTATACAATTGCGCAACTAAAGAGAATATAAAACATTAGGGGAAGTGCTTGAAGAAAACAGTATTATTTTTAACAATGATTTCAAGTCTTGTGTTTGCAGATTTAGTTGATTTATATAGAGTCCAAGGTTTAGATGCTGTTAGAATTGAATTAGAAAAACAAATGACTAAGCAAGATTATTGGGAAAAATATTTATCAGATAAAAATGTAGACTATGGATATTATGAATCAAAAAAATATGTAATATTAGCGCATAAGTCAGCAAAAGAGATTGTACTTTATCAAGTAGATAAAAATAAACATAATCTTTTATTACGAGATAGTGTAATTGTAGGTGAGAAAGATGGCGATAAACAAATTGAGGGTGATTTAAAAACACCAATAGGAGCTTATGATTTAACAAATAAATTAACAAAGCTTGATTCTTTTTATGGACCTCTTGCTTTAGTTACTTCTTATCCAAATACTTTTGACAAGACATTAAATAAAAAAGGTCATGGAATTTGGATTCACGGTATGCCATTAGATGAACAAAGAGAAGAGTTTACTAAAGGTTGTATTGCTTTAGATAATCCAAAATTAAAAGAGTTAGATGAAAGTATTGATTATAATAAGTCTATATTATTAATCTCAGATGAAAATATTAAAAAAGCTTCAAAAGAAGATATTAGTATTATTTTATCTTCAATTTTTAAATGGAAAGAAGCTTGGAGAGAGTCCGATATTGATGGATATTTAAAGTTTTATTCAAAAGCATTTAAAAGACATGATGGAATGTCAATCGAAGAATTTGAGAAATACAAAAAAAGAATTTTTTCTAAAAATGAAGAAAAGAAAATAAAATTTTCAAATATAAATATTACTCCTTATCCAAACTCTTTAAATAAACAAATGTATAAAATTGTTATGGATGAAGATTACAGAACAAAATACTATAAGTTTAATGGAAAAAAAGAGTTATATATAGAACTAAAAAATAATAAAATCGAAATCTTAGCTGAAGGTTAAAACTTTTGCTAAGAGCTTTTTGGATATAATCGCCATTACTATAACAACCATAATTAAGGCGAACGATGCAAAAAGAAGAGATGAATCTTGAAGAGATAGCACTTGCTCACTCTCTTACACTTGAAGAATTTGGAAATATCAAAGAAATTTTAGGAAGAGAACCAAACTATGTAGAAATTGGAATCTTCTCTGCTATGTGGAGTGAACATTGTTCATATAAATCAAGTAAAAAATATTTAAACGGTTTCCCAACAAAGGCTCCATGGGTTATTCAAGGTCCAGGTGAAAATGCTGGGGTTATTGATATAGGTGATGGATATGCGGCTGTTTTTAAAATGGAATCACATAATCATCCTTCATTTATTGAACCATATCAAGGTGCGGCAACTGGTGTTGGTGGAATCTTAAGAGATGTATTTACAATGGGTGCACGACCAATTGCTAATATGAATTCAATTAGATTTGCAGGAATTGAAGGTGATTCTGAAACGGCACAAAAACATAGATTTCTTTTAAGAGGTGTTGTTTCAGGAATTGGTGGATATGGAAACTGTATGGGTGTTCCTACTATTGGTGGAGAAACTACTTTTGAAGAGTGTTACGCAGGTAATAACATAGTTAATGCTTTTACTCTTGGTCTTGCAAAATCAGATGAGATTTTCCTAGGTCTTGCAGAGGGCGTTGGAAATCCTGTAATGTACGTAGGAAGTAAAACTGGTCGTGATGGACTTGGTGGTGCGGTTATGAGTTCGGCATCTTTTACAGAAGATAATGAAGCAAAAAGGCCAACTGTTCAAGTAGGTGATCCTTTTACTGAAAAGCTACTTTTAGAAGCTTGTTTAGAACTATTTAAAGAAGACTTAATTATTGGTATTCAAGATATGGGTGCAGCAGGACTTACTTCTTCTTCATTTGAAATGGCAGGAAGAAGTGATTCTGGAATGATTATGCATTTAGATAAAGTTCCAGCAAGAGAAGAAGGAATGACTCCTTACGATTTCATGCTTTCTGAATCACAAGAAAGAATGCTTATTTGTGCTAAAAAAGGTTGTGAACAAGCTATTATTGATATCTTCGAAAAATGGGAACTTGATGTTGCTGTTATAGGAGAAGTTACAAATACAGGAAATATGGAATTATTCTGGCATGGTGAAAAATGTGCGGAAGTTCCTGTTCAACCTGTTTCTGAACAAGCTCCTATTTTAGATAGACCAGTTTCAAAACCTGAGTATTTAAATGATATTGAAAATGTAGATATGAATAAAGAATTCTCAAATCAAATTGTATTTGACAATTTATTTTCAGATATGGAAGTTGTTGATAAATCTTGGGTTTATAATCAATATGATTCAATGGTTCAAACAAATACAATTAAAGGCCCTGGAAGTTTAGATGGTTCATCTATTAGAATCAAAGAAACAGGGAAAGCTTTAGCAATGTCTGCTGATTGTAATACAAGATTATGTTACATTAATCCAGAACTAGGAGCAGCCGCTGCTGTTATGGAATCAGGAAGAAATGTAGCTATGAGTGGAGCTGTTCCAAAAGCAATTACTGATTGTCTTAACTTTGGGAATCCTGAGAATCCTGAAGTTATGTGGCAATTTGCTGCTTCTTGTGAAGGTATTAAATCTGCTTGTAAAGCACTAAATACTCCAGTTATTGGGGGAAATGTTTCTTTATACAATGAAACAAATGGTGTTGGTGTTTTCCCAACTCCTTCAATTGCAATGGTTGGTGTTAATGAAGATGCTAACAAAGTATTGCCTTCTTGTTTACAAGAAGATGGAAATTATTTATATTTATTAGGAGATACTAAATCTGAGTTTGGTGGATCTTTATATATGAAAAAAATATTTGATACAGTTGCAGGTGTTCACCCTGAAGTTGATTTTGAAAAAGAATTAAAACTTTGGGATACTGTTATTGATGCAAATAAACAAGGTTTATTAAAAGCTGCAAAAGATGTTAATGTTGGTGGTTTAGCCATTGCCTTAGCTAAAATGGCAGTTGTTGGAAATAAAGGTTTAGAAGCTTCTATTTCACTTGAAGAAGAGAGAGATATTTTCTCTGAAAGTTTAAGTAGAGCAGTTGTTGAACTATGTCCTGAAAATATTCAAAA
Organism: Halarcobacter sp.; assembly: GCA_030145305.1. Taxonomy (GTDB): domain Bacteria; phylum Campylobacterota; class Campylobacteria; order Campylobacterales; family Arcobacteraceae; genus Halarcobacter. The sequence goes on along the minus strand of JAQYVX010000012.1, from coordinate 80,569 downwards.
ATTTGAAAAACTTTGTGAAAGCAAAGGTATTACTTATACTAATCTTGGATTAGTAGGTGGTGGAAAAATTTCTATTAATGATATTTATAAAGATTTAGATAAAGCAAAAGATACTTATTTCAATAAATTTCAAAGAGTTATTGAGCAAGATTTATAAGAAGAAAAGAGGTCTAAGCCTCTTTTCTTCTCAAAATTATTTATAATAAGATATATTAAAATTTATTTTTTTGGAAAATATAAAGAAATAAGTTTTTCCAATACTTCTAAAACATCATCCTCATCACTTAAAGATTCTACAAGAGAATGAATACAAGCGTTATAAGGATTAAAGCCTTTTTTGATAAGTTTTGCTGCATAAATTAAAAGTCTAGTTGAAACAGCTTCTTGAATATCTGAATCAGTTAATTGTCTAATCTCTGCTGCAATTTCAACAAGTTTTTGTGCTATATCTTCACTAATTTCACTCTCTTTTATTATAATTGCTTTTTCAATTTGTGCTTCTGGATAATTAAAGCTTAAAGAAATAAATCTCTGTTTTGTACTTGGTTTCATTCCTTTTAATACATTTTGATAACCTGGATTATATGAAACTACTAACATAAAATCAGGATGTGCTTCTATAACTTCTCCTGTTCTATCAATTGGTAAAACTCTTCTATAATCAGCAAGAGAATGTAACACTACAGTTGTGTCTTTTCTAGCTTCAATAATTTCATCTAAATAACAAATACCACCATTTCTTACAGCTTTTGTCAATGGCCCATCTTGCCAATATGTTCCATTTTCATTAATCAAATGTCTTCCAACTAAATCAGCAGCACTTAAATCATCATGACAAATAACAGTGTAAACTTCTTTATTTAATTTTTCACCCATATGCTCTATAAATCTTGTCTTCCCACAACCTGTTGGCCCTTTTATTAAAATTGGTAAGTTCATAGAAGCTGCTGCTTCAAAGAGTTCAACTTCATTTGATTGTGACAAATAATATGTACTTGACATTATAATTTTCCTTTTTTATTTTGTTAAATTAATATATACTTCTGGCATTATTTTTGGTAGTTTTTTACTATCTCTTACTACTGCATAACCATTTTTCCCAAATAAATATGATAAATAATCTTTTGCTTCAATATCTATTGTTATACAAAAAGGAGTAATACCTTTTTGTTTTACTTCTTCAATTGCTTTTTTTGTATCTTCAATTCCATATCTTCCATCATATCTATCCACATCATTTGGTTTTCCGTCACTAATTATAAGTAATAGTTTATTTTGGCTACTTTGTTTATTTAGTATTTTTGTAGATTCTCTAATTGCTGCACCTAATCTTGTATAATATCCAGGCTTAATAGAATCGATTCGACCTCGAATTAAATCAGAATATTTTTCTTTAAAATTCTTAATAATATGAAATCTTACATTAGTATTTTTATTTGAAGAGAAAGCATAAATAGCAAATTTATCTTCAAGTTTCTCTAAAGCTTGTGAAAATACCATTAATCCATCTTTAATCATATCAATTACTCGAATTTCTTGAGTAATTCCAGCTTCAGTTGAAAGTGAAATATCAGCTAAGATAAGAGTTGACATATCCCTAGTTTTTTTCTCAAAATTTTCATAAAATTTTTGATGGTGAAGTGATTTGTTTTGATGGCCTTTATAATCTATCCAAGTATCCAAGCAAATTTCATCTCCATAAGGAAGTCTATTACTTTTAAATCTATCAATCTCTAATAAATCAAGTTCAGATTGAATTTTTTTAACAGTTTTTTCTAATCTTTTTGGCAATTTTATTGGCTCTATATTTGTAGTAATAATAGGTTTTATACGAACATAGTCTTTTAAATACTTCTTTTTTGTATAATCCCATTCATCAATATAATAACCTTTCCCAAGTGGATACTCTTCTCTCATATCAGGTTTTAAATCCAAATCCATTTTAACTCTAGCATTTAGATTTGCTTTTTTTTGTCCTAATGTAATTTCATCTAAATCTTCAGCATTATATAAAGCATCTTCATCAAAACTATCATCTTCAGCCCGATCTACATTTACTTGTTCTAAAAGACTCATTAAACCTTCTGGAATAAAAGCCATAAAACCATCAGTTTCTTTTTTATCATTAATTTGATTGGCCTTTTTCTTCATATTTAAAGATTCAACTTTTTCTTTTTTTCTCTCTTCTTCTTTTTCTTCTTCCTCATCATTAGAAGTTATAAGGGCTTCATTTTTGTTTAAAGATGGATATACCCACATAATAAAAGGGTATTTTTCTTCTTTAATATTCTTGGATAAACTCTCTTTTTTTGTTTCATTTACATAAGAGAGTTCAGGTATTTTTGAGATAAGATACTTATTTGTTTCATTATAAAATATTTGAAATCCAGTATATTTATCGCAAAGATACTTCGAGACTTTTTGATTCTCTTTTATAATATTTGATTGATTAACATTTACTTTCGCACTTAAAGCAATTAGCCAAAAATAGAGCATTTTATTTTGTTCAATACTAGGTAAAATATCTAATTTAGGAGGAAGATAAACAGCATTTTCATCTTGCCAAGTAAGAAAAAAAGATTTTCCATATCCTGAAATTTTTTGTAAAAATGTTCTTGATTTTTTAATACTTCTTTTATCAGTTATTTTTAATTCTTTGCCTTTATCACCTCCTAAAAGGTGATAAAAGATTTTAAAAGATTTTGAGTGGTCAACAAAAGAAACTTCTGCTTCTTTATTTGAAATAATGGTTTTTTTACTTAAGTATTTGTCCCAAGCTTTTCCAATATCTTCTTCCCACTCTAACATTATTTATGCCTTTTTATCTTCTGATTTTACAAAGAAACTATATAAGTACACAAGAAGTCCAGTAACTGCTACAACTCCAAAAAATAATCTAACGCCATATACAGGAATTATTTGAGCTTGAGTTTCCATGAAACCTAAAGGTTCAGAACCTATTCTTTGATAAATTATTTGAATAGTTCCTGCAATTACAAGAGCTAAAGTAAGACCTAACATTCCAATATTCATCATCCAAAAACTAACAAGTTCAACTTTTTGAGCTTTTTCACAATTTCCACCTGGTCTTCCTCTTAAAATAGGCATTGTATATGAAACAATTGTAAATAAAATCATAATATAAGCCCCGTAAAAAGATAAATGTCCATGTGCTGCTGTTAATTGTGTACCATGAGTAAAGTAATTTACAGGTGCTAAAGTATGTAAAAATCCTAAAACCCCAGCTCCTAAAAATGCCATTACAGCTGTACCTTTAGCCCATGTCAATGCAATTTTATTTCCATGCTGAATTCTTTTATTTTTTGTCATTGCAAAAGCAAATAAAATCATCATAAAAAATGGAAGTGGTTCAACAGCTGATGCAATAGATCCAAGCCATAACCAATAATCAGGAGTACCAATATAGAAAAAGTGATGTCCAGTTCCAACTACCCCTGAAACTAGTGTCATAGCAATAATTAGATATAACCATTTATCAATATGTTCTCTATCAACACCCGTTACTTTAATAAGTACAAAGGCTAAAATAGCACCCATGATTAATTCCCAAACACCTTCAACCCATAAGTGAACTACATACCACCAGAAAAACTTATCTAAAACTAAGTTATCAGGAACATAAAAAGCAAAAAGGAAAAATACTGCTAAACCAATAAGTCCTGTTATTAAAACTACTGAAATAACTGTTTTCCTACCTTTAAGTATTGTCATTGCAATATTTAAAACAAAAGATAAAGCTACAATTACAATACCAATTTTAGTAATAGTAGGTTGTTCTAAGAACTCTCTACCCATAGTAGGAAGTAAGTCATTCATAGTAAGCTTAGCTAATTCTGCATAAGGAACTAAAAGGTATCCTAATATTGTAGCAACCCCAGCTGCCGCAAAAATCCAAAAAGTAATAATTGCTAATTTTGGACTCCAAAGTTCTCTTTCACTCTCTTCAGGAACTAAATAATAAGCAGCTCCCATAAAACCAAATAAAATAAGAACTATAAGTAAATTTGTATGTACCATTCTTGCAACATTAAAGGGAATATAAGGGAATAAAAAGTCACCAAATATATATTGTGTTCCTAATGTTAAACCAAAAAGCATTTCTCCTACTAGAAGAATCAATGCAAAAATAAAATATGGTTTTGCAACCATTTGTGATGTATATTTCATATTTTTTTCCTATCCTTCAATATTTGGTGGCCATTCATTATCATCAATCTTTGATGTCCAAATTAAGAAGTCTGCAATACTATCGACATCTTCGGCGCTTAGATTAAATTGTGGCATTTTTCTTCTATTTGGCTCATTTAAAGGTTGCACAGCCATCCAACCTTGCATATAAGCTTTAAAAGTTGCTTCATCTGAAGCACCCCTTCTATTAAATACATTTCCTAATTCAGGTGCATAATATGCTCCTTCCCCCATAATTGTGTGGCAACCAACACAATTATTAACTTCCCATAAATGTTTTCCATGTGCAACAGATGTTGTAATATTCTGTGCATTAGATAATTTAGGAACTTGTTGAACTGTATCAAATGTCAATCCAGCAAATACTAAAATAGCAAAAAGGCTTCCACCAAAATAGATGTTTCTAGCCATATTTTTTGTTATTCGTTCTGTCATTCTAACTCCTTCATTTAATTCTACCTTTAAGTAGTATATTGGAATATTAACAAAGAAAACTTTAATTCTACCTTTAAGTAGTATATAAAAATTAACTAGTTAAAATTTCTTTAGATATAATTACAAAAAGGAAATAAATGCAATTACATAATACAACTCAATATGCAATTAGAATACTAAGCTATATAGCTAAATATGGTACTTCTAGATTATATCCTGCAAAAGAGTTATCAGAAACTTTGAATATTCCATATAAATTTTTAACTAAAATAATGACAGAACTTGTAAAATCAGATTTTGTAGATTCAATAAAAGGAAGAGAAGGTGGTTATAAATTAGCACGTCCTGCTCAACAAATTAGTATTTATGATATTTTAGGAAGTTTTAGAGAATTAGAGGATGACACAAAATGTGTTTTAGGAATAGGGGAATGTGATGGAAATAATAAATGTGCTTTACATGACCAGTGGATTGAACCTAGAGATTTAATTCGTAAAATGTATAAAGATACTACTTTAGACAAACTAGAAGGACAAGACTTCAAAATGTAAAATCTTGTTTTACTTTAAGCTGATGGTAAAATAGGAAAAAAATAAGATATTCCAATTAAAGATATTACTAGAAATAACCAAATAGATACAAATAATCTATATTTTAAAGTGACATTTCTCAATTCCATAAAATAATCAATAATAAGCTGGCCTTTTACAAAAGTAGTAATAAGCACAAGAATAATAAAGGGCAAAGTAAAAGTTTCACTTTGTCCTAAAAAATATGTAAGGCTTGTTAGAAAAAGAAGACTGATATAAATAGCTGTAGATTTATTCATTTTATCTCATTATATAAATTAATGGAAATAAAATTATCCATAATAAATCAACCATATGCCAATATGAAGCACCAGTTTCTAAGCCAAGATGATTTGATTTTGTATAGTCACCAATTTTTGTCTTTTTATAAAGGTTAAAAAGAATAATTACACCTAATAAAACATGCATAAAATGAAATATTGTTAAAAGAAAATAGAACATAAAAAAAGTATTTGTACTTAGATTTATTCCTTGCTCATATTTATGAGAAAATTCAAAGATTTTTAAAACTAAAAATATAGTTCCTAAACCAATGGCTCCTAAAATATAATTTGAAGCTAGAAAAAAAGTATTAGTTTTTTCATCTTTTTTTATAATTTCTATTGCTTTAACTAGAAAATAACTACTTGTAATTAAAGCAATTGTATTTATAAAACCTAAATTTTGTTCAAGTAAAAGTTGTGATTTATTAAAAAGCTCAAGATCTAATCTTCTAGAGTATGCATAACCTAAAAATAGTGCTGCAAAAGTGATTAGTTCTATATAAATAATAATCCAAATAGCAAAATCTCCAGGAGGATATTTTTTTATAATATTTTGCATAAACTTATTATTTTTAAATAAACGTTAGAAACTATACATTATTTGTGATAAAAACACAATAATAATTACTAAAACAAAAGGTAATAAATGCCCTTTAAAAACAAAAGGTTGAATCCCAAAGAATACTTGTAAAACTCCTCTTAATCCTAACCAAGAAGCTAAAAATGCCTTTATAGATAAAAGAATCTGAAAGTTTGAAAATCCATTTTCGATTGAACCAAAACTTACATAAAATAAATATAATCCAGAAGCAACAGCAAAAATTAAAGCTTTTGGAACTAAAGCTTTAGTAAATTTTGCAAAATGTCCTCTTACTTCATTGTATTTTTCTTCACTTAAAGATTTTTTCATTCTCATTAAAATTAGATTATCAGTAAATAAAAAACCACCATAAATAAGGACTGAAAAAAGGTGAATAAGTTTTATGATGATATAAAACATAAATTACATTCCACCAAGTTTAGCTTTTACATTATCATCAGCCATAGTGATATTCCAAACAGGTTCCCATACAACTTCTACACTAGCTTCTTCTACAAGAGGAAGTTCTCTTAATACAGCTTCTTCTACCCATTGCACAATCATTTGGTGAAGTGGACAAGCTTTTGTACTAAGTGTCATAGTAACTTTTACTTTCATCTCTTCATTACAAATTGCATCATAAATAAGTCCCATTTCTACAAGATTAAATCCAACTTCTGGGTCATTAACTGTCGAAACAGCTTTGAAAATTTCTTCTTTACTATACATTTTTTTCTTCCTTAAACTTAATCATAAATAATATATCTTTTAATAAAAATATTGAACCAACAAATAAAATACTTACACCACTTTTATAAATATTATCAATACCACTGTATAAGCCAATTGCCACAATTACAACTCCTGTTGCGCTTAATAAAAACTGAAACTTTGAACTTTTATGTGGAATTAAATCAGCTAACATAGGAACTTTTCTTTTCCCTACATAAGGTGAAAACCTTTCATACCAAACTAAAAATGGAACAATTTTATATAAATGCCCACTTATTATAAAAGTAATATACCCTGCAAATATAAGCCATGAAAATGTTAAAAGTAGTTCTTGACTTGGAGAAAAAAGATAACAAATTCCGAGTATTAAAGCAATAGTTAAACAAATATATGAAAAAACCATACTTTTAAAATAAATATCAATCTCTACTCTTACTCTAGTTTTATAAATTATGAAAATCTGATAAAAATATAAAAAGAATGATAAAATTGTTAAAAGGTATCCCAAATTTTCTAATATCTTATTATTAAAAAAAGTTGAAATACAAACAACTACAATTCCAAGAGATAAGACAATCAAAGCACTTTTTACATAATTCCAAGTAAAGTTATGACTTAGCCAAAACATAGGAAGTAATATTAAACTCATTCCCATAATAGTGATGCCAACATATCCAAAAAATACTAAATAAACATGTACTTTTAACAATAAATATATGTCAACAGACAAAATTCCTGCATAAGCTAAAGCCATGATTATGCCAACAATTAAGCCTAATAATAAAAATAGATTTGCAATAATAACTGTAATAATCACAAAGTTGATTTTTTTCACTTTTAAAATTGTTAAAAATGTTTCAATTAAAAATATTCCAAAAGAAATAAAGGCAATAATCCCGCCAAAAGGCAAAAGTAAAGGAAAGGCATAAAAGCCTAATGCCATTAAAATTGTACCAATTATTAGTAAAGGATATATAGCATAATATAAATCAACCGCAACATGACCCACTTCTAAAACTACGGGAACTAATTGTGCCATAGCTCCAAATATCACCATCATTACGAAGCCAAGTAAAAAAAAATGAATCCATGATAATACAGCACCATCTAGGTTATGAATACCTTTTGCCTCAAAACCAAAAAGTAAAGCAACACTTGCTACAAAAACAAGTCCTGCGAGTATAAAAAAAGGAGCTATAAGTTTAAAAGGAGGTGCAAAGGCAGTTGAAATATTCATAATATTTTATTATCCGTTACAAGTGTTTTGAGTAAAATCAGTTGAGTTACTTACATTTGAATTTTTAGAAAAAGTGACTTTTGCTTGTCCATCTTCTGTAATTTCTTCTACATAAGAAAATTCTTCCCCAATTTTAGGAAAAAGTCCACCTGGTGATTTATGATTTATCATGATTAATTGGCTATTGTCATCTAATAGTTGTAATCCAGCCATTGCATTTACCATAGGATCTGGTGGTCCACATTTACTTGTATCAAATTGATATGTTGTTAAGCCATCTTCTATTGATTTAAAAAAATCTACTGTTGCACCTAAGACTTCTATTTTTTCCATAATTCTAACCTTTGATTTAATATTTCAGAAGTTTAACTCTTTTAAATATTTCAATCATTGATGCAAGTCAATAGGAAAAGTTTTTTAAAATATATTACAAAAATACTCCATTTTTTAAATAAAAGAAAAGTGGGAAATAGCTTACTAAAAGTGTATAAATAATAATAAATGTCATGGATATTTTATAATAACTTTTAATCTTTTGTTTATCTTGTGAAAGCATATTTGAAATACCTATAGCAAAACCATAGAATGTACCAAGGAAGAGTGTTAGATATACAAAATAACCTATATAATAATACTCTTTTTGAAGCATGCAAAAAGGGCAATGGTGACTTGGAAGTTCATAAATATAGGTTCCAAAAAAGATGATTAGACTTATAATTGAAGCTATTAAGAACAAGAGGTTTCCAATAAGATATAAATAATCATTTTTAAGAAAATAAAACAAAATTAAAAGTGCAAATAAAGAATAAAAGACTATCAAAATTAGACTTTGATTTAATGTAAATATCGAAGAAATATAAGATTCACTAGAATTTGAATAAATTGTTCCACAACATGAAACTAATTTATCCACATCTATTGAAGAAAACATAGTAATTTCAATGATAATTTCACTTATAAATAAAATAAAAATAAATAGATAAAAACCAAATTTTAGCTTTGTATATTTAAGCTCTTTTGTATTCATATCAAATTTATGGATAAATAGCCAAAAGCCAAATAAATAGATATTTATTAATTTAAAAAGAAGTAAATATATTCCATAAGAAGTTGCATCTATAACTCCTGCTGCACACATGGCTCCTGTTAAAACATTAGATATTTTATCAAGAGTAAAAACAAAAAATATAAAAAGTAGTATTTTTATAAAAAGTATATATTTTATAATGGTTGCTGTTAAAAAGCTTTGTTTCTCTAAGTTGTATTGTTTTTTTGAGGTGGCATTAATATTCCAGTTAAAAAAGATTTTAAGACTTAAAATAAAAGCAATGGTTCCAAAAACTAAAAATATTATATTTATAATAATAATTGTTAAGACTTCGGGAGATAAAATCATAATAAAAGTTCTCCATTTGAAACTTCAATTAATCTATCAGTAAAATCTAAATCAAAAAATAGTGGGTCGTGGGTTGCTACAATTATAGTTTTCCCTGCTTGTTTTAACTCCCTTAAAATATCAATAAAATGTATAGATAATTCTTTATCTAAGTTTGCCGTGGGCTCGTCAGCTATTATAATACTAGGGTTATTTATTTGGCTTCTTGCGATTGCTACTCTTTGTTGCTCTCCTCCTGAAAGATTTTTGACTATATCATCTTTTTTATGCTCAATTTTAAATTTTCTCATTACATTTATTAAAAGTTTTTCCGCAACTTCGCTAGAAGGATTTTGTGGAATTAAGGGAATCAAAATATTCTCTTTTACAGAAATATTAGGAATCAAATTGTATTTTTGAAAAATAAAACCAATATGTTCACGTCTAAAAATAGAAGCAAAATTGTCAGGTAGTTTCGAGATTCTTTCATTATTTATAATAACTTCGCCTGAAGTAGGCTTACTAAGACCTGCTAGTGTTGATAAAATCGTACTTTTCCCACTTCCACTTGAACCTTTTAATATTATTAGTTCACCTTCATTTATTTCTAAATTTATATTATTAAGTGCGGTTGTTATATTGTTTTTATTAACTTCATATATTTTCGTTAAATTTTTTATTTTAATCATCTTAAAACCTTATCTGTTTCTATTGTAGCACTTCTCCATGAGGGAATAATTGTTGCTGCTATATATATTGGTACACTTAAGAAAAAGACTAAAAATAAAGTAGTAAAGTCTAAAACAAAAGGTAATTCAAATGAAGTTTTTAACATAGAGTAACCTGTGAAAATATTACTTAATAGTGGAGCTTGAAAAATATATACAAAACTCATAGCAGACAAAATACCAATAACATAGGCAATAAAGGAGATAATAAAACTTTCATAAAATTTCTCTTTTAAGACATCTTCTATTTTCCAACCAAGAGCTTTTAAAATTCCTATCTCTTTTTTTTCTTCAGAACTAAGGCCTGAAACCTTATCATAAACAATAATAAAAAATGTAAAAATTGAGACTATGAAAAGTGCTAAAAATATCCCACCTTTGTAATCAAAAATATTTTGATAACTCATCTCTATATCTTTATTTGTAATAACTCTAGAATCAGGGTATAAAAGCTTTATTTTTGATGCAATAGTCAATATTTCTTCAGGATTTGAAACTTTTACAACTATATCAGTTGCCATATTCTCTTCCATATCAAAAATTTCTAAAGCTGTTTTTAGAGGAAGTAAAATTGTATCATTTGCTTCAAGTTGTAAAGAGCTATCAAAAACTCCAGCTATATTTACTTGCTTAAAACTTCCATTAGGTTTAATAAAATTAAAATACTCTTTATAATAGTTTTCATCTAATATTTTTTTAACGCCACTTCCCACTATCATAAAATCTTCATTAGAATTTTTAGAGAAATCATTCTCTTTAATAATTCTTTTTAAAGAATCTTTATACTGGTTTTCAAATTCATCAATTCCAATAATAGAAAAATTTACTCCAGAGTTTTCAAAATAATAATATCCCCAAACTCTAGGAATTGCATCTTCAACTCCGGCTATATTTATGATTTCATCAATAATATCAACATTTATATCATAATGCCTCCCTGATTTTAATTTTTGAATTGTAATTTCAGGAAGTGATTTTAAAGTAGAATTTAATTCATATTTTATAGAGTTTGAAATAAAAAATATGGAAGCTAGAAGAGAGATTAAAAGTGTAAAAATAACTAAAATAAAGCCATTTTTTAATTTTTGTCTTAAAAGTGAATTTATTGCATACTCTATTAAATAGAGATTTATTTTATTTTTCATTGTTTACCTTGATTTCTTCTACTACTTCATTAACATTTGAAGGAGTATTATTTAAAATATGTGAGTGTGAATATACATAGGTACTAGGGAAATACTCCCTTAACAAAGGAGAATCTTTGAAAAGTGAAAAAATATCACTTAAGGTTCTATGTCTTGTATACATGGCTTCTGTAGAAATAGCTAGATCAGGAAGTCCTATAGCTTTTATCAAAATTTCTTTTTTTTCTATTTCTTCTTTTGACAGACTTTTATTTGCATATAAATAAATAGTTTGAGATAGAAGTAAGAAAATTGTTATTCCTAAAAATATAAATAGATATTTGCTTTTTTTATTCATCTAATTTGTAAACTTCTTTCTCTTTTATTTCATTAAATTGTACGATTTTTATTCCTGCATGGTCTTTTTTAAATACTTTTGCATCTTCTATTTTCTCAAAAGGAATAAGTTCATGTCCCATTGGTCCATAGACATCAGAACCTATTACATAATAAGCTTTTTTCCCATCGATTCCTTTTTGTGAATAATAATCTGTAACTAAAATAGTATTTTGCATATTTTTTGAAACTTTATAATCTCCCCATTTTGTTGGATTAAAATAAAATTTCATTAAATCTTTTACTCCATCAAAAGAAAAATCATGTGTATGGTCATTATGTAAATAGTACAATTTTGCAGCCCATCTTGGATATTTTGCTACAAACATTCCACAAACAGGACATTTTTCATTATCTTTTACTTGTACTTTATTTTCAACAACACTTTGCTCCCCTAATCTTTTAACTTCCCAAAGATAAAGGGAAAGAGCATGAAGCCTAGATTCATCAAGTTTTTTGCATAACTTATTGTTTTTAATATCTGCTTTTAATTCATTTATTTCAAGATACATTGTAGGATCAATATCAGGACTACAAAGTTTTTCAAATATTCTTTTGCCTTTTGGATATATTTTTTTGACTTTTTTTGTTTTGAAAAAAGAAGTATCAGTTTTCAAGTTCTTTTTTGCTTCATCAAAAGCTTCATCAAAACTTTTAATTTGGCCAGAATATTTTTTAATAAAAGCTTTTGCCTCTTCTTCTTTTAAAAAAGCTAATTTACTTATTCGGCTCATTGTTCCTTTTACTTCACTTCCAAGAACATAATAGGCACTTTTTGCATTAATTAACTTTTCACTTATAAAATCAACTACTTGAACACTATTTTTATTAATTCCATACTCTAAATCATCTTTTACTAAGCATCTAATTGAACAATATTGTCTTGAAGTTTCATTTTGTAGTTTTGAAGTATGGGAAGTTTTATAGTATTTTTTTATTGACATTCCACAAATAGGGCACCATTTTTTTTCTTCACCTTTTTGGGTATAAACAACTTCCTTACTAGCTTTTTTAGAAAAATCTTTTGCATTTATAAAAGTGCAAAAAAAAGACAAAAATATTAAAAGAAGAAAAAAATATCTCATGTTTAAATCCTATAAAATTAAAACTAACTGAAAAATTATAATAACAAAAGATTGTTAATTTTATGTTAACATTATAAAAGATTAATACTAAATTAACAATTTTAAATTATAATTATTAAAAACTACTGGAACTAAATTTATGAAAAAAGCACTTCCCTTTATAACCATTATTATTGTTATTGCAATAATTATTGGAGTTTTCTTATCAATGTCGAATCAAAAGCAGATGGTTGTTATTTATGAAGATAATCATGAACATAAGCCTGTTGATATCAAACTTAGCCACTTTCAAGATACTCAATGTGGTATGACTATTACAAAGTTAAAAGATTCTGTTCAAGCAATTTCTCCTGAGGGGAAAACTTGGTTTTTTGATGATATGGGCTGTTTTGCTTTATGGTATAAAAATATTACTTTTCAAAAAGAAGCAAAAGTTTGGGCATATTCCCGAGATACAAATGAGTATATAGACGCAAAAGAAGCTTGGTATTCAAAAACAGATAACACTGAAATGGGTTATGGTTTTGCAGCTTATAAAAGCAAGACAAATAAGGTTATTGGCGAAATGATTTCTTTTGATGAAATGCTTGTAAAAATGTATCGTGGAGAGAATATGGCAAACCCACAAATTAGAAAAAAACTTTTAGGTAAATAATGGAAAGTATAAGCATAATAAGTATTATAACAATAGCTTTTTTAGGTTCATTTGGTCATTGTGTTGGAATGTGTGGTGGAATTGTAGTTGCATACTCTAGCACAAAAATAGGACACGATTGGTCTAAAACAAAGCAAGGGATTTCTCATCTTTTATACTCTTTTGGAAGAATTACAACCTATACTATTTTAGGAGCTTTATTTGGTTTTGTTGGTGGAGTCGTAACTTTTGATAATCTAACAAGTGGGATTTTACTTATATTTACTGGCTTTGTAATGATATTAATAGGTTTATCTTTAAGTGGAAAATTTAAATTTATTACGAATATAGAGCACTCAATTTCAAAAACAAAATTTTATAGAACTACTTTTAGGTCTTTAGTAGGTTCTAATACTCTTAGTAGTTTTTATCTTTTAGGAATGTTAAATGGAATCTTGCCTTGTGGTTTTGTTTATGTTTTTGCAATCACCGCTGCAAGTACGGGTAGTGCATTTTGGGGAGCTATTGTAATGCTTATTTTTGGATTAAGTACTCTTCCTGCAATGTTTTCATTAGGTTTTTTTGTTGGAGTGTTTAAACAAATCGCTTTAAGAAATTTATTTATTAAAATAGCTTCAATTTTAGTTGTTGGTTTTGGACTTTATATTATGTATAGTGGATATGAATATATAACTGATCCTAATAAATCAATTTTGTCTTGTCATATTTAAAACTTTTGACAAGACTCTTACTTTTATTTTTTAATTAATACTTTTATTTAAGACTTAATTAACAATCAATTAACAGTTTTTATATACTATATTTTAAAATATTTGTAGGAGAAGAAATAATGAAAGAAAGTAAAAAAATCTTATTAGTAGGTTTATCTTTATTACTGTTTAGTCTTGGTGCATTTGCAAGTGATGCAAAGGCAAAAAAAATGAATAAAATGAGATATCAAGCAGTTCCTGCTTCTGAAGCTAGCTTAGTTCAAAAAGGCGATTTAAAAAACTATTGTCCAGTTTGTGGTATGACTTTACCAATGTTCTATAAAACAAATCATGCAGCAAAACATGAAGGTGTTGATAAACAATATTGTTCAATTCATTGTCTAGTTGAAGATAAAGAGATAAATGGTCTAGCTCTTAGTGATATAAAAGTAGTTGATAATAAAAGCCTAAAACTAATTGATGCAAAAGATGCTTTTTATGTTGTTGGTAGCAATAAACCTGCAACTATGGCTGTGATTAGTAAATATGGATTTGCCTTAGAATCTGATGCAAAAGCTTTTGCAAAAGCAAATGGTGGAGAAATTAAGTCATATGATGAAGTTTATGCTAATGTTGCAAAAGGTATGCAAGCTGAAAAAATTATGATTGCAAAGAGACAAAAAAAGATGCAAATGATGGGAGAAAAAGTTTACAATAAAATGTGTAAAAAAACTGATGAAAAATTCTCTTCAGTTGCCCAAGCAAAAGCTTATATAACAAAAAATAATCTTTGTGGAAATATGAAAGGTAAAAACTTACAAGCTGTGGGAATTTACTTAGGAAGAAGATAAAACTTCAAAATATAAGAAGAGGGTGAATTTCACTCTCTTTTTTTCTCCTTTTTTAACTCAATAACTTAAAAATACAAAAGCTAGCTATAAATAAAATTTAACTATAATCTTAGGCATAAATCTTACAATAAAAACAAATTAAAAGGTAAATTTTAATGAGAGCATTAATCAGTGTTAGTGATAAAAGTGGTGTTGAAAACTTTGCAAAAGAACTTGTAGCCCTAGGGTATGAAATTATTTCAACTGGTGGAACATATAACAAGTTAAAAGATGCAGGAATTGCTGTTATTGAAGCAAATGAAGTTACAAAATTTCCTGAGTGTTTTGAAGGAAGAGTTAAAACTTTAAACCCTTATATTCATGGTGGAATTTTGCATAGACGAGACAAAGAATCTCACTTGCAACAAGCTAAAGAGTTGGGTGTTGAGGGGATTGATTTAGTATGTGTAAACCTTTATCCATTTAAAGCAACAATAGAAAAAACTGATGACTTTGAAGAGATTATAGAAAATATTGATATTGGTGGCCCTGCTATGGTTAGGTCAGCTGCTAAGAATCATGATAGTGTTATTATTGTAACAGATGTTGTTGATTATGATATGGTATTAAATAATCTTAAAAACAATACAAATACTCAAGAGTTTAGACGTAATATGATGATTAAAGCATATGAGCATACAGCAGCTTATGATTCTATGATTGCAAACTATATGAATAAAAGATTCAATGGTGGAATGGGTGCAAAACAGTTTATTGTAGGTGAAAAAGTATTTGATACAAGATATGGTGAAAACCCACATCAAAAAGGTGCTTTATATGAGTTTGATAAACATTTATCTAATAAATTTATTACCTTAAAAGGAGAAGCTAGCTTCAATAATATGGGTGATATTTCTGGTGCTTCTAAAATTGCATCTGCTTTTGGTGATGATAAAGCTGTTTGTATTGTAAAGCATGGGAATCCTTGTGGTTTTGCTATAAAAGATACTTTATTAGAATCATATGAAAGTGCACTTAGATGTGATCCAATTTCAGCTTTTGGTGGAGTTGTTGCTGTTAATGGAATAGTTGATTTACCTTTAGCTATTAAAATGAATGAAATCTTTTTAGAAGTTGTTTTTGCAGCTGATTTCACAGCTGAGGCTGAAAAAGAATTAAATAAGAAAAAAAGAATTAAATTATTTAAACAAGGTACAAAAAAGCTTGAAATGGCAAATGATATTTTTAACTTTAAAATTCTTGATGGTGGTTTTGTATATCAAGATGCTGATAAAGTTGAAGATGATGAGGTTAGAAACTCTGAATTAAAATCAACAAGAGCTGCAACACAACAAGAAATAAAAGATATGGAAATAGCATATAAACTTGCATCTTTAACAAAATCAAACTGTGTAGTTTATGTAAAAGATTCAGCAATGGTAGCTGTTGGAATGGGAATGACATCACGAGTTGATGCAGCAAAAGCTGCTTTAAGAAAAGCAGAAGATTTAGGAATTGATGTAAGTGGTTCTGTGTTAGCATCTGAAGCATTTTTTCCATTTAGAGATAGCATTGATGCAGCACAAGAGGCTGGGGTTAAATGTGTAATTGAACCAGGTGGAAGTATTAGAGATGATGAAATTATAGATGCCGCTAATGAATTTGGAATGGCTTTATACTTCTCAGGGAAAAGACACTTCTTACATTAATCTAAATAAATGAATGTTACAAAAAAGTAACATTCATTATTTTTTTATTTATCTTTAGTTATTCTTTTATTGAAATATCATACCAAGGTTATACATGAAGAAGTGTTTACTTTTATTAATAATGTTTTTATTACCAGCGACTCTTCTTGCAAAAGAATTAAAAAAAGTAACAATACAACTTTCTTGGTTTGATCAATTCCAATTTGCTGGTTATTATATGGCAAAACAGAAGGGTTTTTATGAAAAGTATGGTCTTGATGTAGAAATTAGGCCTTTTACTTTTGGTCTTGATGTTTCATCAGAAGTTGATGAAAAAAAAGTAGACTTTGGAGTAGGTAGAGAAACATTAATTTTACAAAGAGTTGCAGGCAAAAAGCTTGTAGCTTTATATGCTCTTTTTCAAGAATCACCACTTGTACTTCTTGCTAAAAAAGAATCTAATATTAATAAAATTCAAGATTTCCTTAAAAAAAGAATAATGACTACAATAGATGATGCTAGTGAAGTATCAATTAAATCAATGATTCTTTCAAAAGGAATGAATCTTAGAGATTTAAATTTTATAAAACATAGCCATGATATTATGGATTTAGTAAATAATAAGACAGATATAATCTCAGCATATTTATCAAAAACTCCTTTTGATTTAGAAAAACTTGGTATTGAATATAATGTATTTAGTCCACACGATTATGGTTTTGATATGTATAGTGATTTTTTATTTACGCATGAAGATAAAATAAAAAATGATTTGTCTACAGTTTTAGCTTTTAAAGAAGCTTCTATAAGAGGTTGGGAATATGCTTATTCTAATATTGAAGAAACAGCAACTTATATGTATGAAAATTACAACAGTCAAAATATACCTTTAGATGCTTTGATTTTTGAGGGAAAAGTTTTAAAAAAGTTATCTTATACAGATTCGAATAATTTAGGTGAAATTAAACCAGAAAAAATTCAAAGAATTTTTGATTTATATAATGTAATGGGTTTAGCTCCTACAAAAATAGACTTAAATAAGTTTGTTTTATATAAAAATATTATTGGAAAAATAGATTTTTCAAAAGATGAAAAAGAGTATATTCTTAATAAAAAAGAAATTAAAATGTGTGTTGTTCCTGATTTAAAGCCTTATAGTTTTATTCAAAATGGAGTATTTGAAGGTGCAGGTTCAGATTATATAAAATTATTTTCAGAAAAATCAAAATTAGATTATAAATTTATCAAAACAAAAACTTTTGATGAGTCTTTAGAGTTTTTAAAAAATGGTAAATGTGAAATTATTTCTTCTTTTAGTGAAAATGATGAAAGTAAAGAGTATGTAAATTTGTCAAAACCATATACTAGCATCTCTTTTGCTTTAGTTACTTCACCTGATGCTAGTTTTATAGATGATATTTCAAGTTTAAAAGAGAAAGAAATTGCTATTTCTACTAAATATCCATACTCTAAATTATTAAAAAAGAATTATCCTAATTCTAAGTTTGTAGAAATGAAAAATCCCGAAGAGGCTTTTCAAAAAGTTATAGATTCAGAAGTTTTTGCATATACTGATTTATTACATTCTACTGTTACAAGGATTCAAAGTAATTACTTAGGAAAATTAAAAATTTCAGGAAAACTAGACTACTCTTTACCTATTTCAATTGCAGTTGCAAAAAATGACAAAATATTACTCTCTATAATAAATAAAAGTATTTCAAGTATAACAAAAAATGAAACTGACAACATTACTCAAAAATGGTCAGTGATAGAGTATAAAAAAGAGTTTGATTACAAAACTTTATATAAGTTTGGTTTTATCTTTTTAATAATTATATTAGCTGTTTTATATCGACAAAAAGTATTAAAAAATATGAATAAAACACTAAAAGAAAAAGTGGAAGAAAAGACCTTAGCTTTACAAA
The DNA here is from genome assembly GCA_030145305.1 of Halarcobacter sp. Taxonomy (GTDB): domain Bacteria; phylum Campylobacterota; class Campylobacteria; order Campylobacterales; family Arcobacteraceae; genus Halarcobacter. Next base: position 62,025 of record JAQYVX010000012.1, on the reverse strand, counting down.
AGGTTAATAATGAACTTGAAAAAAAAGTTGAAAAAGAAGTTTCTGAAAATCTAAGAAAAGATATACTTTTAACAAAACAGGCAAAAATGGTAGCAATGGGTGAAATGATTCAAAATATTGCTCATCAATGGAGACAACCTTTATCTATAATTTCAACAGGAGCTAGTGGCTTGAAATTACAAAAAGATTTAAAAGGGCATATTGATGATAAATTTTTAGATGAAACCTTAACTTTAATTGTTCAAACCTCTGCTGATCTTTCAAATACTATTAATTCACTTATGAATTTTTTCAAATCTAGTAGTCGTAAAGACTTACTTAGCAGTAAGAATGTTATAGAAAAGACATTAAAAGTTTTTGATTATAACAGATCTAATGGAAAAATAAATATTATAGAAAATATAGTTGATGTGGAAATAATATCTTATGAAAGTGAATTGATGCAAATCTTAATTAATATTTTGAATAATTCAAGAGAAGCTTTTGATTTAAATAAAGAAGAAGAACGATTTATTTTTATTGATGCAAAAAAAGTTGCAAAAACTTTAATTATTGAAATAAAAGATAACGCTGGTGGAATATCAGATAGTGTTTTATCAAAAATATATGAACCATATTTCACAACAAAGCATGAATATCATGGTACAGGCATAGGACTTTTTATGTGTCAAGAGATATTATCAAAACATATGGATGGGGAAATTGATACAAAGAACACTAGTTTTGAGTATGAAGGAAAAACTTACAAAGGTACTTTAACTACAATTACAATTGAAATATAGTGACATTAACTCAAAGTTTGTTATACTAAATTAATAATATACAGAAAAGCGAATATGAATAAAAAACAATTTAAACAATTTATAAAAAATTTACCCCTAGATGTTAATGTTATGGGAAGAGATAGATATTTCAATTCGGCGGTTTTAGTTCCACTTATAAAAATAGATAAAGAATACTATTTATTATTTCAAAAAAGAGCTGCTCATATAAGACAAGGTGGAGATATTTGTTTTCCAGGAGGTGGATATGAAGATTGTGATAAATCTTTTATGCATACAGCTCTTAGAGAAACAAAAGAAGAATTAGGAATCAAGAAAAAAGATATAAAGATATTAGGCCAATTAGATACTTATGTAGCTCCAATTGGTGCGGTTATTGAACCTTTTGTTGGTGTTATAAAAAAAGAAGCTATTGACAAGATGATAATTGATAAAAATGAAGTTGAAAGAACAATTCTTATTCCTTTAAGATTTTTTAAAGAAAATGCACCTGAAGAATATACTTTAAAATATGAAGTCCATCCTTTTACTGTAGATGAAAATGGGGAAAAAGAAGTTCATTTCCCTGTTGAAGAATTAGGTCTTCCTCAAACTTATCATAAACCTTGGGGACATAAGCGTCACAAAGTTTGGGTTTATAAATATGATAATGAAGTTATTTGGGGACTTACTGCTGTTATTATAAATGATTTATTGAAGAAGTATTAAAACTATTAACTTTATCAATGTTTACTTAACTTCCTATACAAAGTATTTTTAGAAATTTCATATCTTTGTTAGTGTATCATTATGAAATTTTTTAAAAGGTATTATAGTGAATGCAATAATAATAAATGATAGAGAAATATTTCCTTCAAAAGTTGTATGTATTGGAAGAAATTATGCAGAACATATAGCTGAGTTAAATAATGAGACTCCAGAAGAACCAGTTTTCTTTTTTAAACCAAACTCTTCTATTAGTAATACTTTAGTTTTTCCAAAAGGAAATAGATCTTGTCATTATGAAGCTGAAATCTCTTTTTTAATAGAAGAAAATAAAATAAACGCAGTAGGATTTGGACTTGATTTAACTTTAAGAGAAGTTCAAAGTAAATTAAAGAAAAAAGGACTTCCTTGGGAAAGAGCAAAATGTTTTAATGCAGCTGCTGTATTCTCAAAGTTTGTAAGTTTTAATTCAAATATTAAAGATTTGGAAGTAGAATTATATATTAATAATGAGCTTAAGCAAAAAGGTGGAGTTGAACTTATGATTAACAAGCCACAAGAGATTATAGATGAACTTTTAACTTTTTCTTCTTTTGAAGATGGAGATATTTTAATGAGTGGAACGCCTAAAGGTGTTGGTGAGTTTAACACAGGTGATATTTTTGTAGGAAAAATATTAGAAAAAGGAAAAGTTTTACTAGAACAAAGATTTGAAGTTCAATAGTAGATAAAGATTTCTATAAGCTTTTAGACTAAATATATTTAAAAGAAACTAAAGGAAATTAGTTATTTTTTATTTTAATCACTAGCTTTTATTCTTTAGATAACATTCCCTAATAATTTAACATTGAGGCAAATATGAATTTTAATGAACTAACTCCTGAAGAGGCCTATGTAATTGAGCAAAAAGGAACAGAAAAACCTTTTTCTGGAAAATATAATGATTTCTATGAAAAAGGTGTTTATAAGTGTAAAAAATGTGATTCTATACTTTATAAATCTGAAAACAAATTTAGTTCTGGTTGTGGCTGGCCTAGTTTTGATGATGAAATTGATGGTGCGATTAAAAAAGTTACAGATAAAGATGGAAGAAGAGTTGAAGTAGTTTGCTCAAATTGTAATGCTCATTTAGGACATGTATTTGAAAATGAGGGCTTTACTGATAAGAATATAAGACATTGTGTAAACTCTACTTCTTTAACTTTTAAAAGTATTGAAAATTGTTGTGAGAAACATGGCTTTGCATATTTTGCAGCTGGATGCTTTTGGGGAGTAGAGCATCATTTTAAAAACCTTAAAGGCGTCCATTCAGCAGTTTCTGGATATATGGGTGGACATACTGAAAATCCTGATTATCAGGCCGTTTCTACTGGTAGAACAGGACATCTTGAAGTTGTAAGAGTTGAATATGATGAGTGCCAAGTATCTTTTAGAGAATTAGCTAAGTTATTTTTTGAAATTCACAACTTTTCACAAGTTGATGGACAAGGTCCAGATATCGGAAATCAATATCTTTCTGCAATTTTTTACTTATGTGATGTCCAAAAAACAGCTGCACTTGAACTTGTAGATGAGTTAGAAGATATGAATTATAAAGTTGCAACTTCTTTACATGAAGCTTCTACATTTTATGAAGCTGAAGAGTATCATCAAGATTATTATAAAAGAACTGGAAAAACTCCATACTGCCACACATATAGAAAAATTTTTAAGTAAGTTTGTTATAAAGATATCTTAAAAGATATCTTTATAATTTAATTTGCGCCTAGTATGTAATATACAAGTTTATTATCAAGTTTTTGTAAATCAATATTATATTTATCTGCCCAAATTGAAACCTCATGATGGAACTCTTCGATTATCTCATTTGCATCATTTTCATCACATTTGATTTTTAAGTAATCAGATGAATTAGACAATGTAACATAAGCATTCATTTTTTTTAAATGGTCATTTAAACTAATTATATGTTTAGAAAATTTACTGAAATCTTTTGTTTGATTCATAACTTGTTCGGCTTGTTTTAGTGAAGAATCACTTTTTGCATATCCAAGTTGTGATAACAAAACCTCAGGTGATATATCTAATTGCATATTGCTCCTTTTTTTAATAGTTAAACTTGTAAATATTATCAAAAATTATGTAAAAATGACATTAATTTTTTTTAATAATATTGACTATTCTTTTAACTAATATCATTTTGATATATATTTAGTTAAACTCACGACTATAAACAATTCATATATAAAAAATTAGTTAAAAGATTATTTTTATACAAAATGTAAAAAAATTGTAAAAATAAAATTGAGGTATATACAAATGAGAAATAGTCTAAGCTTTAATTTAGAAGATGCAAGTCAAATAACAATAGGCTCTTTTGCTTTAGCAATTCCAATATCATTTTCAGAAGAAGCTTGGAGATTAAGTGAAACCTTGCCCTTAATTAATTTATCTTCGCTTTTATTTTTATCCATTTGTTTTTTAGCTTTTTATACCTATCAAAGTATATTTCAAGGGAATATAAAATATAAACTATGTGCTTTTGTTTTTAGAGTTTTTATTGCTTACCTAATCGCATTTTTAGTTGTATCATTAATTTTATTTTCAATTGATAAATTGCCTTTATTAACTGATACAATAATTGCAATAAAACGAGTAATAGTAATATCCATGCCAGCTTCAATGGGCGCAATTATTGTTGATGGGCTTGATAAAGAGTAGAATAAGTAAAAGTGAGAAAATGAATAGAAAAAGAAGTAGAAAAAATTAGGAGTTTAAATGTCAGTTTTATTAAATATGGCTATGTTTCCAACAGATCATGGTCAAAGTAAAAGTGAAGAAGTTTCGCAAATAATAAAAGTAATTAAAGAAAGTGGTTATAGATATAAATTAACAGCAATGTCTACAGTTATTGAAACAAATAAAATGTCAGAAGCTTTAAACTTAGTATCAAAGTGTTATGAAAAACTTGAAGAAATAGGTTCTAAAAGAGTTTATGCAGCACTTACTTTTGATATTAGAGAGGGTCATGAAAATAGGCTTGAAGAAAAGGTAAAATCAGTTGAAGACAAAATTGGAGAAGTTTCAAAATAGGTGACTTCTCTTAGCTTATTATTTTAAGTGTATGTAAGTATTAACCACGAGCTAATAAATCTCTAATTTAGATTTTTCTCGTGGTTTTTACTTTTACTTTCTAAAACTTATATGACAGATATATTCTTGCAGTATCTGCATTTTCTTTAGCAATCTTTTCAATTGAAACATGTTCAAAATTTACTTTGATTGAGAAATTTTTATTTACTGGATACATAAACATAGCACCCATTGCTGTTACATCACCTAAGGGATGAGTTGATGAAAATGATTTCCCTACATAAGGGATTGTTGTTGTTCCTGCTATTGGAACAATAATTCCACCAACTAATGTATCAGTATCTGCTCTTGTTGAAATTCCTCCACCATTAACAGGAATTGCTGTAAATGGAGTATCACTTGTACCTGCTCCTGCTCCTGTATATACAGGTGCTTTTTTATCTGTACTTGAATTGAAAGCAACAATGTATCCTAATTTATCAATACCTAAAGGACCCATTGCTTTTAGCCCGTACATAGTACCATCTTGAGCATCTGAAGCTTGTGTTTTATCTTCAGAACTTAAATATTGTGCAGATAATAAATGAGCACCTAGCGCATAATCAGCTTGAAAATAGAATGCATTTTTATCTGTAGCATTAGTAACCCCATCTTCATCTAAATATTGGGCTTGTAGTGTTAAATTTTTAATAGATGTATTTTTTACATAAAGTGTATATGCTCCATCTTGAAAATCATTAAATTTTGAAACATCTCTATCTCCGTTGGTTTTTCCTTGATATTTATCGACGTATCCTGCAACTAAGGTAGTATTAGGAATATCAGTATTTGATAGGATATATGCTTCAAATGAATCTTTAATAATAGATTCAGATGATTTACCATCAATAGAACTACTTAAAAGTGGAGTAAAAATAAATTGTCTACCTATTTTTAAATTTGTTTTTGAAAGTGAATAGTCAAGGTATGATTCTGATAAAACTGCACCGGAAACATCCATATCATTTGCAAAAATTCCATTATGGTCTGTATCTGATACTACAGATGAAGCTTGAAATGTTCCACCTAATTTTAGTCCGTAAAAACTTCCAGTGATAACATTTAAACTTCCCCCCACTGCAAGAACACTATCATCTTCATTTGCAGGTAAAGAAGGTGTGCCTGGATCAAAGTTTGATTTTGTATAAACAGTTTTCAATTCACCTTTAAATTTTGAATTTGCGAATGCTTCTGATAAAGTATCTGCATACAAAGACGTACTTAACGCAACTGAAGCAACTAGACTTAATGTTGTAAACTTTTTCATTTTTCTTCCTTATTTTGTAAGTATTTATTCATTTTATTTTTAATTTCATCACTCCAAAAGCTTGAGGTCTTTTTTGCAAGGTCTATATTTACAATAGTACAAAAAAACTCTACCCTTAAACTTTCATCTTTTTTCCCAATAAACTCAATTTTTAGAGTACAAGAACTTTTTCCAAGTTTTATTATGCTTAGCTCTTTTTTGAGTACATCCCCTAAATAACTTGGTTTTTTAAAGTTACACTCAATATTTACCATAGGAACTCCTGTATTTGATGAGTGCAACTCACAAAAAGGCAATCCTAAAACTTCAAACCAATCTTCAATAGTATCATTTAGCATTTCAAAATATCTAGGATAAAAAACAATCCCAGCTGTATCACAATGTTTAAATTTTACTTTGTCATCAATTATAAATTTCAATTTTCATTCCTTAATTAAATTTCTATTTTCTCTTATTAAAGTAACTTGTTCTTTAAAAGAATTATTAGTGATTGTTTTATGATCAATTGCAACTAAATCTGCTCTAGCTGCTGCTATTAATGAGTTGGCTTCATCTAAACTAGAGATATTACCTATACAAATCACACTAATATTAAGTGAATTCTTAATTTCATCACTAAAACAACCATTATAAACTCTTCCTAAAGACCTTTTATCCATATTCTTATCACTATATGCACCAGAACTTACTATTACTAAATTTATATTAGCTTTTTTTAACTCTTTTACAAAAGATATAACATCACCAATATCAGCAACATCTGTATCCCAATTTGATGCATTTATTTTTATCATCAAAGGAATTTTAACTGCATTTTGAAGTCTATTTATAACTTTAATCGCAAGTACATAGTCACTATCATTTACTAATTTACCTAAAACATTAGAGGCACAATCTATAGAAATAAAATCTGCACCATCTTTTTCAGATATTATTGCATTTTTTTCAAAATCTAAAATTATGTCATCATTAGATTTATTTTGTGTTGCTGTTAAAGTAATAGCTATTTTAGAACCTGATTCTTGTAATGCTTTAATATCATAATCTTTTGAAATATCTATATGTGAAGATACATCAAAAGCAGAGCTTAGAATAAGACCAGCTCCTGTATTAAGTTGTTTTTGACTTACATTCGAATCTAGAACATAACGATTTTCAAGTTTTATATTAGAAATTGTTAAACTATCTTCAACAGGAAGTTTTCCATTTGTTAATTTATTTTCAAAGTTTGTAATAAACTTTTTATCTCTTAAGTATAAATTTTCATGTGATATTCTTTGCGATCTTGTAAGCATTGAATAATAATATACTAAAGGATCTAATTCTTCATGAAGTTTTACTTGTTCAAACCACCAAGTAGAATTTCTAGCAGAGTTTTTGATTCTTGCTACTTCAATTCTTCTTTCTTTCTCATATTTTTCAAAAACTTTTTCTAAGTTACCTTCGCATTCAGCATATAATCTATCAAAACAAATAGCATCTTCTAGAGCTAGTTTTGTACCTGAACCTATTGAAAAGTGTGCTGTATGGGATGAATCACCCATTAAAACTAATGGTATTTTTTTATCTCCATATTGTTTATATGTATTCCATTTATTACAGATTATTCGTGGAAATTTAATCCAATTTGCTGAACCTCTTAAATGTTTGGCATTAGTCATTAATTTATTACTGTCTAGATAGTCTTTAAAAACATCTTCACAAAATGCAATTGCTTCTTCTTGACTCATTTTATCAAGTCCTGCTTTATACCAGTCCTCTTCTTTCATCTCAACAATAAAAGTAGAAGTATTCTCATCAAACTTATAAGCGTGAACACTCATCCAACCAAATTTAGTCTTTTCAAAAATAAAAGTAAATGCATCAAAAAGTTTATGCGTCCCTAACCAAGTAAATCTACAGCTTCGCATATCAATATCTACATCAAAATCATCTTCATATTTTTCTCTTACAATACTATTAAGTCCATCAGCTGCTATAATTAAGTCAGGATTGTATTCTTTTACAATATCTTCATCATTTGTGAATTTTTTATCATAAACAAGAGTAACGCCAAGTTCTGCCGCTCTTTCTTGTAAAATATTTAAAAGTTTTAATCTTCCAATACCAATAAACCCATGTCCTGTTGAACGATGTTTCTCTCCTTGGAAAAAACATTCAATATCTTCCCAATGATTTAATGCGTCATTAATAATTTGTGCTGATTTCTCATCCACTTTATATAGATTTTGCATTGTAACATCTGAAAATACTACTCCCCATCCAAAAGTACTATTTGGTAAATTTCTATCTATAATAGTAACTTCATCTTTTGGATTATTCTTTTTGTGTAACAATCCATAATAAAGTCCAGCAGGTCCTCCGCCCATACAAACAATTCTTTTCATCTTAGTTCCTTAATATTTACTTGATATTTCTTAGTATTTACCACTTAATAATTCGCCAAAACCAGGTATCTTTGTATCTAAGTTTAACTCTTTTAACATTCTATATGTTGTTGCAACCGCAGCTGTTATAACTGGAATACCTAATTCATCTTCTACTATTTGAACTGATTCTAAAGATGGCATTTGTACACAAGCTGATAAAACTACACAATCAACTCCTGTTGTATCTAGATTTTTATATAATTTTGAAGGGGCCAAAGAATCTTGTGCCCCAACTTCTAAATTATCACTTATCTCTAATGAGTGTGAATCATGTACTGTAATACCTTCATTTTCTATATAATCAACTACTAATTGTGTTAAAGGTTTCATATATGGAGTTAAAATTGATACTTTTTTTGCCCCCATTGCTTTAAGCCCTTGAACTAAAGCTCCAGCACTTGAAACAATGGGTGTTGGATAGCCATTTTCAACTGTAAGAGCATGAAGATTTTTTTCAGATACTCTATGATATGAATTACCCATACTCATGATTGCTACTAAACAAGCATAACCCATTACATCAACTCTTGCATCACTTAATTCTAAAGCACAACGTCCAGAGTCACAATCCATTTTTTGTAACTCTTCTTTTGTTACATGTTTCATTCTCATTCTACTTGAATGGAAAGTGAATTTTTCAGGCTGTGTTTCCTGTCTTTTTAAAAGCATAGCTGGAATTTCAGTCTCCATTGTTGTATTAGAACTAGGTACAATCTGTCCTATTCTGTAAGTTCTCTTTTTCATAATAAAGCCTAGTCTTCTAAGATATTTTTTTTGTTCGTAACATCTACAACTGGGTTATATAATCTACCAACATTTTCAACTCCAGCTTCAATCACATCACCTGGCCACATCCATTCTTGAGGATCCATTCCAGCACCAACACCTGAAGGAGTTCCACTTGCAATAATATCCCCAGCATCTAAACTCATTACAGTACTTAAATCAGAAATAATTTCATCAATTTTAAAAACCATATTTTTTGTATTGTCTTCTTGCTTCATTTCTCCATTTTTAGTTAACCATAAATTTAAATTATGTGGATCTTCAATCTCATCAGCAGTAACAATACAAGGTCCCATTGGTGCAAAAGTATCTTGTCCTTTTGATACAATCCATTGTCCACTTCTTCTACAATCACGTGCACTTACATCAATAATAACTGTGTATCCAAAAATATGTTTATAAGCATCTTTTTTATCTACTTTTTTACCAGCTTTTCCAATAATCACACCAAGCTCAACTTCCCAATCTAATTTTTGTGTAATATTACTATTATGCTCAATAGCATCACCATAACCACAAACTGTACTAGGTGGCTTAGAAAAAATTACAATTTCACTTGGAACTTCATCTTTTGTATCTAAACTTTTTGCAGATTCTGCAATATGTTTATGATAATTTAGCCCAATTCCAAAAATATTCTTTTTTGGTTTTGGAATAGGAGCATGAATTTTTACATTCTCTTTAAAAAACGCAACACCTGAACCAAAGTTACCTTTAGAAATTAAGTTATTTGCAACTTCTAATGAAGTTGGAGATTGTTCAATAAACTCAAGCATCGTACTTGGTAAATACTCGCCATTTCTTTGTGCTAAAACTGCTAAATCAACTATTGTATCTTCTACTATAGCTCCAACTCTTAAATCCATATTATTTCTCGAAAATGTTACTAATTTCATAATTATTATCCTTTATTTTTATTTAAATTTTATTTTTTAGTCTCTACCTTGGTAGCTTGACTTATAACCTTTTTTTAATGCTTCTTCATATTCAGCATAACTCTCTTCAAAATACAAACCAAGTTTTTCCATTATTGGTAAATCATTAAAACAGAAAAGACAGGCATCATCATTATCATCAAGATTATGATGTGTAAAGAATGTCCAAGATGGAATTACAAAAACATCTTTTTCTTCCCAATCAAAACGTTTTCCGCCTATAATTGAATAACCTTTTCCTTTAGCTACTTGAAAAACATAACTTCCCGTTCTTCTATAACTTGTAGTACTTTCAGAGTTTCTTAACATTTGCATATAGCCACCCATCGTAGCCATTACATGTCCACCATTTGTAGGGTTTATATATCTAACCGTATGACCACCATATTTATCACCTTTAGAAACTTTGTCTAAATCTTTTAGTGCATTATATGTATTCTCAAAACTAAATCTCATAATAGGAGAATAGTCATTTTCCCAATTTAATTTATCTGGTAAAACTCCACTACCTGCATGAGACAAAGGCATATCATTAAGAGGATATTTTGCACTTTGTGCTGGTTTTGGATAAACATCATAAAAGTTACAATCAAGTGTATTCATTAATGGAATATCTAAACCATCTTGCCAAATACATTGTTCCCCATCTTCATAAACCCCATGGTCATGCCAACAATCATTTGGAGTAATAACAAAATCCCTTGCATTTAAGTCAATTTTATGACCATTAACAACAGTGTAAGCACCTTTACCTTCCATAATAAAACGTAAAGCAGAAGCCATATGTCTATGAGCAGGAGTAAATTCACCTGGTCTCATTGTTTGTAAACCTGAATAAAGCCAACCTACACAAGCCCCTGTTTCAGTTCTTCCTTTATTTGCAAAATAAACAACTCTTCTTCCTGCTTCCTCAGGTTTTACTAAATCAGCTGATTGAATAACTAATTCTCTTAAATCTTTATATTTCCAAAGCATAGGAATTGAAGTTGGTTTTGGTTCCCAAGGCTCAATAGCATTTGCAATAGTCCATAAAGCATCTGTATTTAAGGCTTTTAGTTTTGAGTAATATTCTAATAATTGTGGAGTATCCCTAACCCCAGCTCTACCATATTGGTCTTCAAAATTATCTTCAGCTTTCTTTTCCATTTTCTTCTCCTTTTTTAATTTGATTTTAAATTTGTTCTTGAACTATTTCGTCACTATCGTTATCGTCTTTTGCTTTAGGAGTATTTTGAATAATCTCTAAAGGACTTTTATCTCTTTTATCAAGAGTTAAATTAAAAACATCAAAACGATTATAATGACCTAAAATATCGTGCATTTGTTTTGCTTGAATACATTTATTTAAATCAACTTCTGCATAAACAATACCAACTTCATCAATCAAAGGTTTAGAAACCTCTCTACCATCAGGCCCAATTATTCCACTATAAGCACTGTTTTTTCTTGTTAACAACTCTTTTGCATTTGGTATTTCCTCCCCCATAATTTCAATGATTTCTTCACTTATAGTTGAACAAGATACAATTGTGAAAACTTTCCCTTCAAAAGAATGAGCCATTGATCGGATTTTTATAGCTTCAGCCATATCGTAACCTTCCGGGGCTACAGGAAGTGAAATATAATTTGCAATATGAAGATTTTCTCCTTGAGCTAAAAGTGCAAATCTAGCTAAAGTGTTAGTGTTCTCTCCACAAGCTAAAACTCCTAGATTTCCAATAGTTTTGGTTTTATAAACATTTAGACTTGAACCATTACCTCCCGTCCAAGTTAGTTTTTCAGCCCAAGTTGGAACTAATTTTCTATGTTTACCTATAAGGTTACCTTCATTATCAATTACTAATAAAGTGTTATATATTGTTCCAATTGAGTGTTCATCTCTTTCATTTATTCCCATAACAACAAAAATATTGTTTTCTTTTGCTGCTTGACATAAAGCAGTAACTTCAGGCCCTGGAACATCTACGGAAGCTTTGTATAATTTTTCAAACCAAGCACTTCCTTGAACAGGAGTCATAATCCAATTCCAATATGGATAACCAGCTAAAAAAACTTCTGGAAAGGCAACAAGATTTGCACCATTTGAAGCAGCTTTTTCAATTAATCCACAGGCTTTTTTTGTTGTAGCAGTTTTGTCTAAAAAAACTGGTGCATCTTGAACTGACGCAACTTTAAATTTTTGTAAATCTTCCATTATAATTCCTTTTTATTTTTTATGATATATTGAATTTCTTTTTTAAGCGCACTAACTTCGGGATTCTTCAAAGCTATTTCATATGCTTCTTGAAAAATAGGTACAGCATTTAAATCATTTTTTATTTCATCCGCTAAATCAAGTAAGATTTTAAATTTTGATTGAGATCTATGAAAAGTATCTCCATAACCTTTTTTTACTCTATAACTTTGTACTACTAAAACAGCTAGCTCATAATTAGTCTCTAAAAGTTTTTTAATTTTTTTATTCCAAAAATCAACATTTTCCATCTCTTCAAAATGTCTAAAACTTTTTAATCTCCAGTTTTTAAGAGTTCCAACAAAATATAGAATTAAAAAGTTAAATAAGTTTGTACTTTTCATTCTTCTATCTCTATCTAAATATTTTGTAAAAAAGTTTTTAAATTTGTTGCTTTTACTTATTTTAGATCCTAAGCCTTTTGGCATAAAACCACAAAATTCTTCGAACCCAGGATGTAAAAAATCTAAAACTTCAACTAACTCATTCTCTTTAGCTTCAACTTGTTCTCTTACTTCTTTTAACCTTTTTTTACTAGTTTTAATAGAAGAAACAAAGATTAAATCATCATAACTCAATGCAGTACTTAAATATTTAGCATAGTTATAACTAAGAGAAAAATTCTTCTCTTTTTTGTCTAGTTTTATAATTTTTTCTAACTCATCTAAATAATAATTACCCCATTTATGGTCATGCCAATTACTCGTATGCATAACTCCTAAATACGCAATATCATGTAAACTCTTGTCATAATGCTCTATTCTTTTTACAAATTTTTGAACTTCTTTATTAGTCGAATTCTTATTAATTGTTTTTAATTTTGCTTTTTCTAAGCCCGTATCTATTTCTTCACTTTTATTTTCATTTTTTACCTCATCGTAAGCTTCTCTAAAAGATCTAATAGAATTTTCTACTCCAATTTTGTCATCAATAATAACTTTTTCAAAATTTTCTTTTGAAAAAGGAAGTGCTTGGCTAGCACTAAGTGCTCCTAATAATGATGATGAAATTACGCTTCCATTCTTTTTTGCAATTTTCTTAAAATTTGCATATATAATTTTGCTTTTTGTATGTTTTTCTACTTCTTCAATAATTGTTTTTGCATCAATTATTTCATCTGCACTTGATGACTTTTCAGAAATTGCCAAATTTCTATGAGAAGAAAAAACCACCGTAGTATTTTCACTAATCAAACCTCTATTAAGTGCCCGTCCAATTTCAACTATCTCCGTTGCTATAACAATATCAACATATCCTGGCACTGGCATTTGTGATAAAACAGGAGTCTTATCTCTTTTTTTAATTTCAATTTGTGGAAGTAGTTCTAAATAATATAATGTAGAACCAGTTCTTTGTGCAACCCCTGCAATTGATGTACTAGATGCAAAATAACCACAGTTTTTAGCTAGATTAACACACCAAGAAGTAAAAACTGAACCACCATCTCCACCTACTGCAAGAAGTGCTATTTTTATAGGTTCTACTTTTTTCATGCGTAAACCTTTTTTTCTTTTTTATTTAATAAGTAATTTTTTATTGAATTACTAAAACTATGAAAAAACCTATCAAAGAAGTTAGGGTTTTTTATAATTTGAGCTTTGTAAAAAGAAGGACATAAAATTGCTTCTTCTGCAACTTCTCCACAATTTCCACAAGCAACACAATCATTATCAATTTTTGCAATTGGATCATCTCTTAAAAAATTATCACTATAAGTTAAAGTAAGAGAAGGGCAACCTGAAAGTCTAATACATTCATGATCACCTGTACAAATTTCAGAATCTACTCCAAATTTTTCTTGTAGAACTCTTACTTTTTGTTTTATCTGTTCTTTCACAATAGGCTTTTCACGACGTTGCTTATTAAGCATACATTCACTACTAGCAATAATAATCTTTGGACCTTTTTCTTCTGTAGTCAAAGCTTCATTGAAAATTTTTACTAATTTACTAACATCATATGTATCATCTGTAGTTCTTATCCATTTAACGCCAACTGCTTTAACAGCTTTCTCAATTGAATTATTCGTTTTTCTAAAAGGATTAAATACTCTTGAAGAAGGTAAGTCTTGTCCACCAGTTGCAGCAGCATAATAATTATCTATAATTACAATAACTGAATCAGATTTGTTATATACGGCATTTGTAATCCCAGTTGTTAAGCCATTGTGCCAAAAACCACCATCTCCCATAATTGAAATAGCTCTTTTATCGTTTTTGCCTGTTCCCGTTTTACTAAAAGCAGCACTTGATGCAGAAGATAGTCCATATCCCATAGTTGTAGCTCCAATATTAAAAGGAGGTAAAATTGAGAAAAGGTTACATCCAATATCAGAACTAATATAATGCTCTCCTATTCTTCCTTGTACTAGTTTAAGGGCTGCAAAAATTGGTCTTTCTGGACATCCTATACAAAATCCAGCTGGTCTTGCAGGAACATTATTTAAGCTTAAAGGAGCTGTTTGTAAAGGAGCAACTGTAAAATTACTTAGTGTTTTTATTTGAGTGAAAGAACTTTTATCTAAGAATTTCTTAAGTCCTTTTTCTATTATTTGTGTACTGTATTCCCCTGAATATGGTAAAATGTCTTTCCCATACATTTTTGTTCTAATATCATTTTTGGCAAGTATTAAACTAATATTTTGTTCAATATAATTAGGTTGACCTTCTTCAATAATTAATACATGTTCTTTTGTTTTACAAAATTCAACTATTTCATCATTAATTAAAGGATATGTAATATTAAGAACATAAGTATCTATCTTTGTTTCACCAAAGTTATCACTTAAATCATTTAACAATAAAGCTCTATTTAAATTGTTATATAAACCACCTTGTACAATAATTCCTACCTTTTCACTATTTTGTGAAGATTTGAAAAATTCATTTATTTTTTCTTCTTTAATAAATTTAATAGCAGCAGGTAAACGTTTTTCTTCTTTTTCTTTTTCATGTACAAATGAAGCAGGAGGTAAAACAATTCTATTTAAATCTCTTTTAGGGTTGTTTAAACAATCTTGCATGGTCATTTTTGGTTTTTGATTTTCTGCTGTAATAAATTCCCCATGTAAATGACATGAACGAACTCTCATTTGGAAAATGACAGGTGTACTACTAGCTTCTGATAATTCAAAAGCTTTTTTTGCCCCTGCAACTATTGAAGGAAGATTTGGTCTGGGGTCAAATAGCCAGATTTGAGATTTCATAGCAAAGGCATGAGTTCTCTCTTGCATAATTGATGAACCTTCACCATAATCTTCTCCAACAATAATTAAAGCCCCACCTAAAACACCTCCTGATGCAAGATTTGATAAAGCATCAGAAGCTACATTTGTTCCAACTGTAGATTTCCAAGTAACTGCACCACGCACAGGAAACATAACAGAAGCACTTAACATAGCAGCAGCAGTTGCTTCTGAAGCACTTTCCTCAAAGTATATGTTAAGTTCATCTAAAAGAGGTTTTGCATCTGAGAAAACATCCATTAAATGTGATATTGGAGAACCTTGATATCCTCCAATATAAGAAACACCTGATTCTAATAAAGCTTTAGTTACAGCTAGTATTCCTTCTCCATGAAAAGTTTTACCAGCTTCTATACGTAAAGCTTCAACCTCTTTTTTAAAAGACTTTTCTGCCATGTCTTAACCTTTATTAGTATTTTCTACTAAGGCAATTACACGAAGCGGACTACCTGAACCATCTTCAATTTTTAAAGGACTTGCTATAATAACACTGCCTTTAGCTGGAAGTTTGTCAAGATTTCTAAGGCATTGCAAACCATATTTACCAGCACCTTGCATTAAGTTATGACAAGGTAATTGAAACTCCCAAGTAAAACTTAGTCCAGCATCTGTATTTATAGTTTCACATCCATAACCTAAGACATCTTTTTTGATTAAATATTCAATAGCTTCTTTATTAGGACCTGGTGTATGACATAAACCATTTTCATCTATATTTATAAAGTCTTTTTCAAAATCTTTTTTGTACCAATCACTTCTTAATATAACCCAAGTTTTTGCTTCAATTTCTCCATGCTTTTTTTCCCAAGCTTTGATAAATTCAACATCTAAAACAAAATCAGGATTTTCTTGACACTCTTTAGAGGCATCTATAATATTAGCAGCACCTATAAAGTTTTCAACGCCAATTGTATCTACTGTGCCATTCTTACAATTTTTTCCTGTAATCCAATGTGCTGGGGCATCAAAATGTGTTCCAAAATGTTCACCAACAGTAAAATTATTCCAATACCATGCTGCACCTCTTTCATCATACCTTGAAACTTCTTCTTTTTTAAAAGCTGCAACTTGACCAAATTCTGATGGCAACACTAATGCTGGAAAATTCTCACTTAAAGTATGTGTTAAATCAATAACTTCAATACTTTGTTTTTTTATATTTGTAACTAAATCTAATAATATACTCATGTTTTGCCTTTATATTAATCTATAATTATCTTTCTTCCAGCTAATTAAAACTGATTTTAAATTAAATATAGCTTAAATTGGAGAATTCTCAAAATTAAGCTTTGGTTAAGTTTGAATTAAGTTTTTATTATTTATACTGTGATTATATTTTTATAAAAGGATACGTATGAGCAAGAAGACATGTATAATTGGAGCAGGATTTTCAGGAATTTCAACGGCAAATGTTTTTAAACAATATGGGTTTGAAGTACAAGTTTATGAAAAAGAAAAAGAGGCAGGTGGGGTATGGGCTTCATGTAGAAGGTATCCTGGCTTAGGTACCCAAAATACAAGAGATACTTATCATCTTTCTGATTTAGCACCTTTAAAAAGCCATCCTGAATGGCCAAAAGGTGAACAAGTACAAGAGTATTTTGAAGAGTATATCAATCAACAAAAATTACGTCCCTTGATTAAGTTTAATACTACTGTTATAAGTACAAAACAAGAAAGTGATGATACTTGGATTGTTGAGTCAAAGTCAGAAGATGGAGTTATTCATACAGAAAAGTTTGATTATCTTGTTATTTGTAATGGAATTTTTAGCACTCCTAGTATTCCAAAATATAAAGGAATCGAAGAGTTTGTAGAAAATGGAGGAAGAGTTTGTCATACTTCTGAATTTACTAATAAAGAAGATGCTAGAGGCAAAGATATAATTGTTATAGGTTTTGGTAAGTCTTCTTGTGATGTTGCGAATGCAATTGCTCCTATTACAAATAAGTTAACACAAGTTGCAAGAAGTGTTGTTTGGAAACTTCCTAAATATGTTTTTGGTGTAAACTTTAAATATCTATTTTTAACAAGAATGGGTGAAAACCTTATGAAGTATAAGACACTTTCAGGTTTTGCAAAGTTTTTACATGGACCTGGGGTAGGCGTAAGAAACTTTTTACTTAATAGAGTTGAAGGGTTTGTTGGAAGAAAATTAAAACTAAAAAAATTACCAAAGTTACAGCCTGAAAAAAGTTTTGAAGCAATTGCAACTTCAAATATTAGTTTATATACTGATGGTCACTTTGATAAAATTAGATCAGGTGAAATTAATTTTGAAAAATCTGAAATAATAAAACTTGAACCTAAAAAAGCTTATCTTAAAAATGGACAAGTTATTGATACAGATATAATTATCTGTGGAACAGGATGGCAACAAGTTGTTCCTTTTATGGAAGAAAGGCTACAAGAAAAGTTATATGATGAAAATGGGGATTATTTATTATATAAAAATCAAATTCCAATTGGAATTAAAAATATGTCTTTTAATGGTTATCATTCTTCATTTTTCTGTCCAACAAGTTCAGAAATTGGAGCACTTTGGATAGCTGAGTACTTTACAAAAGGTTTTATCTTACCACTTGATGATAAACTTAGAAAAGATACGGATGAAAGATTAGCTTGGTCAAAAGAAAGAACAAATGGTAAAAACTCTAGAGGTACAAATATTATTCCATTTACTTTTCATCATATTGATGATTTATGTGAAGATATGGGGACAAATTTAAGTACTTTTGAACGATTCAATCAGTGGAATTTACCTCCATCACCTTTGGCTTATAATAAAATTATTAAAAGCAAAATAAAAATATTTAAAGAAGAAAGATCAAAATATTATTTTGCATCTTAAGATAAATAGAATATAAAATAAAAAAGGATCTTATATGAATGTTGAATTAGAAGGTAAAGTTGTAATTATTACAGGTGGAGCTGCTTCAATAGGTTTGAGTATTTCAAAAGCTTTAATTGAAGCTGGAGCAAAAGTTGTTATTGCTGCACGAAGTAATGAAGCTGGAGAATATGCTGTAAAACTTTTAGGTGATAATTGTAAATTTTTTCAAACTGATATTGGAAAAGATGAACAGTTAGATAATCTAATAAATAAAACTATAACTATGTATGGAAAAATTGATATTTTAGTAAATAATGCGTGTTCATATGGGGATGAAGGATCTGCTACAAATAGAGAAACTTGGCTTGAAACACTTAATATAAATGTTGTTTCAGCTGCAATTTTAGGTGAAAAGTTACGACCTTATTTAAAAGAATCAAAGGGAAATATTGTCAATATTGGTTCAATTTCAGGAACAACTGCTCATGTAGGAAGATGGGCTTATCCTGTAGCAAAAGCTGCAATGGAACATCTTTCTTCATCTCAAGCTTTAGATTATTCAGAAGATGGAATTCGAGTAAATCATTTAAGATTAGGACATATCTGGTCAGCTCCTTTTAATGGTTTGACTGAAAATAATCAAGAACATGCAAATAAAACAACAGCTGCTTATAATCTAGTAGGAAGAGTTGCAAATCCTGAAGAAGTTGCAAATACAGTAGTCTTTATAGCTTCTTCAAAAGCTTCATACATCACAGGTGCAAAACTTAACGTAGATGGAGGGTATAGTATTTTAGGACCTGAGAGAAAAGATCCTCTTATGAGACTACTTTCAGAAGGCTAAATTATGAAGACAAATAAATACTATGATAATATTTTTATAGGAAGTGGTATTAACTCTTTAGTAGGAGCAGCACTTTTAGCAAAAAGTGGCAAAAAAGTTCTCCTGCTTGAGCGTTCTGATTATATTGGTGGGTGTATTAAAAGTAAAGAAGTGGAAAATTGTATTATTGATCTTTTTTCTACAGCTTACCCACTACTTTTAACATCTAAAGCATATGAATTATTAGCTGAAGATTTGGAAAAAGAAGGTATTGAATTTATATCAAATGATAAGCCAACTGCAACTATTTTAAACAGTGGAGAATCTTTTATTCTTTATAAAGATAGAGCAAAAAATATTGAAAATTTAAATAAATTAATGCCAGGGGACGGGGATACATATAATAAATATTTACAGTTTGTTGAAAAAAATGCAGATTTTTTATTTACTCTTTTATCTTCAGAAATTCGTACTAAAAGTTTTCTTATATATATGGCAAAACATTTATTTAAAAATGGCATAAAAAATAGTATTGATGATATAGGTGAGTATTTGCCTACTATTTCATCTCAAATAGAGACTCAAATAAAATCTCCTTTACTCAAAGCTACTTTAGCACCTTGGGTTTTACATACAGGACTTAGTGTACATAGTCCTTTTTCAGCTTTGATGTCTAAAATCATATGTTTTACTTTGGAGTTTGTTGGAACACCTTTTATAAAAGGTGGGAGTTATAAAATAGTAGAAGCTTTGCAGGCTATAATAGAAAAAAATGGTGGAGAATTTTCAATTAATAAAGATGTGGTTGAAATTATTTCAAAAGATAATATAGCCCTTGGGGTAAAAACAAAAGATAATGTGATTTATAATGGAAAAAATATTATAGCAAATGTTACACCCAATGCCTTATATGGAAAACTTTTAAAAAACCAAAGAGAGAAAAATCCTATTATTTATAAACAGGCTAAAGAGTTTAAGTTTAATAGTAAAGGAAATATGCAAATTCATCTTATCTTAAAAGAAAAAACATCTTGGAAAGATAGTTCTCTTAATGAAGTGGGGTATATTCACATAACAGATGGAATAGATGCAGTTTCAAAAGCAATTAATGAAGCAAGTAGGGGAGCTCTTCCTACTAATCCAACAATTTGTATTGCTCAACCTAGTAATAGTGATCCTTCAAGAGTTAAAGATGGTAAATCTGTTTTATGGATACAACTTCCTGAAACTCCATATTTCCCAACTTTGGATAGTGCAAATGAATTAAATGAATTAATAAAAGAAGGTTGGAGTGAAGAATTAAAAGAAGCATATTCTAATAGAATAATTAATTTAATAAGCAAACACCTACCTGCTTTAAAAGAGAATATTATTTATAAAGAGATAATTTCTCCAAAAGATTTATATGATACAAATATTAATCTTGAAAAAGGTGATCCTTATTCAGGTGAATGTGAACTTGAACAATATCTTTTATTTAGACCTTTAAAAGGTACAAAAAATCATGAAACACCTTACCGAAATTTATTTCATATTGGTGCTTCTACCCATCCTGGACCTGGTCTTGGAGCAGGAAGTGGAGTACATATTTACGAAAAATTAAAATAAAAGGAATCCTTTTTAGATATTTGATAAGTTTGTTGATTTTTGTAGTAAAAATTACATTTTTAAGTGAAATGTGACTTCTATTATAAGGATTATTTTATAAAATAATAATCCTTATTTTTTACTTATGTTTCACTTATTGAATTTATTTTTTTAATATTTTATTAAATAATAGATTTATGAATTTACGTTATAATTATCAAAAAAATTATCAAAGAAGGATCTCTTATTAAATCTTTAAATAAAGGACTTTTAGTCTTACAATATATTATGAACACATCTGGAAAAATAACAGCAGATGCAATTGTCAAGAACATCTATATGGATAAAAGTTCTGTTTCTCGAATTCTTAAGGTCTTAGAATTAAGAGGATTTATTTATTATGAAAAAGATTCTAAAAATATATGTTTAAGTAAATTAGTAGAATATAATCAAAATGCAATTATCAAAGAAAAGGCTCAACCTTTATTAGAAGAAATATTTAAAATTTCCGATGAAATAACTTATTTAGTAAGACTAGAGAATAATAAGTTAGTTTTTATAGATAGCTTAAAACCTAATCACTCATTAAGTGTTGAGGCAAAAGATGAAATGGTTGATTCAATTCATTCAACATCTTTAGGAAAACTTTTTATTGCTTATGATTTAATTAGTATTGATTCTATTGTATTACATGAGTATACAAAATACACAATTACTGATAAAGAAGTTTTAAAAAAAGAGATAGAAAAAATTAAGTTAAAAGGTTTAGCTTACGATAATGAAGAGTTTATATTAGGTGTAAGATGTGTATCAATGCCTATTTTTGACAAAAGTGGCAAAATGATTGCGGCTATTGGAGTTTCAATGCCCCTTGCTAGATACAATGAACAAAAAATGACTCTTATTGAAGATAAAATGTTATCTTTGAGTAAAAGTTTCAAATTCTAAAAAGAGAGAAAATGATTTTAATATTTGTTTCAAGTATAAATGATAATTTACAATTAGCAAAGTTTTTACAAAATGAACTTACTTTAATGAATAAACAAACAAAACTAATTAATTTAGTAGAATTAGAGTTACCTCTATTTGATAGTAAAAAAGATAGAACAGTCCCTTCTATAATAAAACCACTTCTTCAAGAGATAAAAGAAGCTGAAGGTATTATTTTTGTTAATCCAGAATATAACTATTCAATTCCACCAATCTTTGCAAATTTTTTAGCTTGGGCTTCAAGATTTAGAGAAGATTATTTAAGTGCCTTTTTATTAAAAAAAATACAACTTGCAACTCACTCAGGAAGTAATGGCTCTGATTTATGTAATTCAATAAGAATACAATTTTCAAGAATTGGTTCTATAGTTATGCCAAAAGAGATAATTACTCATTATGAAAAGAGCATAGATAAAATTGATTACAAAAATATCTTAGAAGAGTTTAACAAAAAATAAAAATATAAGTGAAAAACTAAAAAAGAGTTCCTTGATTTACTTCATCAAGGGCTTTTAGTTTAAATGATTTACGGTGAAGTTCACATCTTCCAAATAATTTAATTTTTTCCACATGAGCTTTTGTTCCATAACCCTTGTGTTTCTCAAAATTATAATTTGGATATTTTCCAGCAATTTCACACATATATCTATCTCGACTAACTTTTGCTAATATTGATGCTGCACTAACTTCTTGTACTGTGGCATCAGCTTTTATTTTGTGCTGTAAAGTTTGTATTCCAAAAGAAGTATTTCCATCCATTAAAAATTCATTTGCTTTTTTATTAAGTGTTTGCATGATTTCAGTAATAGAATTTTTAAGACATACTGATAAACCTTTTTCATCAATAGTTTGTGCATCAACAAAGACAATATGGTAATCACAGTTTTCTTTTATTTTATCAAATAAGAGTTCTCTCTTTTTTTCACTTAATACTTTTGAGTCATTTAATCCTGTAATTGATTCTTTTATTATTGCTCCTGCAACTACAAGAGGCCCAGCTAAAGGCCCTCGGCCTGCTTCATCTATTCCACATAACATAAAAACTCCTAATATATTTGCAATTATAATATATAATTTATTACTTTTTGATTATCTTTTTGTAAAACACTTGACAAATATAGACTCAAGGTGCTATAATTTTGTTAGCAATTAAACCAAAGGAGTGCTAAAAATGAATAAATTATTTGAAAAACTAACAAATCAAGTAACTGAGACAATAGATTCTTCTCTTGCCTTAGCAATGCATAATAAAAACCAAGAAGTAGAAATTATACATTTATTGTGGGCTATGCTTACAAATACTAATTCAGTATTAAATCAATTATTAAATAAAATGAATATAAATAAAGCAGCAATAGAATTAGAAGCAAAATCTTATGCCCAAAAACTTCCTTCTGTATCTTCTGTTACAAAAGAGAATATCAAACTATCTAAAAACTTAATTCGAAGTTTAGAAAAAGCAGAAGGACAAGCCGCAAAACAAGGAGATAAGTTTATTGCTATTGATTCTTGGCTTGTGGCAAATTTTGATTCAAAAGAGTTAAAAGAAGTCTTAGGCAAATACATAGATTTAAGAGAGGCAACAAAAGAGCTTGAAGCTATGAGAGCAGGAAGTACAATTGATAGTGCAAGTGCTGATGAAAATTTGGAAGCTTTAGGAAAATATGGAATTGATTTAAACAAAATGGCTATTGATGGGGAATTAGATCCAGTAATAGGACGAGATGAACAAATCAATAGAATGATGCAAATTTTAATTAGAAAAACAAAAAACAATCCTATTTTATTAGGAGAACCAGGAACTGGTAAAACAGCAATAGCAGAAGGCCTTGCACAAAGAATTGTAAATAAAGATGTTCCAACTTCTTTACAAAATAAAAGAGTTGTAACCCTTGATATGAGTGCTTTAATAGCAGGTGCAAAATATAGAGGTGAATTTGAAGAGAGATTAAAAGCTGTCATTGATGAGGTAAAAAAAGCTGGAAATATAATTTTATTTATTGATGAAATTCACACAATAATTGGAGCAGGGGCTAGTGAGGGTTCTATGGATGCTGCAAATATTCTAAAGCCAAGTCTTGCTCGTGGAGAGTTACATACAATAGGGGCTACTACACTTAAAGAGTATAGAAAATATTTTGAAAAAGATACCGCTATGCAAAGAAGGTTTCAGCCTGTAAATGTAAATGAACCAAGTGTAAATGAAGCTTTACAAATATTAAGAGGGATTAAGCAAAAACTTGAAACCCATCATAATGTAACAATAAATGATTCAGCTTTAATAGCAGCAGCAAAACTTTCTAATAGATATATTGCAGATAGATTTTTACCTGATAAAGCTATTGATTTAATTGATGAAGCAGCAGCTGAACTTAAAATGCAAATAGAATCAGAACCAACAATACTTTCAATTATTAAAAGAGAGATTCAAACAATAAATGTTGAAAAAGAAGCTCTTAAAATGGAAAAATCTAAGAAAAATGAAGATAGATTAGATGAAATTGAGAAAGAACTAGCTAATAAAAATGAAGAAAAGCAAAACTTAGAAGCTAGATTTCAAAATGAAAAAGAAACTTTTAATGCCCAAAGTGAATTAAAAGCAAAAATTGATGAACTTAAAACAAAAGCAGAAAGAGCAAAAAGAGAGTCAAAATTTGAGGAAGCAGCTTCTATAGAATATGGTGAAATTCCAAGTTTAGAAATGAAAATAAAAGAGAATTCCCAAAAATGGGACAGAATGCAAGAACAAGGGACTCTTTTAAGAAATTCTGTTGATGAAGATGCAATTGCAAGTATAGTATCAAGATGGACAGGAATTCCTATTAATAAAATGATGGATTCAGAAAAAGAGAGAGTATTAAAAGTTGAATCTGTTTTAAAACAAGATGTAGTAGGTCAAGATGAAGCTTTAAAAGCAATTTCAAGAGCTATTAAAAGAAATAAAGCAGGATTATCAGAAGATTCAAGACCAATTGGTTCTTTTATGTTTTTAGGACCAACAGGAGTTGGTAAAACACAAAGTGCTAAAACACTTGCGAAATTTTTATTTGATGATGCAAAATCACTTATAAGATTTGATATGAGTGAATATATGGAAAAACACGCAGTTTCACGTCTTATTGGAGCAGCACCTGGTTATGTAGGATATGATGAAGGAGGACAATTAACTGAAACTGTTAGAAGAAAACCTTACTCAGTAATACTTTTTGATGAGATTGAAAAAGCACATCCTGATGTTTTTAATATATTATTACAAGTTTTAGATGATGGAAGATTAACAGATAACAAAGGTGTTACAGTTGATTTTAAAAATACAATTATAATTTTAACTTCAAATATTGGAAGTGCAAAAATTATTGAAATAGAAGATAAAGAGCAAAGAAGAAAAGAAGTTTTAAATGATTTAAAAGCATATTTTAGACCTGAATTCATAAATAGACTTGATGATATTGTAATTTTTGAGCAATTAGGACTAGAAGCCATAACAAATATAGTAGATATAATGTTTGACAATATAAAAGAAAGAGTTGAAGAAAAAGATATAAGTATTTCTTTAACACAAAATGCAAAAGAGTATATTGCAAGTGCAGGCTTTGATCCCGTATATGGAGCAAGACCATTAAAAAGAGCAATTTATGAAATTGTTGAAGATAGATTAGCCGATTTAATTTTAGAAGATAAAATACTAGAAGGTTCAAAAGTAGAATTCGATGTTATAAACGGCGAAGTTATTGCAAATATTAGCTAATTTGAGTTTTACTTTACAAAAGAGGCTTAAACTAAACAAAATTTAAGACTTCTTTAAATATAATACGCGACTTAATTTGTGAATAGAGGAACTAAAAGAATATGAAAAGAACATATCAACCACATAACACGCCAAGAAAAAGAACGCACGGTTTTAGAATCAGAATGAAGACTAAAAACGGTAGAAAAGTTATTAAAGCAAGAAGAGCTAAAGGTAGAAAGAGATTAGCTATCTAAGTAAAGACCACCGTCTTAACAATTCAAAAGATTTCAATCAACTTTATAAAAGCGGCAAGAAGTGGCATACCCACTCATTTGTCGCTTTTTTTACGTCTGATGAAAATGTACAGTTAGCATTTGTTGCTTCAAAAAAAGTAGGGAATGCTGTAAAAAGAGCAAGAGCTAAAAGAAGACTTAGAGCTCTTATTCTTAACTATCAAAGTAAAATAAAAAGTGGAAAATATATTTTTGTTGCAAAACAAAATATATTTGAAAAAAGCCCAAAAGAACTAGAAAATGATTTCAAGTATGCAATGAAAAAACTTGAATTACTTAAAAAATGAATTTCTTGTTAAAATATTTAATCAAATTTTATCAACGTTACTTAACTGTAATCTCCTTTGGATCATGTAGATATTACCCAACTTGTTCAAGTTATGCCTTATGGCAATTAGAGAATAATACTTTTTTTAAGGCAATTTATTTTACAATAACACGCATATTAAAATGTAATCAACTTTTTCCTGGTGGATTTGATTATCCAATAGTTAAAATTGTGACGCATAATAATATCAATTTCAAAAAAATTAAAATCAAATATTGGTTCATCCCAATACGAGATAATAAATACCTCATAGTAAAAAATCGGGAGTGGAAGAAGAATAATGAATAATATGAACCAAGACAAAGGTATGCAAAAAAGAATGCTAATAATGACACTAGTAGTGTTTGCATTTTTTATAGCTTATGAATTTTTAGTATTGAAGCCTCAACAAGAGGAAAAGTTAAAACAACAAGAAATTGCGAAACAAGAAGCGCAAAATAAAGCTCCTGATATAGCATCTGCAAACGCAGGTGAAGTTGGACAAATGCCAATGTCTCAAGGTGATATGACGAAGTCTATTTCAGCTTTATCTACAAAAACAGTTTCTGCAAGTGAAATTATCACTACAATTACAACATCAAGAAATATTATTCAAATTGATAAATTAGGTAGAGTTGCACAAGTAACATTACTTGAAGAAAAATATAAAGATGAAGATGGAAATAGATTTAAACTATTTGAATCAAATCAATTAAGACCTTTAGAAGTTAGATTTGCTAATGCAAAAGTAAATAATGAAGCATTTAAAGTATCTTATGTCTCAACAGAAGAAACTGTAGATGCAAGAAAAGATATTCAAAAATTTACTTTAACTCAAAATTTAACAGGTGTTACTCTAATTAAAAATTTCACAGTTTATCCAAACGGTCACTATGATTTAGAAATTAATTCAACAAGTAATGAGCAATTTTTCGTAACAAATGGTTTTAGACCAAATATCTTAGTTGATATGTATGCTGATCATGGAGTTTATGTAAAACTTAGTGATAATACAATGGATTTAACAACTGATGGTGATTTAGATAAAACTAAATCATACACAGGTGCAAAATTTGTTTCTAGTTTTGATAGATATTACGCAACAGTAATTTATAACTTTGATAAAACTTTACAAATTTCTTTAATGCCTGATAATGAAAATAACCCTCAAGGTTTCATTCATGGAACAAATACTTTATCTTTTTCAGGTTACATGGGACCAAAAGAGTTTAAAGTTTTAGAAGGACTAAATCCAGAACTTACAGATGTTATTGAATATGGTTGGTTTACATTTATTGCAAAACCAATGTTTTTATTCTTACAATTTTTACAAAGTTATATTGGAAACTGGGGTTGGACAATTGTTATTTTAACTGTATTAATTAAATTAATTTTATACCCATTATCATACAAAGGTATGGTTTCTATGCAAAAGCTAAAAGATTTAGCTCCTAAAATGAAAGAAATTCAAGCTAAATATAAAGATGATAAGCAAAAACAATCTGCTCATATGATGGAACTTTATAAAAAACATGGTGCAAATCCTATGGGTGGATGTTTACCACTAGTTTTACAAATTCCTGTATTCTTTGCTATTTATCGAGTATTACTTAACTCAATTGAGTTAAAAGGTGCTGAGTGGATTCTATGGATTCATGATTTAGCTGAAATGGATCCTTATTTTGTATTACCAATTTTAATGGGTGCTTCAATGTTCTTACAACAAAAAATCACTCCAAATACAATGCAAGATGAGATGCAAAAGAAAATTTTCCAAATGCTACCTATCGTATTTACTTTCTTCTTCTTATGGTTCCCAGCAGGATTAACTTTATACTGGTTTATAAACAACGTATTCACAATTTCTCAACAACAATATATTAACAAAGTGTTTGAGAGACAAAGAGCTGCTAAAAAATAGGGAGACTATTATGAAAAAGTTCGAAGCAAAAAGTCTAGAAGAAGTTTATGAGTTAGCTACACTTGAGTTTGCTTGTTCGATCACTCAATTAGATATTGAGATTGTTCAACAAGCAAGCAAAGGCTTTTTAGGTTTTGGTAAGAAAAATATAATTATTTCTGCCTCTCCTAAAAGAACTAATAGAAGAGATAATAGACAAAATAACAGAGATACAAAAGAACAAAAATTTAAGAAAAAAGATATTCAAATAGAAGAAGTTTCTAAAAAAATAGAAGATTCTAATAGAAGAGATGAACAAAAAAATAGAAAAAAGAAAGCTTCAGAAAAAAGAACGGAAAAAAGAAAAAGAGAACCTAAATTAAGTGAAGTTCCAAAAATAAATTCAAAAGAAAAGATTTTTGATAATTTTTATAGCGAATCAAAATCACAAAAAGAGATTGCTCAAATAGTAGTGAAAAAAAATAAAGAAGAAATTCTAGCTGAAGTAAATCTTGGCTTAAAATCTTTATTTAAAGATACTTGTTATGTAATTGATGAAATCAAAGTTGATTTCTTTGATGAGAATACACTTTATATTGAATTTGCAGGAGAAGATTCTGCTCTTTTAATTGGAAAAGAAGGATATAGATATAAAGCACTTTCATATATTTTATTTAATTGGATAAATGAAAAATATGGTTTAATGCTAAGACTTGAAGTAGCTGAGTTTTTGAAAAACCAAGAAGCTTCAATTCATACTTATTTAAATCCTGTTATTGAAGCTATTAAAGAAAAAGGAAGCTTTAAAACAAAACCTCTTGATGGGATTTTAGTGCATATTGCTTTAAAAAAATTAAGAGAAGAGTTCCCGGAGAAATATGTTGCTGTTAAGACAAATGTTAGAGGGGATAAATATGTACTTGTAAATGAGTACAGAAGTAAAGAGCAATAAAATTGTTAGATGATAATACAATTGTAGCAATTGCTACAGCCAATGGAATTGGTTCAATATCTATTATAAGAGTTAGTGGTAAACAGGCTTTATCCATTGCTCTTAAACTTTCAAAAAGACAAGACTTAAAACCGCGATTAGCTACTCTTTCTTCTATTTATAATTCTGATGATGAAATTATTGATGAAGCTTTATTAATATATTTTAAAAATCCTTTTTCTTTTACAGGTGAAGATATAGTTGAATTTCAATGTCATGGTGGAATTGCAATTTCAAATATCATTATGCGAGAAGTTATAAAACTTGGAGCTAGAACTGCTCAACCAGGCGAGTTTTCGAAACGAGCTTTTTTAAATGGAAAAATTGATTTAACAAAAGCAGAAGCAATTTCAAAAATAATTGAAGCTAGAAGTGAAGATGCTGTTAAATTATTAGCAAGACAATTAAAAGGTGAACTAAGTTCTTTTGTAAATGATATAAGAGAAGATTTACTTTTTATGTTAGCTTATACTGAGGTTAGTATTGATTATGCCGAAGATGATTTACCAAGTGATATTTTTGAACAAATTGAAAATAAACTAGAAAAAATAAAAGTTAAATTAAGTGATACTTTAAATGCAAGTAAAAGAAGAGAAGGCTTAATAGAAGGTTTCAAAGTAGCAATTATTGGAAAACCAAATGTTGGAAAATCTTCACTTTTAAATAAACTACTAAATTTTGATAGGGCAATTATTTCTGATATTGCAGGGACTACAAGAGATACAATTGAAGAATCTGTAAAAATTGGAACGCATATTATAAAAATAGTAGATACAGCAGGTATTAGAGAAGCTAGTGATGTAATTGAGCAAATAGGAATAGAAAAATCAATAACTGCTGTAAATGAAGCTGATATTGTAATTACATTGTTTGATAACAATAAACCTCTAGACCAAGAAGATGAAAAGATTCTTGGAATTTTGGAAGAAAATAAAGAAAAAGAAATTATAAAAATTTTAAATAAAACTGATTTAGAAAATAAATTTGATAAAAGTAGACTTGAAGATTTTATAGAATTAAGTACAAAAGAGACTATTAATCCTTTGATTTCTAAACTTGAAGAATTACTTGATTCTAATACACATAGCGATGATATGACACTTATTTCTACTAGGCAAGTGGATGCAGTTGATAAAACACTTTTTCATATAAATGAATCAAGCTTTCCACTTAAAACAGGAGAGTTAGAATTCTTTGCTCATCATATTCAAGAAGCATTAGAAAATATCTCAAATATTACAAGACCATATGAAAATGACCAAATGTTAGATGTTATGTTTGGTTCTTTTTGTTTAGGGAAATAGACTCTACTAATGAATAACTATGATCTAATAGTAGTAGGCTCGGGCGCTGCTGGAATGATATCAGCAATTATTGCAGCAAGAGCGGGTAAAAAGGTCTTACTATGCGAACAACAAGCTAAGTTAGGCCCAAAGCTAAAAGCTACAGGTGGCGGTAAATGTAATCTTAGTAATACTCTTTCAAATGAAGACTTCATGAATTCTTTTGGGAAAAATGGCCGTTTTATGAGTGATGCTTTAGAAAAATTTGATTATAAAAAATTAATTGAATTTTTAAATAATATTGGAGTTGAAACCCATATTCCCGATGGATTTAGAATTTTTCCAATAAGTCATAGTTCTTCAACTATTATAAAAGCATTAGCAGATGAATTAGTTAATCAAAAAATAGATATAAAATATTCTACAAAAATTACAGATATTTTATGTAAAGATGAAAAAATACTTGGACTTAAAAGTGAAAATGAAGAGTTTTATTCTTCAAATGTAATAATTGCTACAGGTGGTTTAGGTTATTCAATGCTTGGAGCAAACGGAGATGGATATTCTTTTGCTAAATCTTTAGGGCACAAAGTTACAAGTCTTTATCCTGCAATGCTTCCTTTGATTACAAAAGAAAAATGGGTCGCAAACTGTAAAGCTGATACTATTGCCAAAGCGGAGCTAAAAATTGATTTAAAAAAGGCCAAGAAACTTAAAGCTGTAGGAGATTTAATTTTTACAGTAAAAGGAATAAGAGGCCCTGTTGTATTAGATTTTTCAAGAGAAATTACTCCTTTTTTAGAACAATATGAAGAAGTTCCTATTTTAATGAACCTTGTAAAAGGAAAAAATGAAGAGGAAATTTATTCTTATATAAAAACATTTACAAAAAAAGAAGAAAATGCAAATGCAAATATTGAAGAAGTTTTAGCTTCTTTACTTCCAAATTCTGTGATAAAAGAGTTATGTAATCTTGTTTTAGCAGATTCTACAAAAAGATTCAAAGATTTAAATGGACAAACAAGAGAAAAACTTGTAAAAATAATTGTATCAACTCCTTTAACAATTGTTGATCATGTAGGTTTTGAAAAAGCTATGATTACAAGAGGGGGAGTTTCACTAAAAGAAATAAATCCAAAAACAATGCAAAGTAAAATCATAGAAGGTTTATATTTTTGTGGTGAAGTTGTAGATTTAGATGGACCTTGCGGTGGTTACAATTTGCAATGGTCCTTCTCAAGTGGAAATTTAGCAGGGCAGCTTTTAAATTAAAGCTTTATATACTCTGCTAACTTTGCATTTGATTTGTCAATTGAAGTCCAAGAGTCACAATCAAAATCTATTTTTACAAGTGAAGCCATCGGCATCTCTTCTTTTAAACCAGCGTAAGTAATAGCAAGTGCAGTTAAAGATGGATTGTGTCCTACTACCATTAAAGAATCTATAGTATCAAAAGTGTATGTTATAGATTCAATAATTTCATGTAAAAAAGCTTGATATATAACTTCATTATACATAACACCTTTTTTATATCCAATAAGTGAAGCTACTATTTCAGCAGTTTGTCTAGCTCTAATCGCTGGGCTTGAAACTATTAAATCAGGAAGAATTTTCTTCTCTTTTAATTTATCTCCTAAAGCTTCTGAATCTTGTTCTCCTTTTTTTGTTAAAGGTACATCATAATCATATTGTTCAGGATTCGATTCATCTTTTTGTGCATGTCTTAAAATATATAGTGTTTTCATATAATTCCAATTTTTAATTTATTAACAAATTCTAAAAGCATTTAGCTTGAAAAAAAATAAAACTTACAGTATTTTATATATTTTTTACTAATTCTTTTTTAAATATACAAAACTATACCTTTTTTTGTATAATAAGCTTAATTAAATATACGAAATAATCAAGGGATATAAGTTGGGATACGATTTAGAAAAAAAATTAGTAATAGCAATTTCATCAAGAGCACTATTTAACTTAGAAGATGAAAATAAAATTTTTGAAGATAAAGGTGTAGATGAATATTATAAACACCAAATAGAAAATGAAGATACTCTAATTGATAAAGGTACAGGATTCAGACTTGTAAAAAATCTTCTTAGAATAAATGATGATTTTCCAAGTGAAAAACAAGTTGAAGTTATTATTATGTCAAGAAATAATGCAGCCACAAGCTTAAGAATTACAAAATCAATTGAAAAATATGAATTAGATATTGCTCGTTCTGCTTGGAGTGGAGGGAATGATATTTCAAAATATCTAAAGCCTTTTAAAGTAGATTTATTTTTATCAGCAAATGAATCTGATGTTCAAAATGCAATAAACGAGGGAATTGCAGCAGCTAGGATTTTACCATATAGTGAAGCTGTGAATGAAATATCAAATCAAGTAAAAATTGCTTTTGATGGAGATGCTGTTTTATTTTCAGAAGAATCGGAAATAATATATAAAACGCAAGGTCTTGAGGCCTTTTTAGATTATGAAAAGCAAAATGCAAAAAAATCATTAAAATCAGGACCTTTTGCAAAACTTTTAAGAGTTATTTCTAATATTCAAGCAAAATATCCAGAAGAACAAACGCCAATTAGAACAGCTTTAATAACTGCACGAAATTCTCCTGCTCATGAAAGAGTAATTAGAACTTTAAATCAATGGAATGTAAGACTTGATGAATCTTTCTTTTTGGGTGGAGTTGATAAATATGAGGTTGTAAAAGCTTTTGGAGCTGATATTTTCTTTGATGATCAAGATGTACATTTAGAAACAACTTCAAAATCTACACCAAGTGCAAAAGTTTTGTACCCAGAAGCATCGATTTTAAATAGAATTTAATTGTAAAATTAGTATAAGATTTATAATAAAATTAAAAAATAAAGGATAAATATGGAACAAGTAAAAACTATATTTTTATTAAGCCTCCTAACTGTTCTATTTGTATTTATAGGTTTCAGTTTTGGAGGAACAAGCGGAATGCTAATTGCATTTTTAATAGCAGGTGGTATGAATTTTTATGCCTATTATTATTCAGATAAACAAGTATTGAAACAATATAATGCAACACCAATTGAAGATAAAAGACATCCTGTTTATATTATTACACAAAAGCTAGTAAAAAAAGCAGGACTTCCTATGCCTAAAGTCTATTTAATACCAGATCATACTCCAAATGCTTTTGCAACAGGAAGAAACCATGAAAATGCAGCAGTGGCTGTTACTATGGGTTTATATGAAATGCTAAATGAAAAAGAACTAGAAGGAGTGATTGCTCATGAATTATCTCATGTAAAGCATTATGATATTTTAGTTGGGACAATAGCAGCTGTTTTTGCAGGAGCAATTGCAATGATTGCAAATATGATGCAGTTTTCTGCAATGTTTGGAGGAAATAATAGACAAGGTGGAAATAATCCAATCGTAATGATTTTAATGGCAATCTTACTCCCTTTAGCGGCCTCTTTAATACAAATGACCGTTAGCAGAAGTAGAGAGTTTATGGCTGATGAAGGAGCTGCACGAATGACAGGTGATGCCTCTGGTTTGCAAAGTGCATTATCAAAATTAGAAAGATATGCTAGAAATGGAAATCAAATTCATAATGCAACAGAACAAACAGCACATATGTTTATTATCAATCCTTTTTCAGGCTTAAAATCATCATTTGGATCTTTATTTAGAACACATCCTACAACTGAAGATAGAATTGCAAGATTAGAAGAGTTAAAATCAGAACTTTAAGATAAGTTTTGTAAGACTAGAATTAAAATTCAATAGAAACTTTTAAGTTTCTATTGAAAAATATCTACTAAAGTATCTTTTGTTATTTCTTCTTGTAAAATAGGGTAAATACCTTTTGCAATCAAAGAAATTTTTAAATCATAATCAATATTTTTGATAATAAAATAGTTTGTTGTAAAATCATATAATACCTCAGGTAAAATATTACAAGCTGCTTCATCTTTATTTTGATACATAGGATTATTTATACAATTTGAAGATTTTAATTTATAATCTTTTATAAAAAAGATCCAAATATATTTTGCTTCTGCATTAGCATATTCAAGTGTTGAATTACTACTTGAGCAAATAGCAACACGAAATTCATTTTTAATTTCATGTACTTTTATATTGCTTCCTGTAATTAAAGCAAGTGATATTTTTTTTCTAGCACTTTTTATTATTCTAGCAAATGTAGCTCTTGATACATTCATTTTTTTTGCAGCATCTTCTTGATACATACAAAATGAATCCATTAAATGTATTGCTTCAAGTTCTTCATGCAATAAAATTACATCATGTGTTGCAGTGATATCTTTAGGACCAAAATACTTTGATACCGGCTTTAGTTCAAGTTTTCTTTGAAGTTTTTCTCTTGCCATTAATAACCTTATTGTTAATATAATAAATTTTACCACATATTAGGTAAATAATACTTGACATATGCTCAATATGTAGTTATACTTCTGACATATGTTCAAAAGCAATAGCTTTATATGATTTTATGCGAACCATTTGGTTTTCGTATTGTACATATAAATATATTATTTTAGCTTTAACATAACATATTTTCAAATGTCAGTTTATATTAGGATTAAATACATAATTGTCTTTTCCCTAGTAATTACTTTTTTCACTCATCCTAATTGAAAACTGACATTTAAAATTTATTTAGAAAATCAGAATCTTACTTAATAAAAGGAGGGGCTATGATAAGAATAGTATTTCCCACTAATGAAAAACTGAGTTATATTTCAGATGTTGAAGCATCTTTTGATAAATCAGATTATTTAACAATTTTAAATGTTCATGGACAAAATATAATAGATGTTGAAACAATAGATAATCCATATATCCATTCTAAAGATACAATACTTGAAACTTGCAAAAATAATAATTACAAAGTTTTAATTTCACCAGATGGTGAGTGTTTACCTTTAAATAAACTTCATGAAGGTGGAATTTCTGTTTATAGAGCAGCAGAACACAAAAATGTATTGCACACATTTAGCGATTTTGTACAAGATAAACTAACAAAAATAGATTAAAAAAAAGCGGAACAAAAGTTCCGCTTTATTCTTTCAACTTAACCAAAGTAAAGAACAAATGAATTCTACAAAAAATTACTTTAGATTAAGTAAGTTTTACTAATTAATTATAAACTTTTTTAATATTTTCAATTTTACTACTCATATTAAGTAATGCCATATCTGCAAGCACTAAAGCCATCATGGATTCTGCAACTACAGAACCTCTAATTGCAACACAAGGATCATGTCTTCCTTTTAATTCACAATCTACTTCTTTGTCATTTGTATCAACAGTTTCTTGCTTTATAAAGATTGAAGGAGTAGGTTTAAAATAAACTTTTACATTTATTTCATCGCCATTAGAAATTCCACCTAAAATTCCACCACTATGATTTGTTTTAAAGCCATCTTTTCTAATCTCATCATTGTTTTCTTGACCTTTTTTTGAAACAGATTCAATGCCATCACCAATCTCTACAGCTTTAACTGCATTTATACTCATCATAGCATTTGCAATTTGTGCATCAAGTTTAAAATAAAGTGGTTCGCCAAGTCCAATAGGGCAATTTTTTACATTTACTAGTGCAACTCCACCAACAGAATTATGTTTACTTTTTGCTTCCAAAATTGCATCTTTTTGAAATTGTTCTTTATTTTTATCCAAAGAAAAAATTTCAGAAGTTTTTGCAAATTCAAAATCAATCTGTGAAGATTTAATACCATCAATTTCGCAAATACCACTTTGAATTTCTATTCCAAGTTCATTTAGCATAAGTTTTGCAATAGAACCAGCTGCTACTCTAGCTGCGGTTTCTCTAGCACTACTTCTTCCTCCACCTCTATAATCTCTAACTCCATATTTATGAAAATACGTAAAGTCAGCATGTCCAGGTCTAAAAAGATCTTTTATTTTTGTATAATCTTTGCTTTTTTGATTTTCATTAAAAATGACCATTGAAATTGGAGTTCCAGTTGTAAGCCCTTCAAAAACTCCACTCAAAATCTCAATCTTATCACCTTCATTTCTAGCTGTTGCATAGGCATTTTTACCAGGTTTTCTTCTATTCATTTCATTTTGAATAAATTCTTCATCAATTTTTATTCCAGCTGGAACTCCATCAACTAAACAACCTAAAGCCTTTCCATGGCTCTCTCCAAAAGTTGTAAATTTAAATTTATAACCAAAACTATTCATTCTTCCTCCAATACCTTATGGCATATAATTTGTGCTTTATAGAGTAATAAAAGTGAATTAATTCACTTTTATTACTTTTTTTCGCCTTTTAATATATCAATTGCAATTTTAGCTACTGCTTGCTGTGCAAGTTTTTTACTTTTTCCAATAGCTTTTCCATATGTTTTATCATCAATCCAAATTGAAACTTCAAACTCTTTTTTATGATCAGGCCCGTATGCAGCCTCTATTTTATACTCAGGAATTGTTCCAAATTCTGCTTGCGTTACTTCTTGTAAAGCTGTTTTATAATCACTAAATAATACATCAAGAGTTATTTTGTCATATGATCGTTCCAGAAGCTTCAAAATAATTGGTTTTAAAACTTCAAGTCCTGATTCTAAATAAACAGCTCCCATAATTGCTTCAAAGGCATCAGATAAAATAGAAGCTTTAGTTCTTCCTTTATTTCTTTCTTCTGCATTTGAAATAAAAATATAGTCACCTAGTTTTATTTCATTAGCCAATTTTGTAAAACCTGTTTCATTTACTAAAGATGCTCTGATTTTTGATAAATCACCTTCATTTGATTCTGGAAATTTTGTATATAAATATTCCCCAACAATAAGGTTTAAAACTGCATCCCCTAAAAACTCTAATCTTTCGTTGTTATAAGGCTTCTTATAACTTTTGTGTGTTAGTGCTTCGATTATCAGGTCTTTATTTCTAAACTGATAATCCAAACACTCTTCTAATTTAGAATAATCACTCATTCTATTCTCCTTTTAATTTTTCTTTTTTTGTTCGTGCAAGTATATCACATCTTTTATTATGCTTATGTCTTAGATTAGCTTTTTATCATTCACTTTTGTTATTTTTTTGTGAAACTTCAATATCTTGCTCATGATTTTCATTTTTCTTCTAGTTTTATGGAAAAAGCATTATTGTAAAGATTGATTTCTCTCAATTAAATCTCTTGTTAAATTATATTTTACATCAAAGGTTAATATATTTTGACAGTGAGGACATCTCGTATCAAAAATAGGATGAAGATGCTTACAAGATGAACATATAAATTCAAAGTCTACAGTTGCAGGGATTTTATGTTCATGTCCATTTAATGCTATTAGAATATCAAAAACAAAGTCATCACTATGTTTTATTGTTTTTAAATATCCCTTTGCATTATATAATTCATTTAAAAATTGATTTTCTAAAATTTTTTCAAAATCAATATCCTCAAAATTTAAATACCACATTATATCAACGAGTTTTTTAAAATCAAATTCATTTACATGTTCCCAGAAAAAATCTTTGTTGTATTGTAAATAAAATTTTGCAACTAGTCTTTGAACAAGTGGATTTTCTTTAAATACTTTATAAAGTTTTTCACTTTTTTTCTCATATGACTCTATTGGATCATTTATAATACTAAGAGTTTGAATAAATACTTTATCGTTTTTAGTATCTATTCCTATTTCATCAAGGCAAGATATAATCTCACTAGCATTTTTATACTCTTTAAGTTTTTCATTTATAATAAGTAGATGTTTTAAAGCTTTTGTATTTCTTGGAGAAAATTTTAAAATTCTTATAAATATTTCTCTAGATCTTTGTAAAAAGCCACCTTTAAAATAAGTTGTTCCTAAAAGTTCAAGTAGTTCTTCTTTTTTAATTCTATCTGTTACATGTTCTAAAAGTGTAATATAAACAGATATTGCCTTAGAGTAATTCCCTTTATGTACAAAAGTTGAAGCTAAAAGTATTATTGAATCAAAAGGTAGGTTATAAGTTTTATATAAATGAACATAGTCTTCTTCTTTTAACTTCCCAATTTCAAATCTCTTTAAAAGTTTTCTATAATCTCTTCTTGCACGCTTTTCTTTATATGCACTAAAAGAGTAAGTTAGAAATGATATGACAAATATTAGTGCGAAAAATACAATAATACCAAAAAGTGGGTCTCTGTATTCTAAGGTTAAACTATCCAAAAAAAACCTTGTTTATATAATTTTAAAATTTAATATAACATAAATGGCCATACAATATAATAAAATTTAGCTATAATCGCAAAATGATTACAAAAGAATCCATAGAAAATCTTAAAAACCACCTTGATGTTGTTGATGTAGTATCTCAATTTATTGAACTAAAAAAAAGTGGAGCAAATTTTAAAGCTTGTTGTCCCTTTCATGGAGAAGAAACTCCCTCTTTTGTTGTAAGTCCAGCTAAGCAAATATACCATTGTTTTGGATGTGGAGTAGGTGGAGATGCTATTAAGTTTGTAATGGAATATGAAAAACTTTCATACCCAGAAACCTTAGAAAAACTAGCTTCAATGCATAGTGTAAATTTAGAATATGATAATAATAACAATCAAAAAAAACAAGATATAAAAGTACTCGAAGAAGTAAATAAATATTATCAAAAGCTTTTTGTAAATAATAATATTGCAAAAGAGTATATAGCTTCACGTGGAATTTCAGAATTTTCTATTGAAAAATTTGAAATTGGTTATGCTCCAACTTCTAACGACACAATTAATTTTCTAAAAAATAATTATTATAATTTGGCAGATGCTAAAGAATTAGGAGTTATTGATACCGGACAAAGTGGTCTTTATTCAAGATTTATAGAAAGAATTACTTTTCCTATATATTCACTAAATGGGAAAATTGTGGGTTTTGGAGGAAGAACAATTACAGGACATAATGCAAAATATGTAAATTCTCCCCAAACAAAAATATTTAATAAATCAAAACTTCTTTATGGATATAACTTAGCAAAAGAAAATATATATAAAAAAAATAG
Source organism: Halarcobacter sp. (assembly GCA_030145305.1). Taxonomy (GTDB): domain Bacteria; phylum Campylobacterota; class Campylobacteria; order Campylobacterales; family Arcobacteraceae; genus Halarcobacter. The sequence continues at coordinate 22,766 of JAQYVX010000012.1, read as the reverse complement.
AATAATAGTAACCGAGGGTTATTTGGATGTAATAATGCTTCATCAAGCAGGATTTAATACAGCAGTTGCCACTTTAGGAACTGCATTAACCCAAGAACATCTACCTCTTTTACGTAGAGGAGAACCTAAAGTAATTGTAGCCTACGATGGAGACAAAGCAGGTTTAACCGCAGCATTTAAGGCTTCTGTTATGCTTTCTCAAGGAGAGTTTGAAGGTGGAGTTATTATATTTGATGAAGGTAAAGATCCAGCAGATATGGTAAAAGAGGGAAAAATAGAAGAACTTAATAATATTTTTGACTCACCCCAAGCTTTTATCTCTTTTTCAATTGATTATATAGTTTCTAAATATGATATAAATAATCCAAGTCAAAAGCAAAAAGCGCTTATTGAAGCTAATGATTATTTAAAATCATTAGGAATAATATATCAAGATGAATATAAAAGATACCTTGCTCAAAAATTAAATATTAGAGAAAATTTAGTAAAAAGTAGTACTGATGTTGTAAGAAAAAATGAAGTTAATCTTAAAAAAATAGATATTGGTGAGCTTTGTATCATTAGATCAATTTTAGAAAAACCTCAAAGATTGGATTCAGTTCTTGATATTATTGATTCAACAATGTTTGAACATCATAGAGATGAATTTGAACTTTTAATAAGTGATATAAATAATCAAAGTTTTAATGGTATTTTAATAAATGATAAACTTGAAGTTTATGATGATGAAAGACTAAAACAAGAGTTATTAGTCTTACTTAGAAAGTTCTATGCAAATAAGTTAAGAAGTGTTCAATATGACCAAGGATTAGCTTTTAAAGAAAAAGCAAATTTACTTAGAAAAATAAAAGATAATATATATCAGTTAAAACTTGGCAAGTTAGTAAGTTATAATTTATAATGTTTTTTGTAAAATAATCAAAATTTAAAAATTGAATAAACTTCCCTAAATGTGGGACATTTTGTAAGGAACTAAGAATGGAATTATTAGAAAGTAAAAATTTACCAGAAGCAATTGGACCGTATTCACAAGCAACTAGAGCAAATGGCTTTATTTATACTTCAGCACAAATACCTTTAACAATAGATGGGAAAATTGTGGAAAGAGATATTAAAAAACAAACAAGACAAGTTTTAGAAAACTTAAAAATATTGTTAGAAGATGCAAAAAGTGGCTTAGATGCAGTTGTAAAAGTAAATGTTTATTTAGAAAATATGGATGACTTTGGCGTTGTAAATGTACTATTTGCAGAAGCTTTTGGTGAGCATAAACCAGCTAGAACTACAATTGAAGCTAGTAGATTACCAATGGGTTCAATGGTTGTTATGGATGCAATAGCATCTCCAAAAGATTTCTATTAATTCTAAGATTTCTTTAAAAGTATTATTCACTTAAAGAAAGTTTAAACAAAACTTAGCTAACATTTCGTCCCGTTAGAATAAATAAGTTAATAAAAGATTGATAAATTAGAGGATTAAATATGTACGCAATTATTAAGTGTGGTGGTAAGCAGTATAAAGTAACTGAGGGTGATATCTTAGATATTGATTATACTGGAAAAGCTGCTAAAGAAACTCTTGAACTTACTGATGTTTTAGCAATAAACGATGGTGAGCTTAAAACTGGTGATGCTGTTTCTACTGCAAAAGTGGAAGCTGAAGTTGTTTTAGATGGAACAGGTGTAAATAGAGATAAAAAAGTTATCATTTACAAAAAAAGAAGAAGAAAAGATTCTAAGTTAAAAAGAGGTTTCAGAAAAAGCTTCACTAAAATTAGAATTACTAAAATAGCAGCATAAGGAGCATAGAATGGCACATAAGAAAGGGCAAGGTTCTACACAGAATAATAGAGATTCAGCTGGGAAAAGACTTGGAGTTAAAAAATTTGGTGGAGAAGTTGTAAGAGCTGGAAACATCATTGTTAGACAAAGAGGAACTAAAGTTCATGTTGGACAAAACGTAGGTATTGGAAAAGACCACACTATTTTTGCATTAATTGATGGTGTAGTTAAATTTGAAGTAAAAGATAAAAAAAGAAAAAAAGTATCAGTTTACGCTTCATAAATTTAATTTTAATTAAATTTCTAAAAGGGTGTAGTGCTTTTTGCCTACACCCTTTTTTAGTTTTAGGAGATAATAGTGTTTGTAGATAGTGTTAAATTTACTGTATCATCAGGAAAAGGTGGACAAGGTTGTGCTTCGTTTAGAAGAGAGAAGTTTGTTGTAAAAGGTGGACCTGATGGTGGTGATGGTGGAAAAGGTGGAGATATTTACTTTAAAGTAGATAACAATACAGATACACTTTCATGGTTCAAAGGTAGACATATTATTAAGGCCGAAAACGGTACTCAAGGTATGGGTAGAACTAAAACAGGAAAATCAGCTCCTGCATATATTTTAACTGTTCCTCCTGGAACTCAAGTAATTGATGATGAAACTAACGAAGTTTTATTAGATCTTTTAGAAGAAGGTCAAACAGAACTTTTCTTAGAAGGTGGAAAAGGTGGACTAGGAAACGTTCATTTTAAAAATTCAAGAAATCAAAGACCAACTTATTTTCAACCAGGACTTCCAGGAATTAGTCAGAAAATAAGATTAGAACTTAAACTAATTGCAGATGTTGGACTTGTTGGATATCCAAATGTAGGAAAATCAACTCTTATTTCAACAACATCAAATGCAGAACCAGAAATTGCAAATTATGAATTTACAACTTTAACTCCAAAATTAGGAGTTGTTGATGTAGGTGATTATAACTCTTTTGTAATGGCAGATATTCCTGGAATCATTGATGGGGCTAGTGAAGGAAGAGGTTTAGGATTAGAATTTTTAAAACATATTGAAAGAACAAAAACACTTTTATTTATGATTGATATTGCTAACTATAGAACAACTATGGAACAATATGAAGTATTAAAAGAAGAAGTTAAAAAGTTTTCAAGTGAATTAAGTCAAAGAAATTTTGCGATTGCTTTAACTAAAACTGATGCTTATTATGGTGAAGATATTGAAGCAGATATCAAAGCATTTATTAAAGAATTAGGATTAGAACCTTCAACTTCAAATGAATTTGGAATTAAAAAAGATTTTCCTTATTATGTTCAAGATTTAACGTTTAATAGATTTGACGAAACAAAACCATTTTTCATATTACCAATTTCATCTGTAACACATATGAATACTACACCAATTACATATGCTTTATATGAATTAATAGGACAAACAAAGAAATGAAACGAATTGTTATAAAAGTTGGAAGTGCTGTATTAAGAGAAGATAATCTTTTAGCAGTAAGAAGACTTAATAATTTGGTAGATTTAATTGCAAGATTAAAAAATGAAAAAAAATTAGAAGTTATTTTAGTGTCTTCAGGAGCAGTGTCTGCTGGAAACACCATAATTAATTTAGATAAGAAAAAAGTTTTAAATAGACAAGCTTTAGCAGCAATTGGGCAACCTTTATTAATGAAACATTATAAAAAAAGATTTAGAGACCATGGTTTAAAATGTGCTCAAATGCTTTTAGTTGCAGAAGATTTTGACTCAAGAAAAAGATCAGCAAATGCAAAAGGTATTATGGAAATCTTATTAAGTAATAATATTGTTCCAATTTTAAATGAAAATGATGTTATTGCAAATGAAGAGCTTCTTTTTGGAGATAACGACCAATTAGCAGCACATGCTGCATATTATTTTGGTGCAGATCTTTTAGCTATACTCTCAGATGTGGATGGCTTATATGATTCAAATCCACATGAAAATCCTAATGCAAAGATGAGACATCTTGTGACTTCTTTAGAGCCAGAGGAGCTTGAAATGAAACACACACCAAATTCAGAATTTGCAACAGGTGGAATAGTGACAAAATTAAAAGCTGCAAATTTTTTATTAAAAAGAAATAAAATGATGTATTTAAGTTCTGGATTTGACTTAACAAATGCTTGTGATTTTTTAGTTCATGGAAATCATAAAAATGGAACTCTATTTAAAAAATAAATTATTAAAGATAAGATTACTTCTATCTAAGACATTTAAAAGGTAAAGAAATGAGTAAAAAAATATTATTTATGGGAACCCCAGATTACGCAACAAAAATATTTGAAGAGATTTTAAATAGTTCTTATACAATAGTTGGTCTTTTTACTCAACCTGATAAACCAGTTGGAAGAAAACAACTCATAACCGCACCTCATATAAAGCAGTTTTGCTTAAATAATAATTTAACTTTTCCTATTTTCCAACCAGAAAAATTAAGAGGAAACCCTGAAGCTAAAAAACAAATTGAAGATTTAAATCCAGATTTTATTATTGTCGCAGCTTATGGACAAATCTTACCTCGTGAGATTTTAGATATTGCCCCATGTATAAATCTCCATGCTTCACTTCTTCCAAAATATAGAGGAGCTAGTCCTATTCAAGAATCACTTTTAAATGATGATGAATTTACAGGTGTAACTTCAATGCTAATGGAAGAAGGCTTAGATTCAGGTGATATTTTAGGGTTACAGTACTTAAAAATTACTTCTGATATGGAAGTTTCGGAAGCTTTTTCTAAACTTTCAGAAATTGCAGCAAAACTTACAATTACAACTTTAGATAATTTTGAAAATATAAAACCTAAAAAGCAAAATAATTCATTAGTTTCTTTTTGTAAAAAAATTAAAAAAGAGTATGGAGAAGTTGATTTTACAAGTGCAAAAAAACTTTACTTAAAATATAAAGCTTACTCTTATTGGCCTGGAGTATTTTTACATGAAGGTTTAAAATTAAGAGATATTACTCTTTTAGAAAACTTTTCAGAAAATAAAGAAGGTGAAATTTTAGATTTTGATGAAACAGGCCTTACTATTGGATGTTTAAAGGGGAGTTTAAAAATAAAAACTCTTCAATCTCCTTCAAAAAAAGCTGTATCTTCAAGTGATTATATTAGAGGACAAAGATTACAAAGAAGAGATATTTTAATATAATACGCTATAATATTATGAAATAATCATAAGTGAATATAATATGCATGAAGAAGACTTATACCATATTTGTGATCCTAAACTATTTAATATAAGTGATTTTGATATTCTCCTTAATGAAATATTAAATCAATCAAGAAATATATTAAATGCTGAAGCTGGTAGTATTTATATGAATGAAGGTGATTTTTTATCCTTTAATATTTTTCAAAATGATAGTATTTCATATGAAAATGTTTATAGGCAATTTCATGCACTTAAAGATCTAAAACTCCCTTTAGCTGAACAAGAAAAATATCTTGCCGTTAAATCTTTTGTTAGTAGAAAAGTTATAACTATTGATGATATTTATGAATCAGAAGAATATAATTTTCTTGGAGCTAAAGAGTTTGACAAAAACTTTAATTATAGAACTAAATCAATAATAACCGCTCCCATTATTCATCCTTTTGAACAAAACGCTATTGGTGTTATTCAGCTTCTAAACAAATCTGTAAATGGAAATTTAGTTAAATTTACTTCAAAAGATCAAGAAATACTTACTATGGTCTGTTCTTTTATAGGATTGACAATAACAAAAGCTCAAAATGATATAGAAAAATTAAAAAAACTAAATCTAGAGTTAGAAAAAAGTAATGAAGAGTTAAAAGAAAAAGTTTGTGAAGAAGTTAAAATAAGCCAAAAAAAATCCTCAATTATATATCATCAATCAAAACTTGTTTCTATGGGAGAAATGATAGGAAATATTGCTCATCAGTGGAGGCAACCTCTTAGTGCTATAAGTACAATTGCAAGTGGGCTTAATTTTAATATTGAAATAGGCAATTATAATAAAGAGGAAACGATAACCTCATTAAATAGAATAGTTAATACTACTCAACATTTATCTCAAACTATAGATGATTTTAGAAATTTTTATAAAGCTGATAAAGAAAAATGCAATTTTGCTTTTTCAAAAAGTATTGAATCTTCCTTAGGAATTATTCAAGCATCTCTTTCTGATAGTTTTATTAATATAATTTGCGATTTAGATGAGTCAATTCATATTTATGCTTATGAAAATGAGTTAAAACAATCCATATTAAATATACTTCATAATGCAAGAGATGCTATAGAAGAAAATTCTATAGAAGAAGATTGTAGAGTTATTTTTGTAGAACTTAAAAAAGAAGAGAATGTTGCAGTACTAAAAATAAAAGATAATGCTGGAGGTATTGATAAGTCAATAGTCTCAAAGATATTTGATCAAAACTTTACTACTAAAGAAGATAAAGGTGGTACAGGTATTGGCTTGTATATGACAAAGCAGATTATTGAAGAGCATTTAAAAGGTCTGATTGAGGTTAATAATGAAAATATTATGTATAAGAATAAATATTACAAATGTTCAGTTTTTACTATAAGAATTCTTTGTAATCAAGCTAAGTAATAATAAAAACCTGTAACACTTAATAAAGATAATAAAACACCAATAACTAAAGCATTTATTGCTAGTCTTTCATCTAACCCACCTTTTATTGCTAAAACAACAGCCATTGTCATAGGAGGCATTGCAACTTCTAAGATTGTAGTTTTACTCCAAGTGTCATCAAGATTATAAAAAATTGAAAATGCAATTAATACGAGTATAGGGACAATAAGCATTTTAATTAAAATTGCTATGCTTGTAATTTTTAGTTTATAAAAGATATTTTTTAATTCTAGTTTCATACCAATTGCAATCATAGCAATTGGAACTAAAGTACTTCCAAGTGTTTCAGTTGTGTTAATTAAAAAAGTAGGAACTTCAACTAATTTTGCAAATACTGTTATAAAGAACATAATTATAGGGGGAAAGTACAATACGCTTTTGAAAATACTTTTAAAGTTTACATGTTGCCCACTTCCCCAATTTATTATTACCATACCAAGAGTAACAAGTAATAAGAAAGAGCCAAATAAATCATAAATAAGAGCATAAACAACATAATCTTGACCATAAAAACTATCAATATAAGAAAGTCCAATAAAAGAAGTGTTTCCAAAAGTTGCAATGATTACAAATGTTGCTAATGTTTTTTTGTCAAGTTTTAAAAATCTACCAATTATAAAAGCTAGCAATAAATTAAGTAATATAAAAGTATTAAACATGAAAACTAATTCTAATGTTTCATAAGTTAATTCAAGTGGATAAATCTTTGCAAAAACAATTGCTGGAAGTGAAAAGTATATTACAAATTCTACTAATTCTTTAGAGTTATCTTTAAATAAGATTTTGAATATATATCCAAAACCTAAGTATAATGCAATTGGTAAAACTGGATCTAACAACTTTTTCCCTTTTATTAAGATTATATTTAATTTATTCTTGAATATCCTTAAGATATAATCGCGTATGAAAATAATTACATTAGATGAAATAGATTCTACACACAAGTATTTAAAAGAACTTATAAAAAATGAAACTTATACTTATCCACTTTGTATAGCAACTTCATATCAGACAAATGGAACTGGGAGTAGGGGAAATAAATGGCAAGGGAAAAAAGGAAATCTTTTTTTCTCTTTTGTTTTACAAAAAAAAGATTTACCAAAAGATTTAGAACTTCAAAGTGCTTCAATTTATTTTTCGTATATTTTGAAGACTGTTTTAGCTTCTAAAGGCTCCAAAGTATGGCTAAAATGGCCAAATGATTTTTATATTGATGAGAAAAAAATAGGTGGTACTATTACAACAGCCACAAGAGATTTAATTTTTTGTGGCATTGGATTAAATTTAGTCGAAGTGGATAATGATTTTGGAAAACTAGATATTAATATTGATTCAAAAATTATTCTAGAATTATATTTTGAAAACTTAAAGAAAGATATTTCTTGGAAGCAAATTTTTAGTCAATTTAAGGTAGAATTCCTAAGAAGTAAAAAATATAAAACTACAATAGAAAATACAAAAATTTCATTACAAAATGCCATCTTAAATGACGATGGTTCTATAAAAATTGATAATAAAAAGGTTTTTAGTTTAAGATGATGACAGAGGTAATTGCAATAGCAAATCAAAAGGGTGGAGTAGGTAAAACTACAACCGCAGTAAATTTAAGTGCAGCATTAGCCCTTGAAGGTAAAAGAGTTCTTTTAATAGACGCTGACCCTCAAGCAAATGCGACTACATCATTAGGCTTTCATAGAGATACTTATGAATATAATATTTACCATGTAATGTTAGGAACCAAAGAATTAAGTGAAATTATCTTAGATTCAGAAATTGAAAATTTAAAAGTAGCCCCATCAAATATTGGTCTTGTAGGTATTGAAAAAGAATTTTATAAAAATACAAAAGATAGAGAGTTAGTTTTAAAAAGAAAAATTGATCCTATTAAAAAAGATTATGATTATATTATTATTGATTCTCCTCCGGCTCTTGGACCAATTACAATTAATACATTAAGTGCTGCAAATTCAGTTCTTATTCCAATTCAGTGTGAATTCTTTGCATTAGAAGGTTTAGCTCAATTATTAAATACAATCAAACTTGTAAAACAAACGATTAACAGGCAATTACAAATTAGAGGTTTCTTACCTACAATGTACAGCTCTCAAAATAATTTGTCAAAACAAGTTTTTGCAGATTTAGCACAACATTTTGAAAGTAAATTATTTAAAGTAGATGATTCTTCATATGTTGTAATTCCTAGAAATGTAAAACTTGCAGAATCTCCAAGTTTTGGGAAACCAATTATGCTTTATGATGCGTCAGCAATTGGAACAAAAGCATACACAAACTTAGCACGTGCAATTGCAGGTTAATAAAAATAACTATTAGGATTTTAAATGGCTTTAGGTAGAGGACTTGGTGAACTTTTAGGCGAAGTAGAGACGGCATATAGTAATTCAAATTCAGATAATAAACTAAATTCAAATAGTATTCTTGAATTAGATATTAATTCAATAAAACCTAACCCAAATCAACCTAGAAAGATTTTTGATGAGGATAAGTTAAGGGAACTTAGTGAATCAATTGTGGTACATGGATTACTCCAACCTGTTACAGTAATCGAAGATGGTAAAGGCGCTTATATTTTAATTGCAGGTGAGAGAAGATTAAGAGCTCATAAACTTGCAAAATTAGATTCAATTAAAGCCATTGTTGTTGATATGGATGAATTTAAGTTAAGAGAATTAGCCTTAATTGAAAACATTCAAAGAGATGATTTAAATATTATTGAATTAGCATATTCTTATGCTCAATTGATTAATGAACATACTATAACTCATGATGAATTATCGAAAAAAGTTTTTAAATCAAGAACTTCAATTACAAATACTTTAAGGCTGTTACAATTATCTTCGTATGTACAACAATTGCTTGCAAATGAAAAGATTTCTGCAGGACATGGAAAAGTAATGTTAGGCCTAGATGATGAGCTTCAAAGACGTGTAGTAGATTCAATCATTGGACAAAAGTTGTCAGTAAGAGAAACTGAAACACTTGTAAGAAAACTCAAAGCTTCTGATGCTAAAAATGAAAAAAAACTTCTAAAACCAAAAGATACAAATTATGATTTTAAACCTTTAGAATCAGCAATAGAAAATCTTAAAAAAAGTGATTTGAAAGTAAAAGCAGAAAAGAACTATTTTAAGATTGAAATTACCTCACAAGAAGATATAAAGAAGATTTCTAATTACTTTAGTAACACTTTTTAAAATTCTTTTCCTAAATTACTCAGTTTAATAGAATATTATAATATTTTTTGATAAAATTTAGTAGTTTTAGTCAAACTAAACTGTAAAAAATATGGAGGAATGAATGTTAGACATAAGTCCTGTATTATTGCTTAGTTCAGCAATCATCTTTCTTTTAGTTGTTGCTAGACTGAACAGTTGTCTATTTGTGCCTTTATTAAAGCATATGGATGATAGAGCGGAATCAATTAAAAATGATTTAGCAAACGCTCAATCAAACGGTGCGGATGTAAATGGTAAATTAGAAGAAGCAAATAATATTATTGCTGAAGCTAAAAAAGAGGCTGCTGCTCTTAGAGAACAAGCATATACTGAAAGCAAAGAAGTGGCTGATGCTAAACTTGCAAATGCTAAAGATAAATTGGAAGCAAAATCTCTTAACTTTATAAAAGAGTTAGAAGCAGAGACAAAAGCTTTAAAAGAAACATTAGTAGCTGCAATGCCTCAATATAATGAGAGCTTAAAAGCTAAAATTAGCTCGATTTAATAGGAGGGTAGGGTTGAAAAAAATATTAATACTTGGATTAGCTTTAGCTCCGTTGGCGTTACTTGCTAGTAGTGAAGGTGCGGAAACAAACTATGATATAGTTGAAAGAACCGTTAACTTTATAATTTTTGCTGGAATTTTATGGTATTTACTTGCTGATAAAATTAAAGCATTTTTTGCAGAAAGAACTGCTTCTATTCAAGCTGAACTTGATAAAGTAGAAGATACTTTAAAAGCTTCACAAGATAAAGTCGATGATGCTGCTAAAAAATTAGAAGAAGCAAAAACTCTTGCAGCTGAAATTGTTGAAGCTGCGAAGAATGATATTGATTCAATTAAAAGAAAAGTTCTTGAATCAGTTGACGCTGAAATCGCAAACTTAGACAAAGGCTTTGATGATAAAATCAAAGTAGAAACTTCAAAAGCTAAGAGACAAGTTGTTTCTGAAGTACTTGAAGAGTTATTAAGTTCAGAAAATGTTTCTTTAACTCAAGATGAATTAGTAAACATCGTAGTTAAGAAGGTTGCATAATGAAAGATTTAATAGCAAAAAGATACGTAAAAGCATTATTAGATGGTAGAGACTTAAATTCTGCTACAGCTGTTTACAATGATTTAAAAACTATCTCTTCTGCATTTAAAGAAGAAAAATTTATTTCTATAATCTCTTCATCTGAAGTTGATAATAGTAGTAAAGTTGAGTTGATTATTTCATTTGTAGAAAATTGTAGTGATGAATTAAAAAATCTAATTAAATTACTAGGGACTAAAAAAAGAATTGATTTAATCCCTGATATAGTAAAAGTATTAGAGGGTCAAATATCTAGAATGAATAATACATATACGGGTGTAGTATACACAAACAAAGAATTAAAAGCTAAGTATGTATCTTCAATTGAAGATCAATTTAGTAAAAAATTTGATGTTAAGTTATCACTATCACAAAATGTTTGTGATTATGATGGTATCAAAGTTGATATAGATAGTCTTGGCGTTGAGATTTCATTCTCAAAACAGAGACTTAAGTCACAAATGATTAATCATATTTTAAAAGCAGTTTAGAACTTACAAAGGAGAAATTGAATGGGTGCAAAAATTCAAGCTGATGAAATCAGTTCGATCATAAAAGAAAGAATTGATAACTTTGAATTAAATGTAGATGTTAACGAAACAGGTAAAATCATTTCTTATGCAGATGGTATTGCTCAAGTTTACGGTCTAAAAAATGTTATGGCTGGGGAAATTGTTGAGTTTGAGAATGGTGAGAAAGGTCTTGCTTCAAACTTAGAGGAAGCTACAGTTGGTGTAGTTGTACTTGGTAAAGGTGAGGGTCTTAGAGAAGGTACTTCTTGTAAAAGACTTGGTAAACTTTTAGAAACTCCAGTTGGCGAAGGTATGATAGGTCGTGTTGTTAATGGTCTAGGTGAAGCAATTGATGGTAAAGGTGCTATTGAAGCAGCTGACTATAAATTTGTTGAAGAAAAAGCACCTGGAATCATGGCTAGAAAATCAGTACATGAACCATTACAAACTGGTATTAAAGCAATTGATGCACTTGTTCCAATCGGACGAGGTCAAAGAGAGCTTATTATTGGAGATAGACAAACTGGTAAAACTACTGTTGCTATTGACACAATACTTAACCAAAAAACTGAAGATGTAATTTGTATTTATGTTGCAATCGGTCAAAAAGCTTCAAATGTTGCTTCTGTTGTAAGAACATTAGAAGAAGCTGGTGCAATGGATTACTCTATTGTTGTAAATGCTGGTGCAGCTGATTCACCTGCGTTACAATTCTTAGCTCCATATGTTGGTGTTACAATTGGTGAATACTTTAGAGATAATGGTAAACACGTTTTAATCATTTATGATGATTTAACGAAACATGCCGTTGCTTATAGAGAAATGTCATTATTACTTAGACGTCCTCCGGGTCGAGAAGCATTCCCAGGGGATGTATTCTACCTACACTCAAGATTATTAGAAAGAGCTGCGAAATTATCTGACGCATTAGGTGCTGGATCAATGACTGCTTTACCAATTATTGAGACACAAGCAGGAGACGTTGCTGCATATATTCCAACAAATGTTATTTCTATTACAGATGGTCAAATCTTCTTAGAAACTAACCTTTTTAACTCAGGTATTAGACCAGCAATTAATGTAGGTCTTTCAGTATCAAGAGTTGGTGGTGCTGCACAAATTAAGGCAACTAAACAAGTTGCTGGTACATTAAAATTGTCACTTGCACAATTTAGAGAACTTGAAGCATTTGCACAGTTCGCATCTGATCTTGACGAAAGTACAAGAAAAGAACTAGAACTTGGTCAAAGAATGGTTGAAGTACTTAAACAAGGTGTTAATCAACCTTTAGTTATTGAAAAACAAGTTGTTATTATTTATGCTGGAACAAAAGGTTATTTAGAAGATGTAGCTATTGAAGATGTAGTTAGATTTGAATCTGAGTTACACCCATTTATTGAGCAAAAATATTCAAATATTCTTGATTCAATTAAATCTAAGAAAAAATTAGATGAAGAAACAGAAACAGCATTAAAAGCTGCTTTAGAAGAGTTTAAAACTGTTTTTAGTGCAAAATAAGGATAGTCTATGGCTAACTTAAAAGAGATTAAATTAAAAATAGGAAGTGTTAAAAACACACAAAAGACTACTAATGCTATGAAATTAGTTTCTTCTGCAAAACTTACTCGTACTAGACAATTGTCTGAGCAAGCGAGAAGTTATGCAAGAAAGATTAATGATGTTCTTTCAGAAATAGCAAATAGAGTTAGCAAAATTCAAGATGGTGGAAATACAAATAAAGCTTTCCTTCAAAATGATAATCCAAGAACAGTTGATCTTGTTTTTGTAACTGCTGACAAAGGTCTTTGTGGTGGATTTAACATGGCAACAATCAAAACTGTTATTAAGTTAGCAGCTGAGTATGAAGCTAAAGGTGTAACTGTAAGATATAGAGCAGCTGGAAGAAAAGGTGTTGATTACTTTAACTTCCAAAATGTTGATTTAGCACAAGCTGTTTCTGATTTATCTTCTGCACCTGAGTATGATAGGGCAGCTGACTTTATTAATGAAGTTGTTGAAGATTTCCAAAAAGGCACAACTGACAAAGTTGTATTAATTTATAATGGATTTTTAAACATGCTAACTCAAGAAATTAGAGTTAGAGAATTGTTACCAATTAGCTTGGAAGATGTTGAAGTTAGTGAAACTGAAACTTCTATGCTAGAGATTGAACCAGATGATGACGAAGAGGTATTAACTGAATTAACAAATAAATATATTGATTTCAATATATATTATTCGCTAATTGATTCATTAGCTGCTGAGCATTCTGCAAGAATGCAAGCTATGGATGCTGCAACTAAAAATGCAAAAGAAAAAGTTAATAGTTTAACAGTAGAATATAACAAAGCTAGACAAGCTGCAATTACAACAGAACTGATAGAAATTATCAGTGGTGTTGAATCATTAAAATAATTAAAAGGAGCATCGCGTATGAAAGGTAAAGTTATTCAGGTAATGGGTCCTGTTGTTGATGTAGAATTCGACGGATACCTACCAGAAATAAATGAAGCTATTGACGTAGTATTAGCTGACGCTAATGCTGACAGACTAGTATTAGAAGTTGCTGCACACATTGGTGATAGTAGAGTAAGAACTATTGCAATGGATATGACTGAAGGTTTAACTAGAGGTCAAGAATGTATAGCAACTGGTGGACCAATTAAAGTTCCAGTTGGTGAAGCTGTACTTGGAAGAATTTTTAACGTAATTGGTGAGCCAGTTGACGAGGGTGAGGCAGTTCCTGCAGATACTCCTAGATGGTCTATTCATAGATCAGCTCCTTCTTTTGAAGAGCAATCAACTAAAACAGAAATGTTTGAAACAGGTATCAAAGTAGTTGACCTTTTAGCACCGTATTCAAAAGGTGGTAAAGTTGGACTATTCGGTGGTGCTGGTGTTGGTAAAACAGTTATTATTATGGAATTAATCCACAACGTTGCTTTCAAACATTCAGGATACTCAGTATTCGCAGGTGTTGGTGAAAGAACAAGAGAAGGTAATGACCTTTATTACGAAATGAAAGACTCTAACGTACTTGATAAAGTTGCATTATGTTATGGTCAAATGAGTGAGCCTCCAGGTGCAAGAAATAGAATTGCATTAACAGGTCTTACAATGGCTGAGTACTTCAGAGATGAGCAAGGTCTAGATGTATTAATGTTTGTTGATAACATTTTTAGATTTGCACAATCAGGTTCTGAAATGTCAGCATTATTAGGAAGAATTCCTTCTGCTGTTGGTTACCAACCAACACTTGCTTCAGAAATGGGGAAATTACAAGAAAGAATTACTTCAACTAATAAGGGTTCAATTACTTCTGTTCAAGCTGTATATGTACCAGCGGATGACTTAACAGATCCAGCTCCTGCTTCTGTTTTTGCTCACCTTGATGCAACAACAGTTCTTAACAGAAAAATTGCTGAAAAAGGTATTTATCCTGCAGTTGATCCACTTGATTCTTCTTCTAGAATTTTAAGTGCGGATATTTTAGGTCAAGAACATTACTCTATTGCTAGAGGTGTTCAATCTGTACTTCAAAAATACAAAGATTTACAAGATATTATTGCAATTCTTGGTATGGATGAATTATCAGAAGAAGATAAGTTAGTTGTTGTTAGAGCTAGAAAAATTGAAAGATTCTTATCTCAACCATTCTTCGTTGCAGAAGTATTTACAGGTTCTCCTGGTAAATATGTTGAATTATCTGATACTATCGCTGGATTCAAAGGAATCTTAGAAGGTAAGTATGATGATATTCCTGAAATGGCATTCTATATGGTTGGTGGAATCGACGAGGTTTTAGCAAAAGCTGAAGGTATGAAATAATTAAAGGCGGCTTTATGGATACATTAAGATTATCGATAGTTGCACCAAATGGTCAGATTTTTAGTGATGACGTAAAAACTGTAACTCTCCCAGGTAAAGAAGGAGAGTTCGGTGTTCTTCCAGGACACGCATCTTTAGTTTCATCATTAACAGTTGGCGTAATTATTATAGAAAAAGCAGATTCAACTGAAGCAGTAGCTATTAATTGGGGACATGTAAAAGTTTCTGAAAGCTCTGTGGATGTTTTAGTAGATGGAGCAGTTGCCCTTACATCAGGAGCAGATTCTGAAATCGCTAAAAATATTGAAGCTGCAAAAGATTTAGTTAACTCTGTTAAAGATGCAAATGTATCATTAGCAGCAGTAGAAGCTAGAATTAATTCATTCTCTTAAAATCAAGAAATGATTGATACAGCTTTAAATTATTTAAGCAATGGTAGTGCAATAACATTTTTAGTGTTATTGTCGCTGTCATTTTACTTAGTATTAGTTTTTTGGATATTTATATATAGATATTTATCTTTAAATTCTTCAATTTTCAATGAAAAAAAATCCTTAGATGCTTTAACTTCAAGAGATTCTTCAATTAGTCCTTTATCTGCACTTTATAAATGTGCTAGTAATTCTAATAGAAAAGAGATATTACATGCTTGTGAGTTAAATATAATAAAAGATGCAAGTGTAGGAATTTCATGGATGTCAATTATTGCTTCAACTTCTCCTTTTATAGGACTTTTTGGAACAGTTGTTGGTATTTTGGAATCTTTTGCAAAATTTTCATCTCATTCTAAAGTTGGCTTTTCAGTTATTGCTCCAGCTATTTCAGAAGCATTAGTTGCAACTGCAGCTGGTATTTTTGTAGCTATATTTGCTTATACTTTTCATCAAATTTTAACAAGAAAAGTTTTTGAGTTAAATACTTATTTGAAGGCACAATCAGAAATTTTAATAGCTAAAGGATAAACATGTTTGATTATAATCAAAAACCTGATTTAAATATTACTCCTTTAGTTGATATTATGCTTGTACTTTTAGCTATTCTAATGGTAACAGCTCCTGTTATTGAATTTGAAGAGCCTATCAATCTTCCTAAAGGAAGTGCTACACAACAAATTCAAGCAGTAAAAAAAATTGATATAATTATTACTAAAGATAGAATAGTTAGGATAAATAAAAAGAAATATGAATTAGATAACTTTGCAGATAACTTTGTATTATATTCAAAAGAAAAAGATAGAAAAACTCCTATTCATATAAGAGCTGAAAAAACTTTGATATATGATGATATTATGCATGTATTAAAATCAGTAAAAGAGGCTGGTTTTTTAAAAGTAGCACTTATAACTGATTGACAATTATGCAAGAAAAATCGTACTTTTATTTATCAGGTTTTTTATCTGTTAGTCTTTATCTTGCTATTATTATTACATTTTTAATGTATATTAATGCTCCCAAACCTAAAAAATTTGATTCAGCAAAAACAACAGTTTTAGAACTAGAATTAATTTCAACTAAATCAAGTAAAAAACAAGTTGCAAAAAAAACTACTGAAAAAGAACAAAAAATAGTTAAAAAATCAACTTCAAAAGCAGATAAAAAAAGTACTAACTTTAAATCACTATTTGCAAATGTAAAGACAAAAGCAAAAGTTATTCCCCTAAAAGATGTAAATACTGCAAAAGAATCGCTTGATCCAAGTAGATTTAGATCTAAATTTGAAAAACAAAAGAAAACAGATAATTCATCAGTTTCTAAACTTTTAAGTGACGTTAAAACTACTACTAATATGCCTAAAACACAAGCAAGTGGCTCAGGTGAAGAACATGAATATTTTTCAAAAATAAAGCAAATACTTTGGGAAAGATGGAATCCTAGACTTCTTATAGAGGGTTTAGAAGTAAAAGTTCTTGTAATAATTACAAATGATGGAACTTTTGATTATCGTATAATTAAATATTCAAAAGATGAAAGATTTGATGAATCATTAAAAGAGTTTTTAGAATCTCAGAAAAATGAGAACTTCCCTACACATAAAATTAACACAAAAGTCGATATTATAATAAACTTTAAATCAGAAGGTTGATAAATGAAAAAAATACTAACACTAATTTTTATCTTAACAAGTTTTGCAAGTTTTACATTTGCAGCGGATGCTGAACTTGACATTATAAAAAAATCTAATAATCTACCAAAAATTGAAATAGGTCTTGCCCCAAATGCAATGAAAAAAGAACTTACTTCAAAAGTAAGAGATATGATATCAAAGGATTTACAAGTAAGCGGACATTTTGAAGTAGTAGATACTTCTTTAATTGTTGCATATAATTCTATCCCAAATTTATTAGCTTTATCAAACAAAGGAACAGACTTATTTTTAAACATTGATTCTCAAGTTACTGGCTTTGGTGCTTATTCAGTTATGGTGAAGCTTTTTGATATAAATTCTAAACAATTGGTTTTTAATAGAAGTTTTACAACTTCAAAAGAAGAAAGATATCCATTTTTAGCACATAGAATTGCGATATCAATTAATAAACATTTAAAAGCTCCTTCAATTGATTGGATGGATAAATTTGTCATTTTCTCACAATATAAAGATGCAAAAAAAGCAGATATTATTATTGCAGACTACACTTTGACTTTTCAGCAAACAGTTATTAAAGGTGGATTGAATATATTCCCTAAATGGGCAGATAAAAAACAAGAAAGTTTTTATTATACTACTTATGATACTGGGATTCCGACATTGATCAAAAGAAATATTTATACTAGAAAAAAAGAAACGATTATGAAAAGTGAAGGTATGTTAGTAGCTTCAGATGTAAATGATGATGGTACAAAAGTTTTAATTACTGCATCACCGGAGTTTCAACCAGATATTTATCTTTACGATACAAAAAGAAAATCAAAAGTTAGACTTACTAATTATAAAGGTATTGACGTTGGTGCACATTTTGTTGAAAATGATTCTAAAATTGTTTTTGTTTCAGACAGATTACAACATCCAAATATTTTTGCTAAAAAAATAGGAAATAGAGGAGTTGAAAGATTAGTTTTTCATGGGAATAATAATTCCTCTGCAACTACTCATAAAGATTTTGTTGTCTACACAAGTAGAGACAGAGATAATGAATTTGGAACTTATACTTTTAACTTGTATTTAATGTCTACTAAAAGTGATTTTCTTAAAAGACTTACTTCAAATGGAACTAATCAGTTTCCAAAGTTTTCAAAAGATGGAGAATCTATAATTTTTTTAAAAACATTAAACAATAAAAGTTCAATTGGAATTATAAGACTAAATTACTCTAAATCTTTTCTTTTTCCTTTAAAGAGTGGAAAAATACAGTCTTTAGATTGGTAAGATTAAATACTTAGTCGTAATTAGCGATTAAGTTTAAATTTAGTAAAATCTATAAAATTTTAACAAGGAAGCTAATCATGAAAAAATTAAGTATTTATACTTTTTTAATTGCAGCAGTATTATTTACTGGTTGTAGTCAAAAAGAAGTGGAAATAACAAGTCCAGAAGAAGCAAAAACTTCTGAGTCTACATTAGAGCAAGTAGCAGAAGTTCAAGAAGAGCAAGTAGTAATAAATGATGAATTACTTGAAAGAGCTGAAAATGGGTATTATTACATGATCAATGGTGAAAAAGTACTTATTGAAAATATTTACTTTGGATTTGACAAGTATAATTTAAATAATAATATGAAAACTGTTGCTAAATCAAATGCAGATAAATTATCAGCTGTTCAATCAGGAACTACAATTAAAGTTGAAGGTAACTGTGATGAGTGGGGAACTGATGAGTATAATTACGCATTAGGTTTAAAAAGAGCTAAAGTTGTTAAAGATACTTTAGTAATGGATGGAATTGCTGCACAAAATATATCAGTAGTTAGTTTTGGTGAAAGTAATCCAATGTGTACTGATAAAAATGCTACTTGCTGGCAAAAAAATAGAAGATCAGAGCATAAGTTAGTTAAATAATTTATATGAATAAATTAATAATATCTACTTTAATAATTGCTAGCACCTTATCTGTAGCTGAAGAAATTTCAGCTTTTGGTGCTGGCGATATAAATGCAAAAAATCCATATGGATTAAATTCTGCAGAAAAAAATATTTTAGATAATAAAAAGACCTTAGTAAATATTGACTCTAAAGTTAAAGGTGTTAAATATAATCTTGAATCAATTAATGAAAGAATTGATGGCTTAGAGTCAATATACGAAGGTGATTCTCAAAAATTGAATGAGTCAGTTTTAAAATTAAATGAAATTATTAAAAAAGTTGAAGAAAATTCTACATTAACGGAAAAACATTCAACTGATATTGAAAATTTGAAAAATGTAACTTCACAAATTTTATCTATGCAAGAAGAATTTACGAAAAATATGACAAGTTTAAAAACAGCAATTTCAAAACTTTCTAAAACTACAAATACAATTAATAAATCATATATTTCAGAAAAAGAATTTAAGTCTAATATGAATCAGTTCATTACAAGAAATGAATTTGAAGCACTAAAAAAAACTTTAGATGTTAAAACTAGTGTTAAAACTAAAACAAATACTAAAACAAATATTGTATCATCCAAAGCTGATAAGAGTGCTATCTTAGAAGAAGCAATCAGATTGTTTAAAAAGGATTATTTTACAAAAGCTATTCCTATGTTTGAAGGATTAATAGCTGCGAATTATAAGCCTGCTGAAAGCAATTATTATTTGGGTGAAATTTGGTATTATAGAAAAAAATATGATGATGCGATAAGATATTTTAAAACTTCAGCAATGCTTTATGATAAAGCTTCATATATGCCAAAGCTTTTACTTCATAGTGCAATATCTTTTGAAAAAACAAAAGATTTTTCTAATGCAGCAAATTTTTATAGCTCTTTAATTGATATCTATCCAGATTCAAAAGAAGCTAAAACTGCTACAAATAACTTATCAAATATACAATAAAAATTAAAAGGAAACAAATGTCAAAAGTTATAGGTATTGAATACAATTTAAAAGATGCAAATACAGGTGAGCAACTTGACTCAAATGTTGGTGGAGCTCCACTAGAATTTATCTCAGGAAAAGGTCAAATTATTCCAGGCTTAGAATCAAAAGTTATTGAAATGGCTGAAAATGATAAAGCTGACGTTCTAGTTCAACCAGCTGATGCATATGGTGAATTTTCTGAAGAAGCTATGCAAGTTTTACCAAGAGAACAATTTGCAGGTATTGAGTTAACTGAAGGTATGACTTTATACGGAACAGGTGAGCAAGGTGAAACTGTACAAGTAAATGTTAAAAGTTTTACTGATGAAGAAGTAACAATTGATTATAATCATCCAATGGCTGGAAAAACTTTAATGTTTTCAGTAACAATTCTTTCACTAAGAGATGCAACAGAAGAAGAAATTCAAACTGGTGTTGTAGGTGGAATGGCTGCTATGGGTGGTGGCGGATGTTGTGGAGGTCAAGGGAACGATGAAGGTTCTTGTGGATCTGAGCAACCTGCCAAATCGCATGGTGGTTGTGGTTGTTAATTAATAGTTCGCAGGCTGCGAAAATACTTATTGATTAAATATTATATTTAATAACTACAATAACACACAAAAAGCCCAAGAGTCTACGCTCTTGGGCTTTTTTATTTTAAAAACTATGTAAAAAGAGTATAATACTGCTCAAAATTAAAACTAGAATTTATTAAAAGGTGAATAAATATGAAGAAAGTTGCTTTTATCTTCCCGGGACAAGGAAGTCAATCTCTTGGCATGGGAAAAGATTTTTTTGAAAATAGTGATATTGCAAAAGAGATGATTTCAAATGCGAGTAAAAGATTAAATATCAATTTTGAGGAGCTCTTATTTCAAGAGAACGATAATTTAGGAAAAACAGAATATACACAACCTGCAATACTATTAGTAAGCTCAATAGCAAATGCAATTTTTAAAGAAAAAATTGATGTAAAAGCAGAATTTTTACTTGGGCACTCTTTAGGTGAATTTTCAGCCTTAGTAGCAGCTGGTGCAATTGATTACTTAGATGCAATTGAATTAGTTCATAAAAGAGGTTTATTTATGACTGATGCTTGTTCAGGAGCTGGAGCTGGAATGTTAGCTTTAGTTGGAATGGATGATAAGGCTGTTGAGGCTATTTGTAAAGAGCAAAGAGATTTAGGAAAACAAGTTTGGCCAGCAAACTATAATATGGATGGGCAATTAGTTCTTGCAGGTATTAAAGCTGATTTAGAAAGTTTAGTTGACACTTTTAAAGAAGCAGGTGCAAAACGAGCAATAGTTCTTGATATGTCAGTTGCTTCTCATTGTGAACTTTTAACAGCTGCGGTTGAAAATTTAAAACCATATTTAGAAGAATATTTAAAAGATGAATTTGAAGCTGTGATTTCAAATGTAACAGCCGAAAAATATACTACAAAAGATGAGGCAATAGAGCTTTTATCTTCTCAGCTTACTTCTCCTGTAAAATATAAACAATCAATTGCCTCAAATGCAGATAAAATTGATATGTTTATTGAGTTTGGTAATGGAGCAGTTTTAAAAGGCTTAAATAGAAAAATATGCAAAGGAACACCAACTGTAAATGTTAGTGATTTTGCATCTTTAGAAAAAGTTATTGGAGAATTAAATGGTTAAATTGGCAATAATGGGAGCAATGGAAGAGGAAATTGAACCTCTATTATCTCATTTTGAAAATGTAAAAGTTACAGAGTATGCAAAAAATAAATACTATGAGTTAACTTATAATGGATTGGAAATTGTTGTAGCTTATTCAAAAATAGGAAAGGTATTTGCAAGTTTAACGGCAAGTACTCTTATTCAAAAATTTGGATGTGATACACTTTTATTTTCTGGTGTTGCAGGTGGAATAAACTCAAACTTAAAAATTGGTGATTTAATTATTGCAAATAAACTTTGTCAACATGATTTAGATATTACAGCTTTTGGGCATCCTCATGGATATGTACCAGAAGGTGCTGTTTTTGTAGAAACATCAAAAGAACTTAGAACAATTGCTGTTGAAACTGCAAATGAAAATAATATTTCTGTTTTAGAAGGTATTATTGCTACAGGTGATCAGTTTGTACACTCTAAAGAAAGAAAGAAGTTTATAGAAGAAGTTTTTAAAGCTGATGCTTTGGAAATGGAAGGGGCATCAGTTGCAGTAGTATGTGATGCTTTAAATGTTCCTTTCTTTATCTTAAGAGCCATTTCTGATACGGCTGATATGGATGCAGGTTTTGATTTTGATGAATTTTTAAAATCATCTGCAAAGAATTCGGCTGAATATCTTATAAAAATAGTTGATAAGTTAAATAAATAATTATTCTATA
This sequence comes from Halarcobacter sp., assembly GCA_030145305.1. Taxonomy (GTDB): domain Bacteria; phylum Campylobacterota; class Campylobacteria; order Campylobacterales; family Arcobacteraceae; genus Halarcobacter. Next base: position 331 of record JAQYVX010000012.1, on the reverse strand, counting down.
ATATAGCAATTTCTTCTATTTTTGATAGGAATTGCTATGTACCTCACTATATTTAAACTTTTAATTCTTCTAAATTATCTTCACAAACATATATCAAAGAAATCATTTTATATTTTTTATTTACAAAAAAGATAGTATAAAAAAGTTTTCATCTAGAAATATAGCTATAAAATGGCATTTTATTACTCAAAAACATCACAAACTCCATAAAATTCAAAATTTAAGCAGAATGAAAGAATAAATCCTTGACAAGGGGGGAGAAATCTATTATAATTCCCGTCCAAAAACAGACGAACGACATCAAACGAGAGTTAGATGGAGAGAGTGTGAG
>JAQYVX010000018.1 GCA_030145305.1 Halarcobacter sp. | reverse complement strand
AAGAAATAAAATTTATTTAAGAGCAAATCAACTTTTAATATTGATTTGCTCTTAATATTTGAGTTTGCGGTTTATCGTAGCTATCCTAGGATTACCCCGTAATTGAGTTTTCCTCTGGTGACAGCTACCGTCTTATTACCCCAACCACCACATTATAAAATGTATAATGTGGTGGTTATTTATTTGGCATAGTACCAGCGAAGATGCTATAACTTCAAAGTAACTTTGTTCATACATAGTCTTTTTAACCTACGTTTTATAGACTGTAGTAAATATCCAATTTTAAGACTAAATAGTTGAAAAAACAGTCCTGAAACTCATCTTAAAATCAAAGTCTATAGTTCTACTTTAAAATTATTTCACTATGTTTTTCCTGTTTTTATAACCAATTTAATATAAATTAATTACTAATTTACAATAAAACTACAAAAAATCTCCTTAAGTAATCCCTAAAACCGTATTTAGGGATTACTTAAGCACTTGAACTTAAACCCATCCTAAAGTTAAAACTCTACCAACAGTTTATGCTTAGATTGAGGCTATGGTCCCCCCCCAAAAAAGAGCAGGTCGAGGGTATAAATCGATGTGCCCTTGTTGAAATTGAATTTATCAATAAGTTATTTGGTTTAGTGGCATAAAATAAAATTGAAAAAGGAATTGTTCTAGTATTTAATATTTCTTACACCAGAACCTCGTTTTATTACCCTAACTTCTTCAATTATGTATTGAATTTTCTTTTTGAGAAATATTTCTTTTTGCTGACTCAAAATGAATAGCTTTTGTTGGACATGCTTCTATACAGTTTCCGCATGAAAAACAGTCAGGAATCACTCGTTTTTCTTGTTTTAAAATAGCCTCCATTGTTGTTGAAGGACAAGCTTTTGCACAATCACCACATCCTATGCATTTATCGTAATGAACATTTATTTTAAACAAACTAACTTTTTCAAATATCCATCCTATCAATCCAAATGGACAAAAGAAATGGCACCAAGGTCTATAAATAAATAGACTAAGAAATATAATCACGCCTATGAAAATTCCACTTATAAGGCCTATTGCGCTAGGGTTAAATATTTTAAATGGATCAATAAATCCAATGATATCCATTGACCATAGAAAAGCAGACAGGGTAATCAGGATAAAAAATAGAATTCGAATTATATTAGACAGTAGAAAAGATGGTTTAAATTGTCTTATCAATCCATCTTTATCTTTAGCATTTCTATTTAATCTAAAGATGAGATCCTGGAGGACTCCCAATTGGCAACCCCATGAACAAATAAATTTATTTGCAAAAACAATTGTTGAAATAAAAACTGTAAAAGCTATAATTCTAGGTGGAAAAACTATTCGTTTTATACCAAAAAGGACAATTGCATCTTTTACCGTGCCCATTGGACTAGGATCGGATCCTAAGATGATACCAAATAGTAGGACACTCATTGCATAGATCCATTTTCGATTTTTATAAGAAATTTTATTATTCTTTAACATAGCAAAAATAATTCCCATAAAAATAAACCATAAGATAAATTTAGAACGAATCTTATTCCAGTTTTTACTTTCATGTTCACTTTCAACGGTCAATGTTTTATTTATCTTTTCTTTTAATTGTGTATCTGTAAATCCAAAGGAATGAATATCCTTTTTCAATTCTTCTTCAGATCGTAGAGAAAATATTTTTTTTAATGATTCATTAGGAAGATCATTTTGAATACCAAAATTCTCCACCGTTATATTTTCTTCAATAATCACCTCTTTACGATTTAGTTCTATCTTTTCAGGTTTATCTGACCATATTTTTGTTGACTTTACCGAAGAAAAGATTATGGCAATAACTACCAAAAAAAGCAACATAAATAGCTTTACAATCTTATTGGATTTCATATATTAAAAAAACCTCCTTTTTATTTGTTATATTTAGCTTATTATGTTAACATGACCAACCAGCATTAATTATAATGCTTATTTTCACCTCCATTCTCAAAATGTTCGCTATCCTTTGGAAGGAATAACTTTTAAATGTTTTTTTCCTGAAATTACAGTTATTATATAGGTAAAATGTGTCAAATTTGTTACAGCTCATTTATAAATAGTAAAATTTTTCATGTAAAAATTTATTATAGGGGGACACCCATAGCCATCAAGCTAAGCAAAACGATAACTTTGCACAATGTAACATTATCAAATGCGACTTTAACAATACCTTAGAGTTCAACCAACTGGAAGTAACAAAGCAGCGATAGCGTCGAACGAAGTGAGTTTGTTACTAGAAGGCGGTAGTTCTTTAACAAAAACAAAAGAGACAATAAATATTGTTTATTGTCTCCCCTTACCTTTCAATTCAATGCCCTTAGAATGGCCTTTACTCAATTCTTTTACTTGGATTTCTTTCCTGATGACCTTAATTAAAATTTCTCTGTCATTTGGGGTTAATTTATCTGCTATCTTTTCAATATCTTTAAGAGTTATTTCATCATTTAATCCTTTTGTGTTTTTTAAATCTTGTAATCTATTTTTTAATGTTTGTTTTTTTGCTGTCCTGCTTTTCTGTCTTTCCTGATCCTTAGATATTTTTTCTTGTATTTGCTCTTTAGTTCCGTATTTATCTGTAATCTGTTTTTGTTGTTTCTCGAAATTAAATATATCTGCCTTCACTACTTCTTTTTCATTACGTGGGAATTCTTTAAATTCCTTTTCTAACCGCTCTATTTTCATTTCTAAGGCCTTTAATGTATCTATCTTATCTCTTAATACTATGATGCTATATTCTTTGTCATATAGATTGTTTTCAAGCTGATGTATATTTTCTTTATAGTGATGTTCTTTAAGAACCTTCTCTGTATACGTCATGTTTTTATACTGTTCTATCTTTTTCTGAGCTATGCCCAGTGTGTAATCTCTTTCGTATAATTTGCTTATATTATCAACTTTTTTAATACCTTGTTTAAGTTCTTGTGACTTTTCATTATAAATTTTATTATTACTTTCAATCTCGCTGCTTATTTTCTCTAACTCATCCAGATTCTTAATTCCATAGTTTCTATCAATAATCTGATATATGTTTTCTTTTCTTTGCTCTAAATTATCAATTTTCTTTTGTATTTCTTTACGTTTTTTAAACTGAAGCATATTAGTTTTTTTATGCTCTTGTTTTAATATTCCAATATCTCTATCATAATTTTGTATTCCCTCTTTAGCTCTGCTAATATCTTTAATTTGTCTTTGGTTTTTTCTGATTTCATCATTTAGCTTAACTAAGGAACTATTTAAATTGTTATATATATTTTTTGTTTCAATATATTTTTCTTTAACTTTATCTAAATTTACTTTTCTTTCAGTTTTAGGTTTGTTACTTTGTTTCTCGTGTACCTTTTTTCTTTCTTCTGACCTTTGCTGATCTTCCTTTGCTCTTTCCTCTAATTTTCTTTGTTTTTCCAGTTTTATAATTTCTTTGTTGTATTCTTCAATCTGCTTTTGAATTTGCTTTAACTGTTCATTTTGTTTCTTAATTGCTCGGTTGATATTTCCTTTTTCACTATTTACACCACGTTTTTCTATAGCTGATGCTGTCACTCCTAAATGTTTAGTTGGTAATTCTTCAATGCCCAGCTCTTTATGACTTCTATGATCTATACGTTCTTTGTATCCTGCCTTTTCTAAATGCTTATTAGCATAGTTAGCCCATTCCTCACGCCATTTTTCAAGTTGATTTTTTTTATCCCATTTACGTTCTTTAGTTGTAAAACCTTCTTTGTCTATATGCCTTGTTGTAAGCATTATATGTGCGTGTGGGTTTCCATCTTGTTTATCATGAATCACAATATCTGCAACCATACCTTTAGATACAAATTCACTTTTCACATAATCTTTTAAGAGATCTATTTGTTGTTCTCTTCTTAATTCATTTGGCAGAGCTATTTCGATTTCTCTTGCTGTTCTTGCATTTATTCTTTTTTCTGATTTCTCTACTTCATTCCAAAGTTTACTTCTATCATGTACCCACTTTGGAACTTGTTCTGGTGCTAATATTTCTTTATGTTCCACGTCTTTTCTCTTGGTGTAATCATGGGTTAATCCATCACGTTCATTATATATTTTTTCTCCTGATCTATATGCTGCTGCTCCAATACTTGAACGTCCTTGATTTCTACTTATTACTTTTACTGAACAATGATAAAT